>CBFGXE010000090.1:0-2249 GCA_965652645.1 uncultured bacterium | reverse complement strand
CATCGCCCGGCAGGTGGACCGCGGCCGGGACGTGGCCACCTCGCTGCAGTCCAGCGTGTTCAATTTCTCGATCATGCTCGCCGCCGGGGCGGGTGGCGTGCTGCTGACCCGGCTGGCGGATGTGGGGGTCAGGGGGATCGTGTGGCTGGCGCTG
This sequence comes from uncultured bacterium, assembly GCA_965652645.1. GTDB lineage: Bacteria > Pseudomonadota > Gammaproteobacteria > Steroidobacterales > Steroidobacteraceae > ZC4RG30. Next base: position 2,095 of record CBFGXE010000090.1, on the reverse strand, counting down.
GGGTGCTTCGCGCTGGCGGCGGTGGTGGCGCTGCTGGCGGAGCGGACGCTGCGCCGGGTGTAGCTTCGCCGTGAGCCGGGTCAGGCCGGTCGGCGGCGCGGCGACACCCACATGGCAATCCGCGCCCGGAACACCGGCGTGTCCTCCGGGTCGCGGACTTCCACGTCCACCGGGACGTCGTAGCCTGAATCCCGCACTTCTATCGTCGCCGCTGGCGTGGCCACGGCGCGCATGGTGCCCTTTGCCTTCTTCAGGTATTCCACCGTCATCCCCTTCGGGATCCAGCGCATGCCGCGCGGCGTGCCCGCTTCCATCATCACGCCGCCGGCCAGTTCGGCCAGGTTGCACAGGGCGATCGCGTGCACGGTGCCGAGGTGGTTGTGCACGCGGCGGCGGTCGCGGATTGATACTTCGCAGCGGTCCCGATCAACCACGTGGAACCGCGGGGCGATGGTCCCGAAGTAGGGCGCGCGCCAGCACACGACGCGGCCGAACAGCCACTGGCCCAGGGGCCAGCGCTTCATCCGCGCAAAGGTTGTTGCCAGCCGGGAGCGTTGGTTCTCAGGGGTCATGTGTGTGCTCGTGGAAGGCGGTGGCGGCGCTCAGTTCAGGTGTCGAAGCTTATCGGGGTTGCGGACCACGTAGACGGTGGTGATCCTGCCGTCCTCGATGTCCAGCGCGGTCGTCTGCAGGACGCCGTCGGATTCGCGGGTGATGAAGCCGGGCAGGCCGTTGACGAAGGCGACGCGCACCAGGGTGGAGCCGTGCTGCGCGTAGTGCCCCGCCAGGACACCGAGCAGGCGCAGCACGCGTTCCTGGCCAAACAGCGGCCTGATCGCCGCCGGCCGCTTGCCGCCGCCGTCGGTGTACATGCCGACGTCTTCGGCCAGCATGGCGCCCAACTCGCCGATCGCGCCGGGGTCCGCGCTGCGCGAGGCGGTGAAGAAGGCCTGGGCCAGCTCGAGCGCGCGCGCCCGTTCAAGCCGGAACCGCGGGCGCGCCTGGCGGACGTGCGCGCGCGCGCGTTTGGCGAGCTGCCGGCAGGCCGCGGAATCACGGCCGAGCGTTTCCGCGACCTCGTCGAATCCCACGTCGAAGACGTCGTGCAACAGGAAGGCGGCGCGCTCCAGTGGCGAGAGCCGCTCCAGCGCGAACAGCAACGGCAGGGTCACGTCCTCGTCGATCTCGTCCTCCACCACCGGCTCGGGCAGCCAGGGGCCGACGTACACCTCGCGCCGGCGGTGCGCCGACTTGAGCTGGTCCAGGCACAGGCGGGTGACGGTGCGGCGCAGGAACGCCCCGGGTTCGCGGACCGTTTCGCGGTCGGTATCCATCCAGCGGATGAAGGCTTCCTGCACGACGTCCTCGGCGTCGGCGACCGAGCCCAGCATGCGGTAGGCGACCCGCATCAGCTGGGGGCGGAGCGGGTCGAAGCCCGCCGCCGGGTCGGAAGCGTCGCTCATACGGCCGTGGCCTGCTGGTAACGCTTGGCGTCTTCTGGATCGATCCAGCTGCCGAAGCCTACCGAGAGCCGGTTCCAGCCATTGATCACGTTGATCACCAGGGTCAGCACGGCCTGCTCCTCGGCGGTGAACTCGGCTTGAAGAGCGGCGAAAGCCTCCTCGTGCAGGCGGCTTCCGTCCGCGAGCCGGGTCATCGCTTCCGTCCAGGCCAGGGCGGCGCGTTCGCGGGCCGAGTAGCAGGGCGCGTCGCGCCAGGCCGCCAGCAGGTGCATCCGCTGTTCGGTCTCGCCGGCCTCGCGGGCATGGGTGGTATGCATGTTGATGCAGTTGGCGCAGCCGTTGATCTGCGAGGTGCGGATCTCGACCAGCCTGACCAGCGCCGGGTCCAGGCTGGCGTTGATCTTCGCGGATGCGGCCATCCACGCTTTCATTGCGGCGGGCGCGGCGGCGAAGTAGTCCAGTTTGCTCATGGTGTCTTTCCGTTGGGGTCCACGGTAAGGACGAGGCAACGCGGGCCAGCGTGACATTGTGACGTAGAGTGGCAGCCCTCTCCTCTCCAGCGGTTCCCCATGGCCCTCAACTCCACCGTGGTCAAAGCCGAGCTCCAGGTCAGCGACATGGACCGGAACTAC
>CBFGXE010000089.1:0-2584 GCA_965652645.1 uncultured bacterium | reverse complement strand
GAACCGGTCGGTCGCCTGCACCAGCGCGTCGACGTTCTCCACTTCGAACGCGGAGTGCCCCGACGCCGGGGTGATCACCAGGTCCGACTTCGGCCAGGCCTTGTGCAGGTCCCAGGCGTTGGCCACCGGGCACACCACGTCATAGCGGCCATGCACGATCACGCCGGGGATGTCGATCATCCGGTACACGTCACGCAGCAGCTGGCCATCGACTTCGAAGAAGCCGCGGTTGCTGAAGTAGTGGTTCTCGATCCGCGCGAACGCCAGCGCGAAGTGCGGATCCTCGTGCCCCTGCATGAATTCCTCGTCGATATGCAGGAACGAGGTCGCCGCCTCCCACACGCTCCAGGCGCGCGCGGCCGCCAGCCGGGTGGCCTCGTCGTCGCTGGTCAGGCGGCGGTGATAGGCGGCGATGAAGTCGTCTCGCTCATCCTCCGGGATCGCCGCCTCGTACTGCTCCCACGCCTCGGGGAACAGCCGCGAGGCACCCTGCTGGTAGAACCACTCCACCTCCCACCGGCGCAGGGTGAAGATCCCGCGCAGCACCAGCTCGGTCACCGCGCGCGGATGGCTCTGCGCGTAGGCCAGCGCCAGGGTCGAGCCCCAGGAACCGCCGAACACCTGCCAGCACTCGATGCCCAGGTGCTCGCGCAGGGCCTCGATATCCTTCACCAGGTGCCAGGTGGTGTTGTCGGTCAGGTCCGCGTGCGGCGTGGAGCGGCCCGCCCCACGCTGGTCGAACAGCACGATCCGGTACTTGGCCGGGTCATGGAAGCGGCGCATCTTCACGCTGGAGCCGCCTCCCGGGCCGCCGTGCAGCAGCACCACCGGCTTGCCCTTCGGATTGCCGCACTGTTCGTAGTAGAGCGTGTGGCGCCCATCCACCGGCAGCATGCCGCTGTCGTAGGGTTCGATCTCCGGATACAGCGTGCGCATGCGGGACTCCCGACCTGTGTCTGCAAACGGCGCAGTTTACCAGCCGCTCATCCGGCGCCCGGCAACCGGCCAAGGGTCACCCGCTCCCGATCCTCAAGGTCGCGGGCGGTCTCCACCGCCTCCAGGCCCGCCTCGGCGAACAGCGCGCGCACCGCCGGCCCCTGTTCCAGCCCGTGCTCCACCAGCAGCCAACCGCCCGGCTGCAGGTGCTCCCGCGCCCCGGCCGCAATCACCCGCAGCGCATCCAGGCCATCCCCACCGGAGGCAAGCGCCCCCGCCGGCTCAAAGCGCAGGTCACCACGCTCCAAATGGCCGTCCCCGTCGGCGATGTACGGCGGGTTGGACGCAATCAGCCCGAAACGCATGCCCCTCACCGGCTGGTACCAGTCGCCCAGTGCGAAGCGCACGTTGCCGATATCGTGGTCAAGGGCGTTCCGGCGCGCGACCTCCAGCGCCGCGGCGCTGCGATCAGTGGCGGTGACCTCGGCCCCTGGCCGCTCACGAGCCAGCGCCAGCGCGATGGCACCGCTGCCAGTGCCCATGTCCAGGATCCGCGCCGGCAGCCCATCCGCCACCCGCTCCAATGCCAGCTCCACCAGCAGCTCTGTTTCCGGCCGCGGGATCAAGGTGTCAGGCGTAACCGCAAGATCCAGCGTCCAGAACCCGCGCCGGCCAGTGAGATATGCCACCGGCTCGCCCGCCGACCGGCGTTCGACCAGTTCGTGGAAGCGCCGCACGTCCGCCCCGGGAATCGCATCGCCTCCATGCGCGTACAGCCACGCGGGCGTCCGCCCGAGGACATGCGCCAGCAGCATCGAAGCCTCATTCGCTTCAATGCGCGCGCGCGCCTGCCGCAGCAGCGCTTCGGGAGTGGTCGGAGTCCGATCCATCGGCGCATCCTATGATCTGGCCCCGCCCCCCGCCAGCCGCACCCTACCTCCAACCGGAGCCGAGCCGCGCCGTGGCCGGGAGGCCTTTGCACGTAAGTAAAGGAGGAGGCCGTAGCCGCAGGCGGAGGCCGGGGGACATGGAGCGCAAAGGCCTGCCGGCCGCGGCGGGGCCCTTCAAGTCGCGGTGCCACACAACAAAGACCCACGATTCCAGCAGCCCCGGCCCGACGCGCAAAAGAAAGGCGGCCGGAGCCGCCTTCGAAATTTCCGCATACGCGTGGGAGGGAATACGGATACGGAAAACGGTCAGGCAAAGACCTGACCTGAGTCAATGTTGCTGCATTGCAGCATCAATGACAATACCCCTGATCGGCCTACCCGACCGATTGATAGAGACTATTGAAAAGATAAGAACTATCGATTTTACAGATTGATTCACCGCCCCTATCATTCCCCCGACGTCGGCACCCAGCCGGCCCTTTCCCTCCCTCCAACCCACGAGGATTCCATGTCCCTGATCAACACCGAAGTCCAGCCGTTCAAGACCACCGCCTACCGCAACGGCGAATTCATCGAAGTCACCGATGCCGACCTCAAGGGCCAGTGGTCCGTGCTGATCTTCATGCCGGCCGCCTTCACCTTCAATTGCCCCACCGAAGTCGAAGACGCCGCCGAAAGCTACGAGGAGTTCAAGAAGGCCGGTGCCGAGGTCTACATCGTCACCACCGATACCCACTTCTCGCACAAGGTGTGGCACG
>CBFGXE010000088.1:0-2813 GCA_965652645.1 uncultured bacterium | reverse complement strand
CTCGACGTCAGCCCGCCCGCGCTGGCCGGACTGTCGATCGACGGCAAGCTCACCTTCTCCAATGACGCGGACCTTGAGCTGACCACCGAGTGGATCATGCTGCACGGCGAGCTGGAAATCGGCACGGCTTCGAAGCCCCACACCCGCAAGGCGACCATCACCTTCACCGACAACGTGAAGGGTGAGGACGTCATGGCCGGCATGGGTGACCGCGGCATCATGATCTCCGGCGGCACGCTGAACCTGCACGGCGACCGTTCGCACACCTGGACCAAGCTCGCGGCCACAGCCAACGCCGGCGCGAACCGCATCCAGGTGCTGGACGCTTCCGGCTGGCGCGTGGGCGACGAGATCGTGCTGGCCTCGACGGACTACGATCCGCGCCAGGCAGAGCGCCGCACCATCACCGCCATCAGCGGCAACAGCCTCACGCTGGACAAGCCGCTGGAATACATGCACTTCGGCAAGATCACCTTCGGCGTGGATGAGCGCGGCGAGGTGGGCCTGCTGACCCGCAACATCAAGATCCAGGCTTCGGAAGATGCGGCGCAGTCGTTCTTCGGCGGCCACATCATGGCCATGCCCTCGAGCCGGATGTACGTCTCTGGCGTCGAGCTCAACCGCATGGGCCAGAACCTGACGCTGGCGCGTTACCCGATCCACTGGCACCTGGTGGGCGACGCCAAGGGCCAGTACATCAAGAACGCCGCCATCCACGACACCTACAACCGTTGCGTGACCGTGCATGGCACCAACTACCTGCAGATCCACAACAACGTGACCTACAACACCGTGGGCCACTGCTTCTTCCTCGAGGACGGCATCGAGCACAGCAACGAGTACGTGAAGAACCTGGCCATCCAGACCAAGTGCCACACCTCCAAGCCCTGCGTGCCGACCAACCTCGCCGCCGCCGGCGAGATGGAAGACTATGACGCCCGCAACGTCGTGAGGGCGGCGGGCCAGGCTTCCAAGGACGTGCTGCTCCCGTCCGACAACACGGTGGCGAGCTTCTGGATCACCAATCCCGGCAACACGTACCGCGACAACGTGGCCGCCGGCTCCGACGCCAACGGCTTCTGGCTGTCGCTGCCGGAGCACCCGAACGGCCAGTTCGAAGGCACGGAGATCAGCAAGAACACCTGGCCGCGTCGCACGCCGTTCGGCGAGTTCAAGGGCAACGTGGCCCACTCGAACTACGACGGCTTCATGTTCGATCGCAACATCAACGCCGACAACACGTTCACGGTGACCGGCAGCTCGCACATGCCCAAGGCCAATCCCAACGAGCCGAACGGGCTGACGCTGGAAACCGTCTTCGAGAACCTCACCGCCTACAAGAACCGCAATGGCGGCGTGTGGGGCCGCGGCGAGATGCACACCTTCAAGAACCTGAAGGCGGCCGACAACGCCATGGGCTACACGCATGCCTCGGGTGCCCCGGGGCGCGACCCCTTCACCTCCAAGGTCATCGACTCGCTGTTCGTGGGCGAGACCGAGAACATCGGCAATCCGCGCACGCCGGAAGAGAAGAAATACGGCCGCAGCCTGCCCAAGCCCATGATCCCGGACTTCCCGATCCGCGCCTATGAGTATTACGACCTGCGTCATGACGTGGTGAACACCACGTTCGTGAACTACCAGGACAACTCGCTGCGCAAGACCGGCGCGCTCTCGTACCTGCTGTACACCAGCTTCGGCGTGAGCTCGAACAACGCCGTGGAGAACGTGAAGTTCGTCAATGCCAAGCCGGTGTATTTCCCGCCGATGGAGCGCCGCTGGGGCAATGACCATGGCGGCAGCACGGCCTACAAGACCGCGGCCATCCTCGACCGCGATGGTTCGCTGGGCGGTGGTCCCAACTCCTATGTGCTGATCCACGACGGCGTGAACGACAGCATCGCCACCGACACGAAGGCTTGCCAGATCAAGCGCGACTGGAATGCGGCCATCTGCAAGGGCGACGTCGGTCGCCTGAACGTCGGTGGCCCCGGTGGCGGATTCGGCGGACCGCGTGGCGGCGGCGCGCGCGGTGCTCCGGGCGCAGCGCCTGCAAGGGGTGGCGCTCCCGGCGCTGGTCCCGGCATGGGCGCGGTGCCTGGCCCGGGGGCGGGTCCCGGCGGTGCCGCGCCGCGTGCCGGTGGACCTGGCTTTGCCGGTCCGGCGCCAGCCCCGCGCGCCGGTGGTCCCGGCGGAGCCCCGGCGCAGCCGCCGGTCATCCTCAGCCGCGATGGCAAGGACTACCAGCTCACGGGCACCAACGTGCGTGCCGGCACCGAGATCAAGGTGAAGACGGAACGGCCGTCGGTGAACCTGTCGCTGTCGGAGCTGAATCCCGGCTCGTGGGTGATCTTCGAGCTGCCGGGCTTCACCACGGCCGCCGCGGGCACCGCGGTGGACAGCCTGGACGCGCTGCGCAAGGCCAGCGACACCGCCTACTACAAGGCGAAGGATGCGCTGTGGGTGAAGGTGGTCGCGACCGCCACGGGCGGCCGGGACGGCGGAGCGAGCCTGCAGGTCAGCCGCTAGACCCTGCAGATCCTGCCTGAGACCAGCGCCCCGGCTTCCATGCCGGGGCGCTTTCGTTCCAGGACGTCCTTCCAGGAGGTCCTTTTCAGCCGGCGATGAGCGCTCCCGCGTCCGGGGCGTTTTCCAGGTCGAGTATCCGCCGGGCCAGTGCTGTGGCCGGCTGCATGGCCAGGGGAAGTTGCGCGCGACCCGCGCAGTCCGCGAACTTGGCAACGAGCTGCGCTTCGTCCGTATGCGTCCGGTCTGGGCACATGGCTGCGGAGATGGCGCGGGTGTAGTTCTCT
>CBFGXE010000087.1:0-3152 GCA_965652645.1 uncultured bacterium | reverse complement strand
CCCATGCCCCAGTCCCAGTCGTTGTAGCTGCCGTCGACGATGCCCTGCTGCAGGCCCACGCCGGCGTTGTTCACGAGGATGTCGACCGGGCCGAACAGCTTCTCGATCTCGTCGGCCTTCTGTTCCCACTTGTCGCGTTCCATCACGTCGTGGACGATGGTCTTCACGCGCGGGTCGTTGCGCGGGAACTTCTGCAGCGCCTCGGCCCACTGGCTGTCGTTGTAGTTGCCGAGGATCACCTTCGCGCCGGCCTCGTGCAGTGCCTGCGCGATGCCGAGTCCGATGCCGCTGGAGCCGCCGGTGATGTAGGCGACCTTGTCCTTCACGTCGGTGATGGGCGGCTTCTGCGCCGTGCCGCGGTCGGGGAACTGCACGTTCGGGGTGGCCTGTGCGGCGGCCTCGTTCGGTGCCAGCGCGCCCAGCACGCCGGCGGTGCCGGCCGTGACCACGCCGCCCATCATGTGACGGCGGCTCAGTTTCTTCTCGTCCATAGGTCCCCCGGGCAGTCGATTGAGCGCGGTATTACAGCAGCTTCTGCCAGTAGCCGACATCCACCCAGCGGTCCTGCTTGAAGCCCACGGACTTGAGCGTGCCGGTGTGGGAGAAGCCGAGCTTTTCGTGGAGCGTAACGCTAGGCGCATTGGGCAGCGCGATGAGTCCCACCGCGGTGCGGATGCCCTTGTCCTTCAGCAGGTTCAGCAGTTCCACGTACAGCCGCGTGCCAGTGCCCTGGCCCTGGCTGCCATGAGCCAGGTACACGGCGGTTTCTGCCGCGTAGCGGTAGGCGGAACGGGTGTGGAAGCGCGCGGCACTGGCGTAACCGATGATGCCGTCGCGGCTGTCGGCCAGCAGCCAGGGCAGCGATGCATCGCGCACTGCGGCAATGCGCTGCTCCATCATGCGGGTGGTGACCGGCTCTTCCTCGAAGGTGACGACGGTGTTGCGCACGTAGTGGTTGTAGATGCCGGCGATGGCCCAGGCATCGGCGAGTGTGGCGGGGCGGATGACCAGCCCGCTCACAAACCCAGCTCCTTCGCGATGGCGCTGGCGCCGTACACCTCGGTGAGCGCCATGCGCATGATGGCCGGATGCACCGCCACGGCGCGGTTGCGCGCGGCATCGAACCAGTAGGCGCCGGAGATGGAGTGGATGTTGCCGTCGAACACCAGTCCCACCACCTCGCCGCGCGCGTTCAGCAGCGGGCTGCCGGAATTGCCGCCGATGATGTCGTTGGTGGTGACAAGGTTCATGCGCGTGTCGAGGTCGAGCCTGTCGCGCATCGCCAGCCAGCTGCGGGGCAGCAGGAAGGGTTCGGCACCGGTGGCGCGTTCGTAGGCGCGGCGCAGCGTGGTGAAGGGCGCGATGTCTTCGCCGCCTTCCGTCCAGCCCCGCACCGTACCCACGTTGAGGCGCAGCGAGAAGGTGGCGTCCGGATACACGCTGGTGCCCAGCGCGGCAAAACGCGCGGCGGCGATGGTGGCGGTGGCCGCGTCTACCACGGCCTCCACTTCATCCTCGTATTGCCTGCGCACCGCGCGCGCGGGTCCGTCGACCAGCCGTGCGATGCGGATCATCAGGTCATCAGAGGCCTCGATGGCCGCCTGGCCGCCGTCCCAGAGTCGGCGGCGTTCATCCGGATCGGCCAGCCGGCTCTGGGATACCAGGCCGCGCGCCAGCTCGTCCGGCGTGAGTTCGGCCAGCAGGTTGCGCACCAGAGGATGGTCGGGGCCGAGGAACTCGCGCATCCGCTCCAGCCCGAAGGAAAGGGTGAGCTGCTCGCGCTGCGCGTACACGGGCACGGCGGCCAGCAGCCGCTGCTCCAGTTGTGGCAGGGCGGTGTCGACGTATTCGCGCAGACGCTGTTCATTCGGCTTGCTGCGTTCGGCGGCAGCGCGCACCAGCGAGCGGGCATAGCCGAACAGCGTGCTGTCGAAGCCCGCGGCTTCCTCAAGGAAGGTGTAGGGCAGATACAGCTCCTGCTCGCGCGCCATGGCGCGCTCGATCTCCTGCCAGGGGTCCGGCTTGCCGGCCGGCAGGTGCGTGGCCGCGCGCAGTTTCTGTTCGGCGGCGCGTTTCTCTTCCAGCAGCGCCGGGTCGAGCAATGCGTCCAGCATGCGCCGGCGCACCTTGATGCGGTTCTCCACCGAGGCGAGCGGATCCTTCACGATGCGTGCCGCCTCGGGCCCGGTCTTCGAGAACTGGATATAGCGCCCGCGCAGTTCGCTGGCGCGCTGCAGCCATAGCGGCAGGATGCGCCGGTGGGATTCCAGTTCCGCCACGGTGAGCAGGCGCTGCGTGGTGCCCGGGTGGCCGGATACGAACACCGGCTCGCCCTCTGCCGGGCCGTTCCAGTTGATTGACAGGTAATCGGGCGTGCGCGCGGGCAGGCCATTCTCGTAGGCGCGCAACAGGCCCATGTCCAGCGTCCAGCGCGGGAACTGGAAGTTGTCGGGATCGCCGCCGAAGGCACCGATGGCTGCCTCGGGCGCAAACACCAGACGCACATCCTCGTAGCGCTTGTAGTGGTAGAGGAAGTGCTGCCCGCCGCCGTACAGCGCCACGGACTCGCAGCGGCGCGGCTCGCGCACGGGTGCAGCCTGCTCGCAGGCCTTCTCGAGTCGGGTGAGCACCTGCTTGCGGGCCTCGTTGGCCGCGCGGTCATCAAGGCCCGCCGTGGCGGCGTTCACCTGCGCGGTGATGTCTTCCACCTTCATCAGCACGTCGGCGCGCTGCGTGAGGCAGCGCAGTTCCTCGTTGCGCGAGGCGGCAAGGAAACCATCGCGCAGCAGGTCTTCGTCCGCAGTGGACAGCTGCGCCACGCAGCTGGAGACGCAATGGTGGTTGGTCAGCAGCAGGCCGTCGGGCGAGACGAACGATGCGGTGCAGCCGGCGAGCCGCACGGTGGCGAGGCGCACGTGCTCGAGCCACGCCGGGGTGATGTCCACGCCATGCTGCTGCCGCACCTGGCCCGCCGGGAAGTTGTCGTGCGTCCACATGCCCTCGTCCGCCATGGCGGTGCGCAGCAGGGGCAGCGCCAGCAGCAGGGAGGGCAGCACGACTTGCAGGGACTTCAGGCGCATGCGGACTCCGGCCATCGGCGATGGCCCATTGTATGCGAGCGCGCCGCGCTCAGGCCGACGCGCCCAGCAGCA
>CBFGXE010000086.1:0-3179 GCA_965652645.1 uncultured bacterium | reverse complement strand
GGATTGCGCGGCAGCAGTCCGGCGATCATGTTCATGCTGTTGAACAGGAAGTGCGGGCGAATGCGCGCCTGCAGTGCGTCGGCCTCGGCGCGGGCGCTCGCGCTGACCTGCGCCTGCCAGCGGTCGGTGACGTAGAAATAGCGCAGCGCCAGCGCCGTGATCAGCGCCACCACGCCGGCCGAGCCGGCAACGAAGCGCACCAGCGAAGGCCATGCCCAGTCATCCGGCTCGCTGCCCACGCTCACGAACAGCCCATGCACGATCGCCGCGGCCAGCCCAGCCACCACCGCCGCCAGCGCCACCGCCAGCAGCGAGCCAACCCGCGGATTGAACCGCGACAGCCCGCGCCGCGACAGGCACAGCAGCACCGACACCGCCAGCCCCAGCCACAGCGCGTAGCCGCTCACCGACAGGAAGCGTCCCAGGGACCAGCCCGGCGAACCGTCCGGCACCAGCGCCACCACCACCACCACCAGCTCGGCCAGGCCCAGCATCGCCGCCAGCCGCGGCAGCCGGCACAGGTCGGGCAGCCAGGGCTCGGGCTCGCGGGCCTGGGCCACGGCTCAGCCGCTCGCCAGCCGCGCCGTGAACCAGTCGCCCAGGTCGCGGACCTCCTCGGCGCAGAGCCCGTGCTGCATCGGGTACTCGTGCCAGTCCACTTCAAACCCCAGCTGCCGCAGCAGCCCTGCGCTTTGCTTTCCAGCCGCGTACGGCACCACCGGGTCGTGGCTGCCATGGGCCATGAACACCGGCTGCCGCGCGGCGCCTTCCACCAGCGCCGCCTGCGCGCCCTGGGCCGCGGGGACATACGTGGACAGCGCCACCAGCCCGGCCAGCAGCTCGCGCCGCCGCAGCCCTGCGGCCAGCGTCACTGCCCCGCCCTGCGAGAACCCGGCAAGGACGATGCGCGAAGGCGGGATCCCGCGCTCCCCCTCGCGCGCGATCAGGGCCTCCACCTGCGCCACCGACTCCGCCACGCCCTGCTCATCGGCACGATTGGCCAGGTCCATCTCGCGGATGTCGTACCAGGCGCGCATGGCCATGCCGTTGTTGATCGTCACCGGCCGCACCGGCGCGTGTGGAAACACGAACCGGATCGCCGGCCAGTCGCGGCGCACCAGCTCCGGCAGGATCGGCACGAAGTCGTTGCCATCCGCGCCCAGGCCGTGCAGCCAGATCACCGCCCAGCGCGGGTCCGCGCCGGTTTCGCGTTCGATCGCGTCCAGCAGCTCTTTTGCTTCCAATCCAGTCTCCCCAAAACAATGGTGGGCCCAGCAGGACTCGAACCTGCAACCAAAGGATTCGCTTCACCCGGGCGTTTCCGCCCGGCGCGGACTATCTCATCACCCTCAGCCTGCGCTGGTGGGGTGCGGGACGCTCCAGCCTGTCATCAAGGGCACTCAAGCCCCCAGGTAGTCTCTGCACCTTCCGGCGGTGTACCGCCGGCTTGGCTCAGGGTTGCCACCGTCCGGCATCGCTGCCGCCGCTGAGGTTCCCCTGAATTCATCCCGTTTTTCCACCGGCCCTTACGGTGCCGGGGTCACCTTCCGATGAGTCCTCTGCTCTAACCATTGAGCTATAGGCCCGTGCTCGGATGAATCTTACTCAATCTGCGTACGCCCGGCGCGTGTGGATTACTCTAATCTGATGGAATCCACACTGTCGTGCACAACTTGCGGCGGCCGACTTCGCGGACGCCAGAGGCGCTTCTGCTCGCGCCTGTGCAAAAACGCCGACACGAACAACCGCCATCAGAGCTATGCGAACCAGCAAGCGCGGGGCATCCGGCGCAAGATGGAACTCATCGGGGAGGCCGGGGGGTGTTGCACCCGCTGCGGATACCGGAAAAATGTCGCGGCGCTCACGTGGCACCACGTCGAGCCGTCCGGCAAACGATTCAATCTCGACGTGCGCGCGCTTTCTAACCGGAGCGAAGCCGACATTCGTCTCGAATTGGCCAAGTGCATTCTTCTATGCGCCAACTGTCATGCAGAAGAACACTTTCCATCGCTCGCGTTGTCCGACTGAGCGGACAAACCGGTTTTCACCTCCACTACCAAGCCCACTACTGCACCCGCCAGTTGAGAGACTTCAGTCCCTGGGGACGAACGGCAGCGCGTTGTGGGCATGGGTGGCGGCGACGGCGGCCTGGCCGACGGCCACGGCGATCTGGTTCAGGCCGCTGACCACGTCGCCAATCGCATACAGGCCGGGTCGAACGGTCTGCTGGTGGCGGTCCACCTTGAGCTCGCCTTCTTCACCGGCCTCCAGTCCCCAGTCGGCCACCAGAGCGTTGCGGCCTTCGTAGCCGAGATAGGGATAGACGGAGTCGAACGTGGCTACGCTGCCATCGGCCGCCCGCCAGCTGCAACGCTGACCGTCGAACTCCAGCGAACCTCCAGCAGGGAACACCTGCACGCCCAGCGCCCGCATTTTCGCGGCCACGGTGGGGTCCAGGTCCCGGTCCGATGGCAGCACCGCCAGGTGCGGGGTGTATCCGCGCAGGAAACGGACGTGCCCGGACAGCCCGTCCGCCGGACCATGGATAGCGACGCGGGCATCACGTGCCTCGTAGGCGTCGCAGACCGCGCACAGGCGCAGCGCGCCGCAGGCAATCGCATCCTCCACCCACTTGCCCCGCGGCAGCCGGTCAACCAGCCCGGTGGCCAGGATCACCTTGCCGGCAATCCAGCGTTCCGGACCGGCTGCCACTTCGAAGCCATCATCCACTTCCCGCAGCCCCTCCGCGCGAGCCGTCACGATCCGCGCGCCGAAGCCCTCGGCCTGCTCCCGAATCCGGCGCAACAGCTCATCGCCCGCCACGCCCTGGGGAAACCCCGGGCAGTTGTGGCTCTCGGGAATGTGGCGGGCACGGCTGGCGCCGGCGTCCAGCACCACCACGCTGCGCAGGAACCGGCGCAGGTAGGTCGCGGCCGTCAGCCCTGACGGGCCGCCGCCGATGATTGCCACGTCCACCTGTTCCGCCATGTCCGGTCTCCAGACCCGTTACCGGGCGGAGCATTGCAGGGAGGCCATGGAGGAGGTGTGCAGGACAGCCGCGGCCGAGGGATGAAGGGTCACGCGGCTTCGCGCGCATGGCGCGCTCCTACCGGGGGCCAACGCACCACCAACAGAAGAGCCGCCCTCACCGTGGGGGTGACCCGTGCCCTGGCGCTGGG
>CBFGXE010000085.1:0-3275 GCA_965652645.1 uncultured bacterium | reverse complement strand
GGCGGATCGGCGCCAGCGACATGCTGCGCAGGTGCGAAGGCACGGATGACAGGCTGGCCAGCATCCCGATGTGCGCGTCGCCGTCACTGACGCGATCGAGCACGCGCTGCATGGTCTCCACGTCGATGCCCACCCGCGTGGCATCGAAGGTGGTGCTGAACTCACGCCACAGGGGCCCCAGCGACGCCACGTCGAACAGGCTGTCGGCCACCACCTGCACCAGCGGCTCCCGGCCGCCGGCCAATACCTTCGCCTGCTGGCGGAGTGCATCGGCGCGGGCAACGATGGCCGCCATTTCCGCCAACAGCGCCACGCCTTCGGGCGCCACCCTGGTGCGCGGGCCGCTGCGATCGAACAGCCGCGTGCCAAGCTGCGCTTCCAGCGTGGTGACCGCATAACTGACCGCGGACTGCGCCCGGCGGAACTGCCGTGCCGCGGCCGAGAAACTGCCGGTGGCCGCGACCGCCAGCGCCACGCGCATCTGGTCCAGCGACAAACCTTCGATGTTCATGGCACTCCCTGCATGGACCCGGAAATCCTGGATGCGGACGGGCTATGCGCCGGACAACCTGGCTGCGGGAAACCCGCTGCGCGACGCTCAGCGGGATGCCGGCAGGTCGGCGGCAATGTAACGGGCGTCCAGCACCACCAGATCAGCACAGCTCTGCGGTGGAGACTGGACGGGACCCACAGTGCAGACGGCGCGGCTCAACTCCACGCCCTGCACGGCGTCGCAAGGGGCACCGAAGATGCCGAACTGCACCGTGCGCTGCTCGCCGTCTGCAAAATCACCGAGCACCTGGTAGTCGGAGATGAAGCCGAAGCCGTTGGTACGCGCCATCCATGCGGCCTGCACGTTCAGCGCTGTCGTGCCGGTGTCATTGTGCGCCTGCACGGTGAGCATGCAGCGATTGCCTTCGGCGCCGGTCTGCGCGCCGGTCACGCGCAGTGCCAGGCGACCCGCTGTGTCCACAGGCCCGGCTGGTACTGCATCACCAGTCCCGGTGCGCGGCCCGCAGGCGGAAAGCGCGACCAGGGCTGCCGGCGCCACCAGCGCCGCAAGCGCCTGCAGATTCCCCCGGCCGCGGCCGCAAGCCACGCTCAATCCTTCAGCAGTTCCGGATCGCGCACTGCGCCGCGATCCGCACTGGTCACAAGCTTCGCATAGGCCTTCAGCGCCATGGTCACCTGTCGCTTGCGCGGCACGGCCGGCTTCCAGCCCCGGGCGGCCTGTGCAGCGCGACGGCGCGCCAGTTCCTCGTCGCTGACGTCCACGCGAATGCCGCGTCCCGGGATGTCGATGACGATGGTGTCGCCACTCTCGACCAGCCCGATGTTGCCGCCCTCCGCCGCTTCCGGCGAGACGTGGCCGATCGACAGCCCTGCCGTACCGCCGGAAAAGCGGCCGTCGGTGACCAGCGCGCAGGCCTTGCCCAGCCCGCGCGACTTCAGGTAGCTGGTCGGATAGAGCATCTCCTGCATGCCCGGGCCGCCACGCGGTCCTTCATAGCGGATCAGAACCACGTCACCAGCCTTCACCTTGTTGGTGAGGATGGCCTCCACCGCCGCGTCCTGGCTTTCCACCACGTAGGCCGGGCCGCTGAACCTCAGGATGGAAGGATCCACGCCGGCGGACTTCACGATGCAGCCACGCTCGGCCAGGTTGCCCCACAGCACGGCGAGTCCGCCATCCTGGAAGTACGCCGCCTCGCGCGAGCGGATGCAGCCCTTCTGCCGGTCCAGGTCGAGGTCCGGATAGCGGCAGGACTGCGAGAAGGCCTTCTGGGTGCGGATGCCGGCCGGGCCGGCGCGGAAGAATTCGCGCACGGATTCATCCTGCGAGCGCACCACATCCCACTTCTCCAATGCCTCGGCAAGCGTGGGCATGTGCACCGTCGGCACATTCGTCTTCAGCAAGCCGGCGCGATCCAGTTCGCCGAGGATGGCCATCACGCCACCGGCGCGATGCACGTCTTCCATGTGGTAGTGGCTGGAAGGCGCCACCTTGCACAGCACCGGCACGGCGCGCGACAGGCGGTCGATGTCGGCGAGGTTGAAGTCGATACCGCCCTCCTGCGCCGCGGCCAGGATGTGCAGCACGGTATTGGTGGAGCCGCCCATGGCGATATCCAGCGTCATCGCGTTCTCGAACGCGGACTTGCAGGCCACATTGCGCGGCAGGACACTCTCGTCACCCTGCTCGTAGTAGCGCTTCGCCAGGTTCACCACGAGGCGGCCGGCCTCGCGGAACAGCCGCTCGCGATCCGTATGCGTGGCGACGATGGAGCCATTGCCGGGCAGCGACAGGCCCAGCGCCTCGGTGAGGCAGTTCATCGAGTTGGC
The DNA here is from genome assembly GCA_965652645.1 of uncultured bacterium. GTDB lineage: Bacteria > Pseudomonadota > Gammaproteobacteria > Steroidobacterales > Steroidobacteraceae > ZC4RG30. The sequence goes on along the minus strand of CBFGXE010000085.1, from coordinate 932 downwards.
GGTGAACATGCCGGAGCAGGAGCCACAGGTGGGACATGCCGAGCGCTCGATGCTCTGCACGTCGGCATCGGACACCTTGCTGTCCGCGGCTGCCACGATGGCATCGACCAGGTCCAGCGCCACCTCGTTGCCGGCCGCCAGGCGCGTCTTGCCGGCCTCCATCGGGCCGCCGGACACGAACACCACCGGGATGTTCAGCCGCATCGCCGCCATCAGCATGCCGGGGGTGATCTTGTCGCAGTTGGAGATGCACACCAGCGCGTCGGCGCAATGCGCATTGCACATGTACTCCACCGCATCGGCGATGATCTCGCGCGAGGGCAGGCTGTAGAGCATGCCGTCATGGCCCATGGCGATGCCGTCGTCCACGGCGATGGTGTTGAACTCCTTGCCCACGCCGCCGGCCGCCTCGATCTCACTGATCACCAGCTGACCCAGGTCCTTCAGGTGCACGTGGCCGGGCACGAACTGCGTGAACGAGTTGGCCACGGCGATGATGGGCTTCTGGAAATCCCCGTCCTTCATGCCGGTGGCACGCCACAGCGAGCGGGCGCCGGCCATGTTGCGGCCGTGGGTGCTGGTGCGGGAGCGATAGACGGGCATGGCGGGATCCTTCCGGAGACGGGCAATTCGGGCCCCTATGGTGCCTTGGACCGCGCCATATGCTCCAATACAATATACGAGCCTCCGCCATATGGAATCCAGATAGTGGAATTGCGCCAGCTGCGCTACTTCATTGCCGTCGCCGAAGCCGGCAACTTCTCCCGCGCCGCGGCAAACCTGCACATGTCCCAGCCGCCCCTGTCGATGCAGGTGAAGGCGCTGGAGGAGGAACTTGGCGTACGCCTGCTGGAACGAACGAACCACGGAGCCGCCCTGACGGCAGCGGGCGCCGCATTCCTCGAGGAAGCCCGGGCGGCCCTCGCGCGGCT
>CBFGXE010000084.1:0-3831 GCA_965652645.1 uncultured bacterium | reverse complement strand
TGCACCATCACCTACTTGGCCTGCATGGCGGCGATGCGGCCGAAGGCCACCGATTCCATCGGCTGTTCGACAAAGCCGCCCGGCTCGGCATCCTTGTCGATGTCGAGGGCATCCTCGAGCCTGAGTTCGCGGTCCGGCGTCTCCAGCTCGGTGGAATCGTCGGCGAACACCTTCCAGCGGCGGAAGGTGTCGTAGTCGCCGGTCTTGCGGTTGATCGCCACCCGCACGTCCCATTCCTCGCCGTGCTTCTTGCGCGTGGCCGCGGCCAGCGCCGCCTCCAGCGCCTCGAAGATGATTTCCTTGTCGACGCCCTTCTCGTTGGAGACGGCATCCACCACCATCAGGATCTCTTTGTTCATCGTTTCTTCCTTCGCGGCTGCTGGCGCGACCAGTCCGGCGCGAGGCGGGTCCTGCCCACCTCGGCGTAGCGGATCGTCACCACCGCACCATCCACGTCCAAGTCGAAATCCTCATCGCCCGCGCGCAGCAGCACGCCGGTGTACCGGCGGCGCCCGTCGCGCGGCGCAAGCAGCTCCACATGCGTGCGCTGCCCGGCATGCCGCTGGTAGTGCGCGGGGGTGCGCAGGATGCGGTCCATGCCCGGCGAGGACACCTCCAGCTGGTAGGGCACCGCGATGGGATCTTCCACATCCAGCAGTGCCGACAGCTCCCGGCTCACCCGCTCGCAATCCTCGACCCCGATGCCGTCAAAGGCCCGCGTGCCGTCATCCGGCACCGCGGCCCTGTCCGCCGGCATCCTGCCGTCAGGCCAGTCGATGTAGACGCGCAGCGTGGCCTCGGATCTCGTGGCCGCGTACTCCACATCCACCAGCTCATATCCCAGTCGCACCAGCAGCGGTTCGGTAATCGCAATCAGGCGCTCTCGCAGCATGACTTCGATCCTCCCCGGGGCTGGCCCGACAAACAAAAAAGGGCCCAAAGGCCCTCCCATCAAGCAAAAGGCCCCGCTCGGGGGCCCTTCTGCTTCAACATCTTCCGCCCGCCTGACCCTCGCCTGTGCAAGCACAGTGTCGCAGGATCCGGCATTGCCCCCGCTTGACCCTCCAAGCGGGCCGCTGATTCTAGGGGTTGCGAGGTCCCGCGTAAACCCCTGCGGCGGGGCTTTTTCAACTCCGCCGGCCTGCCCGGCCCGGTGTCAGCGCGGATTGGCGTGGTAGGTGTCATCCACCATGTGCTCCAGGTCCTGCTCCACGCAGGGCGCAGGCTCGGCCATCTCCACGTCGGTGAGCACCAAACGGCGCGGCCTGGGCCGCCAGGGTTCGGCCAGCACGGCCGGGTCTTCCACCACGGCCGCGTAATCGATCTCGTTGCCCCGGCGGGTGAGCCGCTCAGTGACCACGAGACCGGTGGTGTGGAAGGCGCCGTCGTCGGTGAGCCAGGTGAGGTCGTTGAAGTTGCGCGTCACCACCACCAGGGTGTCCCCCTCCCAGTGGCCGGTGGCATCCCCCAGGTAGCTCTCGCTGTCGTCGACGCGCTTCACGCCGGGGCGCAGGGGCACGATGCGGAAGAAGGGACCGGAGACGTCCTCATAGAGGAACACCACCTCGCGCGCGGTGTGCATGATCTTGTCAGGCGGGCCGATGCGCGGCACGCCGGGCGGCTGGCAGCGCAGCACCGGGTCCTGCTTCTGCTGGCGCTGCCGGAGGTCCTCGACGCGGGCCTGGAATTCGGGCCGGTACCGAGGACGGTCGGGAGGAGGACGCGATGCTGGTGCCGGAGGCGCGCCCGCCGCGGCCGGCGGCCCCGGCACATTGCAGCCGCTGATGCACAGCGAACCATCCTCACGCACCTGCGGCCGGACAAAATCGATGCCCCCGCCATTGTCCCAGGTGCCGTTCAGGTCAGGTCGGCCATCGGGAAGACGCGGCGTATCAGCCGGCGCAGCCGCCCATGCCAGCATCGCGGTGCACAGCGCAGGCAGCACCGGCAACGCGCGCCTCATGGCTGCTCCGCCCCGGGAATCTGGGTGAACTGGATCTGCCTGCCATCGGCCAGCCGCAGCTGCACCAGGTAGGCCAGGCGGGGCTGGCTGCCACGCGCGGGATGCAGCTGCGCCCATACCGGCCGGCCATCCCCCAGCAGTTCGCCCTTTGACAGCCCCGCCTTGCGCATGATTGCCACGGGATGGGACTCGATCTTCCAGGTGAGCAGCTGGCCATCCGGCTGCTTCACGTCCACGTACACGTAGGTGTGCGGATTGACCCAGTCGACGCGCGACACCACACCGGTGATCTCGAACGTACGCGCCGTGTCGAACTGGCCGCTGAGGGAATGGTGCGCCGGCGCGGTGGCCGGCAGCAGCATCGCCACGGCGAGGCAGGCCAGCGCCGCAGCGGCGGCGACCTTATTCGAACTGGGTGAAGCCATCCTGGCTTACCGGGTTGCGGTCGTTCTCGGCGCAGACGAACTCCATCAGGTTCCAGTCGCGCTCGCGCCGGAAGGTGTGGGTGCGCTTGTAGGGAGCGGCCAGCGCCTCCGGGTCTTCCATCGTCATCTCCACCACCAGCGTATCGGGTGCGTTGGCGGCAAGGTGGATGCGCTCGGTGACGCGCAGCTTGTCGCTGTGCTTCATGCCGGTCTCGATCTCGGTGATGGTCTTGATGCCCACCGTGTCGACCACCAGCGTATCCCCCTCCCAGCGGCCGACGGAGTGGCCGAATACGCCGGCCTCCAGGTCGTCGGGATGGCCACGGCCGTCGGTGAAAATGGTGCGCGTCTGCATCCAGGCTTCGTGGTGCATGGTGACGCGGCCCGGCGTGAAAAGGAATTCGATGGGATATTGCCCGGTGCCCATCATGCGCGGCATGCCCGGCGGCATGCAGTTGGAGACTTCGCGGCGTGCCACGCCGTTGTTCTCGCGGGTTTCCTTCTGCCACTTTTCATAGGCTGCCAGGTAGGAGCCCTTCAGCTGCGGCTGTGCCCGCGTTTCGCCAGGCGCAGCCCGGGCCAGCACCCACACCCCACCCCAGTCGGGCAGCTTGTCGAGCGCCGCATACTGGCCCTTCGGCCATGCAGCCGCGCTCCTGGCCGGCTCTCCTGCCCCCGCCCCGGCCAGCATGGCCAGGCCCAGAACGCCCAGCAGTACCCTGGTTGCCCGCATCTTTCGCCCCCCGCGATCCTGATTCTATGGACAGCAGGATATACTTCCCCGGGGGCCGTGCAATCCATCCACGGCAATGAGGGATGCCGATGCGCAAATCGCAGACCGCCACAGTGCTGCTGGGCCTTCTGGCCATGACCAGCGCCGGGGCGCACCACTCCTTTGCCATGTTCGACCAGACCCAGCGGGTGACGCTGAAGGGCACGGTGTCGGAGTTCCAGTGGACCAATCCGCACGCCTTCATCCAGCTGGCGGTCACCAGCTCCGCGGGGGTGCGGGAGGAATGGTCCATCGAACTCAACAGCCCCAACAACCTCAAGCGCCAGGGCTGGAGTTCCGCCAGCCTGAAGGCGGGCGACCAGGTCACGCTGGTGACCTATCCCCTGCGCGACATGGCCGCGCACAAGGGGGGCCTGTTCATCGAGGTCACGAAGGCCGACGGCACCGTGCTGAAGGAGGCCGCATTCGCCGGTGCCCGCGGGCCTGTCAACGTACCCAACCTGCCGCCCAAGCAGTGAGGCCGGCATCCATGGAGAACCGCATGAAGAAGTCGCATTCCGGGCTGCTGGTGCTCACCGCCCTCTTCGCCCTTCCGGTGGCCGCGCACCATTCCGGCGCCATGTACGATGCCACCCGCACGCAGGCAATTTCGGGCAAGGTGACGGAATTCAACTGGGTCAATCCGCACAGCTCGATCAAGGTTGAAGTCA
>CBFGXE010000083.1:0-3952 GCA_965652645.1 uncultured bacterium | reverse complement strand
GACCTGCGGCTCCTCGATGCTGGCGATGATCTTGAGCCTGCCGCCGCAGCGGGCGCAGCCCTCGATCTGGATGCCAAAGACCCGCTTGAGCCGCCGTGCCCAGCTCATGGACACGTGTTTGGGTGTCGGCGGCCGGGCTGGATCGGCAACTGGAGCTGTCTGCGCAGCACCGGCGCCCCGTTGCGCGGGCGTCACGGCAGCGCGCAGTTTGCTGTGCGGAGCGAATACACCGTGGTATCGCGTCAGGTGCATCCGCGGCGGCGGCACCAGCGTGGCCAACCTTGCCATGAAATCCAGCGGCTCGATCACGATGTGCGTGGTGCCGTCCCGGTACGGGGTCTTGAGCGCGTAGCGCACATGGCCCGAAGAAGTCAGGCCCAAGCGTTCGGTGGCCACCGGCGGGCGGCTCACGTAGCGACAGCCCGCTGGGAGGTGGAAAGTGTTGCCAGCATCGGAACGCAGGTCTTTTCAGAGCGGAACGGGTCCGGCATGCAATTTCCCAGGCTGAAGCAGACGGTGGCCACCATCCTCGCCGCAAGGCAGCGGCGCAGGCAGATCGTGTACCGCGCGTTTTACGACGAGCTGACCGGCCTTCCCAACCGCTATCTCTTCGTTGACCGCCTCGACCAGGCGCTCGCCCGACGACCGCGCCAGACGCCGGGCTTCGCGGTGATCTACGTGGATGTGGACCACTTCAAGGCCGTCAACGACCAGTTCGGCCACTGGGCCGGCGATGAACTGCTGAAGCACGTCGGCGTGTGCCTCACAGCCACCTTGCGCGCCGGCGACACCGTCGCGCGGCTGGGCGGCGATGAATTCGCGCTGCTGCTGCTCGACGTGTGCGATGCAGGACGGGTGGGCGCGGCAATCGATCGCCTGCACGATGCGCTGCGCCACCCGGCGAGGATCGACGGCCGCGACTTGGCAGTCTCCTGCAGCATCGGCTTCAGCCTCTTTCCGCAGGATGGCATCGACGCCGTCCGCCTGCTCCGCCAGGCCGACACTTCCATGTACCTGCACAAGCGCAATGGCGCTGCAAGGCAGCGTTGCGAAGGCATGTCGGCGGCCTGACGGGCAGGTACATCTGCGAATCCCCCCCAGGCAACCCTGCGCGCAGGGTCCACCCCCGCAACATCCCCACCATCCATTGTCGAGGTACCAAGTCATGCTCGTGAAACAACTCATGACCCGGCAGGTCACACGCGACGCGGGTGATCACCGACAGCAGAATCTCAGCCGCTGCGCCAGGCGACAAACTCCGCCAGGCTGATGCGGCCGTCATGGTCGGTGTCGATCTCGCCGAAACCGATGCGCAGCGCCGGGCCCTTCATTCCGGCATTGAGGTTCTCCATCAGCGTGCCGAATTCGGCGTAGTCGATGCGCCCGTCCTGATCCGCATCGACGGCCGCGAAGTCTTCATGCAGCTCTTCGAGGCGCTCCGGTGACGGGCGGGGAGTCTTGATGAAACTCATGCTGGTTTCTCCAGTCTCGATGCCATCTGTTGCTCGGCTTCGGCGACGCGCCGGGTGGTGGCCGCGAAACTGTCCGGGTTGAGGGATATGGAATCGATGCCGGCCTCCACCAGGAAGGCGGCAAATCCGGGATGGTTGCTGGGCGCCTGGCCGCAGATGCCCACCTTGATGCCGCAGTGATGCGCGCGCTGGATCACGTCGCTGATCATGCGCATCACCGCTTCGTCGCGCTCGTCGAACAGGCCGGCAAGTTCCGCCGAGTCACGATCCACACCCAGCACAAGCTGCGTCAGGTCATTGCTGCCGATGGAGAACCCGTCGAAGCGCCGCGCAAACTCCTCGGCCAGGATCACGTTGGAGGGGATCTCGCACATCACGTAGACCTGCAGGCCTTGCCTGCCGCGCACCAGCCCGTTCTCCGCCATGCCCGCCAGCACCAGGTCGGCCTCGCGCGGGGTGCGGCAGAAGGGCACCATCACGATCACGTTGTCCAGGCCGATCTCCTCGCGCACCTTGCGCAGCGCGCGGCACTCCAGCGCGAAGCCATCGCGGTAGCGCGGGCTGTAGTAGCGCGAGGCACCCCTGAGGCCCAGCATGGGGTTCTCCTCCGCGGGCTCGAAGCCGGCACCGCCGATCAGGTGCGCATACTCGTTGCTCTTGAAGTCGCTCAGCCGCACGATCACCGGATGCGGATAGGCGGGTGCGGCGATCCTGGCGATGCCGCGTGCCAGCGTGTCCACGAAATATTCGCGCTTGTCCGCATAGCCGCGCGTAAGCGCCTCGATCTGGCGCCGTGCCCCGGCATCCTCGATGCTGTCGAAATTCACCAGCGCCATTGGATGGATGCGGATCAGATTGTTGATGATGAACTCCATGCGCGCCAGGCCAATGCCCCTGGCGGGCAGGCGCCACCACCTGAAGGCCGCCGCCGGGCTGGCGATGTTCACCATCATCGCGGTGCGCGTTGGCGGGATTGCCGCCAGGTCCACCTCGCGGGTCTCGTAGGCCAGCCGCCCGTCGTAGATCACGCCTTCTTCACCCCCGGCGCAGCACAGCGTCACCTGCTGGCCATCGCGCAGCACCTCGGTGGCGCGCTGCGTTCCCACGATGGCCGGCAGTCCCAGCTCGCGGCTGACGATGGCGGCATGGCTGGTGGCCCCGCCGTGGTTGGTGATCAGCCCCACGGCCTTTCGCATCACCGGCCCCCAGTCCGGATCGGTGGTCTCGGTGACGAGGATGGAGCCTTCGCGGAAACGGCCGATGTCGGCAGCGCTGCGGATGACGCAGACCTCGCCCGCGGCAATCGCCTGGCCGATGGCCACGCCACCGAGGAGCCTGCGACCCTTTTCCTTCAGGTGGAAGGTCGTCAGCAGCGGCGAGTCGAGGGCCGACTGCACCGTCTCCGGTCGTGCCTGCAGCATGTACAGCTCGCCGGTCTCGCCGTCGCGCGCCCATTCCATGTCCATGGGCCGGCCGTAGTGCCGCTCGATGGTCACGGCCCAGCGCGCCAGCTGCAGGATGTCCGCGTCCTCCAGCACGAAGCTTGCACGCTCCGCGGCAGTGGTCTCCACGTTGCGCGTGCGCGCGCCGCCATCAGTGGCATGGATGAGCTTGCGCTGCTTGCCGCCCAGGGTCTTTTCGGCAATGGGCCGGTAGCGCAGGTCTGCCAAAGGCGCCTTCAGCACCACGTACTTGTCGGGGTCCACCACGCCCTGGACGACGTTCTCGCCCAGCCCCCAGGCCGCATTGATCACGATGGCGCCCGGAAAGCCCGTTTCCGTATCGATCGAGAACATCACGCCCGAGCCGGCGGTGTCCGCGCGCACCATCTTCTGCACACCCACCGACAATGCCACCAGGCCATGGTCGAACTTGTGGTTGTCCCGATAGGCGATCGCCCGATCGGTGAACAGCGAGGCATAGCAGCGCCGGCAGGCCTGCAGCAGCTGCGCCTCCCCCTGCACGTTGAGGTAACTTTCCTGCTGGCCGGCGAAGCTGGCCTCCGGCAGGTCTTCTGCCGTGGCGCTGCTGCGCACGGCCACCGCAACACCCCCGGATCCACAGCGCAGCGACAGTTCGCGATACGCATCGAGGATGGCGGCGGCGATGTCGGCGGGAAATTCGCCATCGAGGAAGAGCTGCCGGATGGCAGCGCCCGTCGCGGCCAGCGTGGCACGCCCTTCGCGCAGGGCAGTGAGGTGCCCGCGCATCGGAACCGCAATGCCGTTGGCTTCGACGTAGCGCCTGAATGCCGCCGCGGTGGTGGCGAAGCCGTCCGGAACACGCACGCCCTGCGTCTTCAGGGTGCGGATCATCTCGCCCAGCGAGGCGTTCTTGCCGCCCACGCGCGCGATGTCGGTGACGCCCACCTCCTCGAGGCGGAGGATCATGCCCCTGGCCGGACCGGCTTGCGCTGCGGCGTTCACGCCGCTGGTTTCCGCCCGCACTGTCATGGATTACCCGGCCTGCCCCGATGTGAT
>CBFGXE010000082.1:0-4233 GCA_965652645.1 uncultured bacterium | reverse complement strand
CCCGCCCTCAGCGGCGCCCCGGTGATGGCCACCGACCTGCGCGCCTCCGCCTCCCTGATCCTCGCCGGCCTGGTCGCCGAAGGCGACACCCTCATCGACCGCGTCTACCACCTGGACCGCGGCTACGAGAACATCGAGGCCAAGCTGTCGGCGCTGGGGGCGCAGATCGAGCGGGTCTGAGCAAGACCAACACCGAACGGAAGCAAACCCACGACAAGGAGATGTCATGCATGGTTTTCTGCTCTTTCCACCGGCAGCTGGAGCGGCCGAATTCACGCGGGCACACGTGCTTGCGGCGGTCTATTGTTGTCACTACAATAAATGAGCCGCATCAGCTACGATCCGGCCAAGCGCATCCGGACGCTGGAAGATCGGGGTCTCGATTTTGAAGACGCTCCAGAGGTCTTCGCTGGCGTAACCTTCGAAGTGGAGGACGCGCGCCGGGATTACGGTGAGATCCGCATGATCTGCTTCGGGTTCCTGGCTGGCCGCATGGTCGTCGTCGGCTATACGCCCCGTGGTGCAGTCCGCCACATCTTCAGTATGAGGAAGGCCAATGAACGCGAAAAAGCCCGCATCGGGCCGTACCTTGAAATCGGATCTTGAGCGCGTGGACGCCCACGAGCCGTCGGTTGAGGACTACGCGGAACTTCCCGAGCTGACCGACGACATGCTCAGGAAAGGTGTGATCAAGCGGGCGGGCCGTCCGGTCGCGACCGACCCCCGGCGGCAGGTGACCATCCGGCTGCCCGAGTCGGTGCTCGTGGCGTGGAAGGCGAGCGGGCCGGGCTGGCAAACCCGGATGGCGGACCTTCTTGGGAAACGCGCGCCGTAATCCCGCCGGGTCGCCGCTCCTACCGGGTAGTGTCCCAAGGTGCGGGCGTGTCCAGCAGGCGGCGAACGGCAGAGTTGTCCTTCAAAGGCGCATCAAGCAGGGCGTGAAAGCGCGACATTGCCTGCTGGTCCAGCGCGAACCGAATCTGGTCGGCCTGTATCTCTTGTGGCTGCCCGCTCGCCGGCTGCACAACGAAGTCGTCGCTGCTCACTTTGTTCATTTTTGCGAGATCGTACTTGGCTTTCATGGCAGTCACTGGGCGGTAGAAGGAGCATTCCTGTGGAGTTGCTTGCGCGCTGATCCTACACCCCACCTCCGCCCCGCCTCCAGCTGTCGTATCCTCACCTTTCCAGACGTCCAGGGGGGACACCGGTGGAGGATGCAGTGCGCAGGGAGCAGGCCGCAGCCAGCGCGGACCCGGCCGAACAGGCCGCCGCCGAGGCCTTCATCGCCAAATGGCAGGGCGTCGCCGCCTCCGAACTCTCCACCTCGCAAAGCTTCCTGATCGACCTGTGCGCCCTGCTGGGCGTGGACGCCCCGCACGCCACGCCCGAACAGGACTACATGTTCGAGCGCCCCATCACCTTCAACCACGGCGACGGCAGCACCAGCGCCGGGCGCATCGACCTGTACCGCCGCGGCGCGTTCGTCCTTGAATCCAAGAAGGTCCGCGCCGGCGCCGACACCCGCGGCTTTGACGAGGCCCTGCTGCGCGCCCGCAGCCAGGCCGAGGCCTACGCCCGCGCGCTGCCCGCCGGCGAGGGCCGTCCGCCGTTCGTGGTGGTGGTGGACGTGGGCAACCGCATCGAGCTGTATTCAGAATTCAGCCGCTCCGGCGGCACCTACGTCCCGTTCCCGGACCCGCGCAGCCACCGCATCGCGCTGGAGGACCTGCGCAAGCCGAAGATCCGCGAGCGCCTGCGCCGCGTCTGGACCGACCCGCTGGGCCTGGACCCCAGCCGCGAATCCGCCCGCGTCACCCGCGAGATCGCCGACCGCTTGGCCAAGCTCGCCCGCAGCCTGGAACACGCCGGCCATGACGCCGAACTGGTCGCCCAGTTCCTCATGCGCTGCCTGTTCACCATGTTTGCCGAAGACGTGCGCCTGCTGCCGGCCGACAGCTTCCGCACCCTGCTCACCACCCACCGCGAGCAGCCCGAAGTGGCCATGCGCATGCTCGCCCAGCTCTGGCGCGACATGGACGAAGGCGGCTTTTCCGCCGTGCTCGCCGGCGACGTGCTCAAGTTCAACGGCAAGCTGTTCAAGCAGTCCGACACCCTGCCGCTGGACGCCGCCCAGCTCGACCTGCTGGCCAACGCCGCCCGCGCCGACTGGCAGCACGTGGAGCCCGCCATCTTCGGCACCCTGCTCGAACGCGCCCTGAGCCCCAGGGACCGCCACAAGCTCGGCGCCCACTACACCCCGCGCGCCTATGTGGAGCGGCTGGTGCTGCCCACCGTGATCGAGCCGCTGCGCTGCTTAGGAAATTCCATCATCGCCTGTGCAACATCAGGATCCTGGACCCGGCCTGCGGTAGTGGGAATTTCCTCTACGTCACGCTTGAGCACCTCAAGCGCCTGGAAGGCGAAGTGCTCAACGCCCTGGACGAACTCGGCGACCGCCAGACCGGCCTGGCCCTGGACGGCGAGCGCGCAGACGCCGCCGCCGGCGAGACCACGCTGGAGTTCATGCCCGCAGAAGGTCCGGCACGGACGCTGGTGCTCAAGCAGGGGGGCGCCGTCATTGCCTTCCAGGGCGCGGACTGAACAAGGGAGCCGTCTGTGATCGGGACACATGCAGGTGCCGGTGATGTCGTTTGACCTCCTGGCCGGGGCGCGCCTGCTGGGGCTGTTCGCGCTCACCGCGACGGCGGAGATCGTCGGCTGCTATCTGCCCTGGCTGTGGCTCAAGCAGGGGAAGTCGGCGTGGCTGCTGGTGCCCGCGGCGGCTAGCCTTGCGCTGTTCGTCTGGCTGCTCACGCTGCACCCCCAGGCTGCGGGTCGTGTGTATGCGGCCTATGGCGGGGTCTATGTGTCGGTGGCCATCCTGTGGCTGTGGGCCGTGGATTCGGTGCGGCCGACGGCCACCGACGTCGCCGGCGTGGCCATCTGCCTCGTCGGCATGCTGGTCATCATGCTGGGCGCCAGGCATGCCTGACGCGATCATCCTGGCGGTGCCGCCGCTGAACGGAGAAGAGGGGAACCCATGACACCCACCCAACATCTGGTTGCAGCCTGCGTGGCGATGGCCGGACTCACTTTCATCGTCGCCCTGCGCATGTTCCGCATCCGCGTGGGGGAGATGATGGCCCGGCGGATCCATCCGCAGTCGGTGGCGTTGTCGGGCCAGCGGGCGGAACGGCTGCAGGATTCGCGGGCGTCGGACAACTACAACAACCTGTTCGAGCTGCCGGTGCTGTTCTACCTGCTGTGTGCGGTGGCCATCGGCACCGGGCACGCGCCGGCCTGGCTGCCGGCGCTGGCGTGGCTGTTCGTGCTGACGCGCATTGCCCACAGTTTCATCCAGTGCACCTACAACAAGGTCATGCACCGGTTCGCGGCGTTCCTGGGCGGCGCGTTCCTGCTGATGGCGATGTGGGCGATGTACGGCGTTTCCTTCTTCGCGTTGCAGGCGGGGTAAGGCATGGGAGTTGATCCGACCGATCCGATTCCGGAATCCGAAATGCGGTTCCTGCGGCCCATCGGCCAAGGGCTGGCGGCGCTGCTTATCGGGTTCAACGGCGGCTACCTGCTGATCGTGCTCCTGGAGATGGCGGGCGGGCCGGACCTGATGGAATGGGCGATGCCGCTGTGCCTGTTGGCCACGGTGCTCGCGCTGGCCTGGCTCGTCCGGCGGAGCCGGCGCAAGCGCGCCGAAGCCGCGCGCCGCGCACAGGCCGGCGAGCCGCGGCCGCGCACGGGCGTCCTGGTGGCCTCGGTGGCGATGACCGTGCTGGCATTGCTGGCGGGCTGGCTCGCGCTTGCCGCGCAGCCGGTCAACTACACGCTGTTGGGATGGGTGATCGTCGCGTTGGCAATCAGCGTTTCTGCGCTGGTTTCCACGGTGAAGAAAATGCGACAGGGAAGGAATACCTGAAAAACGGAAGGGAGGCTGTGATGGGATTGAGGATGTTGTGCGTGGCCGCCGTGCTGGTGGCCGCTGGCTCTGCGCACGCCAGCACCGGCTGCGAGCTCAGGCTCCGGCCTGAGACCAGCGGTTTTTTACAGGCCGTGCCTGTTTCTGGAAGGGGACGAGCTGCTGCGGATCAACGAGCAGGTGGTCCCGGGAAGCAAGGCCAGAGCTGTGATGAAGTACTGGGAGTCGATTCCCACCGGGACAAGGCTGGAGTTCAGCGTGCGGCGCAATGACGAGGTCATTCCGCTGGTGATTGATTGAGG
>CBFGXE010000081.1:0-4338 GCA_965652645.1 uncultured bacterium | reverse complement strand
TCGCGGTTCGACAGGCCAACCCGCGCGAGAGCGGCACGCGCCAGCTCGCGGCTGCGCGCGTAGTCCGGGCCGTAGACTTCGGCCACCAGCGGCGCCAGCACGGGCGGACCCGGCGGCACCTCCACGACCTTGATGCTGGCCTGGTAGCGCGCGGCCAGCGGCTGCAGCTGCGGTCGCAGGGCGCGCGCGATCTCGTGGCTCTGGCGCCGGCGATCGTGCCGGTCCACGAGGTTCACCTGCAGGTCACCCACGTTGCTGCCGGCGCGCAGGAAATACTGGCGCACCAGGCCGTTGAAGTTCACCGGCGCGGAGGTGCCTGCGTAGCCCTGGAAATCCAGCACCTCCGGCACCCCGGCCACGCGCAGGGCAATGTCCGCCAGCAAGGCGTTGGTGGTCTCCAGTGTGCTGCCTTCCGGCAGGTCGACCATCACCTGCAGCTCGGACTTGTTGTCGAAGGGCAGCATCTTCAGCACCACGATGCGCAGCGCGGCCAGTCCCGCGGAGAGCACCACCAGAAGCAGCATGCCGGCAAACAGCAGGTGCCGGCGGCGTGGCGCCCCACTGCCATGCAGGAAGGGGCCGAGCACGCGTGTGAACAGGCGGTGCAGGAAACTGCCGCGTGCCTCCTGCCCTTCCGTCGCGGGGGGCGCGGCCGGCGCGTGGCGGGACAGCAGCCGCGCCGACAGCCAGGGCGTCACCACCAGCGCCACCGCCAGCGACAGCAGCATGCCCGCCGAGGCATTCACCGGGATCGGCCGCATGTAGGGACCCATCAGCCCGGAGACGAAGGCCATGGGCAGCAGCGCCGCGATCACCGTGAAGGTGGCGAGGATGGTGGGACCGCCGACCTCGTCCACTGCAGGCGGAATGGCCTCGAGCAGCGTGCGTCCGCCGCGCTGCATGTGGCGGTGGATGTTCTCCACCACCACGATGGCATCATCGACCAGGATGCCGATCGAGAAGATCAGCGCGAACAGCGACACGCGGTTGAGCGTGAAGCCCATGGCGCGCGAGGCGAACAGTGTCAGCGCCAGCGTGAGTATCACCGCCGTGCCGACCACGATGGCCTCGCGCCGCCCCAGCGTGAAAAGCACCAGCAGCACCACCGACACCGTGGCGAACAACAGCTTCTGCATCAGCTTGGTGGCCTTGTCGGTGGCGGTCTGGCCGTAGTCGCGGGTGACGGCGGCATGTACGCCCGCGGGCAGCAGCTCGCCTTCCAGCTGCTGCAGGCGCCGCGCCACCGCGGTGGTGACGTCGGCGGCATTGCTGCCGGGCTTCTTGGCAATGGCAAGGGTCACTGCCGGCGCGACGCCGGCCTCGGGACCAGGACGCCCCGCCGGTGTGCCGTGCCACACATAGCTGTCGGGCAGGTCCGCGCCGGCGCGCACGTCCGCCACGTCGGCCAGCAGCAGCGGCCGGCCGCCGTTGACGCCGATCACCAGCTCCGCGACATCCCGCGCACTGGCCAGGAAGGTGCCGGCGACCATCTGCACCGTGCCGGTGGCGGCAGGGCGCTCGCCGCCCTGCTGCACGACGTTGGCGGCACGCAGCGCCTGCATCAGGTCGGACGCCGCGAGGTTGTGGCTGGCCATGCGGGCGGGATCCAGCGTCACCACCAGGCGTCGCTCCGGTGCGCCGATGGTGTACACATCACGCGTGCCCGGAATCCGCTTGATCTCCACCTCGAGGCTGCGGGCGACCTGCGCCAGGTCGGCAGGACCGCGCGACGGATCGTCGGTCCACAGCGTGACGCCCATCACCGGCACGTCGTCGATGCCCTTCGGCTTGACCACCGGCTGGCCGATCCCTGTGCCGGCGCGCAGCAGGTCGAGATTCGACCAGACCTGGTTGTACAGGCGCACCAGTGCCGCCTGACGCGGCACGCCCACCGCGAACTCCACGGTGATCACCGCAGTGCCCGGCCGCGAAATGGAATACACGTGCTTCACGCCCTCGATCTCTGCCAGGCGCTGCTCCAGCGGCGATGCCACCTGCTGCTCCACGTCGCGGGCGGAGCCGCCGGGAAAAGGCACGATCACATTGGCCATCGTCACGTCGATCTGCGGCTCTTCCTCGCGCGGCGTGATGATCACGGCGACGAGGCCCAGCAGCAGGCCCACCAGTGCCAGCAGCGGCGTCATGGGACTGTCGGCAAAGCGCCGCGCGAGCCGGCCCGACAGTCCCGTCGCGCCGTCGCCGGCGGGTACCTCACTCACTGCTGCCATCCCTGCCCTGGCGTGCTGCGCGCAGTGCCGCCAGCGCGGCGGAGGGATCCGTGGCCACCCGTTCCCCGGGCATGAGGCCCGCGATGACTTCCGTGCGCCCGCCCTGGGTGCGGCCGAGGCGCAGCTGGCGCAGCACCACGCCCTCTTCGCCCACCACATACGCCGCCGAGAGTTCACCCCGGCGCACGATGGCACTGGCGGGAAGCCACGGCTGGCCGGGACCAGCTGCCGCGGCGAAGCGCACCTTGGCTGTCTGGCCGGGCCGCGGCGCGCTGCCCAGCGCAGGCAGCAGCACGCGTACCGCGACGCTGTGCGCCAGGGGGTCGGCCGCAGGAAACACGGTCACCTTCGCCGCCGTCACGTCGCGTCCGTCCGGCAGGCTGATTTCTGCAGCGGGATTGGCGCGGATCCTCGCGGCATCCGCCTGCGGCACCAGCACCTCCAGGCGCAACTGGCCCGGGGCATACAGCGTATACAGCGGCCGGCCGGGTGCGACCGTCTCGCCCAGCTCGACATGCCGCACGGCGATGATGCCGTCGTAGGGCGCGAGCACAGTAGTGTACTGCAGCTGCTGGCGCGCCTGCGCCAGCACCGCCGCGGCAGCGTCGCGGGCAGCCTGCGCGGAATCCTTTGCCGCCCGCACGCGGTCGAAATCATCGCGCGACACCAGCTGCCGCTCCACCAGTCCACTGGCACGGGCAAAACGGCTGGCGGCGTCCGCGAGCTGGGCCTCGGCGGCGCGCAGCTGCGCGGCGGCCGTCGCAACGGCTGCCTGCTGTTCCTCATCCGTGAGGCGCAGCAGCAGCATTCCCTTCTTCACCGGCTGGTCGATGTCCGCGGCGAGCGCGACCACGCGTCCTGACGTCTGCGCCGACAACACCGACTGCTCGACGGCCTGCACGATGCCATCCCAGGCGAGGGCACCGGTGTCGCCGGCAGCGGCCACCACCAGCGTCTGGAGTGCGGGTACTGGCGACGGCGCGGCGGGTTCACGAGTGGAATCGCCGCAGGAGGCCAGTGCCAGCAGCGCCGCCAGGGCGCCGGGCCATGTCCGTTCCGCTGCGCTCACCGGAAGGCGCAGCCCTGCTTCGCGCCGAGCGCCCTGAAGACCATCGCGGCCGGACAGAAGCCGGTGAAGCTGGACTGGATGAGGTTCAGGCCGACAAATGCCGTAAGCCACAGCCAGTTGGGGGATACGTAATGCGCCAGCGCCAGGCTGGCCAGCACCATCAGCCCGGCAAAAGCCAGGACGGCACGGTCGATGTTCATGATTCACTCCCGGGAGATGTTGCAGGGGATTTCTTCAGGCGTTCGATGCCCAGCGCGCTGAGCATGTATTTCTCGTACACGGGCTCGGAAGTGCCGTGGCGCATCTTGTAGAGGTAGTACTTCTCGAAGGCGACCTTGGCCAGGTGCACCCACTTGCCCACCTTCGCCCAGGTAACGTTGCGGGGCGGAATCTGCGGCAGCGCCACGAAGGCTGCACCGGTGTCGCCCATGTCGGCGAGGCACACGGCATTCCACGTGCCTTCGAAGGTGGCCGGGCGCCCCTGCAGTTCCGCCTCGATGTTGCGCACCACGGTGGTCACCATCGACTCGATCATGAAACCGGTCTTGGGCACACCGGTGGGAACCGGCGTGGGCTCTGGCGGCGCGATCGCCACGCACACACCGGCTGCGAAGATGTTCGGATAGCGCGGGCTGCGCTGGTGGCGGTCCACGATCACGAATCCGCGCGGATTGCACAGGCCCTCCACCGCCGCCACTGGCTCCACGCCTGCGAACGCGGGCAGCAGCATGGTGTAACGGGATGCCAGGACCTTCTCGATGACCGGCTTTCCGGCATCGTCATGCTCCTGCACACGCACTGCGTCGGCACGCACGTCCAGCACCTTCGCATTGGTGATCCACTTGATGTGCCGCTTGCGCAGTTCCGACTCCATCAGGCCGCGGGAATCACCCACGCCACCCAGGCCCATGTGTCCCACGTAGGGTTCGCTGGTGACGTAGGTCATCGGCACACGGTCGCGCAGGCGCCGCTTGCGCAGGTCGGCATCGAGTATGAAAGCGAACTCATAGGCGGGCCCGAAGCAGCTGGCTCTAGACCCTC
>CBFGXE010000080.1:0-4403 GCA_965652645.1 uncultured bacterium | reverse complement strand
AGTTGGCGAGCTTTCCGTCGGCTGCGAAGTGGTAGGTGAGCAGGCGTTGCCGCGCCAGCGGCCAGTCCGGCTCATCGCGCCAGCCCTTGTGCATCACGTAGAGCCGCACCGGTGGCCGCTTGTCGAAGCCGTTGTCGATGCCGCGCACGTAACGGTCGAAGAAGGCCAGCTTCTCGCGGTTGAGCATCTCGTGCGTGGAGGTGCTGTCCCCGAAGAGGCGGAAGTAGGGCCCTGCGCGATACAGCTCCTCGGCGCTGCCGGCGGGAAATCCACCATGCCCGGTGGGCGCCATCATCAGGAAGGTGGGAACGTGGCCGGCCAGCGTGGCATGCCACATCACCGTGTCGCGCGCGTGGTAGTCGAACCAGCCGCCGCGGTTGTACACGGCAATGCCCGAGGCGGCGATGCGCTGCGCGCGTTCACCCGGGTCCATGTCGCGGTAATCCCAGGCCGTTCCCGCCAGCTTCGAATCGCGCCAGGGCGCGGCGGCCAGCACCTCCACCGTGAGGTTGGAGTTGTCGCGGTGCGCGCGCGTGGCCTTGTAGTAGATGTGCTGGCGCGACGCGCCGTCGCGATAGGTGGGTTCGCCATCATCGAGGAAGCTGCCGCTGCCATCGCGGTCCAGCGGGATCTCGTCGGCCAGCTCGCCATCGCCATCCTCGTCGATCACGGGCGCCGAAGGCAGGCGCGGACGTGGCGCATCCGGCTCGTAGTAGTTCAGGTCATCGCGCACGATGGAATTCGTCGCGAAGGAAGATAGCGCCACGACCTGGATGCCGCCGGGATGGAACATCGAGGTGTAGTCGTCGAAGCCGGCGATCTCGGGAAAGATGGCGCGCAGCGCCTCTGGGCGTTCGGCAGCAGTCGCATACTGCGAGAAGCCCTGGTAGGAGGAGCCGACCATGCCCACGTTGCCGTCACTCCAGGGCTGGGCGGCAATCCAGTCCACCAGCGACTTGCCGTCACGGCCGATCTGCGGGCCACGGTCGAGCACGCGGGTGCCGAAGGACGCGCCGGAGCCACGCATCTCCGCGGCGGCGAGCGCATAACCTTGGGCGGTGAAGAAAGTGAGGTCCTCTTCGGACCAGGCTGGGACCAGTCGCCCGGTGGCCGGATCAATGCTTTCGCGATGGCCGGGCATGTACCACAGCAGCACCGGGAAGCGGCTGTCCGGCGCAGCGCCAGCCGGCGAGTAGAGGGTGAGCGCCAGGCGCACGCCGTCTTCCATGGGCACGTACCAGGCGCTCCTTTCATAGGCCGCTTCACCGGCCGCCGGCCCGGCCGCATTGCGTGCGGCATCGCTGCCTCTTCCGCAGCCGGCCAGCAGGGCTCCGAGAAGCAGCGCGGAAATGATGCGCCAGGGGGTTCTCTTGTCGGTGTTCATGCTCACAGGGAAAGCAGCAGCTTGTGCATGTCGCGCTCGGATTCGATGTCCAGCAGCCGTTGCGCCAGCGGGCGCAGCGCGCGGGCCGGACGGGGGCGCCGCGCCACGCCGCCGCAGTCGATGAACTTTTCGACCAGCACCGCGTCGGGAAGCGGATTTTCCGGGCTGCCATACAGCGTGCCGGGCTGCCATTGCAGGTTGCGCCCGTCCTTCAGGCGCAGCAGCAGGCGCGGCGGCCCCTCGGTCACCGTGTATTCCACGCGATCGGCCAGCGCGAGCGTGGTCGCATCGCGCAACGCGGCCGGCGCATAGGTGCCGAAGTTGACCGCACGCTGCCGCACCGTGGCCGCGACGGTGAAATACAGGCTGAACTTGGCGTCGATGGCGGCGCGCGGCCGCCGCTTCTCGGCCATCGGTTCGGTGACGATCAGGCTGCGGTTGGGCACCTCGGCCATGATCGACTCGATGTCCGCCGGGTCGAGGTTGTCCCGCGCCTGCCCTTCGAGCACGGCCTGGATGTAGGGATGGTTGTCGCGGCAGGCCGGCCAGGCCTTGAAGCCCACGAACTCGCCTTCGAAGCGCCGGCCCAGCTCGCGCGTGAGCATGCCGGGCAGGTGCCGGCCGTCGGAAACCATGGCGTAGAGTCCGCGCTCGCCCTCGAAGGGCGCGCTGAAGCCGCGCACGCCGCGCCCTGCAAGCTGTGCCGCCAGCACGCCAGTCTGGGCACAGAAGCCATCACGCACGGCGCGCAGGTCCGAATAGGCATCTGAGAGGATCTCCGCGCTGCAGGAGTTCTGGCACAGCGCGATGGAGAAGGCAGACAGGGTTTGCCCGGCATCAAGGCCCAGCAGGCGCGCTGCCGTTGCGGTGGCGCCAAACGTTCCGGCGATGGCCGGCGGATAGAACGCGCGCGGCAGCTCATCCACATTGCCCTGTGCCATGGACACGCGGCAGGCCACGTCCGCGCCCAGTGCAACCGCCAGCAGGAAATCCCGACCGCTGATGCCGCTCCGCGCCGTGGCGATGGCCACAGCGGCTGCCACCGCGGCTGCGTTGGGATGCGTGCGGGAGGGATCGTGCGCGTCCTCGTAGTCCAGTGCGTGGGCCAGCGCGCCATTGGCCAGCGCCGCCATGGCCAGCGGGGCGCGCCGGCCGGTGCCCAGCACCAGAGATTCCTGCCTGCCGCCGGCCTCCAGTGCCTGCGCCACGAAGGGCTCGCAGACCGGTTCCTCCCCGCTGGCGGCCATCGACACGCCGATGGCATCGAGGATGGAGCGCGCACTCATGTGCCGCGCGGCCGGGCTCATGGCCTCGATGCGCGCGCCGGCGACATGTTCGGCCAGTGCCCGGGATTCCCCTGAATTGCGATCTGCGGGCCGGCGTGGATCTGCCGGCGCCTGCCGGGCCCCGGCAGGCCCGGCCACCTGTGCCGCGGCGGCGAGCGGGGCCAGCAGCCCCACCGCACCGCCAATCAGTTTGCGGCGATCAACCCGTACCGGCACCGCTACTAGAACCTGTAGCCGACCTTGAAGCCGACCTGGCGCGGGTTGCCGAGCAGGTACTGGCCATTGGCATCGCTGCCGCCCTGGGCGCGGCTGATGTACGTCTTGTCGGCCAGGTTGCGGGCATAGAGTTCGGCCCGCCAGTCGGTGTCCGACTCATAGGCGATGCTGGCATCCAGCAGCGTCTTGCCCGGCGTCAGGTTGTAGTCGAAGTGGTAGAAGGTGGAGTAGAACTTGTCCTGGTGCGTCACGCGCAGTGACGGCACCAGTGTGCCCGCGCCAACCCTGAGGCCGGTGTACGAGAGGCCGAGGTTCCACACCGAGCGGGGCAGGTAGTCCACAGCCTGGCCCTTCAGGTTGAAGCTTTCGGCCACCGGCGGATTCACGCCGTCGATGATGCCGGCCGGCAGCGCCACTACGAGGTCGCCGTAGGTGCCCTTGTTGTAGGCATAGGAGGCATCCCAGCGGAACATGCCCAGGCGACCGGAGAGCTGCGCCTCGATGCCCTTGATGGTGGTGCCATCGACGTTGTTGGTCACGGCGGAAGCCGGGTTGTTCGGGTCCGGCGCGTAGGTGCGCTGGAAGCCCTGGTAGTCCATGTAGTACACGGCGACGGATCCGGTGATGCCGGTCTGTCCCAGGTCGCCCTTCCAGCCGAGCTCGTAGTTGGTGACCTTCTCGGCATCATAGGTGTCGGCCAGCGGCGTGGTGCCACCGGGCTTGTAGCCGCGGCTCACCGTGCCGTACACCATCTGGTCCTCCACCGGCTTCCAGTTGAGCAGCACGCGACCGGTTGTTTCGGTGAAGTCCTGCATCTCGGCGGGCGTGGGCGCGCCAGTGGGTGCGAAGTAGTGCGACAGGCGCCCGGCCGGATACACCGGGCCACCGGAGGAATAGGACTGGTCCGAGAAGCCCACCTTGTCGTCGTTGTAGCGCAGGCCCGCCTTCACCTGCAGCGTCGGGGTGAGCTGGTAGCCCAGCTCGCCGAAGATGGCGCTGTTCTTGCGGAGGTTGTTCAGGAAGAAATACAGGCGCGTGTGGCGCTGCACGTCCACCGCGGTACCGGGGAACTGCGCGTTGTTGTAGCGCAGGAAGTTCAGGAAGTTGTTCTGCTCGTAGTCCAGGTGGCTGGCGCCAAGGGTCCACTCGAAGGGACCATCCAGCGTCGACACCAGGTTCACTTCGGCCGTCCAGTAGTGGTCGTTGATGGTGTAGTCGGCGCCGTTCTGCACGGTGTCCGGCGCAACAAAGGTGTTGCGGTCGAGGTCCTGGAAGAAATGTTGGTGGCTTTTCAGGTAGGAGACCGTGGACAGCACCTTCACCGAGGGCAGCGCCTGCCAGTCGATCTTGCCGGTGGTGCGCTCGTACTTCACGTTGCGGTGGCCGTCGAGGTCGAAGTACAGCTCACGGCGGTCAGAGTCAGGCAGGGTGTTGGTGCCGCGCACCGGGAAGACCTGGTAGGGCACGCCGTCGGAGCGCACGTCGCTGCGCTCGTGGATCACCCGCAGTTCCAGGTC
>CBFGXE010000079.1:0-4491 GCA_965652645.1 uncultured bacterium | reverse complement strand
GTTCCGCCGCGTTTGTTGCCGCCAACTTAGCGCGCCGGGCCGGGGAGTCAAGGAAGGCGCCACCCGCTGTTGCCGCGGCAGCAGGCCGCAACGACAAAGGGCCTGCCAGGTCGCCCCGGCAGGCCCCGTGTTGCGTCGCTTCAGGATCCTTACAGCAGCGGCACCAGCAGCAGTGCCACGATGTTGATGATCTTGATCAGCGGGTTGATGGCCGGGCCCGCGGTGTCCTTGTAGGGGTCACCCACGGTGTCGCCGGTCACCGCGGCCTTGTGGCTCTCGGAGCCCTTGCCGCCGAAGTTGCCTTCCTCGATGTATTTCTTGGCGTTGTCCCAGGCGCCGCCGCCGGTGCACATGGAGATGCCCACGAAGAGGCCGGTGACGATGGTGCCGATCAGCAGGCCTCCCAGCGCCTTGATGCCTTCGCCCGGGCCCATCAGCCAGTTGATGCCGAAGGCCACGACCACCGGCACCAGGATGGGCAGCAGCGAGGGCACGATCATTTCCTTGATCGCCGCCCGGGTCAGCAGGTCGACGGCCTTGGAGTAGTCCGGCTTGCCCGTGCCTTCCATGATGCCCTTGATCTCGCGGAACTGGCGGCGCACCTCGGTGACCACGGAACCTGCGGCGCGGCCCACGGCCTCCATCGCCATGGCGCCGAAGAGGTAGGGCACCAGGCCGCCGATGAACAGGCCGATGATCACGGCCGGATCGGACAGCGAGAACACCGCGGCCTTGCCGGCGGCTTCCAGGTTGTGCGTGTAGTCGGCGAACAGCACCAGCGCGGCGAGGCCCGCCGAGCCGATGGCATAACCCTTGGTCACGGCCTTGGTGGTGTTGCCCACCGCGTCCAGCGGATCGGTGATGTCGCGCACCTTCTTGTCGAGGCCCGACATCTCGGCGATGCCGCCGGCGTTGTCGGTGATGGGGCCGTAGGCGTCGAGCGCCACGATCATGCCGGTGAGCGACAGCATGGCGGTGGCCGCGATGGCGATGCCGTACAGGTCACCCAGCGTGTACGCGCCCCAGATCGCAAGGCACACCGCGATCACGGGCAGCGCGGTGGACTTCATCGACACGCCCAGGCCGGCGATAATGTTGGTGGCATGGCCGGTCTGCGAGGCCTCGGCCACCTTGCGCACCGGGGAATATTCGGTCGCGGTGTAATACTCGGTGATCACGATCATGGCGGCCGTCAGCGCCAGGCCGATCAGCGTGCAGCCGAACATGGCGCCGAACTGTGCCGGGAAGAACTGCTTGGTGATGAACCAGAACGCCACCGCCGAGATGACGCCCGACACGATCACGCCCTTGTACAGCGCGTTCATGATCTTGCCGCCTTCGCTGGTCTTCACGAAGAAGGTGCCGACGATGGAGGCCACGATGGAGGCCGCGCCGAGGGCCAGCGGATAGATCACGCCGGCCGTGCCCACGCCGGTGAGCATCAGCCCGCCCAGCAGCATGGTGGCCACCAGCGTCACCGCGTAGGTCTCGAACAGGTCGGCAGCCATGCCGGCGCAGTCACCCACGTTGTCGCCCACGTTGTCGGCGATCACGGCCGGGTTGCGCGGGTCATCCTCGGGGATGCCGGCCTCGACCTTGCCTACCAGGTCGGCGCCCACGTCGGCGCCCTTGGTGAAGATGCCGCCGCCCAGGCGCGCGAAGATGGAGATCAGCGAGCCGCCGAAGGCCAGGCCCACCAGCGCATGCAGCGCGTCATCGCGCACCGCCGAGTCGTCGCTGGCGCCGCCCAGGGCGAAGTAGTAACCCGCCACGCCCAGCAGGCCCAGGCCCACCACCAGCATGCCGGTGATGGCGCCGCCGCGGAAGGCCACCTGCAGCGCGGCGTTCAGGCCGTTGGTGGCCGCCTGCGCGGTGCGCACGTTCGAGCGCACCGAGATGTTCATGCCGATGTAGCCGGCGAGGCCGGAGAGGATGGCGCCCACGGCGAAGCCGCCGGCCGTGTCCCAGCCCAGCGCGAAGCCCAGCACCACGAACAGCACCACGCCCACCACGGTGATCGTGGTGTACTGGCGGTTCAGGTAGGCCTTGGCGCCGGCCTGGATGGCCGCCGCGATTTCCTGCATGCGCGCATTGCCTGCGGGCAGTTTCAGGATAGAAAGCATCGAAATGACGCCGTAGATGACGGCGAGTGCGCCCGCCAGGATCGACAGCCACAACCAGGTACCGGCTTGCATCGACTCTCCCCTCAATTTTCTTCGAATATGACAATGCCGCCCGCGGCCGGACGGCATCCGGACACTATAACCCGGGGCGCTTCCCGGGGGGAGCGCAGGCTCCGCAGCCCCCGGAAGGGCGGGGCTGCGGCCGGGCGGCGTCAGACCTTGAAGCTGCTCTTCAGCTTCTTCTTCACGGGCTTGCCCCGGATGCGCACGTAGTCGGGCAGGCCGTTGCGGTAGGGCGGGTAATCCTCGCCGGCGATCAGCGGCGCCAGGTAGCGCCGCGCCCTGGCCGTGATGCCGAAGCCGTCGGCGGTGATGAAGTCGCGCGGCACCTTCTTCTCGACGTTGGCCACCTTCGACAGCGGCACCGGCTCGATCTTCCAGCGGTAGGGCCTGGAGGACTTGCGGATGATGGCGGGCATCACTGCGTGTTTGCCCTGCACCGCGAACTCCACCGCGGCCTTGCCCACGGCATAGGCCTGCTCCACGTCGGTCTTCGAGGCGATGTGGCGCGCGGCACGCTGCAGGTAGTCGGCCACGGCCCAGTGGTACTTGTAGCCCAGCTTGTCCTTCACAAGGCCTGCGATCACCGGACCGACGCCGCCCAGCTGCGCGTGGCCGAAGGCATCGCGCGTGCCGGCTTCGGCGAGGAACCTGCCGTCGGCATTCTTCACGCCCTCGGACACCACGATCACGCAGTAGCCGTTCTTCTCCACGCTGTCCTTCACCTTGCCGAGGAACGCGGCCTCGTCGAAGGTGATCTCGGGGAAGAGGATGACCTGCGGCGGATCTCCGGCCTTTTCCCCTGCCAGGCCGCCCGCCGCGGCGATCCAGCCGGCATGCCGCCCCATCACTTCCAGCACGAACACCTTGGTGGAGGTGCGGGCCATGGAGGAAACGTCGAGTGCCGCCTCGCGCGTGGACACCGCCACGTACTTGGCCACCGAGCCGAAGCCGGGGCAGCAGTCGGTGAAGGGCAGGTCGTTGTCCACCGTCTTGGGGATGCCCACGCAGGTGATGGGATAACCCAGCGCATCGGCGAGCTGCGACACCTTCAGCGCGGTGTCCATGGAGTCGTTGCCGCCGTTGTAGAAGAAGTAGCCGATGTCGTGGGCGCGGAACACCTCGATCAGCCGTTCGTATTCGGCGCGGTTCTGCTCCAGTCCCTTCAGCTTGAAGCGGGCGGAGCCGAAGGCGCCGGCCGGCGTGTGGCGCAGGCCGCGCAGCGTGGCGGCGGATTCGGCGCTCACGTCGATCAGCTCTTCGGTGAGGCCGCCAACGATTCCATGCCGGCCAGCCAGCACCTTGCCGATGTGGCGGCGATGCTTGCGCGCCGCGTCGATGACGCCGGCCGCCGAGGCATTGATGACGGCCGTGACACCGCCGGACTGTGCATAAAACGCGTTGCGGGGGCGGGTGGCTGCCTTGCGCATGGAAAGCTCCGTTGGGGGCGAATCAGGCCGTGGTTTGACCGGGGGGAAGCGTATCGGTACTGTGCCTCGACCTTCAACGACAACTACAAGCTCATGCGCATCGTTCTCCTGGGAGCCCCGGGCTCCGGCAAAGGCACGCAATCCCAGCGCCTCGTGCAGCGTTTCGGCATCCCGCAGATTTCCACGGGCGACCTGTTGCGCTCGGCCGTGGCGCGCGGCACCCCGCTGGGCCAGAAGGCGAAGGCCGTGATGGAGGCGGGCAGGCTGGTGGACGACGCCACCGTGCTGGGCATGATCGAGGAGCGCCTGGCCGAGCCGGACGTGGCCGGCGGTTTCATCCTCGACGGCTTTCCGCGCAACATCGCGCAGGCCGAGGCGCTGGACCGCCTGCTGGCCGACCTCGGCAAGCCGCTCACCGCCGTGGTGCAGATGGACGTGCCCTATGCCGAGCTCACGCGCCGCATCGCCGGCCGCCGCAGCTGCCAGAACTGCGGTCGCGTGTACAACATCTATTCCATGCCGGTGGGCGCGGCGCTGGTGTGCCCGAACTGCCCCGGCAATCCGCCACTGTTCCAGCGGCCGGATGACAACGAGGCCACCGTGGTGGAGCGCCTGAAGGTCTATGAGGCGCAGACGCGCCCGCTGGTGGACTACTACAGCAAGCGGGGCATGCTGCAGAGCATCGACGCGCAGGGCGATGTGGACGTCATCACCGAGCTGCTGGTCGGCGTGCTGACCTCGCCGGCGGGCGAGCAGGCGCGCTCGGTGGCCGGGGAAGCCACGCGGGCGAAGCCGAAGCGGGCGAAGCCGAAGCGGGCGAAGAAGGCGAAGAAGGCGACCGGGAAGAAGGGCGGCACGAAGGCGAAGGCGAAGGCGAA
>CBFGXE010000078.1:0-5061 GCA_965652645.1 uncultured bacterium | reverse complement strand
CAGGCGGGCCGCAAGGCCGCCACGGCGGGCCTTGGGCGGATGGGCGATGGTGGTCTCGGCCTCGCGCAGCGCCGCTTCACGGACGAAGGTCGCCACCGGCAGGCCGTGCAGCTCGGCGGCGCGGCGCAGGCGGTTCTTGTCCTCGACGCTCAAGCGCAGGTCGAGGCGGTCGGCAATGGCGGTCATGTCGGCCCCCCTTGTACGGCAGCCTACCGTACCGGAAGCCCAATCGCCAGTCGGGGCAAAGCGTTGGCGGAAGGCCAGCGAGCAGGCCTGGCGCTCCGCCGGGGTCATGGCCTGCAGTGTCTCACAGGCCGCCGCCATCCGGTCGAACAGAAAGCCGCGCTCGGACCAGGTCAGGGGTTCGACCGAACAGCTGCCGGAGAGAACGGCATGGACGCGCGCCAGCAGGAACAGTTCTTCGGCTTCGGTCCGCATCGTCGCCCCCTTGCATATCCGGTCAGCAGTCGTGCTGCATTCGTGACCGAATCGCAGCCACCTGTATGACCCTATCCCGGCCGCCCGGATACCGCCAGCGCTGCCATTCTCATGCCGTCAAACGGTGCGAAACCCTGGTCACACCTTCGGATCGGAAGCCAACTCGTCCGCGTCCTCGACCATGTCAAATTCGGCGGCGCTGTCGATCAGCGACGCGGCCAGCTTGTCGAGCAGCGGGCGGTCCTGCAGGAGCACCTTCTCAACGCTGGCAATCAGCGCGTCGTAGAAGCCGTTGCCGGCTGCGCGCGACTCCTCGGTGGGCGACGGGAGCCGCTGGAACAGGTTCCTGGTGGTGAGCGTGGTCAGCTCCACCATCACGCGGTTGGCGAAGTTCACTTGCCCCACCTCGCGGCGCAGTGCCCGGACTTCCGCCAGCAGCGCGGCGTCCTGCCGCTGCGCCGCCACCGGGTCGTAGCGCTCCCTCACGGCTGACTCGACGACGGCCCGTATTGAAACGTTCCGCTGCTCGGCCTCCCGTCGGACGACCTCCAACAGTCGCGCGTCGATGCGGGTGTGGAGGTTTGCCGCCCCGGCCGCTGCGCTCATGGCGCTACCCCCACCACTGTCGCCGGCGAAGCTCCGATTGGCAGCCGGATCAGGCCCATTCGAGCATGTGTCGGATTGCAACACGCCCCCGATGGTATGCAGCAGGATTTCTGCTTTGGCATCAGCGGCTTGCGCGAGTCATACACACACACTTTTATCTTGCCGTCCATCATCTTCTCTCCGTTTCCGTCCGCTTCCGCCGGCTACCGCGATCCAGGGCTTCGCAGCGCCGCGGCAATCTCGGCCAGCCTCGCCTTGGCCAGCTCGGGACTGCATGCGGAGCGTCGCACCTTGGCGTCCCGCCTCTTCCGCCCCTCCTCGGCCTCCTGGGCGCGTTTGGCGGCCATCGCCGGCCCGTGTGCGGGTACGAATGTCCCGGCCCGCGCACGCGCCACCAGCGCCCGCAGGAGCGCGATGCGCGACGATTTGACCCGGTTGGCGGCCATCAGTCCCGCCAACTCGTCCAGCACCGCCTGGGCGGCGCCCTGCTCAAGTCCTTCCACAAGGCTCTCGACTACTACCCGCTCGGCCTCGGGCAGCCCGCGCGGCCACGCCAGCGGCGCGGTAGTAGTTGTTCCAGATAGTTCTTGGTGCTTGTTAGTACTTAGTAGCGTGCGGTTTTCCACTTGTGGATTTCCCACTTGTGGAAAACCGGATACTGGATGGACATCACACTTCGCGGCGTCCGGGCGGTCGGTGACCCACCAGACCCAGTGCAGGAATCGCCCGCGGTCGTCCCGGTGCGCGTCGATGCCCATGTAGCCGAGCGACTGCAGCTTCTGGATCGCTGCCCGAATGGCGTACTTCCCCGTGCACTTCTGGCGCGAAATCCACTCGATGGTGACGCGGAAATCGGGCGGCAGATGCAGCAGGAAGGCGAGCACGCCGAACTCCTTGAAGCCCAGCCTCTGGTCGCGGATCACGGCGTTCGGAATGATCGTGAAGTCACGCTCCACGCGGTGCCGAAGGATCGCGTGGCCGCGCTCCCAGCTGCCACCATTCCTGGCCTGTCTGGACGCGCCCATTGGTCAGGAGTTGTCGATCAGTTCGGCGATCTGATGGGTGCGGAAATAGACCCGTCGCCCGATGCGGATACGCGCGTTGTCGAGCACCTGCGCGGCACTGGATGTCCGCCTGGCCATCGTCACCCGAAGGCCCGATTCGCTGCGCTTGAGAACGCCGGCAAGCTGCTCGTACGTCATCAGCTCGCCGTAGCGTTCGATCATGTGTTCGGCTGTATTCATATCGGTTGCGTTGTTGTCTGCGCTGGTTTGCGTCGAGCAACAACGTATGGCCTTGGCTAAGGCGACGCGATGCGAAAAAGTCAACAAGCTGGCATTGCGGCATTGCGGCATTGCGGCATTGCGGCATTGCGGCATTGCGGCATGACGGCGCGACGGCGCGACGGCATGAAGGCATGACGGCATGAAGGCATGAAGGCATGGCAGCTTGATCGCTTGCCAGCTTGATAGCTTGCCCGCTTGATAGCTTCCGCCACTGCAGGTCAGTCGCCGCGGCGTACATGCGATTGCCAGACTCGTCCCGGTTGTCGAGACTGGCCACCAGCAACATCGGGGTATCCCGATCAGGTTCTGCACGCATGTCGAAGCCGCACTATCGCCGCGCGACCCTCTGGCTAAGCGGCCAGGACGAACAAGGTGTAGCGCCCGGCTGCCATGTCGGGCCGGATTTCGATCGCCTGTACTGCAAGCTCTGCGGAGAATTCACGGAAGCTTTTGCGGCGCAGGTGCTGAGCGTCGATCTGGCCGGCCTGCGTGCCCGTGTGCACCACTGGCCACTGCAGGACGGGCTTCGCATCCGTGTGGAAGGAGCCAGTCAGCGATTCTGCGGCGCTCACGTCAGCCGCAACCGCAGCCAGAACGATTACGCGACGCTGCAGCAGCTACGGCGCCGCCAGGCACCGAGCCGGGACGCTCTCCTGCGGGCCCTGTCGATCAAGTATCCCGAGCTGCGCCAGCCGCAGGGGTTCGAACGCGCGAAGGCGCTGGCGACCAGCCAAAGCGTCGCAAGGATGTATGGCCGTCGGCGAAGCGAAGCCATCAAAGCCACCACGCCAGCACGGTTGTCGCTGCTGGAATGCCTGCGCGTGCCCGCTGGGGCAGTCATCCGCCCCGAGTCGCTGCTTGCCGTGGACGTAGACCAGGACCGCATCGCGTTGCGCAGCTCACAGGGCGAAGAATGGTCAGGCCCCGCCGCGCCGGGCGTGCCCTGGCTGCAGGCCGGGGCGGCGCTGGCCGCGCAGCTCACCACGGGCAACCGGACGAACGCGCCTGCGGACCGCTTGCTGCTCGACGTGCCGGCCCTCTGGGCCCACGTCCGGCTGCGCCCCGGCGGGATCAGCTTCGACTTCGCCAGCGTGGACCTCTGGCCCGAGCTGGAGGAAATGGTCGCCGCCACCACCGCCCGGCAGCTTCCGCTGCACGTTGTCGAGGCGGCCTACCAGGTCCTCCGCGCGTAGGTGCGTGTAACGCTTGAGCATCTGCATGGACTTGTGGCCGCTGATCGCCGACACCTCCTGGTCGCTGAAACCCGCCTCCACCAGCCGGCTGACCGCCTCGTGCCGCAGGTCGTGGAAGCGCAGGTCGGCCAAGCCCAAGGCCAGCTTGGTGTCGTTCCAGACCTTGGTGAAGGCATAGGGTCCCCGCTTGCCGTCCTTCCCCGGCTCGCCGAAGAACACCAGGTCGCAGTCCTTTGGCCGCGTCGGATTGGCCAGCGCCTCGCGGAACACCTGCGTTGCGCGCTGCGTGAGCGGCACGGTCCGGGCGCTGTCGTTCTTGGTGACGGACAGCCGCACCACACGCCGCGCAAGGTCCACCTGGTGCAGCCGCAGGCCGAGGATTTCGCCCGAACGCATGCCGGTTTCCAGCGCGAGGCGGAAGATCCAGCCCAGCATTGGATTGGAATGCGCGCTGACGGCTGCCTGCAGCCGGGCCTCCTCGCCCGCCAGCAGGCGCCGGGACCGCCCCTCTCCGGGCGGCGGCTTGCGGATACCGGCCACGGGGTTGTGGACCAGGCCGAGCCGCCATTCGCGGATGGCGGTGTTGAACATATGGCTCAACAGCGCCAGTTCCAGCCGCACGGTGTTGGGACTCAACGGCGTCGCCCCGCCAGCCAGCCGGTGCACGCGCTGGCCGGGCGTGGCCAGACGCTCGTCGCGGTAGCGCGCCACCAGGTCGGGCGTGATCGCCGCCAGCGAGTACGCGCCGAAGAATTCGCGCAGCCGCTCGGCGCGCGGCGCCTCCGATCTCTGCGTGCTCGGCTTCTTGGTCGGCAGGACTTCCCGCAGGTAGCGGTCGAGCGCATCGGCGAAGCTCATGCGCTCCGAACGCGAACGGTCGATGTACACGCCGCGCACCATTTCGTCCTCGGCGCGACGCGCCCAGTCCTCGGCGTCACGCTTGGTGCGGAAGGTCTTGGCACTGGTCGGCCAACCCTTCTTGCGGATCAGCGCTTTCCAGGTGCCGGAGGGGGTCTTGCGGATGGTCGCCATCGGTCGCTGCGCCTCGGTGGTGTACCGAAACTGTACCGACGGCGTTTCTCGAATCCCGAGACTTCGCGCAAGTCACTGATTGAACTGGTGGGCCGTGATGGATTCGAACCATCGACCAGCGGATTAAAAGTCCGATGCTCTACCGACTGAGCTAACGGCCCGGGAGACCGCGAATTATGTCACGCCGCCCGCGAAGCCGCAGCGCCTGACCCCGGTCAAGGCACGATGCAGGCGCGGGCGCCGATACTGTCGCCATGCTTCCACCGGAGACGCCCGCGCCGGCCACGCCGCCGCCCGCCCACCTGCCCGACGAGGCCGGGATCACCCGTCTGGTCCATGCCTTCTATGCGCACGCGCGCAGTGACTGGCTGCTCGGGCCCGTATTCGAAGCGGCCGTGGACGACTGGGACGAGCACCTGGACATCCTGGTGCGCTTCTGGTGCTCGGTGCTGCTGCGCGCCGGCAGCTATCGCGGCAACCCGATGGCCGCGCACCGGCCGCTGGGC
>CBFGXE010000077.1:0-5811 GCA_965652645.1 uncultured bacterium | reverse complement strand
CCCGGCATCATCCTCCGGCCAGTACCCCGCATCATCCTGCGGCTGGGGGCCGAACAGGCGCCGGATCTCGGTGGCACCGCTGTAGGGCACCACCTGCCGCCAGCCCTGCAGGATCAGGCTGTCCTGGAATCCGCTCTGCGGCATCGTCACCTGCCGCGCGGGGTTCCACCACACCAGCAGGGAATTGTTGTTCGAGAAGCCGGCATGCACGTGGCCGATCACCAGCAGGAAGGAGCCCTGCCCTTCCACCGTGCCGCCGGTGCCCAGGTACATCACCGAACCCTGCATCTCGCCCTTGTCCAGTGGCTCGTGCAACGACCACTGCAGCGAGCCATTCTGCCGCCAGCTCCCGTCGCGCACGAAGGGCGGCACCAGGAATTCCTCCAGCTCCGCAATGGCCGGCCAGCGGAAGGGTTCCCCGGGCTGGTTCATCAGGTTCAGGTCGTCGTAGAGGTAGAGGATGTCGTACTTGGCCGCATCCAGCGCGTTGTAGGTGGCCTGGTCGGGCCCGGTGAGCGTCTCGAAGGCGCTGACCTGCCACTCGTAGATCTGCTGTTTTCCACCGGTGGTGCCGTGGGCCCTGATCCACAGCGCCAGCACCAGGCCCAGCAGCGCCGCGGCGGCCAACAACGCCAGTGTCTCGCCACGCGCGCCCGCCGGCCTCACCTGCTGGATGACCGCGGCGCCCGTCATGTCGTTATTTCACCATGTCCTGCGCGTGCACCCACAGCACGGCGTCCAGCGAAAGTTCCTTGCCCTGGTGCCTGAGGTCATCGTCGAGGTCGAGGGCACAGATGCCCCACCAGCCGGCCCTGGGCAGCCCGATGATGATCTGCCCGTTGGCATCGGCGCGCATGCTCAGGGTGACGTAGGCATCCTGCGGCGCCGTGGCCTTGCCTTGCGGGTCGAAGCGGCGGGCATCGACCTGCGGCTCGTGGTTCAGGTACTCCACCTCCACCTCGGCATGCGGCACCGGCTTGCCATCCGCCATCACCACGGCGCGGAACACGCCGCCCACCCAGTTGGCATAGGGTTTGTTGAGCGGCACGATCTCCACCGGCAGCCCCAGCGGCTTGTCCCATTCGCCGGGAATGCCGCCGACGTTCACCACCGTCTTGGTGATCTGCTGGATGTACTTGTCCTCGCTGGCCTCAAGGTAAGGGGCCGGCTTCAGCACGAAGGTGTAGTCGCCCAGCGAGCGCGTGACGCTGCGCGGCGGATTGGCGAGGAACGCGGCCGCCTTGCTGTCGACGCCGGACCACTGGATGGGCTCCAGGTACTGCCTCAGGTCGGTGGTGCGCGGCTCGGCCTCGCCGCGCTGGTGCACCACGTAGAACTCCTCCGGGCGGCCCATGTCCATGGTGAAGCCGTTGTCGAATGGATGCGAGAACACCAGTGCCAGCGGCACGGGTGCGGCCTCGCGCAGCGCCGCTTGCGGTGTATACAGGAGCTGGAAATGCGCCTGCGCCGCCGCGCAGCCCAGTGCGGCAAGCGCCGCCGCCAGCACCTTGCCGCTGTGGCGCGGCAGCCGGGAATCATTCTTCAATGTCGCGCCCGTCGATCTTCACCACGTGGCCATCACCAGCGTTCATCTCCACCCGGAAGGGAACCTTTGGCCGGGCGAAACTGAACTCGCCGGACTTGTCGAGCACACCCTCCACCAGCACTTTTCCGGACTGGTCGAAGACCTTCAGTGGCACGCCGGTAGCGGACGCACCGTCGCTGAAGCCGCCTTCGCAGGTGATGGTGCCATCACCATTGTCGAAGCAGCTGCAGATGGCATTGTGGGCCTGTGCCGCCATCGCCCCCGCCAGCAATGCGGGAACAACCAGCCATTTCGCGTTGGGGATTCTCATGGGTCCTCCCGTGCCTGCCAGCAGGGATGCAGGCAGAATACCGCAGCCGCGTCCGCCGTGGGAGCGGCACACCTTGGGCGGGGATCATGATCGCGTTTCGCTCCCTTGCGGTCCGGACATTGATCCAGGCACATCGCTGGCTGGGCCTGCTGCTGGGGCTGGTGGTCATGGTCTGGTTCGCGTCCGGCATCGGCATGATCTATGCGGGCGGCATGCCCGCGCTCACGCCGCAGGCCCGCATCGATCACCTGCCGGCGCTGCAGGTCGACCGGATCCGGCTTGCACCCGCCGAGGCGGCATTGCGCATGGAAGGGCCCGCCGCGGGTGAAATTCCCGTGCTGGCCCCGGTCCTGGGCCGGCCTGCGTACCGTTTCGCCGCCAGCGGCAGCACCGTGTTTGCGGACGATGGCAGCGTGCTGGAGCCGGTTGATGAGCAGGTCGCTGCCGAAGTGGCACGGCAGTTCCTGGGTGATGGCGCACCGGAATTGCGCTTCGTGCGCCGCATCGAGGCTCCGGACCAGTGGACGCTTTCGCTGCGCCGCGCCCTGCCGCTGCTGGAATTCCGGGCCGGTGATGATGCCGGCACACGTGTCTACGTGGCCGCCCGCACGGCGGAAGTGGTCCTCACCACCACTCGCCATCAGCGGCTCGGCGCCTGGGTGGCCACCATTCCCCACTGGCTGTATTTCTCCTCGCTGCGCCAGAACCAGCCACTGTGGTATCGCCTCGTCGTCACGCTCGCAGCAGCGGCCTGCGTGCTGGCGGTGCTGGGACTCACGCTGGCCTTCACGCAGTGGCGCCGCACGCGGCCCCTGGACCTGAAGCGCGCCATTCCCTATCGCGGCGGCATGCGCTGGCATTACATCTCCGGGGCGCTGTTCGGCTTCTTCGCGCTCACCTGGGCGTTCAGCGGCCTGCTGTCGATGGAGCCATTCCGCTGGACCCGTGAACCGGAACTGCAGTTGCCACCGGACGCGCTCAGTGGTGGTGCACCAGAGCTGGAACACTTCGACATCGCCGCGCTGGCGGCACTGCCGGACCTCGCGGCGCCGCGCATCATCAAGGAAGTGGCGTTCCAGCGCATCCATGGCGCGCACTACTTCGCGATCTCGACATCGCAAACGGGAGAGCACCCCGGGGCTACTGGCGGGCACCAGGCCTACGGCCTCGCCGCCGCCCGTCCTGCATCGCCATTGCTGGTGGCCGCAGATCCGGCGGCGCGCCACGACACGGATTTCCCGGTGGAGGACATCCTGCAACGCCTGCGGGCCGCCCTGCCGCGCGTGCCCCTTGAGACCCATGCGCTGCTCACCGACTACGACGACTATTACTACGCCCGCGACCGCCGGCTGCCATTGCCGGTGCTGCGCGTGAAACTCGGAGATCCGCAGCGCACCTGGCTGTACGTGGATCCCGCCAGCAGCCGCCTGCTGGCCAGCGTGCACCGCCGCGGCCGCCTGGAGCGGTGGTTGTACAAGGGCCTGCACAGCCTGGACTTCCGGTTCTGGCATGCGAAGCGGCCGCTGTGGGACCTGGTGATGATCATCCTGCTGCTGGGCGGACTGGCGACCAGCAGCCTGGGTTTCTGGTTCGGCGTGCGCCGGCTGACGACAAGGTCATCCTCCTCCGGCTAGAAGCGGAACCGGTAGGTGACATGCAGGGTGCGCGGCACGCCGCGTGGTCCCGCCAGGAAGGCATTGCCGCCGTCGTCGGGCGTGAAGGCGCGATAACCGGCCAGCGTCACGTAGTCCTCGTCCAGCATATTCTCCAGCCGCGCCGCCACCTGGTGCCTGCGGTCATGGTCGAAGTAGTAGTAGCCCGACAGGTCGGCTACCACCACGTCGCCGAAGGGCACCACGCCAAAGCTGGCGTTGACGCGTGCGGCCACGTCGCCCGTCCAGCGCGCCGCGAGGCTGCCGCCATAGCGGCCGCGATCCAGCGTGAGCGAGGCCTTGGCCTGGTCGCGGGGGTTATAGTCCATCTGCCGGCCCTCGCCAGCGATGCGCGCGCGCACATGGGTGTAGCTGGCCTCGGCGCGCAGGCTGTCGGTGAGCGAGACGCCGCCGAGCAGCTCGAAGCCGCGGATCCCGGCCTCGCCCAGGTTCTCGAAGATGCCGTCCGGATACGCCGGCTGGTCGAAGTCGATGGCGATGATGTCATTGACCTTGCGCCAGAAGCCCGTGGCCTGCCAGTAATGGCGTCCCTTCACGGCGCCCACCGAGGCATTGAAGTTGGTGGTCTGCTCCGGCGAGAGGTTCGGGTTGCCCACCTCGCAGCAGTCGTTGAGGAACAGCTGCTCGGCATTGGGCAGGATGAAGTTGGTGCTCACCGAACCCTGCACGTAGTAGCGGTCCGCGAAGTCGTACTTGCCGGAAACATTCCACACCGTGGCCGAGGAGCCGCCGGTGTCGTTGTAGCGCACGCCGGCCGAGATGGCGCCATTGCGGATCAGCTCGCGCGCGGTGCGCACCTGGGCGAACACGGCATGCACGCTCTCGGTCTCCGGATCGATCTGCCATACCTGGTCCACGGCGTTGTAACGCTGGAAGTCGTAGCCCAGCAGGTATTCCATGCCACCGCGCGCCGGCCGGAACCTGGCCAGGGCATTGATGCCGTAGTCCTCGTAACCCCAGAAAAGGTTGTCGGCGACCACCTCGGTGTTCCCGGGCGAACCGGGCACGTTCTCGATGGTGGTGTAGCGCGTGTCCCAGTCGTGGTAGTAGCCCTTCAGGAAGAACTGCGCGGCCTGGTCGGGAGCGTAGTCCAGGCGGATGCTGGCGATCTCCTCGTTGCGGCTGTTCACAGAATGGCGGGTGCGTATCGCGCGCAGGTCGTCGATATCCCCCTCGGTATGCTGGTACTGGGCCACCAGCGAGAGATCCGGCGTGAAGTCCAGGCCGTACTTGGCGCCGACGTTGAACACGTCATAGCTGCGCAGGCGGTCGGTGGCGCTGGGCTCGGTGGTGTTCCAGAGCCGGTAGCCATCGGCGTCATCCTTCGAACCGAAGAGGACGAAACGGCCGCGACCGGCCGATCCGCGCACCATGCCGGCGGCGGTGTAGCCATGGCTGGTGTTGCTGCCGAAGGAGACCTCCCCGCCGAAGGTGTCGGAAAAGTCTCGCGAGACGATGTTGATCACGCCGCCGGCCGCGTTGGTGCCATAGAACAGCGATTCGCCGCCCTTGAGCACCTCGATGCGCTCCACCATGTTCGACGGCAAGGTGTCGCTCAACGTGCTGGAGTACAGGCGGTTGTTCAGCCGCACGCCATCCACCAGCCACAGCACGTCACTGGGGCCGTAACGGGCCAGGCGGGAGCCCTGGATGGAGACATAGGAGTAGGAAAAAGGTCCCACCGGGGTGAGGTAGAGGCCGGGGACTTCCATCTGCAGGGCCTGCTGCGGATCGGCGTAGACCTTCTGCTCGATGGAGGATCGGCCCAGGGTGACCAGGTCGGAGCCGTAGTCGGCCAGCTCCTGCGGCAGCGTGGCCTCGAGGCTGCGGCCATAGACGTGGACCGCTTCGAGCTCCTCCTCCCCGGAAGATTGCGCCGCAATGGCGCTAAGCGAAAAACCGCAGGCCAGCGCCACGGCGAACCGCGCATGCCGGCCGGTGATGAACTGCATGTGTGCCCCTCGGGAATCCGTCTGGCAATCCCCGATTGTCGGAAACCCGGGGCCGAAGGGCAGGTATCCGCAGTTAAGGAACGGTTGAGGACCTGTTAACGCCAGACGGCGGCTTACTGGAGCTGCTTGCGTACCCCCAGCGCCACGCCGTAGCGGTGCCGGTACGCATGCCCGAGCAGCACATCCGCCGTGGCGAAGGCGCTCCACCCCTCGCGCATCGTCAGGCCCAGGCTGGCGCGGACAGTGAACACGTCACGGTCCGGCGGCTGGTTCTGGTAGCGCAGCCGTGACGGTTCAGAGCGCAGGTCCTGGGCAAAATGCGCCTCGATG
>CBFGXE010000076.1:0-5987 GCA_965652645.1 uncultured bacterium | reverse complement strand
ATGTTCCCCGGGGCCATGTTCCTGATTGGCCTGGCCACGCTGTCGGGGCTGCTGTTCTACCTCACCAGCGCCACCTCCGGGGCGATGGTGATGTCGAACTTCTCGGCCTCGATCCCGGACCCGGGCCAGGACGGCCCGAAGTGGCTGCGCGTGTTCTGGGCGGTGCTGACCGCGGTGCTCACGGTGGCGATGCTGCTGGCCGGCGGCGTGACCACGATGGAGTACGCCACGCTCATCTTCGCGCTGCCGGTGACGGTGATCGCGTACCTGGTGATGGCCTCGTTCCACAAGGTGCTGCGCATGGAGCGGGCCGAGCGCGAGGGGCAGGTGCTGCACCGCCGTTCGATCGCGCCGATCGGCGGCCACGTGCCGGAGCGCTCGTGGAAGCAGCGGCTGGAGCAGCTGCGCTCCTACCCCTCGCTGCAGCAGGTGGTCCGTTTCCTCGACCGCACCGTACGGCCGGCGCTCGACGACGTGGCCGCGGAGTTCCGCAACCAGGGCTACGACGTGGAGCAGAGCACCATGGTCAACGCGCACGGCATCGCCGAGCCGGTGCTGCGCGTTTCCATGGATACCTTCCGCGCCTTCCACTACCAGGTCGCCATTGTCGAGGCGCCGGTGCCGCTGTTCAGCGGCCGCATGTCGCGCGAGACCGACGTCTACTTCCGGCTGGAAGTGTTCACGCAGACAGGCTCGGGCGGCTACGACCTGATGGGCCTGACGAAGCAGCAGGTGATCGACGACGTGCTGGAGCGCTACGAGGCGCACCTGGTGTTCCTGACCGTCTCCAGCGAACGCGACACGGCCTCGGTGCTGACGCCGGCGGTGGTGCCCGCGGCGGCGCATCCCGCCGTGCCGCGCAACGCCGGGGACGTGCAGGACCTGGACGAGGGGCCGCGCTGAGCCGCGGTTGCAACGCACGCACACGCGATTGACGCCGCAAGCGGGGCGCCGAACAATCCGCGTCGCCCTCATCCCGGCTCATGGACGACATGGACAAGATTCCCTGCCCGCAGTGCGGCGCGCTCATCCTGCCCACCACCGCGGCAAAGAACGAAGGCCTGTGCATGCCGTGCCGGCACGGCTACCGCGCGAACCTCGAAGCCAGCAAGGACTACTACCGGAAGCAGCGCGAACGGGAAGGCAAGGATCCGATGCAGGCGCTGTGGCATGGGCTCCTGGACCGGGTCCACGGCACCACGGCCGGCTATTCCGGGCTCACTGTCCCGGAGTGCCTCTATCTCGCGGTCGGGCTGCTCGACGGCGAGGTGCACAATGGCGGCTTCGACCAGTACTTCCACAACAGCG
The DNA here is from genome assembly GCA_965652645.1 of uncultured bacterium. Lineage (GTDB taxonomy): Bacteria > Pseudomonadota > Gammaproteobacteria > Steroidobacterales > Steroidobacteraceae > ZC4RG30. Next base: position 4,679 of record CBFGXE010000076.1, on the reverse strand, counting down.
CCGGCGATCACTACGCCGATGCGGTGGCCGGCCTGGAGGCCATGGAGGCCCGGGCGTCGCTGGAGCTGCTGCTGAAAGCGAAGCAGATCCTCTTCGGCTTTCGTGACGTGCCCACCAGCACCGGCCTGCGGCGCCGCGTGGACGTGTCCGACTCCCAGCATCAGCGACTGGCCCCGCTGGACCGTGCATTCCGGGCGGATCCCGACGGCCTGGTCGAGCGCGTGCAGGCCTTCGTCGAAAGCCACGGCCTGCTCTCGGCGGAGGCGATGGAGGCGTATCGGGCGCTCTACGCGGACACGTGACCGCGGCCACTCCAGCCGCGCCGCCTTGCCGCCGCGTTCACGCCCGCCGCCCGTAGCGTTGCGGGCTCCCGTTACAGGAGCGCGCCATGCACAGGATCACCGGCATCCGGCAGGTCTACGGCCTCGCCGGCTGGCTGGTCGTCACCGGCATCGCGGCGTTCGCCGGGAGCGTGGCATCGCGCCGCGCGGAAGATTTCTACGGCCAGCTGGTGCAGCCGGCGTGGGCGCCGCCGCCCGCGGTGTTCGGCCCGGTGTGGACGGTGCTCTACGTCCTGATGGCGGTGGCCGCGTGGCTGGTCTGGCGCCAGGGCGGCTTCGCCCGCGCCCGCACCGCGCTCACGCTGTACCTGGTGCAGCTGGTGGTCAACGCGCTGTGGAGCTGGCTGTTCTTCGCCTGGCAGATGGGCGCGGCGGCGCTGGTGGACATCGCGCTGATGTGGGTGCTGGTGGTGGCCACCATGGCGGCCTTCTGGCGCCACAGCCGGCCTGCCGCGCTGCTGCTCCTGCCGTACCTGGCCTGGATCAGCTTCGCGGCCATGCTCAACCTGCGGCTGTGGCAGCTCAATCCCGGCGTGCTGGGCTGAGGAGGCATCCGGCTGCGCCCCACCGTCATGAGCGGGGCATCGCGACACACCCATCCGGTAGAGTGGCGGCCGTTTGTTCACGGCCGGGCGCGCATGGCGAGCCCGGTCCTTCGGGGGAGACTGCATGCCACTGGGTGAGATCGTCGGCGAGTCCCTGGGCGGAGTACTGCGTTTCGCGGGGCGCCTGCTGTTCGAAGTCGTTTTCGAGTTCCTGATCCAGGGGCTAGGCCACATCGTGATCCGCACCGTCCGCCCCGGAAGCGAACCCGGCGCCACCGCCTGCGCCATCGCCGGCCTCGTCTGCTGGGCGGCGCTGATCTCCGCGGGCTATTTCATGTTCCGGGCAATCTCGGGCTGAGACGGATGCAGGCAGGCCCTTGAGCATCTCCCTCCGCGCGACCCTGACGCCCTGCCGTACCATGCGTCATCGCCAGCACGCCCGACCGCAGGGAACACCGTGGATTTCACTCCCGAAGAGCGCACGCTCATCGCCTACCTCGCCCGGCAACAGGGCTCGCCGCACGAGTGGGGCTTCTACCTCGCGATCCTCGTTCCGATCCTTGCCTTCGCCGGCTACGGCCTGCTGCGCCAGGACGTGATCGCGCTCGGCATCGCCTTCCTCTCCCTGCTGGGGCTGCTGGCCTGGTACATGCGCGCCGGGGGCCAGTCCAGCGCGCTGCTCGCCTCGATCTGCCGGAAGCTGGAGCAGGCGCCGGCCGCGGCGGAGGGCGGCGGGGAGCAGTCTTGGAACTCCTGAAGATCCTGGGGCTGTTCATCGCCACGGCGCTGGCCGAGATCATCGGCTGCTACCTGCCCTGGCTGGTGCTCAGGCAGGGCAAGCCGTCCTGGCTGCTGCTGCCCGCAGTGCTCAGCCTGGCCGCCTTCGTCTGGCTGCTGACCCTGCATCCGCAGGCGGCGGGCCGCGTGTATGCGGCCTACGGCGGGGTCTACATCTCGGTCGCGCTGATGTGGCTGTGGGCGGTGGATGCGGTGCGGCCGAGCCTGACCGACTGGGTTGGCGTGGGCCTGTGCCTGGCCGGGATGGCGGTCATCATGCTGGGCGCGCGGACGGCATGACCCGGTTCCCGCGAAGCCTCATGCCGGTGCGGCTGCTGGCGCTCGCGACGGGGCTGCTGCTGTGCGGAACGGCGAGCGCCGGGTGGACGATCAGCACGCGGCCTGCCGCGGACCCATCGGTTGCCGCGGGCGCCGTGCTCGTCTATCCGACCATCGGCGATGCGAGTGCCGATGCCCTGCGCGCAGCCCTCGTCGAGTACGCCGCCCGCGCCGACATCCGCCGCCTCGACGCGATGGTCGCCCATCGCCTCGTCGACGACCGCGCCTTCCAGCGGGAGCTGGCGGCGGCGCTGCGCCGTTCGGCTCCACGGGAGCTCACCGCGGCGCTGGAATCGTCGGGCAACATGCACAACCCGCGCGTCGTCCCGCTGCGCGCGCACGTGGAGCAGTCGATCCTGGAGACGCCCACGCTGCAGGCGCTCGAGGCCGTGCTGTCCACGCACGGGCTCGGGTTCGCGCGTGCGGGGATCGAGAAGTTCGTGGTCACGGGGCCGCCGGAAGAACCGCTCTTCTCCTTCATGCTCTTCCTCCGGATCCATCCCGTCCCCACCCCCGACCACGCACCGCGCTAGTCCGGCGCCGCTCGCTCCAGCGCGGCAGGCAGCGCGCGCCTACAATGCGCCCTCGCCCACTTCCTGCCAGCCCATGCCCAAGTCCACCGTCGTCAAGGCCGAATTGCAGATCAGCGACATGGATCGGCACTACTACGCCACCCACAACCTGGTGCTGGCGCAGCATCCTTCGGAAACCGACGAGCGGCTGATGGTGCGGCTGCTGGCCTTTGCCCTGCACGCCGACGAACGCCTGGAGTTCGGGCGCGGACTCAGCGACGAGGACGAGCCCGCGCTGTGGCGGCGCGACTACGGCGGCGAGATCGAGCAGTGGATCGAGCTCGGCAATCCCGACGAGTCGCGCGTCAAGAAGGCCTGCGCGCGGGCGCGCGAGGTGGTGGTGGTCAACTACGGCGGCCGCGCTTCGGACATCTGGTGGGAGAAGGCCGCGGGCACGCTCTCGCGGCTGAAGAACCTCACCGTGCTCTCGCTCCCCGCCGAGGTGCCGGCGCAGCTCGCCGCCATGGGCGGGCGCGGCATGCGGCTCAACGCGCTGCTGCAGGACGGCGAACTGCAGCTGATGGGCGACGAAGGCACGCTGGCGATCCGGCCCGAGGTACGCATCGCCAGCGCCGGCGCGCGCTGAGGCCGCTGCCTGGCGGCGGCCGGCTGCGTTACCCTCCCCGGCACCGTTTCCCGGAGCCACGCATGCACACCCTCCGCCTCGCCGCCCTCGTCCTCGCCGCGGTGTTCGCGGCCGCCTGCAGCAAGCCCGTGCCCTATACCGGCGGCGACGTCGCCGAGCTCCAGCGCATCGACCACCAGGTGGGCGACGGCATGGAAGCCGCGGCCGGCGACGAAGTCAGCGTGCACTACACCGGCTGGCTGTACGAGCAGACCGCTCCCGACCTGCGCGGCACGAAGTTCGACAGCTCCGTCGACCGCGGCCAGCCCTTCGTGTTCAAGCTCGGCACCGGGCGCGTGATCCGCGGCTGGGACGAGGGCGTGGCCGGCATGCGCGTGGGCGGGCGGCGCGAGCTGCACATCCCCGCCGACCTCGGCTATGGCGCAAAGGGTGCCGGCGCGGTGATTCCGCCCGGGGCCTCGCTGGTGTTCGAGGTCGAGCTGCTGGACGTGAGGCGCTGAAGATGCCGGCGAACCTCGGCGCCGTGCCCACCTCCCCGCTGATCCTGATCGCGCTGGGCATCTGCGCGGTGGCGCTGGCGGTGCTGTTTTCGTTCCCGTCCGATCCTTCCGTCTGGCAGGCCGCGACGTGGACCCTGGTCGGGGGCCTGGGCATGCTGTTGCCCTTCGTCGTACTGGCCGGCGGCGTGCTCGCGGTGAACCCCGCCTCGCGGACATGGTCGCGCATCGGCACGTTCATCATAGGGCTGGCCTGCCTGCTGGCGTGCTGGGTCATCACCTGGCAGACAGGAGCAGGCACATGAGCAGCGGCAACACCGGCGGCCGCGGCCGCGGCAAACTCAAGGAGAAGAGTGCATGAAAGGTTCCTGCCTGTGCGGTGCGATCGAAGTGAGCGCACCCGACCATGACGAGGTCAGCGTCTGCCACTGTTCGATCTGCCGGCGCTGGTCCGGTGGACCGATGTTCGCCGTCCATTGTGGCCCGGAGGTCGTGTTCTCGGGCGCGGCACCAGCCCGCTTCCGCTCGTCCGACTGGGCCGAACGCGGCTTCTGTGCCACCTGCGGCACGCACCTCTTCTACTACCTGCTGCAGGGCGGCGAATACATCCTGCCCGCCGGTCTGTTCCAGGACCGCGACTTCAGGCTGGCCAGCCAGCTCTTCATCGACGAGAAGCCGGATTTCTACGGCTTCAGCAACGACACGCCGGTGCTGACCGGCCAGCAGGTCTTCGAGCAGTTCGCGCCGCCGGAGGCCTGAGGTGGACGCCTGCATCTTCTGCCGCATCCTGCGCGGCGAGGCCGAAGCCAGCATCGTGCACCGCGAAGCCGGCTGCACGGCGCTCATGACCATCGAGCCGGTCACCGAAGGCCACGTGCTGGTGGTCCCCGACGCGCACCACGTCGACATCCGCGACCTGCCACCCGAGACCGCAGGCAACATGTTCCGGCTCGCACAGAAGGTCGCGCGCGCCTACGACGCCACGGGCATCCGCTGCGAGGGCGTGAACGTGGTGATGTGCA
>CBFGXE010000075.1:0-6558 GCA_965652645.1 uncultured bacterium | reverse complement strand
CTGCTGACCACGCAGTTCGGCACGCGCGACCTCGCCGGCTTCGGCGCGGCGGAGCTCACCGTCGGCCTGCGCGCCGCCGGCGCGCTGCTGCAATACGCCCGCGACACGCAGAAGGCCGCCCTGCCCCATGTACGGGCGCTGTCGGTGCAGGCACGCGATGAGGGGCTGCAGCTCGACGCCGCCACGCGCCGCAACCTGGAACTGGACCGCGGCCTCAATGGCAACGACGACGCCACGCTGTTCGCGCTGCTGAACCGCGCCACCACGGCCATGGGCTCGCGCGAGCTGCGCCGCTGGCTGAACCGCCCGCTGCGCGACCGCGGCACGCTGCGCCAGCGTTATGCCGCGGTGGAGGCCCTGGGTGAATCGCGCGCCTTCCAGGCCGTGGCCGATGTGCTGGCCGCGGTGGGCGACCTGGAACGCATCCTTGCGCGCGTGGCCCTGCGCTCGGCGCGCCCGCGCGACCTGGTGCAGCTGCGCTCTTCACTGGCGCAGCTGCCGAAGCTGCGGCAGATCGCATCTGCAATCCAGGCACCCCTGGTCAACGCCCTGGGCGAGCGCATCGGCGAGCACCTGGAGGAACATTCGCTGCTGCAGCAGGCCATCGCCGAAGAACCCTCCGCCCTGCTGCGCGATGGCGACGTGATTGCCCCGGACTACGACGCCACGCTGGACCAGCTGCGCCGCATCGCCACCAACACCGACGAATTCCTGCTCGACCTGGAAGGGAAAGAACGCGAGCGCAGCGGAATCAGCCAGCTGAAGCTGGGCTACAACCGCGTGCAGGGCTTCTTCATCGAGATCCCGCGCGCGCACGCCGAAAAGGTGCCCGCGGACTACCTGCGCCGCCAGACAGTGAAGTCCGCCGAGCGTTTCATCACGCCGGAGTTGAAGAAGTTCGAGGACGAGGTGCTGGGCGCGCGCGAGAAGTCGCTGGCGCGCGAGAAGGAACTCTACGACGGCGTGCTCGACATCCTGATCGCGGCCCTGCCCGCGCTGCAGGACAGCGCCGCGGCCGTGGCCAGCCTGGATGCGCTGGCCAGCCTGGCCGAGCGCGCCGACACGCTGCAGTGGGTGCAGCCCGAGCTCACCGGGACACCCGTCTTCCGCGTGGAGGCCGGCCGGCATCCGGTGGTGGAACAGTTCAGCGGCACGCAGTTCGTGCCCAACGACCTGTGCTTCGATGACGGCCGCCGCATGCTCATCGTCACCGGCCCCAACATGGGCGGCAAGTCCACCTACATGCGCCAGGCCGCGCTGATCGCCGTGCTGGCGCACATCGGCAGTTTCGTGCCGGCGAAAAGCGCGGTGATCGGCCCCATCGACCGCGTGTTCACGCGCATCGGCGCGGCGGACGACCTGGCCGGCGGCCGCTCGACCTTCATGGTGGAGATGACCGAGACCGCCAGCATCCTGCACAACGCCACGCACCAGAGCCTGGTGCTGATGGACGAGATCGGCCGTGGCACCAGCACCTTCGACGGCCTGTCGCTGGCCTGGGCGGTGGCGCGGCACCTGGCCACGAAGGTGGGCGCGTTCACCCTTTTCGCCACCCACTACTTCGAGCTCACCGCGCTGGCCTCCGAACTGCCCGGCGTGGTGAACCTGCACCTGGATGCCACCGAACACGGTGACGAGCTGGTGTTCCTGCATGCGGTGAAGGAAGGCCCGGCCAGCCGCAGCTATGGCCTGGCGGTGGCAAAGCTGGCGGGCGTGCCGCAACCGGTGATCGCGGCCGCGCGGCGCTACCTGGCGGAGCTGGAGTCGCAGCGGGATGCGCAGGTGTCCGCGGTGCCCTCGCCGCAGGGGTCGCTGCCCTTCGACATGCAACCGGTGCCGCAGGCTGCGGCGCCCGCACCCGGGCCCGACGCCCTGCGCGAGCGCCTCGCCACGGTGGATCCGGACGCGCTCTCACCGCGCCAGGCGCACGAGCTGCTCTACGACCTGAAGGCCCTGCTCAGGGGCGACTGAGGCCGAACGCCTCAGTCGCGCGAGGCGCGCACGTCCAGCGCGTCGCGCAATCCGTCGCCCAGGAAGTTCAGCGCGAACAGCGTGAGGCTGAGCACGATGCCCGGGAAGATCAGCAGCCAGGGGAACTCCTCCATGGTCTCCACGCCCTCGGAGATCAGCGATCCCCAGGAGGACTGCGGCGGCTGCACGCCCAGGCCGAGGAAGGAGATGAAGGCTTCCAGCAGCATCACCGCCGGAATCGTCAGCGTGGTGTAGACGATGAGCGGTCCCACGGCATTGGGGATGAGGTGGCGCAGGATGATGGCCCGGCGCGGCAGGCCCAGCGATACGGCCGCCTCCACGAACTCCTGGTGGCGCAGCGCCTGCACCTGCCCGCGGATGATGCGCGCCATGGTGAGCCATTCCACGGCGCCCAGCGCCAGGAACAGCAGCAGCATGCTGCGCCCGAAGACCACGGTGAGCAGCACCACGAAGATCATGAACGGCAACGCGTAGAGGATGTCGACGATGCGCATCATCACCGCATCCACGCGGCCGCCGGCATAACCTGCGATGGCACCCCAGGTCACGCCGATCACCAGTGCCACGAAGGTGGCGATCAGGCCCACCATCAGCGAGATGCGGCCGCCGTGCAGGATGCGCACCAGCAGGTCGCGGCCGAAGGTATCGGTGCCCAGCCAGTGCCGGGCCGAGGGCGGCGAGGCGCCCAGCACCAGGTCCTGCTCCTCGTAGCCATAGCTGCTGATCCAGGGGCCGACGATGCAGGCCAGCGCGATCACCAGCAGGATCACGCCGCCGGCCACCGCCATGTGGTTGCGGCGCAGCCGCGCCCACGCATCGCGCCACAGCGAGGTGCCCTGCTCGAAGGCTACTGCCTGTGCCGTGCTGTTCATCACTTTGCTCCGTGCGCGGCACGCACACGCGGGTTCAACCAGGCCGCCAGCACGTCCGAAAGCAGGTTGAACACCACGATGAGCACCGCCAGGAAGGTGGTGCTGCCCAGGATCATGGTGTAGTCACGGTTGAAGGCCGCCTGCACGAAGAAGCGGCCGAGCCCGGGAACCTGGAACACGGTTTCGACCACGAAGGAGCCGCTCAGCAGGCCGGCGAACGCGGGCCCCAGGAAGGACACCACCGGCAGCACGCCGCCACGCAGCGCGTGCTTGAAGATCACCACGCGCTCGGGCAGGCCCTTGGCGCGCGCGGTGCGGATGTAGTCCTGCGACATCACCTCGAGCATGCCGCCACGCGTGAGGCGGGCCACGTAGGCCGCATAGGCCGCGCCCAGCGTCACGCTGGGCAGGATCTTGTCGCCGGGCACGTCACCCCAGCCGGACACCGGCAGCCACTCCAGCCAGATGCCGAACACCAGCACCAGCAGCGGGCCGAGCAGCAGCGTGGGCATGCTGATGCCGATCATGGCCAGCGACATCGGCAGGTGGTCGCGCCAGGTATTGGGCCTGAGCGCCGCCATCAGGCCGGCGCCCATGCCCAGCACCACGGCCACCAGCAGGGCATAGAAACCCAGTTCGGCGGTGGCCGGGATGCCGGCCGCGATCAGCTCGTTGACGCTGCGGCCGGGATACTTGAACGAGGGTCCCAGGTCGCCCTGCAGGAGGTCGCCCAGGTAGGAACCGAACTGCGACAGCAGCGGCTGGTCGAGCCTGTACTGTGCCTCGAGCGCGGCCTTCACCTCCGGGATCACGGCCTTTTCCTGGTCGAAAGGCCCGCCCGGTGCCACGCGCACAAGGAAGAAGGTCACCGTGATCACGGCCAGCAGCACCGGAATGGCCTGCAGCAGCCGGAGCCATATGAAGCGCGCCATTATTCCGCGGGCTCCAGGTAGATGTGCTTGAACGACACGTGGTCGAGGATGTTCTGCGGCATGCCCTTCACGGCCGGATCGATGAGGTGCTTGGTGGAATAGGTGTAGATGGGCAGCACGGGCATCTCTTCCATCAGGATGGTCTCGGCCCGATGGAAGCCGGCAAAGCGCTCCTCCTGCGTCTTCATCGCCGGGATGCGGCGCAGGATCAGGTCGTCGTATTCGGGATTGGACCAGCCGGTGCGGTTGTTGCCCCCATCCTTGATGTACATGCCGAGGAAGGTGTCCGGATCCACGTAGTCCCCGATCCAGGACGCGCGGGCGATGGTGTAGTCGCCGGTGCGGCGCGAGTCCAGGTACACCTTCCACTCCTGGTTCACCATGGTCACGTCAATGCCCAGGTGCTTTTTCCACATCTGCTGCAGGGCCACGGCGATCTTGCGATGGCCTTCATGCGTGTTGTAGAGGATTTCCAGCGGCGGCAGCCCCCTGCCATCGGGATAGCCGGCCTCTGCCAGCAGCTTGCGCGCCCCCTCCGGGTCGAAGTCGAACAGCTTCGGCGGCTGGTAGCCCAGCGTGCCGGGCGGCGTGAGCGCATAGGCCGGCACGTTCACGCCCTTGAGCACGCTGTCGACCAGCGTCTGCCGGTCCACCGTCATGGCCAGCGCGCGGCGTACGCGCGGATCATCCAGGCCCGGCTTCTTCACGTTGAATTCGTAAAAGTAGGTGCCGAGGTAGAGATCAAGGCGGATCTTGTCAGGCTGCTCGTCGCGGTACTGCGGAACCTTGTCCACCGGCGTGTCGTTGGTGTAGTGCAGCTGGCCGGAGCGGAACATGCGCTCCTCGGTGACGATGTTCTCGGTGGGATAGAACACCACGCCGTTCAGCCGCACGTGCTCCGCGTCCCAGTACAGCGGGTTCTTCTCCACGCGCACGTACTTGTTGAGCTTCCACTCCACCAGGCGGAAGGCGCCGTTGCCCACCATGTTGCCGGGGCGCGTCCAGGGCGTGAACCGGTCGGTGGCCTTGCCGAACTTCTCGATCACGTGCCGGGGCAGCGGGAAATAGCTGTGGTGGCTCAGCAGCTGCAGGAAAAACGGCGTCGGCTCGTTGAGCTCGACCTCCAGCGTGCCGGGGTCGATGACCCGCACGCCCACCTCGCCGAAGTCCTTCACCTCGCCGGTGAGGTATTTCTCGGCATTCTTCAGCGGGAAGAGCATGTAGGAGTATTCATTGCCCATGCCCGGGTCCAGGGCCCGCTTCCAGGTCCAGTGGAAGTCTTCGGCGGTGACGGGCTCGCCATCGGACCAGCGGGCCGTGGGACGGATGTGGAAGGTGTAGATACGGCCGTCTTCGCTGACCTCCCAGCTCTGGGCCACCGCCGGCTCCGGCACCAGGGTTTCCGGGTTCTTGGCCACCAGGCCCTCGAGCAAGGTCTCCTGGATGCGCGACTCCGGCATGCCGGTGGTCAGGTGCGGGTCGATGGCCTGCGGCTCGGTGCCATTGCCGAAATGCAGCACGCCAGCCTCGTTGCCTTCCTCCACCCGGCTCTTGCCGCCCGAACAGGCGGCGAGCAGCAGGCAGCCCAGTGCCATGGCGAGTCCCGTACGCAACGTCTTCATGCCGGCACCTCCGCGCGCGATTGCGCACCCCGCCCCAGCAGCACGCGCGCGTAGTCGGTGGCCGGCGCGGCCCAGAGCTCTTCGGTGGGTCCACTCTCCAGCAGCTTGCCCTTGTACATCACCATCACCCGGTCGCAGAGATAACGCACCACGGCGAGGTCATGGGAAATGAACAGCATGCTCAGGTTGTGCTTTTCCACCAGCATCAGCAGCAGCTCCAGGATCTGCTTCTGGATGGTGACGTCGAGCGCCGACACCGGCTCGTCCGCGATCACCAGCTCAGGCCGCGTGGCGATGGCACGCCCGATGGCGATGCGCTGGCGCTGGCCGCCGGAGAACTCGTGCGGATACTTGCGCACATGGGCACGGGCCAGGCCCACGTCGTCCATGATGCTGAACACCGACTGGTCCAGCGTCTGCCGGTTGGCCAGCTTGTGCAGCAGCAGCGGCTCGGCCAGCGTGTCGTAGATGGTCATGCGGGGATTCAGCGAGGCGTAGGGATCCTGGAAGACCATCTGCATGCGCCGCCGCCAGGGCAGCAACTGCACGGCAGACTTGCCGACCAGCTCCTCGCCGTCGAACTTCACCGAGCCGGTGGCGGGAACCAGCCCCAGCACGCTGCGACCGAGGGTGGACTTGCCCGATCCGCTCTCGCCCACCAGTCCCAGCACCTCGCCGCGCTTCAGCTCGAAGCTCACGTCATCGACGGCGATGACGTCCTCCTTGCCACTGAGCGAACGGAAGCGCGTGGTCAGGTGGCTGACCTCGAGCAGCGGCTCCGGCGCGGCCCGGCCCGGCACCGGCTTGGCGCCGCGCGGAATGGCGTCCAGCAGCTTGCGGGTGTAGGGCGATTCGGGCGCGGAGAAAATGCGGTCCACCGGCCCCTGCTCCATTGCCACGCCGTTCTGCATCACCAGCACCTGGTCGGCGAGCCCGGCGATCACGCCCAGGTCGTGGCTCACGAAGATCACGCCCAGGTTGCGCCGCAGGCGCAGCTCGTTGATGAGCTGCAGGATCTGCCGCTGCACGGTGACGTCGAGCGCGGTGGTGGGTTCGTCGGCAACCAGCAGGCGTGGTTCGGCAATCAGCGCCATGGCGATCATCACGCGCTGGCGCATGCCGCCGGAGAACTGGTGCGGG
>CBFGXE010000074.1:0-7398 GCA_965652645.1 uncultured bacterium | reverse complement strand
TGGCCGCCGCCGATCACGATCACCTGGAATTCCGCCGCCGGTCGCATCCCCTTATTGTAGGCCGAGGGGACGCGGCCTTACGGCTTTCGGACCCGCCCGGCGCCCGGCGGCGCCGGAGGGCCGCTGCACGGTCAGGAGACCTGTGCGCTGAGCGCGATCACCGGCATGCGGGCCGCCTCGGCGGACACGGCCAGGCTGGCGTCGCGCAGCGCGGCCAGGTGGCGGGCCACCAGCTGCTGGGCAGTGGCCTCGCGCACGTGCACGGAGACGTTCAGCGCCGCCACCACGCGGCCGGCGGCATCGCGCACCGGCACGGCCAGTGCGGAGGCGCCCGGAGTCACCTCTTCTTCGGCGGTGGCATAACCATCGCGCCGCGCGGCCTCGATCTGCTGCATCAGCGTGGCCCGATCGGTGATCGTCCGGTCGGTGAATCGCTCCAGCTGCGCGCGCTCGAACCAGGCCGCCAGGCGCTCGGGCCCGAGGCCCGCCAGCAGCATCTTGCCCAGCGCGGTGGCATGCGCGGCCAGGCGCATGCCCACGTGGGCCTCCAGCGGCAGCTGCTGCGTGCGCACCGAGGCGCGCGCCGCCACCACCACGCCGGTGCCCGAAAGCACGCCCAGCATGGAGGAACCGCCCGTGGCCAGCGCCAGCTCCTCGAGCTTGGTCTGGGTGAGGGTCTGGATGCCCATGGAATCCAGGTACACCGCGCCGATCTCCAGCACGGGGGGCCGCAGCAGGAACTGGCGGCCGTTGCGGGCCACGTAGCCCAGCTCTTCGAGGGTATTGAGGCAGCGACGCGCGGTGGCCGCGGGCAGGCCTGCCCGGGCTGCGATCTCGCTCAAGGTCATGTGCGGCTTGGCACGCGAGAAAGTGCGTAGCACTTCCAGGCCCTTGGCGAGTCCCCCCATCACTTCCCGCCGTCCCGACGACGACGCATTCTGCTGCGGCATATCCATTTCGCTCTCCGATACCCCCGATCTGCCCCGTTAGCGGGGTCTGTGGATACATAGAGTGCTGACGTGCGAAATGGTTCGTTTGTCGAATGCTTTTTTGGATTGCAGCACCGGCAATCATCGCACCGGCAATGATTTCCAGGACGCTGCTCGCCGGCGACGCCTGGACCTGCGATGCGGCGGGCTTCCGATCCGGCCCCAATGAAAAAGGGCGCCGCGTTGCCACGGCGCCCTCCGGTATCGCTCACGCGATCGGGCTTACTTGATGCCCTGCGCGCGCCAGCTGGTCTCGCCGGCATACTGCTTCTGCACTTCCTGCACGTACGGGGCCTTGGCGACCTTCGCACGGATCTGGAACTGCTTGTGCGGACGCTCGACCGTCGGCTTCAGCGAGCCGCCGTTCTCCTCGCCCCACACGAAGATGACATCGGTGCCTTCCTTCGCGTATTCGGGCTCGAGGTAGGCCAGGGTCAGCTCCTTGCGCTCGTTCGAGCTGTAGCCCACCCACGTGGAGATGCCCACGACCTTGCCGTCCTTCGACAGCACCTTGTCCTGCGGGTACATGCTGTACACGGCCGACGGGTACTCGAAGAACTTGCCGCGCTCGCCCGGGTTGTCCTTGTTGTCGTACTGCGAGGCGACGACCTTCTGCACGTCCGCGGAGTTCAGCTCCAGGGTCACCTTGATGCGGTGTTCCTTGTTGTGGATCTTCTCGAGCGCCTCGCGGCCGATGAAGTCATGGTCGAACTTGATCATGAAGCCGTAGCCCAGGTCGTACGGCGTCACGTAGTGCTCGTCGATCTTCCTGGCGTAGTAGCTGCCGCCCAGCGAGGCAACGGCCTCGAAGGAATCGGCCTTCAGCCACTTGCGGTACTTGGTGTACTTCTCGTCGCCCGAGTAGATGCCCGGCATCGGCGAGGGAATCCACGCGGATTCCAGCGTGTTGGACGAGTAGGCGCGACCGCCCACCAGGCGCAGGCCGAATTCCTCGCCGGCCTTCACGATGGCACTGTGCACGGCCTCGTAGTCCTTCATCGGTCCGAACAGCTCGAAGCCCGGCTGGCCGGCCATGCCGTGGCGCAGCGCGCCGACCTGCTTGCCGGCGATCTTCAGGTAGGTCCAGTTGAACATCTTCAGGTCCGGCGGATTCTTCTTCAGAAGCTTCGTCGTCACCTTCATCGCGTTCGGGCCCTGGATCTGGAAGCGGTAGAACTTGCGCGCCCAGGGGTTCTTGCGGTCGGCCGAGCGGTCGTCACGCACCAGCTTGACCTGCCACTTCTTGCCGGTGCGCGGGTTCCGGCCCGTCTCGGCGTGGTAGGTGATCCAGTTGATCACCGGCGGGCGTCCCACGAGGTCGAACTTGTTCTTCGCCAGGTAGACCAGGATCACGTCGCCGATCACATGGCCGTCCCAGGTCACCGGCACGTACTGCTTGGCCTTGCCGGGCTCGAAACCCTTGAAGCTGTTGATGCCGTGGTAGTTCAGGAACTCGAAGCTCTCCGGGCCCGACACGAACAGGTCGGCCATGTGGAAGCTCTGGTTGAACAGGATGGCGGTGTTCTGCCACGCCCACTGCTCGTCGCGCCAGTTGGTGTACTCGGGCTTCACGACCGGGTAGGGGTTGGGTCCGGTCTGCGAGTCGCGCAGCATCTTCAGCGGGCCACCAGCGGCCTTGATGCGGTCTTCCAGGGTTTTAACGGCCATATTTACTCCGTGAGGCGCGTGCCCCCTCGAGCCGCGCGGTGGATTGCAGGAATGTCACGTCACTGGACGGGGCGGGCATCTTGTTGTAGTGGATTTTTGCTGTCAATTTGAGTAGCGGGCAGCCATTGCCCGCGGCAGATTTCGCTTTCTGGATGCGGGAAATGGCGGCCGCGGCCGTGTTTTCGCGCACGCGCACCGACAGCGACGCGGGAGGTGCCGAACCTGTCCGGGGCAGGTAACCTATCGGCCCTCCGCGCAGACGGACAACCTGAAATAAAAGGGGAATCGCAATGGCCACGCCAGCTTCGCAAGTGTCGAATTCAGTCCGCACCGCCCTGTACATCGGAGGCAAGGAACGGCAGACCGCCGAGCAGATGGCCATCGCCGATCCGGCCAGGCCTGGCGTGGTGGTGGGTCATGCCGCGCATGCCACGCCGCAGGACGTGAGCGACGCCGTGGCCGCCGCCAAGGCCGCCTACCCGGCCTGGGCCTCGCTCACCCCGCAGCAGCGCGCGGAGAAGATGATGGCCGCCATCGAGGGCGTGCCCGACTCCCCCAATCCCTTCGCCTCCGAGGACGGCGCCATCCTCTCGCAGGAGAACGGCAAGATCCGCCTGGAGGGCTGGGTCGATGCGCTGGTGCTGCAGATCCGCTGGAAGCTGGCGCTGATGCATGCGGACGAGGTGGGCCAGGCCAAGGTGCTCAAGCCCGTGCCGGGCCACATCCCCACCGAGACCACTGTCAGCTACCAGCCGCTGGGCGTGGTGAGCATCATCGTGCCCTTCAACTGGCCCATCGCCATCCTCGGTGCCGCGCTGCCGCATGCACTGCTGGCCGGCAACACCGTGATCGTGAAGCCCGCGCTGACCGCGCCGCTGGCCACCGCACGCGTGGTGCAGCGCATCGCCGAGAAGCTGCCGCCGGGCGTGCTGAACGTCATCACCGGACCCGACGCCAACATGAAGGGCCTGGTGCAGAACCCGGACATCGCCAAGGTGTGCTTCACCGGTTCGGTGGGCGGCGGCAAGAAGATCATGGAGCTGGCGTCCGGCTCGCTCACGCGCGTCACGCTCGAGCTGGGCGGCAACGACGCGGCCATCTTCCTGAAGGATGCGATCCTCGATGACACGCACCTGGATCGCCTGTTCGCGGCCATCTACGACACCACCGGCCAGATCTGCATGAACGCCAAGCGCGTATACGTGCACCGCTCGCGCATGGACGAGCTGGTCAACGGCCTGGCCGAGCGCCTCAAGAAGGTGAAGCTGGGCTATGGCCTCGACCCGGCCACCACCATGGGTCCGCTGCACTCGCCGGCGCAGAAGAAGTTCGTCGAGGAGCTGATCGTCGAGGCCAAGGCCTCCGGCGCCAAGGTGCTGGAGTTCGGCGAACTGCCCGGCGGCGACATGGCCGGCGGCAACTTCGTGCGCCCGGCCATCGTGGTGAACCCGGATCCGAAGCTGCGCGTCGTGACCGAAGAACAGTTCGGCCCGGTGATCCCCGTCATCCCCTTCGACGATGTCGAGGACGCCATCAGGGCGGCCAACGACACCTGGGCCGGCCTCGCCGGTTCGGTGTGGTCGGCGGACGAGCAGGCGGCCCATCGCGTGGCCGACCGCATGGTCACCGGCTACATCTGGATCAACGACCACGGCGCCACGCGCCTGGACCTGCGTGCCCCGTTTGGCGGCATGAAGGCCTCGGGCATGGGCCGCGAGCAGGGCATCGAGGGCATCCGCGCGTTCCAGGATACGCGGTCGATTGCGCACCTTGACGCGGCTACGCTGGCGACCATTCAGCACTGAGCGTTGGCGCTGCATCTGCAGGTGGAAGGCCCCGCTTCGTGCGGGGCTTTTCATTTCTGCGCCAGGTTGATGGATTGAAGAACTATTGTCGGGACGCGTGGGCGCGGCGCAGGCCCTGGCCGCGCCGCGGACAGCCGGCGCCAGGCGCCCTGAAATGCGATCTCCAATCGTCGTGGCGCCGGCTGTCCGCAGCGCGTGAAAGCGCTCGTGTGCTCCCGCGCTGCCCAACCAGATCGCCTCTTGTTCTCCCCGACACAGCCCCTCAATCGTTGATGCTCACCGGGTCATACCCCGGCTGGCAAACCTCGACGATGCACAGCGATTCAAGTGTGCGGCCCTCAGGCGGCGCCTTGATCCCTGCCTTCTGCATCAGCTCCCGCAGCACCTTCGCAGTCTCCGGATGTGCAATCGCCGACTGCACGCCCACGCGCACGAGGCCATCGGCGTAGTCGATCGGCAGCCAGGTCCGGGTGGAGAGTTCGGGGCTGCCGCGGTTGTCGGTGTTGCCGAAGTCACGGACGTCCGTGCGGGCTCCGGCGGCTACGAGAAGCTCCACGACTTCGGTGGCGCCCTTGTGGGCGGCGCCATGCAACGCGACACGTCCGGTGTCGGCCTGGAAGTTGGGGTCGATGCCGAGGGAGAGGAGCAGCTTCACGGTTTCCACCGTCTGCGCCGTGGAGTGTTCGCGCGTGACCCCCTCGACCCAGCCGATGCCGGCGGCGACCGCCAGCGGCGTGACGCCGAGACGGGTGTTGATCTTCGGATCGGCGTCGTGGGCCAGCAGCAACTTCAGCAGCTCGATGTCGCCGGACTGCGCGGCCCGCAGGAAGGCCGTGGCGCCGTCCTCGTTGAGCCACTGGTTGGTGAACACGGTGCGGGTCTCGGTGCTTTCGGTGATGCGTGCGTTGACGTCGGCACCATTGTTAAGCAGCAGCCTGATGAAGGCGAGGCTGTCCATGTCGGCGGTGCGCGTGGGGTAGTCGCCGCCCTCGATGTTGCGGTTGTCGGTGGCCAGGTACAGCGGGGTCCAGCCACCCTTGTTGGCGAGGTTCACGTCGGCGCCGCGCTCGATGAGGAACTTCGCCAGCTGGTAGTTCTGGTTCTGCGTGGCGGCCAGCAGCGGGCTCCAGCCGTAGCGGGTGGCCTGGTTCACGTCGGCGCCGCCGTCGAGCAGGGCGCGGGCGGCTTCGATGCTGCCCGCGCGCGCGGCATATACCAGCGCCGTGAGACCGCCGCCATCGGGTTCGCGCGGCGGCGGGCGCGCCGCCCGGGCAGTGGCTTCGTCGCCATTTCTTTCGGCGAGCGGGATGCCTTCCGCGTCCAGCTCCACCTCCCCGCCCACGCCGGCGCCCG
The DNA here is from genome assembly GCA_965652645.1 of uncultured bacterium. Lineage (GTDB taxonomy): Bacteria > Pseudomonadota > Gammaproteobacteria > Steroidobacterales > Steroidobacteraceae > ZC4RG30. The sequence goes on along the minus strand of CBFGXE010000074.1, from coordinate 1,583 downwards.
CATTGCCGCCCGCGCCATCGATGGTGACGAAGCCGAGGGCGCTGCGCCGGATGCCCTTGCAGAGTTCGGCCTCGGGAAGATTCCCCTGGCTCTCCCCCATCAGCAGCACGCGCTGGGCGCGTATCGCCTCGAAATCCGGTTTCTCTGCCTCGCATGCCACGGCGATGGCCTGCTGCCGCACGGCGCGGCGGGGGTCATTGGCATTGCCCAGTGCCGCCGTGCGGCCGTCGCGCATGACGGGCTTCGACGCGGCCGCGACTTCAGCACCGTTCTGGATGAGCAGCCGGATCACCCCGGCATGGCCCTGGTCGGCCGCCTGCATCAAGGCGGTGGTTCCGCGGTCGGTCTCGCGCGCATTCACGTCGGCGCCGTGTTCGAGCAGCGCCTGCACGGCATCGACCTGGCCCGAGCGCGCGGCGAGCATCAGCGGCCGGCGACCGAGGGGCAGCTCTTCGTTGGCATTGGCGCCGCCCTTCAGCAGGGCCCTGACCACGGCGGCGTCACCACGCGCGGCGGCCAGCCACAATGGCGTGGCGCCATTGTGATTGGCGGTGCCGGGCTTTGCGCCGGCCTTCAGCAGCAACGTGGCCAGGGTGGCGTCACCGCGATAGGCAGCCCAGTGCAGGGCCGTCGCACCATCGCCCTGCCGGGCATTCACATCGGCGCCGTTCTTCAGCAGGCGCTCCACCGCCACCTTGTCGCCCCGGCTGGCCGCGTCGGCGATTTCCGCCTGGGCATGCGCGGCGCCGCTGGCCATCGCCAGCAACAGCGTCGCGACCAGCATCTTCAGGCAGAGAATGCGCATGCGTGTGCCACCCTCACACCAGTCCGGGCAGATGGCCGGTGCTGTCGCCGAAACTGTCGCGCTCGATGCCGAACTGGTCGAGGAGGCTCAGCAGCAGGTTGCCCGTGGGTACCTCACGGGTCGGATAGGCCAGGTGGCGGCCACCCTTGAGCCTGCCATTGTTGCCGCCGATGAGCACATGCGGCACGTCGTAGTGCACATGCTGGTTCGGATTGCCCATGTTGCTGCCATAGAGGAGCAGCGAATGGTCCAGCAGCGAGCCATTGCCCTCTTCGGTGCGGGCCAGCCTGTCCACGAAATAGGCCAGCATCTTCACGTGGTACTGGTTGATCTTCGAGAACTGCTCGATCAGCTTCGGGTCCTCGCCATGGTGCGAGAGTCCGTGGAAACCTGCCGTTGGCGCCTCGCACTCGGGATAGACGCGGCCGGTGAGGTCGCGTGCGAACAGCATGGTGCCGACGCGGGTGATGTCGGCCTGGAAGGCCACCGCCAGCAGGTCGAACATGATCTTGATGTGCTGGTCGAAGGATTGCGGGATGCCGGGCGGCACCGCGATGTTTTCCGGCGCGGCGGTGGTCGCGGTGGCGGCAATCTGCAAACGCCGCTCGATCTCGCGCACATTGTCGGTGAAGGCATCGAGCCGGGCGCGGTCCGGTGCGCTGATCTCCTGGCGCAGGCCCCGGATCCTGGCATTCACGGAATCCAGGATGCTCTGGTTGCGCTGGCGCCGCAGCGCCCGCTGTTCGGCGGTGCTGCCGCTGCCGAACATGCGCTCGAA
>CBFGXE010000073.1:0-7587 GCA_965652645.1 uncultured bacterium | reverse complement strand
GGATACGTCCGGCCGCCCGGTGGTCACCTTGATCTCGGTGCCGGCGAGCACGTTGGTCTCGCCGGTGACGGTGAACTCCCTGCCCTTGCGGCTGAGCACCACGGGCGGCTGGGCTGCAGGAACGCCGGCACCACCGCCACGCGCGCCACCGCCGAATCCACCAAGGCCGCCACCGGCACCGCCGCCGACGGTCATGCGACCCACATCGCCGTAGCACACGGCGGCATTCCAGTCGGCCTTCACCTCGCAGCGCTCATCATCCACGACGATGCCGTCGTTGATCACGATGTACGAGTCCGGGCGGCCGGCGATCGAGCCATCCTTGTCACGGAACACCGCGGTCTTCCAGCCGGCGCTGCCGCCGTTGTCATTGCCCCACTTGCGCTCCATCGGCGGAAAATACACCGGCTTGGCGTTGATGAACTTCACGTCCTCCACGGCGTTGTTGGAGCTGATGCCGAAGCTCGTGTACATCAGGTAGGAGATCGCGCCCGTCTTGCGGGTGTCGTTGTCCACGAAGTTCACGAAGGTCACGTTCTCCACGTCGTGGCGGAAGTCGTAGTACTCATAGCCACGGATGGGGAAGTCCGGCAGCTCCGGATACGGCAGGCTGCGGCCGTAGGCCTTCTCCTCCGGCGTGCGCGGATTGCCGATGTTGTCGGTCTCGCCCACGATCAGCGAGTCCACCACCTTCGAGGTGAAGGGCGAGCGGCCGAGGTTGCCCGAGGCATGCGTGTAGCCGATGGCGTTGTCCGCCAGGCGGATGTTGCGGAACACCTTCATTTCGCCGCGGCTCCAGATGGCGCCATTGCGGTGTTTGTAGCCGGTGAAGTCCTCGATCAGCGTCTCGACCTGCTGGCTGTTCGCATCCGCGGGATCGGCCAGGGCCGTATGCGCATTGCCGCCGGCCACCGAGAAGCGGCCATCCGGCGCCGGGCCACGGTCGAACATGATGCCGTCAAAGGCCGAGTGCGACACATTGCCCGTGAACCTGCCCAGCGGCATGCGGCGCGGCCAGGTGTTCCTGCTCTGCTCCGTGCCCTCGAACGCCCCGGTGGGATGCTGCGGCAGCGCGATCCAGAAGCCGATCTGGTCGGAACCCGCGGCCACGTTGTCGATGTAGTCATTGCTCGGGTTGGTGATCCAGAACGTCGACACCGTGTTGTCCGACGGGATCAGCGCATCGCCGTTGGTCTGGCCCACGGCACCCGACGGCTTGCCGGCGCGAGAACCCTCGGCGGCCAGGTTGGTCGGCACGCACTCCCTGGTCGGGTGGCACTTGGTCTGGATGCCCAGGTTGCGCACGTACTGGTTGCCGGTCTCGATGCCGTCCTCGAGGAAGAAGCAGTGGCCCACGGTGTTGTAGGTCACGTTGTTCTCGATGCTGAGATAGTTGGTGCCGTGCACCGTCACGCAACGGTTGTAGGTGTCGTGGATGGCCGCGTTCCTGATGTACTGGCCCTTGGCATCACCCACCAGGTGCCAGTGGATCGGGTAGCGCGCCAGCGTGAGGTTCTGCCCCATGCGGGTGAGTTCCACGCCCGACACATACATCCTGCTCGATGGCATCGCCATGATGTGGCCGCCGAAGAACGACTGCGCCGCGTCTTCCGAAGCCTGGATCTTGATGTTGCGCGTCAGCAGGCCCACTTCGCCGCGCTGGTCGACGTCGAAGGTGATCTTGCCGAAGTGCATGTACTCCAGCGGACGATCCAGCGTGATCGCATTGCCGCGGATCGCGGTGATCTTGCGCTTCTCGGCCTGGCGGGGGTCGTAGTCGGTGGAGGCGAGGATGATCTCGTCACCCACGCGCCAGCCGGAGGCATCCAGCACCTGGATGCGGTTGGCACCGGCGTTGGCCGTGGCAGAGAGCTTGGTCCAGGTGTGCGTGCGGTCGCCGTGCAGGTTCAGCGTGCCGCCGGAGATCATGATGCCGCGGTCGCCCATGCCGGCCATCACGTCCTCACCCTTCACGTTGTCGGTGAAGGTGATGGTGGCCTTGCGGGTGTGCGGACGGGCCTCTGTGCCGATCGTCAGCTCGCCGTGCAGCATGATCCACTCGGTGGTCAGCTCAAGGTCGGCGTCATTGGAGAAAGTGAGCTTGCCGTCGATCGACAGGCCACCCAGCGCGGGCGGGCTGACGTCGAGGATGACTTCCTTGTCCTTGCCGACGACGACCTTGTCGCCCGCGGCAGGAACCTTGCCATTCGGCCAGGAGGCAGGATCGGACCACTTGGTGGCAGCCTCGACCACAGCGGAGACGCTGAACATCGAGACGGCTGGAACGAGCACGGACAGTAGAAGTTTTCTGGATCGATGGTATTTTTTCATGGCAACGAAGCCCCCGGGTTAACCTGCAAACAGGCCTAAAAAAAGTTGCCGCAGGATAGCGCGTTCGCGCGTCGTCAAGCTATCGCTTGCACGTTTTCCGGCGATCAGCGGCGAGTCTCGACCGAATACCGAACCATCCATATTTCTTGCGCGATGTTGGCGCAGGGCAGGGCTGCCCAGGCAGCTTTCTGTCTTTTTTGCAGGCCGCGGCCAGCGGCCACAGTTAAAGTCGCCGACCCATGCCCGACAGCAGTGACAAGCCGCCCGCCGCGCTCAAGGACTCCCTGTTTCCGCCTGCACGCTACCGGGAAGTGGGCCGGCTGGTGCGCGGCATCCATCCGGCCTTCGACGAGCGGCAGTTCCTGCGCATCGCGCTGAAGGACCTGGAAGACCTGTCGCTGATGCAGCGGCTGCGGCGCATGACCGAAAGCCTGCACGCCGTGCTGCCCGGCAATTACCAGCGCCAGCTCGGCATCCTGCGCGAGCTGGCGCCCCGCATGCCGACGGGTTTTGTCACCTTGTTCCTGCCGGATTACGTGGCCCTGCACGGCCGGGCCCACGTGGCCCTGTCGCTGGATGCGCTGAAATACTTCACCCGCTTCGGATCCTCTGAATTCGCGATCCGCGAGTTCCTGCGCGATGACCTCACGGGCACGCTGGCGACGCTGGCCGGCTGGGCCGAAGACGACAACGAGCACGTGCGTCGCCTGGCCAGCGAGGGCACGCGGCCGCGCCTGCCCTGGTCCTTCCACCTGCCGGCCATTGCCGCGGATCCGGACCTGGCCGCCCCTATCCTGGAGACACTGCGCGCCGATCCAAGCCTCTACGTGCGCAAGTCGGTGGCGAACCACCTGAATGACGTGACGCGGGCGCACCCGGACTGGGTGCTGGAACGCCTGGGGCACTGGCCGCTCGACAACGCCCATACCGCCTGGATTGCAAAACGCGCGCTGCGCACCTTGATCAAGGCCGGCGACCGCCGTGCCCTGGCCGTGATCGGGGCCGGCAGGAAGGCCCGGGTGAAGGTGCTGCAGTTCAAGGTGAGCCCGGCCAGGGTGCGGTTGGGAGAGCGGCTCGCCTTCACGCTGGAATTCGTCTCCACCGCGCCGGCCGCGCAGCGGCTGGTGGTGGATTTCGCCGTGCATTACGTGAAGAAGTCCGGCTCCAGCGCGGCCAAGGTCTTCAAGTGGAAGGAAATCACCGTCGGGGCGCGCGAGACGGTGGTGCTGGGCCGCAGCCAGGTGATCAGGGATTTCACTACCCGCAGGCACTATCCCGGGCGCCACGCGGTGGACCTCCTCATCAATGGCGACAGGCTGGCCAGCGCCGGTTTCGACTTGCGCACGGGCTGAGGCGGGTCCGTCCGGGCCCCTCGCGCGCGATGACAAGAAAGCGCCGATGGGCGCATCATCGGGATCCGATCTACCGGGGGGTACATGTCCATGAGAAGTCGAACCAGGGTCGCCATGCTGACCTGCTCAGTCGCCCTTGCGGGCGTCGCCTTCGCCTCTGAGGCCGCGGCAGCCAGCGCGCCGGCGCAATGCAGCCGCGCAACGCTGCAGAAGGTGGCTGACGCCTACATCAGCGCCCAGAAGGCCGGCAGCCCTGCGCTGCTGCCCATGGCCGCCAACGCGAAATACCAGGAGAACGACAAGGCCGTCGATCCCGCCAGGGGCGTGCTGGCCGAGGCGCTGAAGGTGGACTTCACCCGCAGCTTCCATGACACCACGCAGTGCGCCACCTTCACGGAACTGGTGGCGGCCACCCACTCCCATCCCTATGTGATCCACACCCGCATCGAAGCCACGCCTGACGGCAAGGCCTCGAAGGTGGAGTCGGTGGTGACGGACGAGGGTGACTGGGTGTTCGGCGCGGCGGAGCACCTGGCCGTCACGCGCGTGGAGAAGTGGGATGAGATCCCTGCCGGCAAGCGCGATACGCGCGCGGTGATCCAGGCGGCGGCCGATGCCTACCTCGACAACTGGAACGCTCCGGATCTGCCGGTGCCGCATGGCACGCCCTGCCATCGGCTCGAGGGCCGCATCAACACAGGCAAGGACAAGCCGGAGGCCAACACCTGCGACATGGGTGCCTTCCCCGAGAAGCTCAACGTGACCAACCGGCGCTACGTGATCGACGAGACCCTGGGCGCCGTGGCCGTGCTGCACAACTTCCCGTGGCTCGACAAGGACCAGCCGAAGGATCCGGGAACCCAGGCCAGCCAGACATTCCGCGTGGAGGGTGGCAAGAACCGTTACATCCACGAGGTGACGGTGTGCTCGAAGCCGGGCTGTGGCCGCGCGCGGCCGCCGGGACCGGGGGGCTGATCGGGCGTTGCGCGCCCTTTGCCGGGCGGGCAAATAAAAAAGGCCGAAGCCTTCGCTTCGGCCTTTTCTTTATCTGGCGACCCAGGTGTCGCTGCAGATTGTTACGGAACAGCAGGTCCGCGATAGCCTTCGTGGCAGGAGCTGCATGCACCGTTCACGTCGCGGGCGGCAGCCTTGGTGGCGTCCACATTGCCGCTCTTCGCGGCAGCAGCCACCGCGCCGGCGGCCTTCTGCAGGGCCTCGGCCTTGGCCTTGAAGTCCGCGGCGTTCGTCCAGATGGCGGGCAGGGCGCGGGTCTTCACCGAAGCCGGCACGTTGGGATTGTTCGCGAACAGCTCGGGGATCATCCCCGCGAGGACCTGGATGCGCTCGGCGCTGCGCGCCACTGCGGCGAGGTCAGGTGCCGGCGCATTGGGGCGGGCGAGGCCGCCGATGGAGCCGCTCTGGCTGCCGATCAGCTTGAAGACAGCCTGCCGGGTCTCGACGGCAGACCGGGCGGCCGCCTCAGGGTTGGGGCCACCAGGGCCGGCCTGGGAAAACGCGATCGCCGAGGCAGCAAGTGCACCCGCGACCACGCCGATGCGAGTCAGACGGTTCATGGAGAGATCCCCCGAAGGTGAAATGGAAAGTGAAAAGGCGCCGGAAGTCTAGCAGATGCGGCGGGGGGGCTCGTGCATTGGCCTGATGGTGGCAGTCAGGCAGGCCTTGTCCGCATCCGGCTGTCGAAATCCGGCGCCGTGGGTCATTCCTCCTGTGCCGGCAGCCGGAACCAGACAGGCACGACCATGCAGCCGGCAACGGGCCGGCCGTCCTGAATGCCCGGCCTGATCCGCAGCTGTTTCGCATACATCAAGGCAGACCTGTCCAGCCTGGCGTGCGTGGAGGTTTCCGCGATTTCGGTGATGGTCACCCTGCCGCTCTCCTCGTAGCAGACCCTGACCCGGACAACGCCTTGCTCGCCCATGGCCTTTGACGTCCTCGGGTACCAGGCGTCGATGTCGGGCATGAAGGAAATGGCGGCCTCCGTATCCGCCGCTGCGGCAGCCACCGCTTCGGTGGTCGCCACTTTTTCCGGCTGCTGCGCTGGCGCGGCTGCGGCCACCAGGCGCAGGGGCAGGATGCCCGTGGCGGCCACGACGACCAGGATGGAAAGGGATCCCGCCCGCGGCAGGAATGAAGTGTTCTGCAACATGGCCAGCCTCCTGCTCAGTGCGCGATAGGTCGGTGAAGAAACGGAAAGCCCGCCCTGCACGCCGCGCCGGGTGCCGAGGCGCAGCAGCAGGCTGCCGTAGTCGCGACGATCGAATCGCCTTTCCTGCACGACGGCCGCATCACATGCCGCCTCGCGGGCGAGCATGTATTCGCGCATGGCCAGGTGCATGCAGGGGTGGAAGAAGAAGATGTGGCGCGCCAGGGCGGGAACGCAGCCCCACCAGAGATCGCTCCGCCGCAGGTGGACCAGTTCGTGATCCAGCGCCATCGCAAGCTCCGCCGCGCCCAACGTTTCGCGCGCGGGCAGCAACAGAACGGGGCAGATCAGGCCAACCAGAACGGGCGAGGTCACGTGGTGCGAGATGCGCAGTTCCGGCACCCTGCGAATGCCCTTCGCTGCGCACGCGGCTGCCAGCAGGTTCGCGGTGCCCGCGTCAGGGCAGCTTGAGGAACTGGCCAGCCACCCGCGGACTCGACGCCAGTCCCACGTTGTCGCGGCCGCCATCGCCAGGAGGCCCGCCGACCAGGCGAGGAATGCCGCCAGATGCCAGGTGGACAGGCTGGAAGCGGTTGCCGGCATTCCCGGCGCTGGCGCATCGCCAGCCAGGGGCAGCGGCGCGGACGCAGGAGCGCCATCAACGGGCAACCATGGCAGCCGGATCGGTTCGACGACCAATCCTGCCAGCGCCTGCAAGGCCACAAGCCACCAGAGCCAGCATTGCGTTCCCGGGGAAAGTCGCGGCATGAAATGGCAAAGCAGCCACGCGAATCCGGTCAAAGCGATGGTCTGCAGGCTGGTCGCCATCAGCCGGTCCAGGAACATCCCGATGAAGCCATCCATGCCTCAGTCTCCCTTGCGCGTGGCCTGCAGCTTTTCCACCAGTGCCTGCAGCTCAGCCAGCTCCTCCTCACTGACCTTGCCCCGGCGGGACAGCCAGGCCACGAAGGGGCTGACCGAACCCTGCAGGGTCCTTTCAACGAAGGCTGCCACGGCGCCTTGCAGCACGTCCTCGCCGGCAACCCCGGAATAACGGAAAACGCCATCGACGCGACGCCGGCGCAGGAAGCCCTTGGCGCGCAGCCGTTCCATCATGGTGAGTACGGTGGAGCGAGCCAGGTTGAGCGATTCGCCGAATTGCGCCGCCACCTCTCCCACCGAGGCACTGCCCTGCTGCTCCACGAAGTGGAGCAGGGCCGTTTGCCGCCCTGCGAAACGCTTCCTGGGCGGTGGCCGCAGGGGTTCCTTACCCTGTCAGGATTCGCTTAGGATGGCCAACCAAACGGGGGGCTACATCCATGAGCAGAAAGAACCGCTCTATCCTTCTTTATACGCTGGTTCCGGCAGTGCTGCTCGGCGGCGCGTTCGCGGTCTTCAAGGCCCAGGGCGCTGCTTCGGGCAGCCCCTGGTCCGACCCGGCCACCTGGCCCGGCGGCAAGGTGCCGGTGGCGGGTGACAAGGTGGTCATCGAGAAGGACAAGCGCGTGCTGCTCGACGTCAGCCCGCCCGCGCTGGCCGGACTGTCGATCGACGGCAAGCTCACCTTCTCCAATGACGCGGACCTTGAGCTGACCACCGAGTGGATCATGCTGCATGGCGAGCTGACGATCGGCACCGAGGCCCGTCCGCACACCCGCAAGGCCACCATCACCTTCACCGACAACGTGAAGGGCGAGGACGTGATGGCCGGCATGGGCGACCGCGGCATCATGATCTCCG
>CBFGXE010000072.1:0-8317 GCA_965652645.1 uncultured bacterium | reverse complement strand
CGGCTCGCGCTTCCTCGCGCGCCAGGGCCTTGCCGTGCGCTGGTGGGATGCACGCACCGGGCTGAAGGCCGAGGAGCGCAGCCACGCATCCGCCAGGGGCAACTGGCTATCCGCCACCTGCGACTTCGCGCCCGATGCGTCGCTGGCTGCGGACCTCGCCGCGCTCGCGCCGGTAGTGATCACGCAGGGCTTCATCGCCAGTGATGCCAGGGGCGACACGGTGCTGCTGGGCCGCGGCGGCTCGGATACTTCCGCTGCATACTTCGGCGCCAAGCTTTCGGCCGAGCGGCTGGAGATCTGGACGGATGTGCCTGGCATGTTCAGCGCGAATCCGCGCTCGACGCCATCGGCGCGCCTGCTGCGCGAGCTGCATTACGACGAAGCACAGGAAATCGCCAGCTCCGGCGCCAAGGTGCTGCATCCGCGCTGCGTGATGCCGGCGCGCGTGCACCGCATTCCGCTGTTCGTCTATGCCACGCAGGTGCCCGACCTCGAGGGAACGCACATCACTGCCACGCCCGCTGACACCTCCGCCAAGGTGAAGGCCGTGTGCGTGAAGAAGGGCATCACGCTGGTGTCGATGGAAAGCCCGGGCATGTGGCATGAAGTGGGTTTCCTCGCCGATGCCTTCCAGGTGTTCAAGGGGCATGGGCTGTCGGTGGACCTGGTGTCCAGCTCCGAGACCAACGTCACCGTGTCGCTGGATCCGCAGGCCAACACCATGGATTCGGCCGTGCTGGATGCACTCATCAAGGATCTCTCGGAACTGTGCCGTGCCGAGCTGATCGGGCCCTGCGCCTCCGTGAGCCTGGTGGGCCGCAACATCCGCGGCATCCTGCACGAGCTGGGCGAGGCGTTCTCCTTCTTCGCCGACCAGCGCATCTACCTGGTGAGCCAGGCGGCGAACGACCTGAACTTCACCTTCGTGGTGGAAGAGAAGCAGGCAGACCGGCTGGTGGAGCAGCTGCACGCGCACCTGATCCAGCCCGAGCCGGGCGAGCGCGTGCTGGGGCCCACGTGGGAGGAACTGTTCCGCAAGCCGGGCAGCGTGCCGCCGGAGGAACCCTGGTGGTGGCAGCAGCGCGCCCCGCAGCTGCTGCAGGCGCTGGGCGAGCGGGATGCCGCCTATGTGTACGACCTGGCCACGGTGCGCGCCAGCGCGCGCGATCTGCTGGGCCTGAAGTCGGTGGACCGCGTGCATTACGCCACCAAGGCCAACTGGCACCCGGCGCTGCTGAAGGCGCTGTACGAGGCCGGCGTGAAGATGGAGTGCGTGTCGCGGGCGGAGATCGACCATGTGTTCGCCGCGCTGCCGGGCATCCGCCCGGACGAAGTGCTGTTCACGCCCAACTTCGCGCCGCGCGCCGAATATGAATACGCCCTGCAGAAGGGCGTGAATGTCACCATCGACAACCTGCACTGCCTGCGCCAGTGGCCGGAAATCTTCCGGGGCAGGCGCGTGCTGGTGCGCATCGACCCGGGCACGGGCCGCGGCCACCACCACCATGTGCGCACCGCTGGCACCTATGCCAAGTTCGGCATTCCGCTGGCGGAGATCGGCGAGCTGCAGCAGCTGGCCGGTGCCGCCGGCGTGACCATCTTCGGCCTGCATGCGCATACCGGCAGTGGCATCACCGACATCCGCAACTGGTCGCAGACGGCCGATGAACTGGCCGCGGCGGCGAAGCAACTCGGCACCGTCACCACGCTGAACATCGGCGGCGGATTTGCGGTGCCGGACGCGAACCATCGCATCCGCATCGACCTTGCCGGGCTCGACCAGGCCCTGGCGGATTTCAAGCTGGCCAATCCCGGCGTCGCGCTGTGGATCGAACCCGGCCGCTACCTGGTGGCCGTGGGCGGCGTGCTGCTGGCCCGCGTCACGCAAATGAAGCAGAAGGGCGACCAGGGTTACATCGGCGTGGCCACGGGCATGAACGCATTGATCCGCCCGGCGCTGTACGGCTCCTTCCACGAGATCGTGAACCTGTCGAAGCTGGGACAACCCAGCCAGGGGCAATACGACATCGTGGGGCCGATCTGCGAGACCGGCGACGTGCTGGGGCATGACCGCCTGCTGCCGGAAACGCAGGAGGGGGATGTATTGCTGGTGGCCAATGCGGGCGCCTACGGGCGGGCCATGGCATCGAGCTACAACCTCAGGCAGCCTCCCGAGGAACTCGTCCTGGGCTGAGTCCCGCCACACATCGCCGGGGCAGCGGTACGCCGCTTCAGCGCGCGGCGTTTCCCGTCTGGCGGGCCCGATGTCGCGCCGCCAGCTCGGCGGCGACGGCCTCGAGCGACAGCCCGCGTGCCTTCAGCAGCAGGGCAAGGTGGAACAGCAGGTCGGCGGATTCGCTGACCAGCTCCGCATCATCGCCGGTCTGCGCCGCCAGCGCGGTCTCCACACCTTCCTCGCCCACTTTCTGGGCCATGCGCTTGATGCCGCTGGCATACAGCTTCGCGGTGTAACTGCCCTCGGGGCTGTCGGCGATGCGCGCAGCGATCACTTCCTCCAGCTGCGCCAGGAAAGCGATGCCGCTGGATGCAGGAGACGCACCACCGCCAAAGCAGGTGGTGGTGTTGCGATGGCAGGTCGGGCCCTTCGGCCGCGCCCGCACCAGCAGCGAGTCCGAATCGCAATCGGCCTCCACGTCCACCAGCTCCAGGGTATTGCCTGAGGTTTCACCCTTCTCCCACAGCTTCTGCCGCGTGCGGCTGTAGAACACCACGCGCCTGCGCGCGAGTGTTTCGCGCAGCGCCTCGGCATTCATGAAGGCCAGCATCAGCACCGCGCCGGTATCGGCATCCTGCACCACGGCGGGCAGCAGCCCGTCGCCCTTGCTCCAGGCGAGGCCAGTGATGTCTGCAACGGAAAGGCTCATGGACGCACCTCGATCCTGCGCTGGAGCAGGAATTGCTTGAGGTCGGGAATGGCGATCTGCCCGCTGTGGAACACGCTGGCCGCCAGCGCCGCATCGGCGGCGCCGCGTTCGAACAATTCGGCAAAGTGTTCCGGCGCACCGGCACCACCGGAGGCCACCAGCGGCACATTGCACACGTTGCGCACGGCCAGCAGCTGCGCGAGGTCGTAGCCGCGCCGCACGCCGTCGCTGGCCATGCAGTTGAGCACGATCTCGCCAGCGCCACGCTGCTGCACCTCGCTCGCCCATTGCAGGGTGTCGCGGCCGGAGTCGCGGCTGCGGTCCGGATCACCGGTGAACTGGTACACGCGGAAGCCTTCCGGCGTGGTCTGGCTGTCGATGCCCACCACCACGCACTGCGAACCGAAGCGCGTGGCCAGCCGGTCGATCAGGTCCGGGTCGGCCAGGGCAGGGGAATTCACCGACACCTTTTCCGCGCCGGCATTGAGGATGGCCTCGGCATCGGCCACCGTGCGGATGCCGCCGGCCACGCAGAAGGGAATGTCCAGCACGCTGGCCACGCGACCGATCCAGGAGCGGTCCACCGAACGGCCCTCGGGGCTGGCGGTGATGTCGTAGAACACCAGCTCATCCGCACCTTCGTCGCGGTAACGCTGCGCGAGCTCGAGGATTTCGCCCACCACGCGGTGGTCGCGGAAACGCACGCCCTTGACGACCTGGCCGTCGCGGACGTCGAGGCAGGGGATCAGGCGACGTGCAAGTATGGCTGCAATTCCTCCATGCTGATGCGACCCTCGAGCAGGGCCTTGCCGCTGACGGCCGCGGACATGCCCATGGCATCAAGCCGCGCGAGGTCTCCGGCCGAGCTGATGCCGCCGGATGCCTGCCAGGCAATGCGCGGGAAGCGGCGCAGGGCTTCCTCGTACAACTTGAATCCGGGACCGGTGAGCGCGCCGTCGCGCTGGATGTCGGTGCACAGCACGTGCTTCAGCGGCGTGTCCGCAAAGGACTCCAGCAGCTCCCACAGCGACAGCGCATGTTCCTGCACCCAGCCCCTGGTGCGCACGCGCGGAATGCCGGCATCATCGACGCGCACGTCGATGGCCAGGTTCACCGCCTCCGGGCCATGCGCCGCCAGCAGTTCGCGCAAGAGGGCAGGGTTCTCCACCGCGGCGCTGCCGATCACCACGCGACTCACGCCATTGGCCAGCGCCTCCTCGGCGAGCTCGCGCGTGCGCAGGCCACCGCCCAGCTGGATGCGGATGCGCTGCTGAGAGGCCATGCGGCGGATCAGCTCGCGGTTGCCGGGCGTGCCATCCCGCGCGCCATCGAGGTCCACCAGGTGCAGCCAGCGCACGCCCGCATCGGCGTAGCGGGCCAGCAGCTGCACCGGATCCACCTCATAGCGGGTCTCGGCGTGGAACTCGCCCTTCAGCAGGCGCACGCAGTGGCCGCCCCTGAGGTCAATGGATGGAATCAGCAGCACGGTTCAGCCCCTGATCGAAAGGAAATTGCCCAGCAGCTTCGCGCCGACGGCGGCGGAGCGCTCGGGATGGAACTGCACGCCGCGGAAGTTGTTGCGCTTCACGGCGGCAGTGAAACGGCCACCATAATCCGAGGTGGCCAGGGTGAATTCACCCACCGGCACGGCATAGCTGTGCACGAAGTACACGTAGTCGCCGCGCCTGATGCCGTCAAACAGCGGGTCATCCCGCAGCGGTTCAAGCTGGTTCCAGCCCATGTGCGGCACCGGTAGCCCGGGCGCCGCCTGCAGCCGCCGCACGCGTCCGGGCACCAGGCCCAGGCAGCGCGTCTCGGTGGCACCAGCCACGGCTTCTTCCGAAGCCTCGAACAGCAGCTGCATTCCCAGGCAGATGCCCAGCAGCGGCTGCGTCAACGTCGGAAGCAGCGTATCCACGCCGGCTGCGCGCAGCCGCGTCATCGCGTCGTTCGCGGCGCCCACGCCCGGCAGCAGCACATGCGAGGCCGCGCGGATGCGCTCCGCGTCATTGCTTACCGTAGCCTCGCTGCCCAGCCGGCCCAGCGCATGGAGCAGGGAGGCCAGGTTGGCGCCGCCGCTGTCGATCACCACCACGTCGGCCATCAGAGCATTCCCTTGGTCGAGGGCAGTTCCCTGCCTTCAAGACGGATGGCCTGGCGCAGTGCGCGCCCCACGCCCTTGAAGGAGGCCTCCACCATGTGGTGGGTGTTGTCACCGGTGACGCCCACGTGCAGCGCCGCGCCCAGCGTGTCGGACAATGAGCGGAAGAAATGCGGCACCAGCTCGGTAGGCAGCCCGCCCACTTCCGTGCGGCCGAACCTGCCTTCCCATACGGCATAGGGACGGCCGGAAAGATCGAGCGCCACCTGCGCCCGCGACTCATCCATCGCCAGCAGGAAGCCGTAGCGGCCGATGCCCCGCTTGTCGCCCAGCGCCTTGCGCAACGCCTCACCCAGCGCCAGCGCGCAGTCCTCCACGGTGTGGTGCTCGTCGATGTGCAGGTCGCCCTTGCAGGTGAGCTGCAGCGAGAAGCCGCCGTGGCGGGCGATCTGCTCCAGCATGTGGTCGAAGAAGCCAATGCCGGTGTCCACCTGGATGGGGCTCTCGGCATCAAGGTCCACGGACACGCTGATGTCGGTTTCCTTCGTCTTGCGCTGCACGGTGGCGCGCCGCGCCAGCAGCTCGCGCACCACGGCAGGCCAGGTCTCGCTTGCCCCGCCATCCTTGCGTACGCGCAGCCCGCGCACGCCGATGTTGCGCGCCAGGGCCAGGTCGCTGTCGCGGTCGCCCACCACCGCGCTGGCGGCAAGGTCCACGTTCACGCGCTGCAGGTAGTCGCCCAGGTGGCCGGGCAGCGGCTTGCGGCAGGCACAGCCATCGGCCGGCTTGTGCGGGCAGATGAACACTTCATCAAACGTGATGCCCTGCGAGGCCAGGGTGTCGACCACGAACTGCTGCGGCGGCTCGAACTGCTCGCGCGGGAAACTCGCGGTGCCCAGTCCGTCCTGGTTGGTCACCATGACGAGGCGGTATCCCGCGGCCACCACCTCCTGCAGGGCAGCGAACACGCCGGGCATCCAGCGCAGCTTGGCCAGGCTGTCCACCTGCTCGTCGGCCGGCTCCTCGATCAATGTACCGTCGCGGTCCACGAACAGGACCTTCAGCGGCGTCTGGCTCATGTCAGGCTCCCCAGCAGGCGCTGGTTCTGTTCCGGCGTGCCCACGGAAATGCGCACGGCGTTGGGCAGCAACGGCTGCCGCATGTCGCGGATGATGAGACCGGCACCGCGTGCCCGGGCCAGCACAGCTTCCGGATCGGTGCAGTCCACCAGCAGGAAGTTGGCATCGCTGGGCCACACCCGCGTGACCAGGGGTGATTTCTTCAGCCCCTCGGCGAGGCGGCTGCGCTCATCCAGCAGCCGCGCGATGCGCGTGCGCGTGCGGGCCAGCGCCCCGGGCGTGAGCAGCGGCGCCACGGCCTCCACCGTCAGTTCAGTGATGGCATAGGGCGGAATCACCTTGCGTGCCAGCGCGATGATGCGCGGATGGGCGAGCAGGGCGCCCACGCGGGCACCGGCCAGGCCATGCGCCTTCGACAGCGTCTTCAACACGGCCAGGTTCGGGATCTCGCCCAGCCGCGTCGCCATGCTCTCAACGTTCGCAAAGTCGATGTAGGCCTCGTCCACCACCAGCAGCGCGCCCGGCGCCAGCGCGGCGGCCAGGCGCACCAGCTGCGCCGGCGGCACGGCATTGCCGGTGGGATTGTTGGGCGAGCACACGAACACCAGCCTGGTGTTGGCATCCACGGCGGCCAGCACGCCCTTTTCGTTGAGCGCGAATCCATCCCCGGCGCTCAAAGGCACGCTGCGCACCTCGGCGCCCTGGATGCGCGCCGCCACGCCGAACATGCCGAAGGTGGGGGGGCAGACAACGACATTGTCCTGGCCCGCACGGCAGAACACGCGCAGCAGCAGGTCGATGGCCTCGTCGCTGCCGCGGCCCACCAGTACCTGCTCCGGCGCCACGCCGTAGAGGCGGGCGAGTCCCTCCACCAGGGGCGGCGGCTGCGGCTCGGGATAGCGGTTCAGTCCCGCCGCGGAAGGATCCCCTTCCACGCGCCAGGGCAGCTCATTGGCATGCATGCGCGTGAGGGAAGGCTCCCAGGCGGCGTGGCTGTAGGGCGTCAGCGCGAGGATGTCCGGCCGCGCACGGGCGACCACCGCCTCGATGCCAGCCATGTCGCTGGTGGCAGCGTTCACTTCGTCCCGCCCAGGGATTCCAGCCGGATGGTCACGGCACGCGCGTGGGCATCCAGCCCCTCCAGCGAAGCCAGCGTCTCGGCCACCGGGCCCAGCGCGCGGATGCCGTCGGCGGTGAGCTCCTGCACCGTCATGCGCTTCTGGAAATCGGCCAGCGACAGGCCGCTGTAGGCCCGCGCATAACCATAGGTGGGCAGCACGTGGTTGGTTCCCGAGCAGTAGTCGCCCATGGATTCCGGCGACCAGGCGCCGAGGAACACCGAGCCGGCGCTGGCCACGCCATCCAGCAGCGCGCGCGGTTCGCGCGTCTGCACGATCAGGTGCTCGGGCGCGTAGTCATTCGACACTGTCAGCGCGGTGACGATGTCCGACACCACGATGGCGCGGCAGTTGGCGGCGGACTCCTGCAGGATGCTGCGCCGGCTGAGCCCCGCGCGCTGGCGATCGAACTCCACGGCCACCGCCTCTGCCAGTGCGCGCGAGTTGGTGACCAGCAGTGCCTGCGCGCGCACGTCGTGCTCGGCCTGCGCCAAAAGGTCTGCCGCCACGAACGCAGGATTGGCCGCCTCATCGGCAATCACCAGCACCTCGGAGGGACCCGCCGGCAGGTCGAAGGCCGCGCCCTCCGCATCGGCCGCCACCAGCTGCTTGGCCGCGGTCGTCAATGCCGTGCCCGGCCCGAAGATCTTGTCCACCTTGGGAACGGATTCCGTGCCATAGGCCATGGCCGCCACCGCCTGCGCGCCGCCAGCCTTGAACACATTGGTGATGCCGCAGCGGCGCGCCGCCACCAGCACCGCCGCATTGGCGCGGCCATTCGCCGCCGGTGGCGTGCACAGCACGCGCTTCGGACAGCCGGCCAGCGACGCCGGCACGGCCACCATGATCACCGTGGAGGGCAGGGGAGCGGAACCGGCGGGCACATAGAGGCCCACGGCCGGAATGGGCCGGAACACCCGCTCGCAGCGCACGCCCGGCATCACGTCCATCGCCAGTGGCGCGGACAGCTGCGCAGCGTGGAATCGCCGCACATTGTCGATCGCCGTCTCGATGGCCGCGATCTGCCGCCATTCGAGCTGCGTCTCCGCGTAGTCGAATTCCTCAGGCGTCACCTGCAGCGATTCGAGCTTCGCGCGGTCAAAGCGCTCGGCAAAGCGCAGCAGCGCGGCATCA
>CBFGXE010000071.1:0-8489 GCA_965652645.1 uncultured bacterium | reverse complement strand
CGACGGCCGACGCGTCGGCGACGGCGCGCGTGCATGCGCTGGCGGCGCGGGTCCGCGCGCCGGTGCTGGCCACGCGCGCGCTCGGCGCGAACCTGCACATGCTGGAACTCGCGCCGGGCGATGCCGGTGCCACGGCGCAGTCCCTGCTGGCCGCGCTGCGCGCCGACAGCAGCGTGGAATTCGCGGTGCCCGACCGGCGGGTGCATGCGCATTCCATCCTGTCGCAGGATCCGCTGGTGGATGGCCAGTGGTACCTCGGCGATGCCGAGGCCGGTGCCGTCGATGCCATGGGCGCCTGGGACACCACCCGGGGCAGCGCCGGCGTGGTGGTCGCCGTGCTCGATTCCGGCGTGCTCTTCGATCACCCGGACCTAGGACGGGCCAGCCGCGGCGGCAGGTTGCTGCCCGGCTACGACTTCATCTCCGCGGATCGCGCCGCCGACTTCTTCACCGCCAACGATGGTGATGGCCGGGATCCGGATCCCTCGGATCCCGGCGACCATTGCGACGCCACGGCATCGTCATGGCATGGCACGCGCGTCGCGGGAATCATCGGCGCGCAGGCCGACAACGGTGTCGGCGTGGCCGGAGTGACGTGGAGCGGTTACCTGCTGCCGGTGCGCGTGATCGGCCGCTGCAGCGGCTTCAATTCGGACATCCTGGCGGCCCTGCGCTGGGCCGCGGGCCTGGAAGTGCCCGGCGTGCCGCGCAATCCGTATCCGGCGCGGGTGGCCAACCTCAGCCTGGGAAGCGACGGGCCCTGCGACCAGGCCTCGCGCAGTGTCATCGAGGAAGTGGTGGCCGCGGGCATGATGGTTGTGGTGGCGGCGGGCAATTCCGGGGGGCGGGTGGGCTCGCCGGCCAACTGCCCGGGCGCCGTGGGCATCGCGGCCCTGCGCCACGCCGGCACCAAGGCCGGTTACAGCAATTTCGGGCCGGGCATTGCGCTGGGCGCACCCGGCGGCAACTGCGTGAACATCAATGCGGGACAGCCCTGCCTGTATTCGATCAACACCACTTCCAACGACGGCATCAAGGCGCCGGGTACCCACACCTGGACCAGCCAGGCCGACGTGAACGTGGGCACCAGCTTCGCCGCTCCCATCGTGTCGGGCATCGCGGGGCTGATGCTGGCCGTGAACGGCAATCTTTCACCCGGGCAACTGCTGCACCGCCTGCAGGCCGGTGCCGCGACCTTCGCCACCACCAGCGACGGTGGCACGCCGCCGGCCTGCAAGCTGCCCACCGGCCCGCTGGACTTCCAGCCCTCCGAATGTGCCTGCACCACCGACACCTGCGGCGCCGGAATGGCCAATGCCCGAGGCGCGGTGCGGGAGGCGCTGCGGCCCATTGCGGCGGTGAGCGTGCCGGCCCAGGTGTCCGCCGGCGACGCTGTGGTGCTGTCCGCCCGGGGCAGCGCGGCCGCATGCAACCGGTGGATCACCAGCCATGCCTGGTCGGTGGTCACCGGCAATGCCGTGCTGCAGGGTGCCGACACCGACATGGTCTCGCTGCAGGCACCAGCGGGCGACAGCATCGTCGTCAGCCTCACGGTCACCGACAACGCCGGTGCCAGCGACATCGCGCAGGTGACGCTCACGCCCGGCTCGGTCGCCAGCACGGCGCCATCCACCGCGGGATCGCAGGCCTGCCTCGCGCAGGTGGAGCCGCCGGCAGTGGTGGGCATCGCGGCCGATGCGGACGAAGTGTCCGAGGACAGCCCTTCTTTCTCCTTCACCATCTCGCGCGCAGGCAACCTTGAGGCCGCGCTCACACTGGCAATCGAGGCCGGCGGCACGGCAACGGCAGGAAATGACTACCTCGCATTGCCGGAAACCGTGACCCTGCCGCCCGGCGTCGCCGATATCACGCTGGTCGTCCAGCTGCTGGATGACGATATGCGGGAAGGCGAGGAGACGCTGCTGCTCAGCCTCGTGCCGGACGGCAGCATCGACTTCGACAATGCCAGCGCGCTGGTCATCCTGGTCGATGATGAATCCGCACCGGATGCCGGCGCCGGCGAGAAGGGCGGTGGTTCGACGGACCTGCTGCTGGTGCTGGCGCTGCTGTGGCTGGGCGCGGCGCGCCTGCGCCGCTGCCCGTCCGCCTAGAGTCCGTCGAGCGGATCCACGTCCAGTGCCCAGCGCAGCGAACGGGGTGCGGTGATGCCGGCGAGGCGCGGCACCCAATCACCGAGGAAACGCTGCAGGGCCGCGCGCTGCGGGGATTCCACCAGCAGCTGCGCGTGGTGGCGTCCGGCCCGGCGCGACATCGCCGCCGGCACCGGTCCGCGCAACATCACGCCGGCGGGCGGCGCCAGCAGTTCGCGCGCTTCCTTCAGGAAGCGCAGCGCGGCACCGGGCGAAGTGTCCGATGCGCGCAGCACCGCCATGCGCGCGAAGGGTGGCCAGTGCGCCTCGGCACGCTCCGCCAGCGCACCGGCTGCGAAGCCGGCATAACCCTTCTCCAGCAGCGTGGCCAGCAGCGGATGTTCCGGATACTGGCTCTGCACCAGCACCTCGCCGGCGCGACCGGCGCGGCCGGCCCTGCCGGCCACCTGCACGATGGTCTGCGCCAGGCGTTCGGCGGCGCGGAAGTCGATGCTGAACAGGCTCTGGTCGGCATTGAGCACCACCACCAGCGTGACGTCGGGAAAGTGATGGCCCTTGGCCAGCATCTGCGTGCCCACCAGGATGCGCGCGCTGCCGCTGTGCACGCGGTCGATGGCGCCGGTGAGTGCCTGCGGCGCGCGCAGCACGTCGCGGTCGAAACGCTCCACCGGCGCATCGGGAAATTCCGCGACCAGGGTTTCCTCCACGCGCTCGGTGCCCTGGCCCAGCGGATGCACCTCGTGCCCGCAGCGCGGGCAGCGTTCGGGCAGCGGTTCCTCGGCACCGCAGTGGTGGCAGGCGAGGCGGCTGCCGCGCATGTGCACCGTCATGCGCGCATCACAGTCGTGGCAGGGCGCGACCCAGCCGCAGCCCTGGCAGAGCAGCGTGGGCGCATAACCGCGGCGGTTGAGGAACACCAGTACCTGTGCGCCGGCATCCAGGTGCTGGCGCATGGCCTTCAGCACCGGGGCCGCGAGGCCCTTGTGCACGGCATGGGCGCGCATGTCGACCAGCGCCAGCCGCGGCGGCTCGGCCTTGCCGGCGCGCTCGGGCAGCAGCAGGTGGGTGAAACGCCCCTGCGCCGCGTTGTGCAGGGACTCCAGCGAGGGCGTGGCCGAGCCCAGCACCACCGGCACGGACTGCAGCTGTCCGCGCAGCAGCGCCAGGTCGCGCGCCGAATAACGCAGGTCGCCCTCCTGCTGCTTGTACGAGGCATCGTGCTCCTCGTCGACGATGATCAGCGCGAGCCCGGGCAGCGGCGTGAACACCGCCGAGCGCGTGCCGATCACGATGCGCGCGCCGCCGCGCGCGGTCGCCTCCCAGGCGCGGGCGCGCGCCGCGTCGGTGAGGCCGGAGTGCAGTGCCACGATAGGCGCATCGAAGCGCTGCTCGAAACGCTGCAGCAGCTGCGGAGTGAGCCCGATCTCCGGGCACAGCACCAGCACCGAGCCGCCGCGCGCCAGCACCGCGGCCACGGCCTGCAGGTACACCTCGGTCTTGCCGCTGCCCGTGACACCATCGAGCAGGAAGTTCTGCGCACCCTGCGCCGATCCAAGCGCCGCGAGCGCGGCCTGCTGCGCGGCGCCGAGGGGCAGGGGGGGTTCGCGCAGGACGGCGCCGCCGCCGGCCTCCGGCACCGGCTTCGCGCCCCGGGCCGCCCGCTTGCGCACTGCCCGCAGACCCTTGGGCAGCGCCGTGGCCATCACCTCGCCGACGGGATGGTGGTAGTAGTTTGCCGCCCACTCCAGCAGCGCAATGTCTGCGGCCCCCAGCAGCGGGCGCTCGTCGAGCACCGCGAGCACCTCGCGCAGCTTTTCCGCCGGCACGTCAGTGGTTGCGGTGAGGCGCATCACCAGCCCCACCACCTCGCGCCGCCCGAAGGGCACGCGCACGCGCATGCCGGGCTCCACCCGGCATTGCGGCGTCAACCGGTAGTCAAAAAGCTGCCGGAGCGGTGTATCGATGGCGATCTGGCAGAAATGCGGAGCCGTCACGAGGTGTTAACTTGTGCCAGGGACAAATGCGGGCTAAAGAAGACGTCATGCGACGCACCACGATTGTAGGCGGCAAACTTCTCCTCCTGCTGGCGATTGCAGGATGTGGCGGCGGCGATTCCGGTGGTGGTGGTGCGCTTGCCTATGCCCCCGGCGTCTATCCACCTTCCGCCACGCTGGCCGCGCGCTGCGAGAATCCGCGCCGCGGCACCGATCCCTGGACGGGCAAACCCTGGCCCGACCGGCCCGGCAGCGCCCTGCACGAGAAACACTTCCTGCGCTCCTGGACCAATGAGCTCTATCTCTGGTTCAACGAGGTGGCCGACCGGGATCCCGCCAACACCAGCGGCGTGAAGGATTATTTCGCGCTGCTGAAGACCTCGGGCCTCACCTCCACGGGGCGACCCAGGGACAGCTTCCATTTCACGCTGGATACCGACGAATACCGCCTGCTGTCGCAGGGCGGCGTGCAGCTGGGCTACGGCATCTCCTGGACGGTGGTCAGGTCCCTGCCGCCGCGCGAGATCGTGGTGGAATATGTGCAGGCGGGCAGCGAGGCGGCGGCAAAGGGCATCGAGCGCGGCGACATGCTGCTGCGGGTCGACGGCATCAACGTGGTGAGCAACAGCACCCAGGCCGGCGTCGACATCTTCTTCGAGGGTGCCTTCGAGCCGGAAGAGGACTCAATCCACAGTTTCGAGTTCCGCGATCGCGGCAGCACCAGCGTCACCGCCACCACGCTCACCGCCGGCCAGGTCGCCATGGACGCCGTGCCGCTGGTGGATGTGCTGCAGGTGGGCGACAAGGACATCGGTTACCTGGTGTTCAACGACCATTCGGCCATTGCCGAGACCCAGCTCTTTGATGCGGTGGACTACCTGGCCGACGCGCAGGTGGACGAGCTGGTGCTCGACCTGCGCTACAACGGCGGTGGTTTCCTCGACATCGCCAGCGAGCTGGCCTACATGATCGCCGGTTCCACGCTCACCAGGGACCGCACCTTCGAGCGCCTGGAGTTCAACAGCAAGCACCCGACGCATCATCCCCTGACGGGTGCGACGCTGCAGCCCATGCCGTTCCACCCCATTACCCGGGGCTACTCGATGAGTCCGGGCACGCCGCTGCCCACGCTGGAGCTGGACCGGGTGTTCGTGCTGACCTCCACGCTCACCTGCTCGGCCAGCGAGTCGCTGATCAACGGCTTGCGTGGCGTGGGCATCCAGGTGGTGCAGATCGGCGGGGATACCTGCGGCAAGCCCTACGGTTTCTACCCGGCGGACAACTGCGGCACCACCTATTTCTCCATCCAGTTCCGCGGCGTGAACGACCTGGACTTCGGCGACTACCTTGAGGGTTTCTCCGCCACCCGTACCAGCGGCGATCCAATGGCCAACCTGCCCGGCTGCCCCGCTGCCGATGACCTCACGCACCTGCTGGGGGACCCGGCCGAACAGCAGCTCGCCACCGCACTGACCTACCTGGAGGACGGCACCTGCCTGCCGGTGCCACAGGGCAAGCTGCTGCAACTTCCCCAGGCCGAGCTCACGCCGGACGATGGTTCCATCGCGGTACGCCTGCCACGGCGTTCGCCGTGGCGCGACAACCGCATCCTGCGCCCGTAGGTGCGCGCCGGTTCAGCCGGCGCGCACCACCACCTTGCCGAAATGCCCGCCGCTTTCCTGGAAGCGGTAGGCCTGCGGCAGTTCGGTGAAGGCGAAACTCCGGCCCACCACCGGCCGGATGCCGGTGGTTTCCACGAAGCGCGCCAGCTTCTCGTGCATGCGCCGCGGTCCGACGTACACGCCCTGCAGCCGCACCGCGCCGGGAATCAGCGCACGCGGCGGCAGCCCGCCGGCCGTGCCGCTGACCGCGCCGATCACCACCACGGTGCCCTGCATGCGCACCGCGGCCACCGATTGCAGCAGCGTCTTCTCGCCGCCCACTTCCAGCACCACATCCACGCCGCTTCCGCCGGTGAGCCTGCGCGCCTCCGCGGCCCATTCCGGAACGTTGCGGTAGTTGATGGTGTGGTCCGCACCCAGCGCGCGGGCCTTCTCCAGCTTGGCGTCATCGGAGGACGTGATGATCACGCGGCAGCCTGCGGCCTTCGCCAGCTGCAGCGCCCAGGTCGACACGCCGCCGGTGCCCAGCAGCAGCACGGTTTCGCCCGGCTGCACGCGCGCCGCCTCGAACAACGCATGCCAGGCCGTGGTGCCGGCGCAGGTGAGCGTGGCCGCTTCCTCGTCGGTGAGATGCGCCGGCGACTTCACCAGCGAATGTTCGCCCAGCACCAGCTCTTCGGTGAACGTACCCGCGCCACCGCCGCCCAGCGCGCCGGCCACCGCGGCGGGCGTCATCACGCCATCCACCCAATCGGGAAAGAAAGAAGTGGCGACGCGGTCACCCACGGCGAAGCGCGTGACGCCCGCGCCGACCTCCGCCACCTTGCCCGCACCGTCGGATCCCGGCACGAAGGGCGCCGGCGCGGGCGGACCATAACCGCCGCGCACCACCATCAGGTCGCGGTAGTTGAGCGAGGCCGCGGCCACTCGCACGCGCACCTGCCCGGGTCCGGGGCGGGGCGCGGGCTCCTCACCCAGCGTGAGGCCATCGATCTGACCGCCGGCAGCTACGCGCCAGGTTTTCATGGTTTCGTCTCCAGGCAGGGAAAAAACACGGAGGAAACGCCGGTGGCAGCACCCGCGGGACGTTGTCTGCCGGCGGCACCTATCTTAATCTTCCCGGGATGAACCGGAACGATGTCCAGCAGCAGCGGGAAACACCGGCCAGCCACCATGACTTCGCCGTGGTCCACACGGCCGCGGTGCATGGCCTGGGCCAGCCCATCCTGCGTGCCGACGTGGCCGGCATGCCGCTGGAGTGGGTGGACTACAAGGAAGCCGCGCGCCTCTACACCCAGGGCCAGGTGGCCTATTCGGTGGGCACGCCGCTATATCGCCTGAAGGGCGGTTTCAGTGCCGTCACGGGCAGGCGCAGCGTGCTGGAGATCAACTCCATCATCGCCACCGTGGGCCATACCGCCAACCCGGGCAACACGCGCCACGACTACGTGCCGCCACTGAACAACCAGACGCTGTTCCGCCGCGACGGCTACCTGTGCCTGTACTGCGCGCAGCGTTTTCCCACGCAGGAACTCTCGCGCGACCACATCCGGCCGTTCAGCCAGGGTGGCCGCGACACCTGGAACAACGTGGCCACGGCCTGCCGCCGCTGCAACAACGCCAAGGCCTCGCGCACGCCCGAACAGGCGAAGATGCAGCTGATCGCCGTGCCGTTCACGCCCACCTACGCGGAATACATCTTCCTGAAGGGCCGGCGCGTGCTGGCCGACCAGATGCAGTACCTGCTGGCGCACTTCCCGCGCAGCAGCCCGCTGCACGCGCGCCTGCGCGAGTGGATGCACTGAGGGCGGCGGCGGGGGCCGCCCCGCCGGAGCGGGCGATTCCGTGATCTTCCTCGTCGATGCCTCCGTGTACGTGTTCCGCGCGTACTACTCCATGCCGCCGGACATGCGCGACGGCGACGGCAATCCCGTGCACGCGCTCTACGGTTTTGCCCGTTTCCTCGGCGACCTCATCGAGCGCGAGCGGCCCGAATACATGGCGGTGGCCTTCGATGCCAGCCTCGCCAGCTCCTTCCGCAACCGCATCTACCCGGCCTACAAGGCCAACCGCGAGCCGGCGCCACCCGACCTGCTGCTGCAGTTCGAGCGCTGCCGGGCCTTCTGCGAGCGGCTGGGCATCGCCTGGTTCGACAGCAGCGAGTTCGAGGCCGACGACATCATCGGCACGCTGGCCTGCCGCATGCGCGCGGAGGGGCTGCGCGTGACCATCGTGTCGCGCGACAAGGACCTGGCGCAGCTCATCACGCCGGGGGATGTGTACTGGGACTACAGCGGCAACGCGCGCTACCGGCACGGGGAGATCGCCGACCGCTTCGGCGTGTCGCCGGAGCGTTATGCGGACTACCTGGCCCTCACCGGAGATGCCGTGGACAACATCAGCGGCGTGCCGGGCGTGGGCCCGAAGACCGCCGCGGTGCTGATGCGGGCCTACGAGTCGCTCGACGACCTCTACCTGCGCCTGGATACCGTGCGTGACCTGCCACTGCGCGGCGCCGCCACGCTGCCCGACAGGCTGGCGCGGCACCGCGAAGCAGCCTATCTTGCACGCGAACTCACGCGCATCCGCTGCGACATGCCGCTGGCGGTGTCGCGCATGGACCTGAGGCGTCGCCTGCCCGACATGCCGGGCATCGACGGTTTCTGCAACGCCAATGGATTCGGCCAGTTGCTGTCGCGCCAGGCGGCGCGGCTGTGCGGCTGACAAGCACGGAGAATGCCCGCCATGAACGACAAGTCCCT
>CBFGXE010000070.1:0-8533 GCA_965652645.1 uncultured bacterium | reverse complement strand
TGCACCCGCTGGTCTGCACCGCGTTCAATGCCGACTTCGACGGCGACCAGATGGCCGTGCACGTGCCGCTGTCGCTGGAAGCCCAGCTCGAAGCCCGCGCGCTGATGATGTCGTCGAACAACATCCTCTCGCCCGCCAACGGCGATCCCATCATCGTGCCCTCGCAGGACGTGGTGCTGGGCCTCTACTACCTCACCCGCGAGCGCATCGGTGCCAGGGGCGAGGGCATGTTCTTCGCCGACGTGCACGAGGTGCACCGCGCCTATGAGGGCCGGCAGGTGGAGCTGCAGGCCAAGGTGAAGGTGCGTGTCGCCGAATACGCCGTGGTCGATGGCAGGCCGGGCCCGAAGAAGTCCCGCACCGTGGACACCACCGTGGGTCGCGCGCTGCTGTCGGAGATCCTGCCGAAGGGCCTGTCCTTCGACCTGGTCAACGCCGACATGACCAAGAAGGCCATCTCGGGCCTGATCAACACCTGCTACCGCATCCTGGGCCTGAAGGAGACCGTGGTCTTCGCCGACCAGCTGATGTACACGGGCTTCCAGTACGCCACGCGCTCGGGCATGTCCTTCGGCATCGACGACATCGTCATCCCGGAGCAGAAGGCCCGCATCGTGACCAGCGCCACCGGCGAGGTGAAGGAGATCCAGGACCAGTACGCCTCGGGTCTCGTCACCAACGGCGAGCGCTACAACAAGGTGGTGGACATCTGGTCGCGCGCCAATGACCAGGTGGCCAAGGCGATGATGGAGAAGCTCGGCTCCGACGAGGTGACCGACGCGAAGGGCAGGAAGGTCCGCCAGAAGTCCTTCAACTCCATCTTCATGATGGCCGATTCGGGTGCGCGCGGTTCCGCGGCGCAGATCCGCCAGCTGGCCGGCATGCGCGGCCTGATGGCCAAGCCCGACGGCTCGATCATCGAGACGCCGATCACCGCGAACTTCCGCGAGGGCCTCAACGTCCAGCAGTACTTCATCTCGACGCACGGCGCCCGCAAGGGCCTGGCCGACACCGCGCTGAAGACCGCCAACTCCGGTTACCTGACCCGCCGACTCGTCGACGTGGCGCAGGACCTGGTGGTCACCGAGCCGGATTGCGGCACCGAGGAAGGCCTGACGATGTCGCCGCTGGTCGAAGGCGGCGACGTGGTGGAGGGCCTGGGCGAGCGCGTGCTGGGTCGCGTGGTCGCGGCCGACGTGCTGAAGCCGGGCACCGAGGAGGTGCTGTACGAGCGTGGCACGCTGATCGACGAAGACAAGGTGCGCGTGCTGGAGCAGCAGAGTGTGGACGAGGTGCTGGTGCGTTCGCCCATCACCTGCTCCACCCGCTACGGCGTGTGCGCGGCCTGCTACGGCCGCGACCTGGCCCGTGGCCGCCTGATCAACATCGGCGAGGCCGTGGGCGTGATGGCCGCGCAGTCGATCGGCGAGCCCGGCACGCAGCTGACCATGCGTACCTTCCACATCGGTGGCGCCGCGTCGCGAGCCGCCGCGGCCTCCAGCGTGGAGATCCGCAACGAGGGCACGCTGCGCTTCCACAACATCAAGTCCGTGCAGCACGAGAAGGGCCACCTGGTAGCCGTGTCGCGCTCGGGCGAGATCGGCGTGGTCGATGCCTTCGGCCGCGAGCGCGAGCGCTACAAGATCCCCTATGGCGCCGTGATCAACGCCAAGGAAGGTGACAAGGTCACTGGCGGCCAGATCGTGGCCACCTGGGACCCGCACACCCACCCGGTTATCTCCGAGGTGGCGGGCATGATCCGCTTCCAGGACTTCGTCGACGGCCTCACCGTCACGAGCCAGGTGGACGAGGTCACGGGCCTGTCGTCGATCGTGGTGCTGGACTCCAAGCAGCAGCGCGGCGGCAAGGAGCTCAAGCCCACCATCAAGCTGGTGAACGCCAAGGGCAAGGAAGTCACCTTCGCCAACACCGAGATCCCGGCGGTCTACAACCTGCCGCCCGGCGCACTGGTGAACCTCACCGACGGCGCCAAGGTGTCGGTGGGTGACGTGATCGCGCGCATCCCGCAGGAATCCTCGAAGACCCGCGACATCACCGGCGGCCTGCCGCGCGTCGCCGACCTGTTCGAGGCCAGGAAGCCCAAGGACCCGGCCATCCTCGCGGAGAAGTCCGGCACCGTGAGCTTCGGCAAGGAGACCAAGGGCAAGCGCCGCCTGGTGATCACCAGCGCCGATGGCGAGAAGTACGAGGAGCTGATCCCGAAGTGGCGCCAGCTCAACGTCTTCGAGGGCGAGCAGGTGACCCGCGGCGAGGTGATCGCCGACGGCGAACCGAACCCGCACGACATCCTGCGCCTGCAGGGCGTCGAGGCGCTGGCCAACTACCTCGTGCGCGAGATCCAGGAGGTCTACCGCCTGCAGGGCGTGAAGATCAACGACAAGCACATCGAGGTGATCATCCGCCAGATGCTGCGCAAGACCGAGGTGATGGCCACGGGCGAAACCGCGCTGCTGCGCGGCGAGCAGCTCGACCGTTCCCGCGCGCTGGACATCAACGACCATGCGCGTTCGGAGAACAAGGGCGCCGCCACCCTGCAGCCGGTGCTGCTGGGCATCACCAAGGCCTCGCTGGCCACGGAGTCCTTCATCTCCGCCGCGTCGTTCCAGGAGACCACCCGCGTGCTCACCGAAGCCGCGGTGCGGGGCCTGAAGGACGACCTGCGCGGCCTGAAGGAGAACGTCATCGTCGGGCGCCTGATCCCGGCCGGCACGGGCTTCGCCGCCCACGAGCATCGCCGCAAGAAGCTCAGCGAGTCGACGCGGCGTGGTTACGTCGATGTCGGCGGCGGCGCGGTGGATGTCGAGGACAGCCCGGTGGGCGAGGAAGAAGGGGCCTGACAAGGCCGCTGCTTCCGGCCAGGCCGGGAGCGTGGAATCCGGGGCGTACGGGCGTGAGCCGGTACACCCCGTCTGTTTCCGGGGGGCCGGCGGCTACGATGCCCCAAATGGTCAATGGGGAATGACCACGAGCCGCCCGGTCATCCCGGCGGGGTGACGGAGGCTTGCCGCCGGCAAGCCCCGGCAACCTATTGCGCCGGCGGAAGGGATGGCGCGCCCATCACCAGCTCCTGCGTGGGGAAGGCCAGCCGGATTCCCGCCTCGCCCAGCTCGCGCAGCACGCCGCGGTTGACTGCATCATTCACCCGCGCCGGCGGGTACTCCGGCCGGTTCTCGATGTAATAGATGGCCTCGAATTCCAGCGAATAGCTGCCCAGGCTGGCCAGCAGGCACTGCAGGAACCGCGTGCCGGCCTGGGCGCGCACCACCTTCTCCACCAGCTGCGGCACCAAGTCCAGCTTCTCCGGCGGCGTGTCGTACGCCACCGTCAGCCGCAGCAGCACGCGCCGCTCTCGCATGCGGCCCAGGTTGCGCACCCGGCTGCGCAGCACGTCGGCGTTGGCCAGGATGACCTGCTCGCCGGTCACGCTGCGCAGGCGGATGCTCTTCAGGCCGATTTCCTCCACCGTGCCCTCGATGTCGTCGATGCGCAGCTGGTCCCCCACGACAAACGGCTTGT
Source organism: uncultured bacterium (assembly GCA_965652645.1). Lineage (GTDB taxonomy): Bacteria > Pseudomonadota > Gammaproteobacteria > Steroidobacterales > Steroidobacteraceae > ZC4RG30. The sequence continues at coordinate 4,996 of CBFGXE010000070.1, read as the reverse complement.
CGAAGGTGATCGACAGCGAGGCGAACAGGTCGCTGAGCAGGGTCTGCACGGCCAGCGCCACGGCCACGCCGCCGATGCCCAGGCCCGCCACCAGGGCGGTGATGTTGATCCCCAGGTTGTCCAGCGCCAGCAGCACCACCACTGTCCACAGCAGCAGCTGCACGCCCAGCATCAGCACCGAAACCGAGGCCTGGGCCCCCGGCTCCCGGGCGCGCCGCGTCAGCAGGAAGCGCACGGCCGTGCTGGCCCAGATGCCTGCCTGCACCCACACGCCCACCACGATGATGATGTGGAAGGCCTGCTCCACCCGCTCCGGCAGCACGAGGATGACCCCGGCCAGGTACAAGGCCAGCACCAGCAGCACCAGGCGGCTGGTACGGGCCACCAGCAGCGACAGCAGGTCCAGCCCCGGCACCCTCTCCATCGCCGGCCAGCGGGCACGGTGCGCCCGGATGCGGCTGCGGATCAGTGGCAGCACCAGGAAGGTGACGATGAAGGCCAGCGCCGCCAGGGCCCAGTGCGACAGGGGATTGCCGAGGAAGGCGTAGGCGAGGAGCTGGTTCCATTGGTCCATGGCGCGGGATTATGGCGTCGGGCGGCGGCGTCCGTCGCGCCGGCACCGGCCGTGGAAGGCCGTCACCGGTCCTGCTGTCGACCGCTGTCCAGCAGCGCCTGCAGTGCGGCCGCATCCGGCGGGGCACGCACCTTGGCGTCGTTGTCGAAAAACACGAATACGTCGCGCCCGCGGGACGCTTTCGGGGAGCGGGGCAGGACCCGTCGTGCATCCCGGGGTTCGGAGCCACGCGTCCAGGCACGCACGCGGGTGGCCCAGCGCCGCAGGGCCGAGGGACCGTAGCCACTGACGTAAAGCTGCCTTGAGCCATGCAGGCGGCAGTAGACGAAGTCCGCCGTCACATCCATCAGCAGCGGCCAGTCCACGGTGTCCGCCACGACCAGGCCGATGCGGTGGCGGCGCAGCTGGTGGATGAAGGCAGGAGAGCAGAAGCTGTCGTGGCGGATCTCCACCGCGTGGCGCAGGGGCCGGCGTTTCACCTCTTCCAGCCAGGTCCTGCCGCGCATCCTGTCATCGTGCTCCCGGGCCAGGTCGAGGGCCGCCGTGGTGTTCCGCGGCAGCAGGTGGAAGAAATCCTCGAATCGCTGCTCGTCATGGCGCAGGGATTCCGGGAACTGCCAGAGGATGGGACCCAGCTTCTCTTCCAGCCCCAGCACGCCGGAGGCCAGGAAATTGGCCAGCGGCGTGCGCGCGCCGCGCAGTTTCAGCATGTGGGTGATGAAGCGCGGGCCCTTCACCGCGAACCGGAAGCCGGGCGGGGTTGCGGCACGCCAGCTGCGGAAGCTTTCCGGGCGCTGCAGGCTGTAGAAGGTGCCGTTGATCTCGATGGCGCCGTAGCGGGCGGCCGCGTAAGCCAGCTCCAGCCGGCGGGGAAGGTCCGGTGGATAGAACCGGCCCCGCCAGCCCGCATAGGTCCATCCCGAAAGACCGACGCGGATGCGGCCGGAGCGGGGGGATGTCTTCCGGGCGCCCATGGCCGGATGGTCCCATGGTGTCCCGGGTCGCCGCCGTCCGTCTGGCTCCTACAGCACGCGGATGTTGCGTCGCAATATCGCAGCCACTGCCGGCGGCATCCCTGCGGGCTTTGACAGGACCCCCCCGCCTCCCTAAACTTCCGCGCCTCTTCCGGGGGCCTCAAGGTCCCAGGATAAACCGTCGCCGGCGCGCAAGTGTCCGGGCGGCAGACCACCCGCCAGCTGCTCAGGTTGGGGTCGTGGCCCTGGGTTCTCCTGCATTCATCGAGGTGCGGGATGTTTTTCAGGGAGCAGCGACCGCCGCCGTGCCTCTGGCGAAAACGTATGAGTTTCGAACGGAGATCGCATGGCAACGACCGCCCAGCTGATCCGCGCCCCGCGCCGGACCCGCGCTGAAAAGACCAAGGTGCCCGCCCTGGGCGCTGCCCCGCAGAAGCGCGGCGTGTGCACCCGCGTGTACACCACCACGCCCAAGAAGCCGAACTCGGCACTGCGCAAGGTCTGCCGCGTGCGCCTGGTCAACGGCTACGAGGTGACCAGCTACATCGGCGGCGAAGGCCACAACCTGCAGGAGCACTCGGTGGTGCTCATCCGCGGTGGCCGCGTGAAGGATCTCCCCGGCGTGCGCTATCACACGGTGCGTGGTTCGCTGGACTGCTCGGGCGTGAATGACCGCCGCCAGAGCCGCTCCAAGTACGGCGCCAAGCGCCCGAAGAAATAACCACTTTCCCGAGGTAGTACGTCATGTCGCGTCGTGCAGCAGCTCCCGCCCGCACCATCCTTCCCGATCCGAAGTTCAACAGCGAAATGCTGGCCAAGTTCATGAACGTGGTCATGCAGGACGGCAAGAAGTCCGCCGCCGAGCGCATCCTCTACGGTGCGATCGACCGCATTGCCGAGAAGACCGGCAAGCAGGGCCCCGAGGCCATCGAGCTGCTGTCCGCAGCCCTCGACAACGTGAAGCCCGCCGTCGAGGTGAAGTCCCGCCGCGTCGGTGGCGCCACCTACCAGGTGCCCGTCGAAGTGCGCGCCTCGCGCCGCCAGACGCTGGCCATGCGCTGGGTGATCGAGGCTGCCCGCGGCCGCACCGAGAAGTCGATGGCCTTCCGCATCGCCCACGAGCTGATGGATGCCGCCGAGAACCGCGGCGGCGCCGTGCGCAAGCGCGAGGACACCCACCGCATGGCCGAGGCCAACCGCGCCTTCGCCCACTACCGCTGGTAACGGTGGTCCTACGTTCCCCCGGGAACACAATGAGGATGACCTGACTTGGCACGCGGCACGCCACTGGAGCGCTATCGGAACATCGGCATCTCTGCCCACATAGACGCGGGCAAGACGACGACCACCGAGCGCATCCTTTTCTACACGGGCGTCTCGCACAAGATCGGGGAAGTCCATGACGGCGCGGCCGTGATGGACTACATGGAGCAGGAACAGGAACGCGGCATCACGATCACGTCGGCCGCGACCACCTGCTTCTGGAAGGGGATGGACAACAACTTCCCCCAGCACCGCATCAACATCATCGACACCCCGGGCCACGTGGACTTCACCATCGAGGTGGAGCGCTCGCTGCGCGTGCTCGACTCGGCCGTGGCGCTGTTCGACTCGGTGGCCGGCGTGCAGCCGCAGTCCGAGACCGTGTGGCGGCAGATGAACCGCTACGGCGTGCCGCGCATCGCCTTCGTCAACAAGATGGACCGCGCCGGCGCCAACTTCCTGCGGGTGGTCGAGATGATCCGCCAGCGCCTGCGCGCCAACCCGGTGCCCATCCAGCTGCCCATCGGCGCCGAGGACAATTTCGAAGGCGTCGTCGACCTCATCAAGATGAAGGCCATCTACTGGGACATGGAAACCCAGGGGATGAAATTCGAATTCCGCGACATTCCCGCCGAGCTGGTCGAGCAGGCGAAGGAATACCGCGCGAAGATGATCGAGGCCGCCGCGGAGGGTGACGACGCGCTCACCGAGAAGTACCTCGAGGGCACCGAGCTCTCCGACGAGGAGATCAAGCGGGGCCTGAAGGCGCGCTCGCTGAAGAACGAGATCGTGATCGCGATGTGCGGCACGGCGTTCAAGAACAAGGGCGTGCAGGCGCTGCTCGACGCCATCGTCGAGTACATGCCCTCGCCGCTGGAAGTGCCGCCCACCCGCGGCCATGACCTGAAGGGCGCGGAAATCACCCGCACGGCCAGCGACGACGCGCCGTTCTCGGCGCTGGCCTTCAAGATCCTCAACGACCCGTTCGTCGGCACGCTGACCTTCCTGCGCGTGTATTCCGGCGTGATGAAGACGGGCGACATGATCTACGTGTCCACCAAGGACAAGCGCGAGCGCATCGGCCGGCTGCTGCAGATGCACGCCAGCGAGCGCTCGGAGATCAAGGAAGTCCACGCCGGCGACATCGCCGCCGCGGTGGGCCTGAAGGACGTGATCACTGGCGACACGCTGTGTGACGAGCACAAGCCCATCATCCTCGAGAAGATGGTGATCCCCATCCCGGTGATCTCCGTGGCCGTCGAGCCGAAGACCAAGGCCGACCAGGAGAAGATGGGCACGGCGCTGGGCCGCCTGGCCCGCGAAGACCCGTCGTTCCGCGTGAGCACGAACGAGGAGTCGGGGCAGACCATCATCTCCGGCATGGGCGAGCTGCACCTGGAAATCATCGTCGACCGCATGAAGCGCGAGTTCAAGGTGGACGCCAACGTGGGCAAGCCCCAGGTGGCCTACCGCGAGACCGTGCGCAAGGGCGTCGAGGTCGAGGGCAGGCACGTCAAGCAGTCCGGCGGGCGCGGCCAGTATGGCCACGTCTGGTTCAAGGTCGAGCCGAACGAAGCCGGCAAGGGCATCGAATTCATCAATGGCCTGAAGGGCGAGGCGGTGCCGCGCCAGTTCGTGCCGGCCGTGGAGAAGGGCGTGCGCGAGGCCGCAGAGACCGGCGTGATCGCCGGTTATCCCGTGGTCGACGTGAAGGTCACGCTGTTCGACGGCTCCGCCCATGACGTGGATTCGGACGAAATGTCGTTCCGCATCGCCTCCATCATCGGCTTCAGGGACGGCATCCGCGAGGCGGATCCGGTGATCCTGGAGCCCATCATGAAGGTCGAGGTGGTCACGCCCGAGGAATACATGGGTGACGTGATCGGCGACCTGAACCGCCGCCGTGGCCAGATCCAGGGCATGGATGATTCACCCGCTGGCCGCACGGTGTCGGCCGAGGTGCCGCTGGCCGAGATGTTCGGCTATGCCACCAGCGTGCGCTCGATGAGCCAGGGTCGCGCCACGTTCACGATGGAATTCTCGAAGTACATGGAGGTCCCGGCGAATGTCGCCGCGACCATCATCAGCAGATAGTCATCCAACCGAATTAACCCGCCGGAGGCATCCACATGTCCAAGGAAAAGTTCGAACGCAGCAAGCCGCACGTTAACGTGGGGACCATTGG
>CBFGXE010000069.1:0-8804 GCA_965652645.1 uncultured bacterium | reverse complement strand
CGTGCAGCTTGCGGCGCTATGCATCCTGCTCAAGCAATTTTGAGATAGGTTCTACACAGAATTTCTGGTAGCACAAAATAGGTAACCCGACGCCGGCTAGGTCGGAGCGCCCCATAACCACTGATAACCACTGTGATAGGCACGAATCCGTGGGACTGGGTCGCCCCTGACGGCTGGTCTTCCGCCCAACTACATTCCTGCTGAAATTTCCCAGGCTGACGGAGGGACACAAAAATGGGGAAAATCATCGCGGTCACATTGCTGAGCTTAGGAATCGTGGCTGGTGGCTTTCTGTTCCTTCGTCTAGGAGGAAATCCATCCGATCTGATTTCGGAACCGCCCGTCTCAGGCAACTCCTCCGATCAGACTGATGGCATCAGGGGCGCAGAGGTGCTTGTCAATTCGACGTCCATCGCGCGGCCTGAATCTGCCTCAGTTGAAGCTTCAAGGGCGACCTTAATTGCGCCGCCTGTGAGTCTAGAAGCGTATGAACCAGAATTTGCGCAGATGCTTGGCACTGGCCGCAAGAACGAGGTTTCGGATTGGGCTTTCGCCTTGGCAAAGATGTGGCATGGTCAGATTGCAGCGGAGCCTCGTGATTCGGAGTGGGCCGCGCAGGTTGAAGCGCAATGGCGTCAGTACTACGCCGGAAAGCCAGAAACATTCATCATGGGTGACCCATTTGTCTTCTGCGGATCAACGATGTGTGAGGTGAGGTTTTTGAGCAATGGATATTGGCCGCAGGAGTATTCAGATCCCCATGCGCTCAGAGAAATCTTGACGGAACGCCCTGGCGCTTTCCCGAGGCCGTGCGGGGTAGCAAGCGTGATCGCGCAGGATCATATCAATCGGATGAATGCTGTTGTCATGATACTCAACCTGGACTTCAAGCAATGCAATTTGCCAGTGAGGCGAGGTCAAGGTTCATTGAACCAGCGGTGAGTTGAGGCAAGGGGGAAAGTCGTGACCGGCTCGAAACAGCTTTGCTACCTGCGACTGGCAGGCCACGCATTGAGGATGGGCTGCCTGCTGTGCGCCACTGCGCCTGCCGTGCTGGCCCAGGCCTTTTCCGACGCAAGGCAGTCACCCCTCGACTACACCCGCGCGGAACATGCGCCAAAGCGCAGCTGCGCAAGGTTGGGAAGCTTCAAGGGCAAGGACATCATTACGCTCTCGGCTGTCGAGGTGCCTGCCGCCGGTAATACCCCGGCCTGGTGCCGCGTGACCGGCACCATCAAGCCGGAGGTGGCCTTCGAGGTCGCCCTGCCGCAGCGCTGGAACGGCCGCTTCTACATGATCGGCAACGGCGGCCATGCCGGTGAGTCGCTGGAGGATGCAAACCGCACCAGCCAGCGTGATGCGGCGCTGGCGCTGGGATTCGCCGTCGCCCAGACCAACACCGGCCATGATTCACGCCGCGAACCTGGCGCCACCTTCGTGCTCAGCGATCCACGCAAGGCCACCGACTACGCCTACCGCGCGGTGCACGTCACCGCCACCACCGCCCGGGACCTGGTGAAGGAGTACTACGGACGCAAGACCGAGCGTGCCTACTGGAACTCCTGCTCCAATGGCGGACGGCAGGGCCTTGTCGAGGCCCAGCGCTATCCGGATGACTTCGACGGCATCCTCGCCAATGCACCCTGGGTGGACCAGACCGGCTTCATGCTGGGGGCGATCTGGAACCAGAAGGCGCTGACCGAGGCGCCGCTCAACGCCGGCAAGATGGCCACCGTGGCGGCGCGCGTGATGGAGCGCTGCGATGCCATCGACGGCCTTGCCGATGGCCTGATCGATGATCCGCGCAAGTGCGATTTCGACGCGCGGCGCGACGTGCCTTCCTGTCCCGCGGGTGTCGATGCGGACAACTGCCTGACGTCGGCGCAGGCCATCACGGTGAACAAGATCCACTCCGGCCCGATGGACAGCCGTGGTCGCCGGCTGTTCCCCGGCTTCATGCCGGGCAGCGAGGCGGTGATCGGCAACTCCAGTGCCTGGATGGGGATGATCGTGCCGGCCAGCCCCGACGCGAAACCCGCGGTGTTCAACCTGGGCGAGAACACGCTGCGCTACCTGGTGCTGAAGCCGCCGCAGCCGGAATTCGACACCTTGAGCCTCGACTTCGATCGCGCCACCGGCCTGGTGGCGCCCTGGGCGGAGCAGGCCAATGCCACCAGCACCAACCTGGATCGCCTGCGCAAGCGTGGCGGCAAGGTGCTGATGACCTATGGCTGGGCCGACCAGATACTGCAGCCCATGATGGGCGTGAACTACTACGAGGCGCTGCAAAAGCGCTATGGCAAGGCCACGCAGGACTTCGCGCGGCTGTTCATGGTGCCGGGCATGACCCACTGCAGCGGGGGCTACGGCACTGACCGCTTTGATGCCATGACGGCGCTCATCACGTGGGTGGAGACGGGCAAGGCACCGGACACCCTCGCCGCCTCCCGCGTGGTGGACGGCCAGGTGGTACGCACGCGGCCGCTGTGCCCCTACCCCCAGGTGGCGCGCTACAAGGGATCCGGCAGCATCGACGAGGCCGCCAGCTTCAGCTGCGCTGCGCCGTAGCGTCGGCGCCGGTCAGTTCGCCCGTGCGCCCGCGGCGGCGGGCGCGATTTCCTGCTTCATCTTCATCTGCATGGCCATGGACTGCGAGGTGCCCTGCAGGTCCAGGACCATGGTGATGGCCATCTCGACGTCAATCGAGGCGCGCGGCACGAGGCTGGCGAGGTTGACGTTCATCGTGCCGCCGCCGCCGGCGGTCGCCGAACTGACCGATGCACCCGGCACGACGCCGCCAAGATCGGGCAACGTCACGTCGACGACCTTCACTTCCAGCTCCACCTGGTCACCGTTGCGCGAGCGCAGCACGTATTCGGTGGTCTGCGTCACTTCCATGCCATTGGCGCTGGTCTGCTGGAAGGATTGCCAGCGCGCGCCGATGCCGACCGGTTCCGCCGGCAGCGGCGGGGCCAGCTGCTGCATCTGTTCCTGGATGTCGGCCACCGAGGGCATTGCGCCCTGGGCCGGGCCGGCAGCCGCCATCCCGCCGATGCGCACCTGGCCACGGTTGTCCAGGGAATAGGCGCCGGACATCCCCTTCACTCCTGCCAGCGCGGCATTCATCTGCGCGGAGGTCGGGCTGTTGCCGGTGGCCTGGGCCGACAGCACCTCGAAGGCGAGCCTTGCGCTGCCGTCCGCGGCCACTTCGGTGGTGCGCAGGCGAAGTTCCATGGTGATGGGCGTGGCCGCCACCATGGGCATCTGCACCCCGGGAGCCACCAGGTTCACCTGCACGGTGGAGTCCAGCCGTGCAGTCTCGGTGCGGCCGGATTCGAAGCGATAGCGCAACGGCTGGCGCTGGCCGGAACCCGGTTCGAGCAGGTTGACGGTGGTGGAGGTCTGGGCGTGCGCGGTGGCGCCGGCCAGCACAAGTGCTGCGCAGGCCGCGGTCAGCAGGGGTTGGGACATGGGGACACCCGGCGGGAAGGGACAGCGAAGATAGCACCCGGCGCGGTCCCCGCGCGCCGGGCACTGCCGGGCGCCTAGCGGATGCCCAGCTCCCTGTTGGCCCAGGGGATGAAGTACTTCCAGTTGGGGCCGTCGGTGTGGCCGCCGTCGTGCTGGCGCCAGGCGAGCCGGCCATCGAGCACGGATTCGTTCACGGCCGGCAGCGTGACGTTGCGGTAGTCATCGCCGCGGCCCAGGTCCTTCACGCCCAGCAGGCGGAACACCGGGCCGGCCGCGATGGCCGCCATGAAGCTGCCCTTCTGGTCCAGCCACTTCGCGTCGCCGCGCTCGGGGATGCCGTAGCTGATGAAGGTGGCGCGCGGGGCACACAGTGCCAGCAGCTGGTGGGCATCCACCGGGATGTCGCCGGCGTTGCGGCTGCCGAAGCTGGACTCGGCCGTGCCGTACTTGAGGAAGTTGCCGGCCATCCAGTGGTATTCGCCGGAGCCGGTGAGGTTTTCCACGGCCTCGCCGAAATTGCGCCGGTGCAGCTTCGCGCCGCCCTCGCCCGAGGAGCCGATCAGCACCACGGCGAAACGTTCGTCGAAGGCCATGGTCACCAGCGCGGCCTTGCCATAACGCGAGACGCCCTCGATGCCCACGCGCTTCGCGTCGACGGTCGGGTCGGATTCGAAGTAGTCCAGCGCACGCGAGGCGCCCCAACCCCAGGCGCGCAGCGAACCCCAGTCATCGGGCTTGCGCGGCTGGCCCTTGTTCACCAGGCCGATGATGCCCTTGGTGAGGCCGGCGCCATTGTCGGCCTGGATGCTGCCCGGGTTGAGGTACGCATAACCCCAGCCCGCGGCGATGAGCTGCTCGGTGGCCGGAGGGTCGCCGGCGGGGGGCGGTCCGCCAGGGCCGCCCGGGCCTCCCGGGGGTGGGCCACCTGCCCGCCCGGGGGGCGGACCTCCCGGCGGCGGTCCGGCACCCGGTCCGGGTCCGGGCCCGCGGCCCGGAGCCGCACCGGCTGCCGCGGGCGGCGCACAGGGATCAACCGGCGGCGCGGGACGCGGTCCCGGCGCGGCGCCCGGCATGCGGCCGCCACCGAACATGACCATCACGGGAACCGGCCCCTTTGCATCGGCCGGCGTGACCAGCACCATGTCGATGTTCACCTCGATGGCCGGGTATGAGGAGTTGTCCACCTTGCCGACCACGCGGCGCGCCTTCACGTCGCGCTCGCCCACCCTGGCGGTGGTGCTCTCGGTGATGGACCATGTGACCTTGGGCACGTTCTTCGGGATGCGCCCGACGACTTCGCGCTCGAACAGCTCCACGATCTCCGGCCGGCGCTGCTGGCGCCACTGCTGAGCCGTGGTGACGGCGCGGCCGTTCTGCAGCTTCAGCACCTCGGGCAGGTTGGGAAAGGGATTGGCCAGCGCCTCGTCGTAGTTGGCGGCGTTGGGCGCGCTCTCGTTGCCGCTGGGGCCGGGCCTGAGCTTGGTGATGCCCAGCTGCTGCATCATGTTCGCGTGGTCGTCCGCGGTCTTCCAGCAGGTGGTGTCGATGGGCGCGGCCGCCTCGGCCATTGCCGCCGCGGCCAGCAGCGGCAGCACCAGCAGGCCGCGCCGCGAATTCCGTTTCATCTGCTCGATCATCGCTTCCCCCGTTTCTTGTAGTCGCCGCCCGTCGAATCCGTTGCTGCTATCCTCGCGCGCGCTTGAGCCCCGCGGCAAGGTCGCGCCGCAGGTCTTCGACCGCCTCGATGCCGATGGACAGGCGCAGCAGGCCATCCACCAGACCGGCCGCGGCGCGTGCCTCAGGCGCCATGGCCGCGTGCGTCATCGAGGCCGGGTGCGCGACCAGGCTTTCCACGCCGCCCAGTGATTCGGCCAGCGAGAAGAACGCCAGGCCGTCGAGGAAACGACGCACCGCGGCCTCGCCGCCATCGAGCTCGATGGTGACGATGGCGCCGAAGCCGCTCTGCTGGCGCTTCGCGACGTCATGGCCTGCATGGCCCGGAAGTCCCGGGTAATACACCTTGCGGATGCCGGGCTGTTCGGCCAGCCATGCCGCCAGGTCCCCGGCGTTTGCGCCGTGCACGGCCAGGCGTGCCTGCAGGGTGCGCAGGCCGCGCAGCGTGAGGAAACTGTCGAAGGCACCGGCGGTGAGGCCGAGCGCGTTGGCCCACCAGGCCAGCTGCTCGTGCAGCTCCTGCGTCTTTGCCACCACGGCACCGCCGACCACGTCGCTATGGCCGTTGATGTACTTGGTGGTGGAGTGCACGACGATGTCGGCGCCCTGCTCCAGCGGCCGCTGCCAGGCGGGCGACAGGAAGGTGTTGTCCACCGCCACCAGCGTGCCCTGGCCCTGCACGCGCTTCGCCAGCGCGGCGATGTCGGTGATGCGCAGCAGCGGGTTGCTGGGCGTCTCGATCCACAGCAGGTCGGTCTTCTTCGAGAGCGCGGCATCCAGCGCCTTTCCGTCGGCGAAACGCACGAAGTCGACGTCGAGCTCGCCGCGCTTCTGCCAGGCGGTGAACAGGCGGAAGGTCCCGCCGTAGCAATCGTGCGGCGCCACGATGCGCGCGCCCTGCGGCAGCAGGTGGCCCACCAGGGTGATGGCGCCCATGCCGGTGCCGGTGATCACGCCGCCGGCGCCGCCCTCCAGGTCTGCCAGGGCATTGCCCAGCAGGTCGCGCGTGGGATTGCCCGAGCGCGAATAATCGTACTGGCGCTTCTCGCCATAACCGCGGAAGGCATAGGTGCTGGAGAGGTGCAGCGGCGGCACCACCGCGCCGGTGACGTCATCGCTCTCGAGGCCCGCGCGCACCGAGCGCGTGGTGAAGTCAGGTCGGTCGGTCAATGGATTCTCCGGAATGGATCAGCGAGAAGATGCCGCGCAGCTGCTCGGCTTCCTTCAGGAAGGCGTCGTGCCCCAGCGGCGAGGATATCTCGTGCAGGCGCGCGTCGGGGAGGCGCGCCGCCAGGGCGCGCATGTCGGCGATGGGCACCAGCTGGTCCTCGCGCACCGCCACCACCTCGGTGGGCACGGTGACGTGCGTGGCATCCACCTGGTGCAGGTCGATGGACTCGGACAGGCAGGTGAAGGATTCCGGCCGGTATTTCGCCGCATAATCCCTGCCGCGCGCGTTGAGGTATTCCTCCACGGGGAACACCGGCCTGCCTCCTTCCATGCGCGGCGGCTTGCGGAAACGCGCGGCGAATTCCTCCGGGCTGCGGTAGGTGGACATGGCCAGCGCACGCGCCAGCTCCAGGGCCGGCGTGGGACAGCCGGCGGCCATGCCCAGGCGCGCGATGCTGCGCTGGATGCAGCGCCAGGCGGTGGCCATGGGATGCGCAGAATCGGCCGCGCTGATCACGAACAGGCGCGCCACGCGCTGCGGGTGACGCTCGCCGAAGGCCAGCGCCACCATGCCGCCATAGGAGGCGCCGACTATGGCAGCCAGGCGCTGGATGCCCAGGTGATCCAGCAGGTGCACGATGGCCTGTGCCTGGTCGTAGCTGGAGATCGATGGGAACACCTCGCCGGCGCCCGGTCCGGTGGTCGCACCGCTGCCGCCGATGTAGTCCATGCCCAGCAGCGCAATGCGCCGGGTGTCCAGCGACTTGCCCGGGCCGACCACCTCATGCCACCAGCCGGCGCGGCCGCCGTCCGGGGCGACGACCTGGCGCGTGGCGGAAATGCCGCCCAGCGCGAGCACCAGCGGGCGATCCGGCTCTCCGCACAGCGAGTAGCCGATCTGCAGGTTTTCCAGTGTGCCGCCATGGTGCAGCGGGGTCGGGCCTTCGACCTGGAGGACGCCGGTGCGCGGCGCCGCGGATTGGCCAGCGGATGTGGACAAGCGATTGATTTTACGGCCCTCCCCCCACCCCCCACAAGACACGGGGTTGCGGCGGCTGTTCCATTGTACTAACATGCTAGTACATTAGATCATGAAGACCCACCGCCAGTTCTCACCCCGGCACGAGGCCCAGACCGAGCGCAGCCTGATCAGCGCCATGCTGACCTGCCGCTCGCCGGATGAGCTGCGGGCCTTCCTGAAGGACCTTTGCACCCCCGCCGAGCTGCAGGCCATGGCCGACCGCTGGGCGGTGGTCGAGGCCCTGCAGCAGGGCCTGCCCTACCGGGAGATCCACCGGCTGACCGGGGTGAGTCTGACCACCATCGGGCGTGTTGCCCGTTATCTGGCCGCGGGCAGCGGTGGCTATGCGCTGGCCGTGAAGCGCCTGGAGAGTTCGCGCAATGGATAAGGACACACGCCTGAAGCTGGCCGTACAGAAGTCGGGCCGGCTGACGGATCACTCGCTGGACCTGCTGGCCCGCTGCGGGCTGAAGCTCTCGCGCGGCAAGGACCAGCTGATGGGCTATGGCGAGAACCTGCCGCTGGACGTGCTGTTCGTGCGCGACGACGACATCCCCGACCTGGTGCAGGAGGATGTCTGCGACCTGGGCCTGGTGGGCCTGAACGTGCTGGAGGAGCGGCGGCTGGAGATGGCCGCGCGGGGCGCCACGGCGCGCTTCGAGATCCTGCGCAAGCTGGACTTCGGCCGCTGCCGGCTGTCGCTGGCGGTGCCGGAGGGCATGGCGTGGAAGGATCTTTCCTCCATCGCCGGCCTGCGCATCGCCACCACCTATCCGGCCATGCTGGAGGACTTCCTGGGGCGCAACGGCATCCAGGCCGAGATCGTCACGCTGTCGGGCGCGGTGGAGATCGCCCCCAGGCTGGGGCGCGCCGATCTCATCTGCGACCTGGTGTCCTCCGGTTCCACGCTGCAGGCCAATCACCTGCGCGAGGTGCACACCATCCTGGAGAGCCAGGTGGTGGTGATCCGCACGCCGATGAAACTGCCGCGACTGAAGGAAGAATGGATCGAACGCCTGCTGCTGCGCATCGATGGCGTGGAGCAGGTGAAGGAGAGCAAGTACATCATGCTGCACGCGCCCCGCGCGGCGCTGCCGCGCATCCGCGAGCTGCTGCCGGGCAGCGAGTCGCCCACCATCATTCCGCTGGAAGGGTCCGTGGACAAGGTGGCGGTGCACGCGGTGTGCCGCGAGAACGTGTTCTGGGAAACGCTGGAAAGCCTGAAGGCCGCCGGGGCCAGCGCCATGCTGGTGCTGCCGGTGGAAAAGATGCTGGTTTGAACATGCAGATACTGGACTGGAACGAACTGGATGCCGCCGGGCGCCGCGAGGCGCTGGCCCGTCCGCGCCTGGATTCGCTGCACGACGTGGAGCAGCTGGCGCGCTCCATCATCAAGGAAGTCCGGCGCGACGGTGATGCCGCGCTGCTGCGCTTTGCCGAGCGCTTTGACCGCGCGAAGCTCGAATCG
>CBFGXE010000068.1:0-9238 GCA_965652645.1 uncultured bacterium | reverse complement strand
GCATGTACTGGGCGCGGGCAAGGGGATTGGCCATGGCGCACAGGATCGCACGGAAGCCGGCCCGGGCGGGTTTGACCGTCCCGAGCCGGCGCACGGATAATGATGGGCCTTGCGTCCGAGCCCCTACCCGGGGTCCGGTATCCCGTTTCCCGGAGTCCAGCCAGATGCGCCACGCCCGCAGCTACCTCCTCGCCGGATTCGCCGTCCTCGCGGTCGGCGCCGTCGCCTTCGCCCAGACTTCGGTCGCCCCGCTGGAGGAGGCCGCGCCGGTGGAGACCCTGCCGCTGGAGTCGGTCGACGCCCTGGCCGAGCTGGCAGCCACCAAGCCCGGCAGCGCCCAGAACGGCGCCACCCTGGCCGGCACCTGCGCCGCCTGCCACGGCCTGGACGGCAAGAGCACCATCCCCGAGATCTACCCGAACATCGGCGGCCAGAGCGAGGCCTACATGGCCCGCCAGCTGGCGCTGTTCAAGAGCGGCGAGCGCAACAGCCCGATCATGCAGCCCTTCGCCCAGATGCTGTCCGCGCAGGACATGCGCGACGTCGGCGCCCACTTCGCCAACCAGGCCATGTCGGCCGGCATCGCCGACGACAGCCTGGTCACCGAGGAAGGCCCTTACGAGGGCATGAAGTTCTACGAGGTCGGCCAGCAGCTGTTCCGCCGCGGCGACTTCGAGCGCGGCATCCCGGCCTGCATGGCCTGCCACGGCCCCTCGGGCGGCGGCAATCCCGGCCCGGCCTACCCGCAGGTCGGCGGCCAGCAGTCCTGGTACACCGCCCGCCGCCTGGAGGAATACCGCGCCGGCAGCACCAGCGAGCGCGACACCGGCATGTTCGACATCATGGCCGCCGTCGCCCATGAGCTGACCGACCAGGAAATCAGCGCCCTGGCGAGCTACATGCAGGGCCTGCACGCCCGCCCCGACGCCGCCACCCTGGCGATGATCGCGAACATGCCGGCCGAGGCACCCGCCGAGGCCGCCGCGCCTGCTCCCGCCGAGGCCAGCGGTGACGAAGCCGCCGACGGCGAGGCCGGCGACGCCGAAGCGACCGAGGCCGAGGCCACCGCCGACACGGACCTGCAGCAGGCACCGTGACGGTCGTTCCGCGGCCGCATGCCCGCGGCATGCACAATAAGTAGGACCCAGCGCCGGCCAGGCCCCTGTGCCGGCGCTTTTTTCTTGAGCGAGCCCCGACCGTGATGATCCAGCGCCTGTTCCCCGTCCTGCTTGCCCTGGCCTTCGGCGCCGCCGCCGCACTGGGCCTGCCCGGCCAGGCCCACGCCGCCGAGACGCCGGTGGAAGGCGTGCACTACGCCGCCATTCCCGACGGCCGCCCGCTCCAGGCCGAGCCCGGCAAGGTGGAAGTGGTGGAGGTGTTCGCCTACTGGTGCCGCTTCTGCAACGAATTCGAGCCGAAGCTGGCCGCCTGGCAGCGCCGCCAGGCCGACGACGTCGCCTTCCGCTACCTGCCGGCGGCGTTCACGCTCGACGACAGCCACGCCCGCGCATACTTCGCCGCGGAGTCGCTGGGCGCGGTGGACAGGACGCACGCGCCGACCTACCGCGCCGTGCACGTCGAGCAGTCGCTGCCCGCGCGCGGCGCCTCGGTCGACGAGATCGCCGCGTTCTACGCCGGCCTGGGCCTGGACCGCGCCCGCGTGGCGGCGGCCATGCGCTCGCCGGACACCGATGCACGCATGGAAGCCGCCCGCGCCTTCGCCGTTGCCAGCGGCGTGCGCGGCACGCCGTCGCTGGTGGTCAACGGACGCTACCGCGTCCTTGGCAACAGCTTCGACGAGATGCTGCGCAACGCGAACCTGCTGGTGGCCCGCGAACGCGCCGCACTGGCCAAGCCCTGATTCCCGACTTCCGTACCCGATGAGTGTCCAGACCATGACCAAGCGCCTCCTCGCCCCCCTGCTCCTGAGCGTGCTGCTCGCCGCCTGCGGCGGTGCCGACACGCCGGCCACGCCCAACGCCGCGCCCGCACCGGCCGCCACCACCCTGGCCGACGAGCCCGCCGTGGACGGTGCGCCGGCCGCGGATCCGGCCGCCGAAGACCCCGCCCCGACCACCAGCGACGAAGGCGAAGCCGACCCGGCCACCGAAGCCGTCGCGGCTCCGGCCCCGGCGGCCCCGCAGGGCCCGGCCCCGGTGGCCGGCACCGACTACATCGAAATCACCGGCGGCCAGCCCTTCGCGCCGCTGGAAGGCAAGATCGAAGTGGTCGAGGTGTTCGCCTACTCCTGCGGCCACTGCGCGGCCTTCGACCCGCTGGTCAGCGCCTGGAAGAAGCGCCTGCCGTCCGACGTCCGCTTCACCATGCTGCCGGGCGTCTTCCACGAGCAGGACAACTTCCCCAAGGTCTTCTTCGCCGCCGAGGCCGTGGGCGTGATCGACCGCGTGCACAGCCAGCTGTTCAACGCCCTGCACATCGAACGCGCCCTGCGCCCGAACGCCAGCGCCAACGACATCATTGCCTACATGGCCAGGCACGGCGCCAACGCCGACCAGCTCAAGGGCACCATCGACAGCTTCGCGGTGAAGGCCAAGATCGCCCGCACCAAGCAGTTCATCGTGCGCAGCGGCGTGGATTCCACCCCCACCGTGATCGTCAACGGCAAGTACCGCGTGCGCGGCCGCAGCCTCGACGACGTGCTGCGCATCACCGACCACCTGGTCGCACGGGAGCGTGCGGCCGCGGCCGCCCAGTCCGGTGGCAGCCTCTGACGCCAGCCATGCGGCGCAGACCAACGCGCCTGCGCCCGACGCCGCTGCCGGTGCCGATGGCGTCGTGCAGCGGCTGAAGCTGCTCAGCGCCAACATCCAGGCCGGCTCCAGCACCCGCCGCTACAGCGACTACGCCACCCGCAGCTGGTCGCACGTGCTGCCGATGGGCAACAAGCGCGGCATGCTCGACGCCATCGCCAAGCTGGCCGGCCGCCACGACATCGTCGGCCTGCAGGAGGCCGACCCCGGCAGCTGGCGCTCCGGTTTCACCAACCAGACCCACTACCTCGCCGAACGCGGCGGCTTCGACTACTGGACCCACCAGCCCAACCGCCGCGTGGGCCAGTTCGCCTCCAGCGCCAACGGCCTGCTGAGCAAGTTCGAACCGCTGGACATCGCCGTGCACTCGCTGCCCGGCCGCATCTCCGGGCGCGGCGTGCTGCTGGCCCGCTTCGGCGAAGGCGACGACGGCCTGACCATCGCCGTGGCGCATCTCTCGCTCGGCGCCCAGTCGCGCGCCTCGCAGCTGTCCTTCATCGCCGAACTGCTGGCCGACACCCCCCACGCCGTGCTGATGGGCGACTTCAACTGCACCGTGGACCGGCCCGAGATGGCCAGCCTGTTCCGCCAGACCCGCCTGCAGCCCCCGGCCTGCATGGTGCACACCTTCCCGAGCTGGAAGCCGCAGAAGGCGATCGACCACATCCTGGTGAGCGACCGGCTCGGCTGCCGGGACATGCAGGCCTTCCCCGCTGCGTTCTCGGACCACCTGGCGCTGTCGGTGGAGCTGGACGTGCCGGGCGAGGCGCTGAAGCGCTAGCTCCCGCGCGAGGGGGAGTGGGCCGGCCGATTGGCCTACAATCGCCGGCCCGGAGGAAAGGCGTTCGGGACCGCCGCAGCTGCCGTCCCCGCTTGTTCCTGCCCATATTCTGTCAATGGAGTGATTCAAATGAAGGGTGTATTCCAGACTCTCGTCGCCACCGGCATGGTCATGCTTCTCTCTGGCTGCTACGCCGTCCAGACCTCGGACAGCTACTACGGAGTCAAGACGGCAAACCAGAACGTGGTGTTCGTGCTGGACCGCTCCGGCAGCATGGAAGGCAAGGACGAGGGCGTGGTCAGCGGCGCCGTCCAGGGCCAGGTGCTGAACAGGACGGCCGACGTGGCTCAGGACAAGCTTGGCGGCGTCCTCGGCAACGTCGTCGGCAACCAGCTGCGCAGCGAAGGCAACAAGATGGGAGCCGCCAAGCGCGCCCTGATTCCGGCCGTGCGCGGGCTGCAGCCACCAAGCCGCTATGCCATCGTGACCTTCGGCGGCCAGGTCGACGGCTGGCATGACCAGATGGTCGCCGCCGCAACCACGCAGAAGAACGTCGACATCGTGCGCATCAATCAGGTCTCCGCTTCGGGTGGCACGCCCATGAAGACCGCGCTCGAACGCGCATTCCAGTACCCGGATGCCACCGTGATCTTCCTGCTGACCGACGGCCAGCCGACGGACTCCAGCAACGCCGGCATTCTTGAGCGGGTCGCGGCACTCAACGGCACGCGGCACGTGGTCATCCACACCATCGGTTTCGGCGAAGACAAGGACGCGTCGTTCCTGCAGCAGCTCGCCAGGGACAACGGTGGCGAGTACATCGACCAGTCCAACGCGGGCAACTGGCTTCCGTTCTGAGCCCGGGGCCGCTCGCAATCACGGCCGGCCCGGAGGCCCGTTCATGGCACGCCACGACAAGATCAACTACGTCGAGTTTCCCTCGCTGGATCTTGCGGCCAGCAAGCGCTTTTTCAGCGAGGCCTTCGGCTGGAGCTTCGTCGATTACGGCCCGCACTACGCCGCGTTCTCGAACGAGGGCCTGGACGGTGGCTTCTTCAAGGCCGAAGTGGCTGGACGCACCGAGCGCGGCAGCGCGCTGATCGTGCTGTACAGCGACGCGCTCGAAGCCAGCCTGGCCAAAGTCGAGGCCGCGGGCGGCGAAGTGGTGAAGCCGATCTTCGACTTGGCGGTGTGGGGCGAGGCCGCGGCGTGACGGCGGCCCAGGCCTCGGACCCGGACCCGGTCCCGATGCAGCCGATCACCTTCGATGACTTCCTGAAGGTCGAGCTGCGGGTCGGTCGCATCGTGGAAGCGGCCGAATTCAAGGAGGCCCGCAAGCCCGCCTATGTGCTCCACGTCGACTTCGGCGAAGCGCTGGGCATCCGCAAGTCGAGCGCCCAGATCACCGCCCACTACCGGCCGGAAGACCTCGTCGGCCGCCTGGTCGTGGCCGTGGTCAACTTCCCGCGCAAGCAGATCGGCCCGCAGATGTCGGAGTGCCTGGTGACCGGCTTCCACGATGCCAACGGTGACGTGGCGCTGTGCGTGCCGGACCGTGACGTGCCGCTCGGGACAAGATTGCTGTAGAACCTTCTCCATCCATCAGGGGGAAGCGTCATGGACGGTAATCCCCCCACAGGTTAGCTGACGCCATAAGTGGAATTTTCTCGAACCCTTTCCCGAGGAGGTTCCAATGAAGAAGTCCCGCTTCACCACATGGCGGCGCAGGCGATCACCGAACATTCCGGCCATGGGCGCCAGGAGCCTGGCATCGATGGCGTCGGTCTTGGCCAGCTCCCCGGTAGCCCGGGCGAAATCCCGCGTCGAGCAGGTGCAGGGCAAAGCCACCCGCTGGCTATGGACTTGCGACCATGAGCGCCCGAACATGGCGCTCGGCGGCATCACGCCGATGCGGAAACTGGCCCTTGCCGCTTAGCTCCACCTTTGGCGACTGCCAAACAAGGGGGATTACCGGGCCGCTGAACAGGTCCGAACGCACGTCCAAAGGAAAGATATGAACCTGCTTGTGGGATTTGTCGCGCTCTTGGCCCTGACGGGCTGCGCAACTGCCGTGAAGCACTCGACGGCACCGTCAGGTCAGTCCGGCAAGAACACCGATCACGGTACAACCATATGCACGGTGGAAGGAGACGGAATGCTTCTGCCTTCCGTCATCTCCTGGAACACATCAACCGGACAGGCGAGCGCCGAGTTTCGCACTGATGGAGAGTCGTCCGGACAGGTTACCCTGGTCCGCACGCATACCCAGGATGGTGACAAAGTCAATCTGGTATTTCCGCCAACCGACCCGAGAATTGGCGATGAATTTGAAATAATGGTGTTTCCGTCATGGCGCGGGCATTACCGAGCCATTGGCGTGGCCAACGTGCTGCAAGACGGAAGAAAGCATCTGTCGGCAAGTCTGGGCAACGAATCGGCCAGATGCAGCACGCTCCAGCAGCGCGAAATGCAGGCGCAATGATGCCGCTGCAGGGGGATACGCCTGCACTGTCTGTGGGTATGGTCCGCATCTGCAACTTCAAAAAGGGGGATCCGTGCGTTATCTGAACTTTGTGGTGTTGGCATTCGCGCTTGTCTTCAGCGGCAGCGCGACTGCGGAGGATGGAGCACGGGCGGAAGCCGAACGGATGCTCGACGTGCTGCATATGGGCAACGTCCTCGACGCGGCGATCGACACGGCGCTGGATGCCCAGATCGTCGCGAACCCCGACCTGGCGCCGTACCGGGCTGTGATGCGCGGCTTTCTCACCAGGTACATGAGCTATCCGGTGCTGAAGCCGCAGCTGGTCGAGCTGTATGCTTCCGAGTTCACCCAGGCCGAGCTCGCCGAGACCATCGCCTTCTATTCCACCGGAACGGGGCAGAAGGTGCTCGAGAAACTTCCTTCGCTGATGAGCAAGGGCGCCCAGCTGGGGCAGCAGAGCATCCAGGATCATCTCCCCGAGCTGGAGGCATTGATCCTCGAGGAGGCTGCAAGGATCCAGGCGCTCGAGAGCGCCCCGCCGGCAGGGGATGCGCCCTGAACCACGTCCGCGCCGCCAGGCCGGGAGCATGATGCGCACCGACAACGGTCCCGAGTTCACCAGCCGCGTCTTCATCGCCTGGGCGCAGCAACACGGCATCTATCATCCGTTGATCGAGCCGGGCGACCCGACGAGGAAGCGGCTACATCGAGAGCTTCAACGGCAAGTTCCATGACGAGTGCCTCAACGAACACCGGTTCACTTCGCTGGCGCAGGCTAGCGAGGTGATTGGCGAGTGCGACGGGACTACAACGAGGTCCGACCGCACGGCAGCTGCGGCCGCACCCCGCCGGCCCGATTCGCCGCCAGGCATCGGAGCAGAAGCAGCACCACCGCGGTATCCTTCAACCCCCGCTTTGCCAGCAGTCGCTGGTACGGCGGGAGGGGGCAGGTCACGGGGTGTCGCGTTCAGTCAGCACAGCGTTGACCTGGAAGGATGAGGCGGTCCGGCGCAGCGCCGGGCAACTCAATGGCGATCGGGGAATTACGTGAGCGAAGCAACAGGCCATATCGTTTTTTCAGGCGACCCGGACAGGCTCGCCGCCATCGCCGAGCTGTTCAACGGCATCCACATGGACCTGTCCAGCGACGAGGTGTACGCCATGTTCGATGCCGTCGATCCCGGCATCACGGCGCTGCTCAAGGCCACGAACGAGGGTGGGCGGAACCTGGAATGGACGGCGCGGGATCCGGAGGTGGCCGCGCGCGCGACGCACGAGGCGCGGTGGCTGGAGAGCGGCGAGCGGATCTGGCTCGATCCGCAGCTGACCGTCGAGGAGTGCTTCGACGCCATCCACGTCGAACCCGTGGCCGGCAGCGCGGACTACTCGGCCAGCGTGTTTTCCTCCGGCACGCATTCGATCTACCTGTGCACGCTGCTCTGCGCGGTATTCGAGCGGATGGGCGCCACGCAGGCGTCCATCTCCATCGACTACGACGACGAGTGAGGACGATCCGGTTCTTCCGCGGGGGATGCGGCCTGGCGTTGGCGGCGGTGCTGGTCGCCTGCGGGTCGGCCGAACGCCCGACGGAGGCCCCGGTGGCGGAAGCCGCGCCGTCCGCCACCGCTGCGCCGCTGCCGGCCACGCGCCTGCTCGAGGTACACGTCGAAGGCCAGCGCGAAGCCCGCGAGGCACGTCTTTTCGAGAGCCCGCAAGGCTATGCCATCTACGTGCTCCCGCAGCTGGAAATGACCCAGGAGGAACCCTGCTGCGACCTCGCCTACGCACGCGTGGATCCGGACTTCTTCATGCGCATCGAGCGCATCGACGAGGGCGCCGCGATCGACACGCTGGCCGCCGACATGGACCTGGCGCTTTCCGGCGTGGGCGCCGCCCGGACGGCCGACGTGCAGGCTGGCTTCCCGCCCGAAGCCAGGGCCGAGGTGGAGCTGGCCCGGCAGGCGCGCGGCGACGGCATCAGCATGACCATGCTGGTGGCGCGGATCGACGGCGGCCGCTACCGGGTCACCCTGCACCTGCCGCACCGCGAGGCGCTGGAAGGCATCGCGCCGGGCATGTGGGCCATGCTCGGCAGCCTGCGCACCACCGGCGAACGCCTCCGGCCCTGAGGTCACCCCGTATTGCCTGCCGCCGGGTCCGCATCCACGCTGCCCTCCCGGCCAGCCGCACCGTCCCGAGCCGGGACGCCGCGTTGACACCCCGGCGGTCACGGTCGCAGCTTCATCACGGGCGACCCGCCCGGCGGACTGACTGACGATGCCGATGGAGCCTTCCGACAACGACCCCTCCAGCACGCGGCCGGGCCCTCCGTCCGGTCCGGCCGGCACGACGAGGACGATGCGCCGGTCTCGCACAGCGACCTGAGCAAGGGTCCGCAGGAGCTGCTGGAACCCCGGGCGCCGCGCATCAACTGGCGGATGCTGGTGGCCTCCTCGCTGGTGATCCTGGCCTTCCCGGTCTGGGCGATCCTGGTGCCGGACGCGGCGCGGGTGGCGATGAAGGGAGCGGTCGACTGGATCGCGCTCAACCTCGGCTGGTACTACCTGCTCACGGTCACGCTGGTGATCGGCTTCGTGCTCTGGGTGGCGCTCTCGAAGGAAGGCGACGTGCGCCTCGGGCCGGACCACTCGCGGCCGCAGTACGGACTCACCACCTGGGTGGCGATGCTGTTCGCCGCGGGGCGTGGGCATCGACATGCTGTTCTATTCGGTCACAGGCCCCGTGGTGCAGTACCTGTACCCGCCCTCGGGCGACGGCGCCACCGCCGCGGCGGTGCAGGACGCAGTGGTGTGGACGATGTTCCACTACGGCATCGCCGGCTGGTGGATGTACGCGCTGCTCGGCATGGCGATGGACTATTTCGCCTACCGCTGGGGCATGCCGCTGCCGATCCGCGCCGCGCTCTATCCGCTGCCGGGCAAGCGCGTGCGCGGGCCGCTGGGCGATGGCATCAGCATCATCGCGCTGGTGGGCACGGTGTTCGGCGTGGCCACGTCCCTGGGCATCGGCGTGGTGCTGCTGGGCGTGGGCTTCTCGCTGATCTTCGGGCTGGAGCAGGGTTTGGCGCTGCAGATCGCACTGGTGATCAGCGCGGTGCTGCTGACCATCGCCGCCACCACCTTTGACCGCGGCATCCGCTGGTTCTCCGAGCTCAACCTGTGGAGCGCGGTGTCGCGTGGC
>CBFGXE010000067.1:0-9604 GCA_965652645.1 uncultured bacterium | reverse complement strand
GAATCGTTGAGGATGTTGATGATCAGGGAGTGATGGCCGCTGACCGCGGGGTTGTCGATCCGGATGTCATTGTCCGGCAGGCGCCCCACGGTGTAGCGCTCCTTGTTCATGTTGTATTCGGCCAATACCTGGCCATCGAGAGTCAGCACTAGCCTTGCCATGTTGGGCGCCTTTGCGTCAGCTGAAGACCTTCAGGATTTTGTCAAATATACCGCGTCGTGCCGGAAATGAGTCCAGAACCTGCGCCAGCACGACGGAGATGTTGTCCTTGCCACCATTGTCGTTGGCCAGCTGGATCAGGTGCTGGCCGACAGAGTTCAGGTTATTGCCGAAAGTGTTCACGGTGACCACCATGTCGTCGTCACCGATCATGTCCGACAGCCCGTCGGAACAGAGCAGGTATACATCGCCCTTCATGACGGGATGCTCCTGCATCTCCACCTCGACCTGGTTCTCCACGCCGAGCGCGCGCGTCACGTAGTTCTTGTTGGAGGCGCGCTGCGCCTCCTCGGGCGAATAGAAGCCGCGGTCCACCAGCTCCTGCAGCAGCGAGTGGTCGAGCGTCACCTGCTCGATCTCGTTGCCCCGCATGCGATAGAGGCGGGAGTCGCCGACGTGGGCGACGGTGATCCTGTTGTCGTAGAACAGCGCGGCCACCACGGTGGTGCCCATGCCCTGGCACTGCGTCTGGGTGCGCGCGGTCTGGTAGATGATCTTGTTGGCGCGCTGGATGGCGTCGCGCAGGATGATGGTGGGGCGCGACAGGCCCGTGGCCGGATCGGGAATGGAAAGGTCCTGCAGCGCGAGCGCCTCGCGCACCAGGTTCACCACGGTCTTCACCGCGATGCCGCTGGCCACCTCGCCGGCGTTGTAGCCGCCCATGCCGTCGGCCAGCACGGCAAGGCCAAGCTCGCCGTCGACGGCGATCATGTCCTCGTTGTGCTCGCGGACCCTGCCCGTGTCGGTCTGGCCAACGCAAAGCAGCTTGCCTTTCAGGCTCATCAGGCGGCGTGTTCCGGTTGTGCTCCCAAAACTTGCCGGATCGTACTTAACTCTTGCGTGCACTGCACTCGATAAGGGCCGGTTTGGCGCAGCCGCGGGCTGGATTTGTGGGCTGCGTCGCGGGCTGGCATCCTGCCCGGCCACCTCCTCGATGATGAGAACTGGATCACGCCTTGGCCCGTTCACCCGCCACCTTGTTCACCTGCAACGCCTGCCAGGGGCAGACGCCCAAGTGGCAGGGACAATGTCCCCACTGCGGGGAATGGAACAGCCTGGTCGCCCAGGCGGCGCCGGTGGCGCGCGCCGCATCCCGCGCACGCGCCGCGCTGGTGGCTGCGACGGCGGCAGCTCCGCTGGCCGAGGCCATCGCGGCCGCCGGGGCCGGGACGCAGCCCCGCACCAGCCTGGGGATGGGGGAGCTGGACCGCGTGCTGGGCGGCGGACTGGTGCCGGGGTCAGTGACCCTGCTCGGAGGGGAGCCGGGCATCGGCAAGTCCACGCTGCTGCTGCAGGTGGCAGGCGCCCTGGCAGCGGCGCACCCGGTGCTCTATGCGACGGGCGAGGAATCCACGGCGCAGGTGGCACTCAGGGCCCGGCGGCTGGGCGGTGCCTACCAGCGGGTGCAGGTGGCGGCCGAGACCGACCTCGATACCGTGCTGGCGCTGGCGGCGGACCAGCGGCCCGCGCTGCTGGTGATCGATTCCATCCAGACCATGCAGCTGGCGGCCGTGCCCAATGCCGCCGGCGCGGTGACCCAGCTGCGTGAATGCACGGCGGCGCTGGTGCGCTTTGCCAAGTCCAGCGGCACGGCGGTGCTGATCGTTGGCCACGTCACCAAGGACGGTGCCATCGCCGGCCCGCGGATGCTGGAACACCTGGTCGACACGGTGCTGTATTTCGAGCGCGACGCGGGCAGCCGTTTCCGCCGCGTGCGCGCGGCCAAGAACCGCTTCGGCGCGGCCAACGAGCTGGGTTTCTTCCTGATGCAGGACACCGGCCTGAAGGAAGTGAAGAACCCCGCCGCCATCTTCCTGTCGCGGGCACCTCAGCCGGTGGCCGGCAGCATCGTGATGGTGACGCGTGATGGCACGCGGCCGCTGCTGGTGGAGGTGCAGGGCCTGGTGGATGCCTCGCGCCTCGGATCGCCCAGGCGCGTGGCGCAGGGCGTTGATTCCGGGCGGCTGGCCATGCTGCTGGCGGTGCTCAACCGGCATGGTGGCGTCGCGCTGCAGGAACATGATGTGTTCACCAACGTGGTGGGCGGGCTGTCGATCGACGAGCCGGCCTCGGACCTGCCAGTGGCGCTGGCGCTGGCCTCAAGCCTGCGCGAGGTGGCGCTGCCGGCGGACCTGGTGGTGTTCGGCGAGGTGGGCCTCACCGGCGAGGTGCGGCCGGTGGCCTTTGGCGAGGAGCGCATCCGCGAGGCAGCCAAGCTGGGCTTCCGCCGCGCGCTGGTGCCCGAGGCGAACGTGCCGCGCGGGGGCGTGGAAGGAATCGAGGTGACCGGCGTGGGGCGCATTGACGAGGCGCTGCGGCGGGTGCTGAAGGACTGAAAGGTATACTTGGCACATGTTCAACAAGCTGACTGAACGGCTCACGAAGGCCGTTGATTCCCTGCGCGGCCGCGGCCGCCTCACCGAGGACAACATCGCCGGGTCGCTGCGCGAAGTGCGCATGGCGCTGCTCGAGGCCGACGTGGCGCTGCCGGTGGTCAAGCGCTTCATCGAGGCGGTGCGCGCCAAGGCCATCGGCACGGAAGTGCAGGGCAGCCTCACGCCGGGCCAGGCGCTGGTGGGCGTGATCCACGACGAGCTGGTGCAGCTGATGGGCGGCAATGCGCGGCCCTTCGACCTGCGCCATGCACCGCCGGCGGTGATCCTGCTGGCCGGCCTGCAGGGCGCGGGCAAGACCACCACTGCCGGCAAGCTGGCGCGGCACCTGATCGAGCAGCAGAAGAAGCGCGTGCTGCTGGTGAGCACCGACATCCGCCGTCCCGCCGCCGTGCTGCAACTGCAGCGTCTGGCCGAGCAGGTGGGGGCGGACTTCCATCCCGTGCAGCCCGGGCAGACGCCGCCCCAGATCGCAGCCGCGGCGCTGGATGCCGCGCGCCGTGGCGTCTATGGCGCGCTGGTCGTCGACACCGCCGGCCGCCTGCACGTGGATGCCGAGCTGATGCAGGAGGTGCGCGACATCGACGCGGCCGTGCATCCGCATGAACGACTGTTCGTGGTCGACGCCATGGCCGGCCAGGACGCGGTGAATGCGGCCCGCGCCTTCAGCGATGCGCTGGCCCTCACCGGCACCATCCTCACCAAGGCCGATGGTGATGCGCGCGGCGGCGCGGCGCTGTCGGTGCGCGAGATCACCGGCAGCCCGCTGCTGTTCGTCGGCACCGGCGAGAAGAGCGAGGCGCTGGAGCCCTTCGACCCGGACCGCATGGCCCGCCGCATCCTCGGCATGGGCGACGTGGTGGCGCTGGTCGAGGAAGTGCGGCGCAATGTCGACGTGGAGCAGGCCGAGCAGCTGGCGAAGAAGGTCGCCAAGGGCAAGGGCTTCGACTTCAACGACCTGAAGGCGCAGCTGCAGCAGCTGCAGAAGATGGGGGGAATGGGCTCGCTGCTGGAGAAGATGCCGGGCGGCGCGCAGGTGGCGCAGAAGCTCGCCCAGGGCCAGGCCGAACGCGAGCTGAAACGGCAGATTGCCCTGATCGACTCGATGACCCCGCGCGAGCGCCGTCGCCCGGAGATCATCGATGGCTCGCGCCGCCGCCGCATTGCCGCTGGCGCCGGCATGCAGGTGCAGGACGTGAACCGCCTGCTCAAGCAGCACATGGAAATGCAGAAGATGATGAAGAAGCTGGGCAGCGGCAAGCTGGCCCGGATGATGGGCGCGATGGGCGGCAAGCTGCCGGGGATGCCCAGGTTCTAGTCGATCGGCTTCCGCGGCTGCCCTCAGCCGGCCGGCGGACGAGCGGGGGCCGGGCGCGTCGCGGGCGCCGAGGGCGGCGGGGCGGGAAGCGACAGCGCTGATTCCTTCGCCAGCACCTCCTGCAGCCGGCAGAAGTTCCACTCAAGGCTACCGGGCCGCGATGATCCCTTCACGTACGGATCGCAGCTGGCGGGCGCGGGCAGGCGATATTCCTCGAGCGGATCTTCCAGGAGGTCGTAGAACTCGCAGTCGGAAGTGGCGGCGCTGCCGGTGCACAGTACCTTGTACCGCGCATTGCGGGCGGCGGACTGCCGCAGGTTCTGCTTGGTGGGATTGACCACGTCCACCACCAGCGCATCGCGGCCGGGATCGCGGATCTGCGTCGCATTCCGCAGCAGCACGGGTGCGAAGGACACGCCATCGACCCTCACCTTGCCGGCGTTGCGGTCGGGCACGGTGGCCGGCACCGCAACGCCCGCCAGCTCGAGCACGGTGGCGAACATGTCCACCGCATGGACGGGCACGTCGCTGCTGGAGCCGGCGCGGATTCCCGGCCCGCGCACCACCAATGGAACCCGCACTCCGCTCTCGTAGGCGGAACCTTTGCTGCGGTCCAGCCGCGTGATGTACATGTTGTCGATGAACTCGCGGTTGGCGCCGAACATCCAGGTGCCATTGTCGCCGACGAAGATGACATAGGTGTTCGGGTCCAGCGCATCCACGGCCTGCAGCAGGCGGCCGATGAGGGTGTCCATGGAATTGGTCAGCGCGCGGTGCAGCGCCTTGTCGGTGCACCGGCCCACGTTCGCCGAACCGAACTGGCCGCCGCAGGCCTGCATTTCCTTGCGCGTGGGTTCATCGAGCGTGTCGATGTTGGGCACCGCCATGGGATTGGGCTGCTGGTTCTCGGTGATGTGCGCGTTGTTGAAGGCCACCCAGGCCAGCCACGGGCGGGCAGGACGCTGTGCCTCCTGATCGCGGATCCACGCCAGCGCATCGGCCACCTGCGTCACCGGGGCGTAGGTGGTGGCCGCGATGCCTGGCAGCGAGCGCGTCGGGGTCGCCTCGGTGCGGTACTTGCCAGCTGGCGTCGCCGGATCCTGCACGTGGTATTCGTACTGCCAGTAGGTCGATGGGGCGCCGTTGAGGTTGCCCCGGTAGAGGTCGAAGCCGGCTTCCTTCGGCTTCAGTCCCGGGTACTGGCTCTGCCCGAGCCCGGCCATGTGCCACTTGCCGAAGGCGGCCGCGGCATAGTCCGCCTTTTCCTTCAGCTCGTGCACCAGGGTGCGGTGGTTGGCCGTGGCCCAGTTGTAGTAATCCAGCACGCCGGTCTTCACCGAGAAGAGCCCGGTGATCATCGACACGCGCGTCGGCGAGCAGAAGGGTTGCGCCCAGGCCTGGGTGAAGCGCATGCCGGACCGGGCGAGCTGGTTCAGCGTGGGGGTGGAAGCCGGACGCCCGTCGATCTGCCGGTAGCCGGGATGGTTGCGGCCGGACGGACCATATTGCTTCACCAGGCCGTCGATGAGGCCGGGATACATGTCTGTATTGGCGTCAAGGCCGATGTCATCGCTGATGATCAGCAGGATGTTGGGGCGCTGCGCAGAGCCGCGCGTGGCCTCGGCGCCGGACGCAGGCACGGCAAGCGCCAGCAGCAGCACCAGCGCGGTGATGCCGCGCCGGGCGGATGTCATCCTGTCGGTCATCATCGGATCCCCTGTCCAGCTCCGCGGCGAATCCCGCAGCAGCCTCGCAGCGGGCGTCGGGCAGCGTCAACACTAACGCGACTGTGAGCGATAACCTTCGAGTGCCTGCCGCGCCTGCGCATGCGCCGGGAAGCGCGCCAGCAGCGCCTCGAGCACCGCAATCGCCTGCGGCAGGCGGCCGGTTTCGGCCAGCGCCACCGCATGCACGAAGGCGTACTGGGGATTTTCCGGTGCAAGCCGGCTGGCAAGCTGGAACTGCTCCACCGAGGCCGCGGTGCGCCCCGTGCGTACGTAGAGCAGCCCGAGCATGTGGTGGGCGTCGCCGGATTCCGGATAGCGCCGGATGGCTTCCTGCAGCAGGGGTTCCCCCAGGTCGTCGCGGTTGCGGGCACGGTGCACGTCCGAGAGGTTCAGCAGCGCGGGCAGGAAGGCCGGGGCGAGGCGGCGGGCATGGAGCAATGCCTCTTCGGCGCCGGCGAGGTCACCCTGGGCCAGCAGGAAGATGCCCAGGTCGCTCATCGACTCGGGCATGTCGGCGTTGTGCAGCAGGGCCTGCCGGTACTCCGCAAACACTGTCTCCAATACCGGCTTCAGCCCTGCGGGCGCACGTTCCACGGGCAGGTCGATCAGCTCCCGCGCGGCGGTCATGCGTACGGATTTCACCGGGTCTTCCAGCAGCGGGGCGAGCAGGGTGAGGCGGCGCGTGGCTTCCAGCGGCCTCACTGCCCGGATGGCCGCGGCGCGCACCAGCGGATCCCGGTCGGTGAGTTGCGCGGCGGCGGCCTGCAGCTGCCCGGTGGAAGGCAGCCGCGCGCTCTCCTGCAGCAGGATGGCGCGCAGGATGGCCGGGCGGTCCGGATTGGCCACATATTCGAGCAGGCCCGGCAGCACTTCCTGGTCCTGCCTGCGCGCGCCGGCGAGCAGGGCAGTGTGCGCATAGTGCGGCTCCGCGCTGCCGGTGCGCCGCGCAATGACGTCCGCCGCCCATTGGTCGCCGCGTTCGGTGTGGCACTGCGTGCAGGCGTTGGGCACGCCCCAGCGGAGGCTGGCGGCGGGATCGGGCACGCGGAAGGAATGGTCGCGCCGCACATCGACACCCATGTAAGTCTGCTGCGGCATGTGGCAGTTCACGCACTGCGCGCCGGGGGATCCGGTGGCATGGAAGAAATGCTCTTCCCGCTGGAATTTCTGCGGCTCGTGGCACTGCAGGCAAAGCCCGTTCCCCTCGGCGCGCAGGCGCCCGGCATGTGGTTCGTGGCAATTGCTGCAGGACACGTGGTTCTGGTGCATCCGGCTCTGCAGGAAGGAGCCCGTCTCGAACACCTCATCGAGGATCTGCCCGTCCGGATGGTACAGGCCCTCGGCCAGCGGGCTGAGCAGGAAGCTGGCATCAAAATCCGCCGCTGGATCGGGGTGCGCGAGTTCGGTGCGGCGCGAGTGGCAGGCGCTGCAGGCCTGCAGCTGCGGGCTGAGGGTGCCCGCAATCGAGCGTGGCTCGGGGCGTGCAGCCCCTGCGGGTTGCCACAGGGCCGAGATGTCCTGCGTGAATCCCTTGTCCGCCAGGGAGCTGTTGCCCGCCGCCCAGTCCAGGTGCCGTGAACCCGGGCCATGGCAGGCCTCGCAGCCCACGTTCAGCTCCTGCCAGCTGGTGCGGTAGCGGTTCTCCTCCAGTGAATAGGCTTTTTCCAGGCCCGTGCTGTGGCAGGAGGAGCAGCGTGCATTCCAGTTCTGGAAGGCGCCGGTCCAGTGCAGCGGGTCCGTGTGATCCACCTGTTCGTCAGGATAGAGGTGGAACCAGCGCTGTCCGCCCTCGGTGGCCGGGCGGTCGTCCCAGGCGATGCCCAGGGCCTGCACGCGCCCGTCGGGAAATTCCACCAGGTACTGCTGCAGGGGATACCAGCCGAAGGTGTAGGCAATGCGGAAGGTCTCCAGCTCGCCGGCCGCATTGTCGGTTTCGACGAAATAGTCACCGTCGCGGCGGAAGAAGCGCGAGGTGGTGCCGGAATATTCGAAGCGGGCGTCGTTGAAATCGCCCAGCACCGAACGCTCGTCCGGCATTTCCATGGCGTGGCGGTGGTGGCTTTGCTGCCAGTCCCCGAAGGCCTGCTGGTGGCAACCCCCGCAGGCGGTGGTGCCAACAAAGGTGGCAGGCGCGGGAGGCGGGCGCCGCCCCAACAGCAGGGCAGTGGAGATGGCGATGACGGCCAGCAGCAAGGCGGCGATCACCAGCCAGGAGCGTCGGGACAGCATGGTGCAACATGACCAGACCCGTCGGTGCCTGTCCAGCTTCGCGAAAGTGCCCCGGTGGTTTGCAGGCAACCCGGAGGCTGGGATACTGCGGCCAACAACAAGGACGGGGGAATCCGATCCATGAAAGATCGCATGGCATCGCTGCGGCTTCGGGCGGGAATCTGCGGACTGGCGTTGGCGGGCTTCGCGTGCGCCGGCGAGCCGGCCGCGGGCATCGGTGCGCCACCGGCTGCGGGCGCGATGCCGAAACTGGAATTTGCCTTCGAGGCACGCGTGACCGTGGCTCCTGCGGTGGTGCTGGGAGAGACCGCGGTGGGCCACCGGCAGTACATCCCCATCACGGGGGGCGTGGTGTCCGGGCCGAAGTTCCGCGGCGAGGTGGTGCCGGGCGGATGGGATTTCCAGTTGCGCACGGCCGGTGGCTGCAACCAGCTCACCGCGGACTATTTCTGGCGCGCCCGGGACGGCGCGGTGATCCACATCCTCAATGAGGGGTTCCTCTGCCCGGAAGGCACGCCGGACAGCCAGCTCACCTTCGTGCGGCCGCGCTTCGAGGCACCCAAGGGAGCGCATGAATGGATGACGCGCGCCACCTTCATCGCCACGCTGGAAGTCGAGCGCGCAAGCGGGCCGCAGCCGCCCGGCACCGAACCTCCCCTGGTGGCCGTCCGCATCAAGTTCTTCCAGCTCAAGTAACCCGCTGGCGCGCCTGACCGGCGGCTTGACGCGGCAACGCGTCAGCGCAGTCCTACAGCCCGCCGGGCCGGATACTGACGGCGCGGTATTGCACTGCCGCTACGCTGGCCCGCTAAGTCCTTGTAAATAAAAAAACCGTTCGGTCCGGAAGGGTCGGACTGTTGCGCAGGTCTTGCTCGGGAGTGTGGCAATGGCGGAAGCAGCAGAGAGGATGGGCCGGCGCCCCTCCCGATCCGTGTCCAGGACCTATGCCGGGGAGGGCGAACTGGACCTGCGCCGCCTCCTGAAGGTGCTGCAAGGCATCCGCGATGGCGATTTCTCGGTGCGGCTGCCCGGCGACAAGACGGGCCTTTCGGGAAAGGTGGCCGACCTCGTGAACGAGATCGCCTCCACCAGCCAGCGCCTGGCGCGCGAGATCGAGCGGGCGGGACAACTGGTGGGCAAGGATGGCCGCACGCGCCACCGCATCACGGCGGAACGGCGCTCGGGTTCCTGGGGCGCGATGGAGAGCTCCCTGAATACGCTCATCGATGACCTGGTGTGGCCCACTGCCGAGGCCACGCGCACCATCTCGGCCGTCGCCAAGGGCGACCTGTCGCAGCTGATGCCGCTGGAGGTGGACGGGCGGCCCATCAAGGGCGAGTTCCTGCGCTCGGCCACCATCGTGAACTCGATGATCGAGCAGATGCGCGGCTTCACCTCCGAGGTGACGCGCGTGGCGCGCGAGGTGGGCACGGAGGGCAAGCTGGGTGGCCAGGCCTTCGTGCCGGGCGCTGCCGGCACGTGGAAGGACCTCACGGACAACGTGAATTCCATGGCCGGCAACCTCACCGACCAGGTGCGCAACATCGCCGAGGTGGCCACGGCCATTGCCGGCGGCGACCTCTCGCGCAAGATCACGGTGGACGTGCGCGGGGAGATCCAGCAGCTGAAGGAAGCCATCAACACGATGGTGGACCAGCTGCGTTCCTTCGCCTCGGAGGTGACGCGCGTGGCGCGCGAGGTGGGCACGGAGGGCAAGC
>CBFGXE010000066.1:0-10082 GCA_965652645.1 uncultured bacterium | reverse complement strand
TGTTCCTGGGCCCCACCGGCGTGGGCAAGACCGAGCTGTGCAAGGCGCTGGCCGAGTTCCTCTTCGACACCGAGGAGGCCATCGTGCGGGTGGACATGTCCGAGTTCATGGAGCAGCACTCGGTGGCGCGCCTGATCGGCGCCCCTCCGGGCTACGTGGGCTACGAGGAGGGCGGTTACCTCACCGAGGCCGTGCGCCGCCGTCCGTATTCGGTGGTGCTGCTCGACGAGGTGGAGAAGGCCCACCAGGACGTGTTCAACGTGCTGCTGCAGGTGCTGGATGACGGCCGCCTCACCGACGGCCAGGGCCGCACCGTTGACTTCCGCAACACGGTGATCATCATGACCTCGAACCTGGGGTCCGACGTGATCCAGCAACTGGCCGGCGAGAAGCAGTACGCGCTGATGAAGACGCAGGTGATGGAGCGGGTGCAGGCGCATTTCCGGCCCGAGTTCATCAACCGCATCGACGACATCATCGTGTTCCACCCGCTGGGGGCGGAGCAGATCCGCGCCATCGTGGAGATCCAGCTCGCCGGCCTGAAGCGGCGGCTGGCCGACCGCGACATGACGCTGGAACTGGCGCCCGAATCGCGCGACCTGATCGCCGAGGCCGGCTTCGATCCGGTGTATGGCGCACGGCCGCTGAAGCGCGCCATACAGCAGCAGATCGAGAATCCGCTGGCCGAGCGCATCCTGCAGGGTGCGTTTGCGCCGGGCGACCGCATCCTGGTCGCCGTGGAAGACGGAGTGCTGAAGTTCGAGAAGAGAGCCAACTGAGGGCCGCGCCGGCATTCGTGGCCGGCGCGGCTCTCGTATAATCCCCCGCAACCATGCCTTTCTATGAATACCAGTGCTCGGCCTGTGGCGCGCAGACCGAGGTGCTGCAGAAAATCTCCGACGCGCCGCTGAAGAAGTGTCCGGATTGCGGCAGGAACAAGCTGGTGAAGCTGGTCTCCGCGCCGGTGTTCCGCCTCAAGGGTGGCGGCTGGTACGAGACCGACTTCAAGACGGAAAAGGACAACCGGCGCAACCTGGTCGATTCCGACAAGGAGCCTGCCGCCGGGAAGTCCGACCAGCCGGCGGAAAAGGAAAAGCCCGCCGACAAGGCCGACAGCAAGCCGGCTGCCACGCCGGCACCCGCGTCCAAGGGCGCGGCGCGCAAGGTCACGCGGCCTGCGGCAAAGGCTGCCGCAACAAAACCGGCAGCGAAACCCTCGCGCAAGCCGGCCGCGAAGCCGGCGCGCCCCAGGGCGAAGCGGTGACCACCGGGCGCAGCACCTGCGCTGCGCCTGAGGCACCTGCGGCATGACCCGCGGCGCGCTGGCCGCCATCACCGAGCGGGAGTGCCAGTCCTACATCGCCGCGCGGCCGCGGTGCGCGGCGATGGCACGGCTGGCGGGCGCGCATTTCCCGGCCGGCGTCCCCATGCACTGGATGCACGACTGGCCGCAACCGGTGCCGCTGTACCTGCGCGAGGCCCGCGACGCGCAAGTCACTGACGCGGACGGCCATCGTTACGTGGATTTCTGCCTCGGCGACACCGGCGCCATGTTCGGCCATTCGCCACCGGCCGTGGCGCGTGCCGTGGCGGAGCAGGCCGGCGCCGGCATGACCGCCATGCTGCCGGATGCCCGGGTGCATGAGGTGGGCACGCGGCTGGCCGCGCTGTTCGGCCTGCCCTGGTGGCAGGTGGCGCAGACGGCCACCGACGCGAACCGCGCCGTGCTGCGCCAGGCGCGCATGGCCACCGGCCGGCCACGCATCCTCGTGTTCGACCACTGCTACCACGGCACCGTGGATGAAACCCTGGTCGTGATGGGACCGGACGGCGGAACGTTGCCCCGCCCCGGGCAGGTGGGCCGGGCCCACGATCCTGCCGCCACCACGGTGGTGGTGGAGTTCAATGACCTTGCCGCGGTGGAGGCGGCGCTGGCGCGTGGCGACATTGCCTGCGTGCTGACCGAGCCCGTGCTGACCAATGCCGGCATGGTGCTGCCGCAGCCCGGATTCCTCCAGGGCCTGCGCGATGCCTGCGACCGGCATGACGTGCTGCTCGTGGTGGACGAGACCCATACGCTCTCGTCCGGTCCGGGCGGCTACGCCCGCGTGCACGGCATCGCGCCCGACATGCTGGTCTGCGGCAAGGCCATCGCCGGTGGTTTTCCCTGCGCGGTGTATGGGTGGAGCGCGGCCACCGGCGCGCGCATCCGCGCCGCCGATGCCCGGCGCCAGAGCGGCCACTCCGGCATCGGTACCACGCTGGCAGGCAACCCCATGGCCATTGCCGCCCTCCATGCGTCGCTGGGAGAGGTGGCCACTGCTGCCAATCATGCACGCATGGAGCAGGGCGCCGCGCGACTGGCTGCCGGCCTTGGGGCCGCGCTGCGCCGCCACGGCATCGCCTGGCAGGTATCGCGCGTGGGTGCGCGGCTGGAATTCAGCACGCTGCCGGCGCCGCGCACCGGGCGCGAAAGCGTTGCGGCCATCGACCATGAACTCAATGCCGCCTTGCACCTCTACCTGCTCAACCGCGGTTTCCTGCTCACGCCCTTCCACAACATGATGCTGGTGTCGCCCGTGACCAGCGATGCGCAGATCGATGACTTCATCGCCACCGTCGACCTGGCGCTGGGGGAATTCGCACCCTGGATGAAGCCCGCATGAGCGACGAGCTGCAACAATTCCTGGACCGCCATCCGGGCATCGATGCGGTGCAGCTGCTGCTCACCGACCCGTCCGGCGTGCTGCGCGGCAAGACCATCCGCCGCCACGAGCTGGAGTCGCTGTTCACGCAGGGCCGCAACGTGGCCGGCTCCATCCTCGGCCTCGATATCACCGGTGAAGACGTGGAGGCCACCGGCCTGGTCTGGGAGGCCGGCGATGCCGACAAGCTCTGCCGCCCGGTGCCCGGCACGCTGCAGCCCGTCCCGTGGCTGGAGCGCACCGGCCAGGTGATGCTTTCCATGTACGAGCTGGATGGCGCGCCTGCACCCGCCGATCCGCGTCACTGCCTGGCCCGCGTGGAGCAGCAGCTGGCCACGCAGGGATTGCACGCGGTGTTCGCCTGCGAGCTGGAGTTCTACCTGCTGCGCGAGCATGCCGATGGCTCGCTGCATCCGGCTGGCTCCGCGCCGCTGCGGCCGGGACAGGGCGAGCGCATCGAGGCTTACAGCCTGTCGCGGCTCGACGATCTCGCGCCCCTGTTCCGCGACGTGCTCGATGCCGCTTGCGTGCAGGGGCTGCCCGCCGGCACGGTGATGTCCGAATACGCACCCGGCCAGTTCGAGATCACCCTGCAGCACCGGAGCGGCGCGCTGGCCGCGGTGGACGAGGCCGTGCAGTTCAAGCGCCTGCTGAAGGGCGTGGCTGCGCGCCATGGCTGCGTGGCCAGCTTCATGGCCAAGCCCTTCACGCGGCGCGCCGGTTCCGGCGCGCACCTGCACCTGTCACTGGCTGATGCCCAAGGCCGCAACCTGTTCGCGGCGGAGGATCCGGCCGGCACGCCGCTGCTGCGCCAGTCCATCGCCGGCATGATGGCCACGGCGGGCGAGGCCTTCCTGGCGTTCGCGCCCAATGGCAATTCCTGGCGGCGGTTCCAGCGCGAGAGTTATGCGCCGGTGTCGGTGGGCTGGGGAGTGAACAATCGCAGCGTGTCGCTGCGCGTGCCGGCGGGGACGCCAGCTTCACG
Source organism: uncultured bacterium (assembly GCA_965652645.1). Taxonomy (GTDB): domain Bacteria; phylum Pseudomonadota; class Gammaproteobacteria; order Steroidobacterales; family Steroidobacteraceae; genus ZC4RG30. The sequence continues at coordinate 6,392 of CBFGXE010000066.1, read as the reverse complement.
GCATGTGGAACACCGTTTCTGCGGCGCCGACGTGAACCTGTACGTGGCCGCCGCCACGGTACTGGCGGGTGCGGCCCACGGCATCGAAAGCAGGCTCGATCCTGGCGCGCCAGTGCAGGGCAATGGCTATGCCGCACAGGCGCCGCAAGGCTGGCCGCCACTGCCATCGAACTGGGGAGAGAGCATTGCCCGCGCGCAGGAGTCGAAATTCCTGAAGGCAGCGCTGGGCGAGGGATTCCACAAGGTGCTGCTGGCCATCAAGCGCCAGGAGCACGGCCGGTGGGAGTCTGAAGTCACGCCCACCGACCTGCTCTGGTACCTGCGGGACACCTGATCCCGCAGGGGCGTTGCGCGTGCCGCGCGACGCCGGGTCGGACTACTTCGCGATGTTGATCACGCGCAGCTGGGTGAACTCTTCAAGCCCCTGCTGCCCCAGTTCCACGCCGAAGCCGGACTGCTTCACGCCGCCGTAGGGCACGGTGGGCGGCAGGTCCAGGTGTTTGTTGATCCACACCGTGCCCGTCTCCAGCCGCTTGGCGACCTCGAGCGCACGCTCGGTGCTCTTCGCCCACACCGTGGCGCCCAGGCCGTAGTCGGAGGCGTTGGCGCGCGCAATGGCCTCGTCGAGGGTCTTGTACTTCAGCACCGGCATCACCGGGCCGAACTGCTCCTCGCACACCAGCCGCGCACTGTCGGGCAGGCCGCTGACAACGGTGGGATGGATGAAGAATCCGGATCCCTGGTGCTGCTTGCCGCCGGCGATCACCTTGCCCTGCGCACGGGCCTCTTCGATGATGGCGCGCACCTTCTCGAACTGCATGCGGTTCTGCACGGGGCCGAACTGCACGCCATCATCAAGGCCGTTGCCCACGAGGTTGGCGGCGCCTTCGGCAATCCCCGCCAGCTCCGCGCAGATGGCGTCATACAGCGACTCGGGCACGTAGATGCGCTTGGCGGCCAGGCACACCTGCCCGGAGTTGATCATCGCCGCGAAGAACAGCTTCGGCGCGATCTCCTTCGGGTCCACGTCGTCGAGCACGATGGCTGCGTCGTTGCCGCCCAGCTCCAGCGTGAGGCGCTTGAGCGTTGCCGCGGCGCTGGCCATCACCTTGCGGCCGGTGGCCGTGGAGCCGGTGAAGGCGATCTTGGCCACGTCCGGGTGGCTGGTGAGCGCGCCGCCCAGGTCGTTGGCGTCGGCGATCACGTTCACCACGCCCGGCGGGAAGATCTGGGCGCACAGCTCGCCCACCTTCAGTGTGGCCAGCGGGGTGGTGGGGGCGGGCTTGACCACGATGGTGTTGCCGGCCAGCAGCGCCGGGGCCAGCTTGGTCACCATCATGATGACCGGGAAGTTCCACGGCGTGATGGCGCCGACCACGCCCAGCGGCAGGCGCTGGCGGATGATCTTCGACTGCTCGTCGTCGACCAGCACCGCATCCGGGAGGTCCATGGTGGTGAAGCCGCGGATGTTGCCGGCGGCAATGGCCAGCTCGAAGTGGGCGCCGCCCAGCGGCTTGCCCTGCTCCTGGGTGAGGATGCGGGCCAGCTCCGGGGCATGCGCCTCGATGGCGTCGGCCAGCTTGTTCAGCAGCTTCGCCCGCTCGGCCAGCGGCGTGGCGGCCCAGGCCGGGAAGGCGGCCTTGGCCGCGGCCACCGCCTCGTTCAGCTGGTTGAGGTCGGCGCGCGGGCAGGGGGAAAACACCTGCTCGGTGGCCGGGTTGATCACATCGAAGGTGCTGGCGCCCGGCACCAGCTTGCCGCCGATCAGGAGCCGGAACGTGCCGGCGTCGCCGGCCTTCAACTGGGCATTCATCGTCTGTTTCCCCCGTCTTGGGTCCCTTGAGGGACGAAGGACCAGTATACTGCGCAGCCTGATTTTTCCAGCCCATTTACCACTTTTCGGGTCAATTCGATGCGCAGCCATTATTGCGGCCAGGTCAACGAGTCCCTGACCGGCCAGGAAGTCACCGTTGCCGGCTGGGTACACCGGCGGCGCGACCACGGCGGGGTGATCTTCGTCGACCTGCGCGACCGGGAGGGGCTGCTGCAGGTGGTCTTCGATCCGGATGACCCGCAGCTGTTCGCCGAGGCCGAGCGCCTGCGCAGCGAATTCGTCATCCAGGTGACGGGCAAGGTGCGCGAGCGGCCGTCCGGCACGGCCAACCCCAACCTCGCCTCGGGCAAGGTGGAGCTGCTGGCGAAGCGACTGGTGCTGCTGAACCGCTCCGAGCCGCTGCCCTTCCAGCTCGACGAGACCGTCAGCGAAGAGGTGCGCCTGCGCCATCGCTACATCGACCTGCGGCGCGAGGAGATGAGCCAGCGGCTGCGCCTGCGCCACCGCCTGACCAGCGCCATGCGCCACTACATGGACTCGCATGGCTTCATCGACATCGAGACGCCCATGCTCACCAAGGCGACGCCGGAAGGCGCGCGCGACTACCTGGTGCCCAGCCGCACCCACCCGGGCAGCTTCTTCGCGCTGCCGCAGTCGCCGCAGATCTTCAAGCAGCTGCTGATGATCTCCGGCTTCGACCGCTACTACCAGATCGTCAAGTGCTTCCGCGACGAAGACCTGCGCGCGGACCGCCAGCCCGAATTCACCCAGCTCGACGTGGAGACTTCCTTCCTCGGGCAGGAGGAGATCATGGGGCTGATGGAAGGCCTGATCCGCGAGATCTTCGCCAGGGTGGTGGAGGTGGCGCTGCCCGATCCCTTCCCGCGCATGACCTATGCCGAGGCCATGCGCCGCTACGGTTCCGACAAGCCCGACCTGCGCGTGCCGCTGGAGTTGGTGGACGTGGCCGACCTCGTGGCCGGCTGCGACTTCAAGGTGTTCGCCGGCCCCGCGGCCGATCCGGATGGCCGCGTCGCCGCGCTGCGTGCGCCCGGCGGCGGCAACCTGAGCCGCAGCGAGATCGATGCCTACACGGCCTACGTGGGCCGTTATGGCGCCAAGGGCCTGGCCTACATCAAGGTCAACGAGAAGGCGAAGGGTCGCGAGGGCCTGCAGTCGCCCATCCTGAAGTTCCTCGGCGACGGGGCGGTGGCCGGCATCCTCGAGCGCACCGGCGCCGCCGACGGCGACCTCATCTTCTTCGGCGCCGACAAGGCGAAGGTCGTGTGCGACGCGCTGGGCGCGCTGCGCCTGAAGCTGGGCCATGACCTGAAGCTGCTGCAGCCGGGCTGGAAGCCGCTATGGGTGGTGGACTTCCCCATGTTCGAGTTCGACCCGCAGGCGAAACGCTGGGCGGCCATGCACCATCCCTTCACCGCACCGAAGAACGACGACCCGGCCGCGCTGTCGGCCGATCCGGGCAACGCCGTGGCCAGGGCCTACGACATGGTGCTCAACGGCTCGGAGATCGGCGGCGGTTCCGTGCGTATCCACCGCGCCGAAATGCAGTCGGCCGTGTTCGGCCTCCTGGGCATCGATGCGGAGGAGGCGCAGCGCAAGTTCGGCTTCCTGCTCGATGCCCTGCGTTATGGCGCGCCGCCCCACGGCGGCATTGCCTTCGGCGTCGACCGCCTGACCATGCTGATGTCGGGAAGCGAGAGCATCCGCGACGTGATCGCCTTCCCGAAGACGCAGACGGCGGCCTGCCTGCTCACCGACGCGCCCACGCCGGTGAGCGAGGCGCAGCTGCGCGAGCTGTCGATCCGTGTCCGCACGCCGCAGCCGCCCGCCTGAAGCGGACCTGCGCGGCACGGTGCTGTTCGTCCACGGCCTGTGGATGACCGGCGCCGAGTCGTTCCTGCTGCGCCGCCGCCTGGCGGAGCGCGGCTGGGCGCTGAGGGTGCTGCCGTATTCCTCGCTCGCCGAACAGATGGACGTGGTGGCCCGCCGCTGCGCACGGCAGGCCATCGCGCTGGCCCGCCGCACGCTGCTCCCCGTTCACCTTGTAGGCCACAGCCTTGGTGGCCTGGTCATCTACCGCATGTTCGAGATGGGTGTGCTGGCGGCCGACCGCTTCAGCGGCGACTTCTGCCGCGTGGTGTTCATGGGCACGCCCATCCGCGGCAGCCAGTGTGCGCGTCGCCTGCATGGTGCTGTCCCGACCCGTCGCCTGCTGGGCCAGGTGGGCGTTGCATGCCTTCCCGAGGGCGTGCCCGGGCGCTGGGACTTCCCGCCGCAGCTCGGCATCATCGCGGGCACGGCGCCCATCGGCCTCGGGCACCTGCTGGCCCGTTTCGACGGGCCGAACGACGGCACCGTCGCCGTGGCCGAGACACGGCTCGAAGGAGCCGCCGATTCCATCGAGCTGCCGGTAAGCCACACCTCCATGTGCGTATCGCGGCGGGTGGCAGAGCAGGTCGCGGACTTCCTGGAAACAGGGCGATTCCGCGGCGGGAACCTCAGCCGCCGCTGAGTGCCTGCACGATGTGCAGTGTCGCGCCAGGAGGCAGTGGCGTGTCCAGGTCACGCGACTCCTCGGCATCAATGAACACGCGCATGTGCGGCCGCAGGTGGTCATGCTCATCGACCATGCGGAAGCGCAGGCCCGGGAAGCGCCGGTCCAGGTCACGCAGTACTTCATCCACCGTGTTGCCCCCGGCCTGCACCTCGCGGCGGCCGGTATAGGAGAGCAGCGGGCTGGGGATGGTGACGCGCATGATCCCGGTGCCGGCTCAGAACCGGGCAGGCTCCAGCGCGTAGATTTCAGGCAGGTGGCGCGCGATGCATTTCCAGCTCCCGCCTTCGTTGCGGCTGGCCCAGATTTCCCCGCTGGTGGTGCCCACATAAAGGCCCACCGGATCGTGTGCGTCGGCACACATCGCCTGCCGCTTCACCGTCCACCAGGCATTCTCCTGCGGCAGGCCCTTGTCCAGGCGATGCCAGCTGCGGCCCGCATTGCGCGTGACATAGGCGGCGGGGCGCCCGCCCAGGGCCGTGCGTGGCCACACGCTGCTGCCATCCATGGGAAACACCCAGCAGGTGTTCTCCTCGCGCGGGTGCACCACCATCGGAAAACCCACGTCGCCGATCTTCTTCGGCATGTTCAGGCCGATGCGCAGCCACGATTCTCCCGGACGATCGAGCCGGTAGATGCCGCAATGGTTCTGCTGGTAGAGGCGGTCGGGATTGGCGGAGAAGCGCACGCAGTGCGGGTCATGGAATTCGAGCTGGTCCTTCGGGAATCCTTCCACCACTTCCAGCCCGTCCACCAGCGGCTTCCAGGTCGCGCCGCGATCGGTGGATTCATGCACGCCACCGCTGGACATGGCCACGTAAAGGTGTCGCGCGTCACGCGGATCCACCAGCACCGAATGCAGCTTGGGACCATCGGGCGTGCCGTTTTCCACCGCGCCCATCCAGCGGCTGTATTCCGGATGGTCGTTGAGGCCGGCCACGGGCGACCAGGTGTCCCCGCCATCCTCGCTGCGGAACAGTCCCTGCGGCGATGCGCCGCCATACCACACGCCCGGTTCGCTGGCATGCCCCGGCGTGAGCCAGAAGATGTGGTCCAGCACATGCGCCTTGCGGCCACCTTCGGCTTTCGCAAAGGCTGGCGGACGGCTGGCTTCCTGCCAGCTGCGGCCCCGGTCGCCGGACCGGTAGATGGTGGGTCCCAGGTGCCCGGTGCGCATGGACAGCAGCAGGTTGCGCGGTGCCCGCGGATCCTGCACCAGGTGGTGCGCGATGTGGCCGAGCAGGATGGGAGGGGACGCCTTCCATGTGCGCCGCGCCGCATCCGCACGGAGGATGAAGGCGCCCTTGCGGGTGGCGACGAGCAGGGCAGGCAAGGTGGAGCGCACGGCCATGTGGACCCTCCCGGTTGTGCCCGGATTCTATCCCGGGGTCGGCTGCCGTGTACCGGTACGGTGGTCATTGATCTATCCCCCGGGGCCGGTTACGGTCACGGCGCAACCGTCTGGGAGGTCGTCCGGTGGCGCTGCTCGAAGTCCGGCAATTGAGCGTCTCGTTCCACACACGCAATGGCGTGGTGCAGGCCGTTCGCGACGTGAGTTTCGACGTGGAGCAGGGCAGGACGCTTGGCATCGTCGGGGAGTCCGGCTCGGGCAAGTCGGTGTGCTGCTACTCGCTGCTGGGGCTGATCCCCATGCCGCCGGGGCGCATCGAGGGTGGCACCGCAACGTTCGATGGCCGGGACCTGCTGCGCCTCCCGGAAGATGAACTGCGCCAGGTGCGCGGCAACGACATCGCCTTCATCTTCCAGGACCCGATGACCTGCCTGAACCCCTACCTTACGGTGGGCGAGCAGATGATGGAGCCGCTGGTGTACCACCGGCAGGCCAGCCGCGCGACGGCCCGCGCGCGCGCCATCGAGTTGCTGGAGGAGGTCGGCATCCGCGATCCGGCATCCACCATCGATGCCTTCCCGCACCAGTTCTCCGGCGGCATGCGCCAGCGCGTGATGATCGCCATGGCGCTG
>CBFGXE010000065.1:0-10614 GCA_965652645.1 uncultured bacterium | reverse complement strand
GTCTCGCCGCTGGACCAGCGGCCATCCAGCTGGAATTCACCGAGACGCTCCAGCTCGTCGGCCAGGCGCATGGCCGGCGCGCCCAGCCGCAGGCGCTGTGCGCTGGTGAGTTCCGGTGTTTCATCCGGGCTGTGGCGGGCCACGTGCAGCATGGCCGCAGCCGCCAGCGGCGCATCGCCAGTGAGTTCGAGCACGACGCCGGCGGCCTCGCGCGCGCGTTCGATGACGACGGGCGACGCGCCGGTTTCGGCAAGAATGCTGGCTGCCGGCTCCAGCGCTGCCCCGGGCAGGCCGGCCGGTGGAGACGATGTGACGATCACCACGTCACGCTATCATATCCGGATGCCGCGCTATGCAAGCCGCTCCTGGCGTTCCTTCGATCCGGCCCGGCTGGTGGAAGCGCGCAGTGTCGCCGCGCCTGCCGCCCGGCCCGGCCGCGTGCTGGGACTTGACCCGGGATCGCTGCGCACCGGCTACGGCATCGTCGATTGCGATGAGCGTGGCGAGAAGCACGTGGCCAGCGGCTGCATCCAGGTGAAGGGCACGGACCTTGCGCGCCGCCTGCACCAGATCCACCAGCGGCTGCTAGAGCTGGTGGCGGAATTCCGGCCCGATGAAGTCGCCGTGGAGCGGGTTTTCATGCATCGCAATGCCGACAGCGCGCTGAAGCTGGGGCAGGCACGCGGGGCGGCGCTCACCGCCGTGGTGGCGCATGGCGCCGCCGTCTACGAATACGCGCCGCGCGCCGTGAAGCTCGCACTGGTGGGCACCGGCGGGGCGGACAAGGCGCAGGTGGCGCACATGGTGCGTGTGCTGCTGTCCATCGCCGAGCCGGCCACGCATGATGTTTCCGATGCGCTGGCGATCGCCCTCTGCCACGCACATGCGCGACGCACCGCCGGACGCCTGGCGGCGATGGGAAGCAGCGGGTGATCGGTGCGCTGGCGGGAGTGCTGGCGGAGAAGGAGCCGCCACGGCTGCTGGTCGAATGCCAGGGCGTGGGTTACGAGGTGGAGGTGCCGATGTCCACTTACCTCGCCCTGCCGCCGGTGGGCAGCGCCGTGCGGCTGCGCATCCACCACGTGCTGCGCGAGGATGCCTCGCTGCTGTTCGGTTTTGTCACCGCGGAGGAGCGCGAGCTGTTCCGTGCGCTGCTGAAGGTCAATGGCGTGGGGCCGAAGGTGGCGCTGGCCATCCTCTCGGGCGTGAGCACCGCCGAGTTTCGTGCCGCCATTGCCGCCGAGGATGCGGCAGCGCTGACGCGTATTCCCGGCGTGGGCCGCAAGACTGCCGAGCGCCTGCTGGTGGAGATGCGCGACCATTTCCGCGATGCCCCGGCGCTGTCCGGGGCCGCGCGCGTGCTGCCGCCGCGCGAGGAGGCGCTGCAGGCCCTGCTGGCACTGGGTTACAAGGCGCAGGAGGCGCAGAAGATGCTCGACAAGGCGGCCACCGATGGCGCCACCACCGAAGAGCTGATCCGCGGCGCGCTGATGGGCGCGGCGCCGAAATGAGGCGCCCGTGAGCGAGCGACTGGTGAGCAGCGCGGGAAACCGCGAGGAGGAAAGCCAGGACCGGGCCATCCGGCCGAAACGGCTGGATGAATACGTGGGGCAGCCAGCCGTGAAGGCGCAACTCGGCCTTTTCATCGAGGCGGCGCGCAGCCGTGGCGAGGCGCTGGACCATGTGCTGGTGTTCGGTCCGCCCGGCCTGGGCAAGACCACCCTGGCGCAGATCCTTGCCGCGGAGCTCGGTGTGAACCTGGCCCATACCTCGGGGCCGGTGCTGGAGCGCCCCGGCGACCTCGCCGCGCAGCTCACCAAGCTCGGGCCGCGCGACCTGCTGTTCATCGACGAGATCCATCGCCTCAGTCCCGTGGTCGAGGAAATCCTCTACCCGGCCATGGAGGATTACCAGCTTGACATCATGATCGGCGAGGGGCCGGCGGCGCGTTCCATCAAGCTGAACCTGCCGCCCTTCACGCTGGTTGGCGCCACCACCCGTGCGGGGCTGCTGACTTCGCCGCTGCGCGACCGTTTCGGCATCGTGCAGCGGCTTGACTTCTACTCCGATGCCGAACTGGCACAGATCGTCGCCCGCTCGGCCTCGATCCTGGGCGTGGGCGCCACGCCGGCCGGTGCGGCGCGCATCGCGCAGCGCTCGCGCGGTACGCCGCGCATCGCCAACCGCCTGCTGCGCCGGGTGCGCGACTATGCACAGGTGAAGGGGGATGGACGCATCGACGAAGGCATTGCCGACGCAGCGCTCGACCTGCTGGATGTTGATCCGAAGGGACTGGACGCGCTGGACCGTCGCGTGCTGACGACAGTGGTGGAGCAGTTCGACGGTGGACCCGTGGGCATCGAGAGCCTCGCGGCCTCGATCGGCGAGGAACGCGGTACGCTGGAAGACGTGGTGGAACCCTTCCTCATCCAGCGCGGCCTGTTGATGCGCACCGCACGCGGCCGCGTTGCCTCCCGCCAGGCTTACATTCACCTGGGCCTTGCCGTTCCCGATCGTGCCGGCGCGGCGCTGCCGCTGTTCGAGGATCCGAAGTGACCGGCCTGCGCCTGCCCGTAAGGGTGTATTACGAAGACACTGACGCAGGCGGCGTCGTCTACCATACCGGCTACATCCGTTTCTTCGAGCGCGCCCGCACCGAGTGGCTGCGCGCCATCGGCTATTCCCAGCAGAAGCTGGCAGAGGAGGCAGGAGTGCTGTTTACCGTGGTGGATCTGGCGGTGCGCTTCGTCAAACCGGCGCGCCTCGACGACATGCTCGAGGTGCTGGCGCGGCCAGAGATTACCGGCGGCGCCTCGATGCGCTTCGAGCAGGAGGTCCGCAACGCTGCCGGCGAGCTGCTGGCCGAGGGCCAGGTGCGAGTGGCCTGCGTGGCGACCGGCACCCTGAAGCCGCGCCGCCTGCCGGCGGAGCTGGTGGCGAGGATGGCGCGATGAGCGGCGACATGGCCACCGTCATCCACCTGGTGATGGATGCCAGCCTGGTGGTGCAGATCGTGCTGGCGATGCTGGCCATCGCCTCGCTGGCGTCCTGGGCCATCATCCTGGCCAAACGTTCGGTGATGGCCCGGGCAGCCACCGAGGCCAACCATTTCGAGGCCGCATTCTGGTCCGGCGGTGACCTGGGCACGCTGTACCGCAACCTTGAGGCCAAGGGCGGCAGCACGGGCATGAGCAGCATCTTCGAGATGGGCTTCCGGGAGTTCGCGCGGCTGCGCCAGGGCGGCGCCACCTCCGAGCAGCTGCTGGAGGGCGCGCGGCGCGCCATGAAGGTAGCCCAGTTGAAGGAGCTGGAGCGGCTGGAGCACAACCTCGCCACCCTGGCGACGATCGGCTCGGTGAGTCCTTACGTCGGCCTGTTCGGCACGGTGTGCGGCATCCTCAATACCTTCATGAGCCTGGGCGAGGTGCAGCAGGCCACGCTGGCCACGGTGGCGCCGGGCATCGCCGAGGCACTGGTGGCCACGGCCGTGGCGCTCGTGGCAGCCATTCCCGCCTTCATTGCCTATAACCGCTATGCGGACAAGGTGAGCCGGTTGGAGCTGCGTTACAACGCCTTCATGGAGGAGTTCTCCACCATCCTGCAGCGTTATGCTGCACGGCAGCCGGCAGCCGGAGATCCCGCCTGATGGAAGATGCGCCGCGCAAACGCCGCCTGATGGGCGAGATCAACGTGGTGCCGCTGATCGACGTGATGCTGGTGCTGCTGGTGATCTTCATGGCCACTGCGCCACTGCTCACCCAGGGCGTGCAGGTTGAGCTGCCGCAGGCCAGTGCCCAGCCCTTGCCGGCTTCCACCCAAAGGAGCCCACCCCTGATCGTTTCCATCGACATCGACGGCCGCCTCTACCTGAACACCAGCAGCGATCCGGAGCGCCCGCTCGGGACCGGGGAGCTGCGCGGTGCGGTGCAGGCCGCGCTGGCCGTGGAGCCGCAGCGCGAGGTGCTGCTGCAGGCCGACCGGCACGTGCAGTACGAGCACGTGATGGATGCGATGGTGGTGCTGCAGGCCGCGGGCGCCGCGAGGCTCGGCTTCCTCGCCGATCCGGCGCGCCGCGAGGACCGGCGGCAGCCGTGAACAGGCAGCGCAGGCGCGAGGGCAGCCTGTGGGCCTCGTGGTCACTTTCCATCCTGCTGCACGTGGCCATTGTCGCCATCGTGGCGGGCGTCTGGTACTGGACGCAGCGCTCGCGTCCCCCTGAGCCCATCGGCATCACGGGCGGCGTCGTGACTCCCGAGCAGCTGGCTGAGCGCCTGCGGCCCGCACCGGAACCCGAACCAGAACCCGAACCGGCATTCGAGGAGCCGCTGCCGGAATTTGAGCCCGAGCCGGTGTTTGAGGAGCCGCTGCCCGAAGAAGACCCGGCGCTGCTGCAGGCAGAGGCCGAGCGGCAGGCCGAGGAGCTGCGGCTGGCAGAGGAGCAGCGCATTGCGGCCGAGCAGGAGGCCGAACGCCAGGCGGCCGAGGTGGCGGCGCGCGAGCAGGCCGAGCGCGAGCAGCGCGAGAAGGAGCGCCAGGAGCGGGAGAAGGCTGCCCGCGAGAAGGCGGAGCGCGAACGTCTGGAGCGGGAGCGCGTGGCGCGCGAGAACGCGGAGCGCCAGCGCCGCGAACGCGAGGAGGCCGAGCGACGCCGGCGCGAGGCCGAACTCGCCGAGCAGCTTGCCTCGGAGGAACGGCGCGAGGCCGTGAGGGGCAGCGCGCTGGCCAACCAGTACAAGGCGCAGATCGAGGCGAAGATCATGCGCGCCTGGCTGAAGCCCCCCTCGGCGCGCGCGGGCCTGGTGTGCGAGGTGCGCGTCACGCAGGTGCCAGGTGGATCGGTGGCTGGCGTGCAGATCGGCCGCTGCAATGGCGATGAAGCGGTCAGGCTGTCGGTGGAAGATGCGGTGCGGCGGGCTTCACCGTTGCCGTCGCCGCCGGATCCCGCCTTGTTCGAGCGGGAGCTGATCGTTACATTCCGGCCGGAGGAATGATGGACTGCAGGGGATTCGTGATGGTGAAGGCGTGGCGACTGGTGGGTGCAGTGCTGGCGATGCTGGCGGCAACCACTGCCCATGCACAGCTGCAGATCGACATCACGCGCGGCGTCACCGACCCGGTGCCGGTGGCCGTGGTGCCGTTCCTCCTGTCACCGGCCAATCCGGCGGCTCCCGCACCGCCGGCTTCCCCTGGCAGCCTGCTCGACGTGGCCTCGGTGATCGAACGCGACCTGGCCAGCAGCGGCCGTTTCCGCGCCGTGCCAAGGAATGCCATGCCGGGCCAGCCCGATCGCGCCGCGGCGGTGGATGCGGCGCGCTGGCGGGACGCGCAGGCCGACTATGTCGTGGTTGGCCGTCTCTCGGCGAACGGCAACAACATCACGCTGCGTTTCGACCTGGTCAATTCACTCAATGGCCAGGTGATGATCGATGACGAAGCGGTCACCGTGTCGCGGGACGCCCTGCGCAATGGCTCCCATCGCGTTGCCGATGCCGTGTTCCAGAAGCTCACCGGCGTGCGCGGCGCCTTCGCCACCCGCATTGCCTATGTATCCGTCACCGGCCAGCCGCCGGAGCAGCGTTACCAGCTCCTGATCGCCGATGCGGACGGCGAGAACCCGCGCGTGGCCATGTCCTCCAGCCAGCCGGTGATGTCGCCGGCCTGGTCGCCCGACGGCACATGGCTGGCGTACGTATCGTTCGAGAACCGCGTGGCGGCGACCTTCGTGCAGAGGTTGAGCACCGGCGAGCGGCGCCAGGTGTCGGCGCGCGCCGGGCACAACGGCGCGCCCAGCTTCTCGCCCGACGGCAAGAAGCTGGCGCTGGTGCTCTCCGGCAGCAACGGCAACTTCGACATCTACACGCTCGACCTGGCCACGCAGGGCCTCACCCGCATCACCGATGATCCGGCGATCGACACCGAACCGACCTGGTCGGCGGACGGGCAGACCCTCTATTTCACCTCCGACCGCGGCGGTGCGGCGCAGATCTACGCCGTGCCGGCCCAGGCAGGCGCACGTGCGCGGCGGATCACCTTCGGAGTGCCCTACGCGGCGCGGCCCCGCATTTCGCCGGATGGCAGGCAGCTGGCCGTGGTCACGCAGGAGGGCGGGGCGTTCCGCCTGGGGGTGGTCGACCTCGCCAGCGGCACGGTGAGCACGCTCACGCGCGGTTCGCTCGACGAGTCGCCGAGCTTCTCTCCCAACGGCACGGTGCTGATCTACGCCGGCCGCGAAGGTGGCCGGGGCGTGCTGGCAACGGTCTCGGTGGATGGCCAGGTGACCACGCGCCTGAAATCCGGCGACGGCGAGGTGCGCGAGCCGGTGTGGGGGCCGTTCCTGGACTGATCGAGTATCATCATGTCTTACGCCCGCGACCCGGGCACTGGAGCAGAAATTGAAGCGCAATTTCCTGGTGATCGCGATGTCGGCGGCGGTGTTGCTGGCAGGCTGTTCGAGCAAGCCCACGGTCGAAGGCGATGAGCCGCCGGCACCCGTTGGCAGCACCACCAGCAGTGGCGGCGTTTCCACCGGGGGGGTGGCCACAGTCGATGCCGACCGCCAGTCCGGTTCCGCGCGCGGCGCCGTCGGTCCCGACAGCGCGCTGGCCTCGCAGCGGGTGATCTACTTCGATTTCGACAGCAGCGACATCCGCAGCGAATACGTGGACGTCATCGCTGCCCACGGGCGCTTCCTGGCAGGCAACGCCACGGTGCGCGTGCGGCTGGAGGGTCACACCGACGAGCGCGGCTCGCGCGAGTACAACATCGGGCTGGCCGAGCGCCGCGCGCAGACCGTGCGTCGTGCGCTGACCCTGCAGGGCGTGCAGGAATCGCAGATCGCCACCGTGAGTTATGGCGAGGAGCGCCCGGCCGCCGCGGGCAGCGACGAGAACGCCTGGTCGAAGAACCGGCGCGTCGAGATCGTCTACATCAACTGAGGCCACCAGTGATGAAAGCCGCCATTGCCGCCGTTCCCCTCCTGCTGGTGCTGGCAGGCTGCGCCACCACGCCCGAGGTGGATCCCGTGCAATTGCGGCTCGACGACCTGGATGCCCGCGTGGGGCGCATCGACCGCATCGTCTCCAACAACAGCCTGGTGCAGCTCTCGCAGCAGCTTGAGGCCCAGCAGCAGGAACTGCGCCAGCTGCGCGGCCGCATCGAGGAGCTGCAGAACGAGAATGCCAAGTTGCGCCAGGAGCAGCGCGACCTCTATGGCGACCTCGACCGGCGACTGAACGAGGCGCGTGCCGTGGCGGCCACCGCGCCGCCGCCGGCCAACCCGGCCGACGAGCAGGCACTCTACGACCGCGCGCTGGAGCAATTGCGCAGCCGTGACTACGCCGGCGCGGCCGACAGCCTGCGCAGTCTTGCCGCCTCCTATCCCGATGGCGCGCTGGCGGACAACACGCAGTATTGGTTGGGCGAGGCCTACTACGTCACGCAGGAATTCGACCATGCGGCGGTGGCCTTCCAGCGCGTGCTCACCGACTGGCCGGATTCACGCAAGGCACCCGATGCGCTGCTGAAGCTGGCCTATACCCAGCTTGAGCAGGGCAATGCCGCCGCCGGCCGCGCCAACCTGCAGCAGGTGATCGAGAAATATCCCGGCACCGATGCCGCCCGCCTGGCCACCGAAAGGCTGGCGAAGCTGCCGCGCCGCTGATCCCCGCGCCGCGGGCGCCCGCATCCGTGAACCAGGCCGAAGCCGCGCCCCGGCTCAAGATCACCGAAATCTTCCGCTCCCTGCAGGGGGAGGGTGATGCCGTGGGATTCCCCACTGTGTTCGTGCGCCTCACCGGCTGTCCGCTGCGCTGCCGGTACTGCGACACCGCCTACGCGTTCACCGGCGGGGAATGGTGGTCGCTGGAGGCCATCCTGGCCCGTGTCGCCTCGCTGCGGGCCCGCCACGTGTGCGTGACCGGCGGGGAGCCCCTGGCCCAGCGCGCCTGCCTGCCGCTACTCAGCCGCCTCTGTGACGCCGGATACGAGGTGTCGCTGGAAACCAGTGGTGCATTGCATGTGGACCAGGTGGATCCCAGGGTGCGGCGCGTGGTGGACGTGAAGACACCGGCGTCGGGTGAATCGGCGCGCAACCTGCTCGACCAGCTCCCTGCGCTCGGCGAGCGCGACCAGATCAAGTTCGTGATCTGCGACCGCGCGGACTATGAATGGAGCCGGAAGGTGCTGGCCGAGCGCGGCCTGCCTGCCCGTGCCATGGTGCTGTTCTCCCCCAGCCATGAGCAGTTGCCGGCGCGCGAACTGGCCGACTGGATCCTGGCAGACCGGTTGCCCGTGCGCCTGCAGGTGCAGCTGCACAAGCTCCTCTGGGGCAACGAGCCGGGACGCTGATGCCCAAGGCACGCGAAGCCATCGTGCTGCTTTCCGGCGGACTGGATTCCGCCACGGTGCTCGCCATGGCGCGTGCGGAAGGGTTCCGCTGCCACACGCTGGCGGTGGGCTATGGCCAGCGCCATTCGGTGGAACTGACGGCCGCGCAGCGCATTTCCGCCGCCCTGGGTGCGGTGGAGCACCGGCAGATGCACGTGGACCTGGCCAACATCGGCGGTTCGGCGCTCACCGACCCGGGCATGGCAGTGCCGGAGGTGCCTTCCACCGGCATTCCGGTCACGTACGTGCCGGCCCGCAATACGCTGTTCCTGTCGCTGGCGCTGGGCAGGGCCGAGGTGGCCGGCGCGCGCGACATCTTCATCGGCGTGAACGCCGTGGACTACTCAGGCTATCCCGACTGCCGGCCGGAATTCATCGCGGCCTTCGAGCGCCTGGCGGCACTGGCAACGCGCGCCGGCGTGGAGGGCGAGGCCTTCCGCATCCGCGCACCGCTGGTGGAGATGAGCAAGGCGGAGATCATCGGCACCGGCATGCGCCTGGGCGTGGACTACGCCGCCACCATCTCCTGCTACCAGGCCGATGCCACGGGCGCGGCTTGCGGCCGCTGTGATTCCTGCCGCCTGCGCCGCGAGGGTTTTCACGCTGCCGGCGTGGCCGATCCAACCCGCTACGCGTCGAATCCGGTATGATCGCGGCCCGCCACGGGGGCCGTTAGCTCAGCCGGTAGAGCAGCTGGCTTTTAACCAGTTGGTCGCGCGTTCGAATCGCGCACGGCCCACCAATAATCCTCCGTCGATCAATCACTAACGCGCGAATCCTCGCGTGGAATTGTGGTAGGGTGGACAGGTCTGCGGCGCCGGGCGCTGCGACCACCATTCCGATGCGCCATGGCTGTGCGCTACTGCGCCCCGAAGGTGCGTTCGGGAATGCTGGCGGTCTCGTCGCAACCCGGGCAGGGAAAATAACGCGCCCGGGTGCCGGTGACATGACGCAGCACATGCACCAGGCCGCAGAACAGGCAGCGCATGGTCTCGGTCACGGTGGGGCGGAAGTCATCGAGATAGAGAACCTTGGCCATGAGGCACCTCCACAAGCATCCGTACGTCCCGGATGAAGCAAGAATCAGGCCGCCACGGGAGGCAAGCATGCGATGTGTTCCTCGATTCGTCACGCCACTGCTGCTGTCAGCCGCGTCCGACGGGCGCGCGCGCGGACGGCGGTCGCAGGTGAACGCCGGAGGCACCGGTTGATGACGCGGACGATGTTCCCGTCGTCGATTGTGCGCCGCGCTGCGGTTCAGTAACTTCCCTGCTGATGTCGCTCGCACTGCTTCTCCTGCTGCCGTTCGCCGGCAGCCTGCTTGCTGCCTTCCTGCCTGCCAACGCCCGCAATGCCGCGCCCTGGCTGGCCGGGCTGATCGCGCTCGCCTGCGCGGTGCTCACGGCATCGTGCTATCCGCAGCTGGCCGGGGGGGAAGTGCTGCGCGCCTCGCTGCCATGGGCGCCGCAATGGGGCGTGGAACTGACGCTGCGCCTGGATGGCTACGCCTGGCTGTTCGCCATGCTGGTGTCGGGCATGGGTTTCCTGGTGGTGCTGTACGCCCGCTACTACATGTCGGCGCAGGACCCGGTGCCGCGCTTCTTCTCCTTCCTGCTGGCGTTCATGGGCGCGATGCTGGGCGTGGTGCTCTCGGGCAACCTGGTCCAGATCGTGGTGTTCTGGGAGTTGACCAGCCTGACCTCCTTCATGCTGATCGCCTACTGGTACCACCGCGAGGATGCGCGGCGGGGCGCGCGCATGGCGCTTATCGTCACCGTGGGTGGCGGACTGTGCCTGCTGCTGGGCGTGCTGATCCTGGGCGCGATCGCCGGCAGCTTCGACCTCGACATGGTGCTGGCCGCGGGTCCGCTGATCCGCCAGGACCCCTGGTATCCGGCGGCGCTGCTGCTGGTGCTGCTGGGCGTCTTCACCAAGAGCGCGCAGTTCCCGTTCCATTTCTGGCTGCCGCATGCCATGGAGGCGCCGACGCCGGTGTCGGCCTACCTGCATTCGGCCACCATGGTGAAGGCCGGCGTGTTCCTGATGGCACGGCTGTGGCCGGTGCTCTCCGGCACCGAGCTGTGGTTCTGGCTGGTGAGCTTCACCGGTGCGGCCACGCTGCTGGTGGGGGCGTTCTCGGCCACCTTCCAGCGCGACCTGAAGGGCGTGCTGGCCTATTCCACCATCAGCCACCTGGGGCTGATCACGCTGCTGCTGGGCATGAACAGC
>CBFGXE010000064.1:0-10925 GCA_965652645.1 uncultured bacterium | reverse complement strand
GTCACCGGCGCCGACGGCAAGTCCGAGATCTGGCTTGTCGAGATGAACACGCCGCAGAACCTGGTCCGCAGCGGCTGGAAGCGCACCACGATCAAGCCTGGCGACGAGGTGACGGTGACGTTGCGCCCGATGCGCAACGGCCAGCCCGGCGGCTCCTACGTCTCCATCAAGCTGGCCGACGGCACCGTGCTCGACGGCCCGCCGCCGGCCGAATAACACGACAGGACGACGCTCTGCCCGATGGCCCGCGCGCACCACGCGCGGGCCCGGTGGCGGTCAACGACCGCTGTTCTGCTGCTCCATGGCCCGCTGCCCCTGCGCGGTGCCAGGCAGGTTCTCGTTGAGGTTGGGCAGGCAGTTGGATTCGGGAATGTCGCTGTAATCCTTGCGGATGAAGCGCTTGGTGCTCTTCCACTCGCCCTTCCACATCTTCGGGTCCGTCATCGTGTAGTCGATGCGCAGCATGCCCGGTTCTTCCATGGTGATGCGCTCGATGATCTCGAACTGGTCGCTGATGGGAATGCCCGAGTCGATGTAGTGCTCCTTGGGCTCCATGTACTTGGTGTGCACCACCAGGGCATTGCCCTCCCAGCGGCCGATGGACTCGCCGTTGTAGGTGTACTCCACGATGTCCGGGTCACTGTGCGGGCGCCCATCCAGGTAGATGAAGCGCATCTTGTTCGTGAAGCCGAACAGCATGTAGATGATCGTGGGCAGCTGGATCATGCTGGTCGGGTGCACGCGAGTCATGATCATCGGCATGCCGGCCGGGAAACACTGCCCGATGGCGTCGCGATAGGGCACGCCCTTGGCCCTCGCCTCCTCGGCCTCGCGCAGGGCCCTCTGCCCCTCTTCATGGAATTCGGGGTACGGCGGGCCGAAGCGGAAGCTCGCCCCGCCGCGCAGGTTCACGAACCAGGTGCCCGTGAGGTCGAAGGGTGGCTTGGGACGTGGCTTGGCGAGGTTCTCGGGCGCCAGCGCACCGAAATAACCTTCATGGGCCTGGGCCAGCGTGTCTTCCCGCTCACGGTTCATGCCGGCGGGTGCCTGGCCGGCCAGCAGCGAAGGTGACACAACGGTGGCCGCAAGGGCCAGCGAGGCCAGCAGGGTCAGTCGGGTATTTCTGGTTGTACGCATGGAATTCCCTGTTCAGCTGAGCGGTGGAAGGATGAACTGCGGCCCGGGCGCGGTGTGCGCATCGCCCCCGATGCCTGCGGCCTCGCCAGGCCGCCTGGCGGTACTTTGTGCCGCGATCATAACCTGCACAACGCTTGTCGCGGCAGGCACCGGACCTGTCCCGTCCGGAAGTCACGACCAAAAGAAAACGCCGCCGGCGGTGGGCCGGCGGCGTTCATCCGGCGTGAGCCGGTTACTGGGCCGCGTCGGAGCTCGAGGAAGAGCTGTTGGAACGCGACTCGGGGCTGCTCGAGCTGCTCTCCGAGGAGGAGCTGCTGGAGCTGTTGGTCGAGCTGCTGCTCGGGGAGGTGCTCTGCGAGGAGCTGCCGGGACGCGGGGATGAACCCGACGAACCTGCGGCACCCGACTTGCCCGCCTTTTCCCACTTCTGGTATTCGGACTGCGACAGGTAGCTGTCGCGATCCGCATCGAGCATCGAGAATGCCGAACGCAGTTCGGAATTCGACTGCACTTCCGCGGACGACAGGCGCCCGTCCTTGTTGGTGTCGACCTTGCCGAAGTCCACCGAGGCCGAGGCACCCTGGCTGGCACCCGGCGCGCCGGCGGCACCGCCCGCGGGCGGAGAGGCATTCTGGGCGGAAACGAAACCGGCAGCGAACAGCAGGGCAAGTGATCCAGTGATAGCGCGCTTCATGATGTATTCCTCGCACGAAAAAAGTTGTCAACGCGGTGCACATTGCCTGCATGGCGCAGTGCACGGCGTCCGTTCGCGTGCCATTCATGGCGTGAGGATTTTCCGACGTCGGCTTTTTCTGACGTCTGCGATGGACGACAGCGAAGCGCCCGGCGCCGCGAGCCGTGAAATTTTTTTCAGCAGGTACCGGGCCGCGCCGCGCATTTGATGCGCAACGTGGATCTCAAGGTGCGGCAGCCCCGGCCACGTTCACGCGCAAGCGCATCATGCTGGTCACTGCTGCGGCCACCGCCACCACCGCGGCCACGCGGAACAGCATCGGCGCGGCGGCCACGCCCATCCAGTGGAAGCCGGCCGCCACGCTCACCGCACCGGCCGTCTGTCCCAGCAGGCGCGCGGTGGCCATCATGCCGCCCGCCGCCCCGGAGCGCGCGCGCGGCGCCGTGGAGACGATGGTGCGGCTGTTGGGCGACTGGAAGAATCCGAAGCCCGCACCACACAACGCCATGCGCCAGAGGATGCCGGCGTCACTGGTGGAGGCGTCCATCATCGACAGTGACAGCAGGCCCGCAGCCAGCACGCCCAGGCCGATGCCGCCCAGCAGGCCGGCCGGATAACGATCCGCGAGCCTGCCGGCCAGCGGCGCGCAAATGCCCACTGCCACCGGCCATGCCGTCATCAGCACGCCGGTCGCCACCACGCTGCGGCCCAGCTCCGACTGCAGCAGGAATGGCAGCGTCACCAGCGCCAGCATCTGCGCCGCGAAGGTGATGATCGAAGTGACGATGGAAAGGGAAAACAGGGGTATGCGCAGCAGGTCGATGGGCAGCAGCGGCGCCGGGCGGCGGCGCTCCCGGCGCACCAGCAGCGTGCCGCTGGTGATGGCCACCACCAGCAACGGCAGGCCGACAGGGCTGTTTCCCTGGGCCAGGGACTCCACGCCGAACACCAGTGAACTCAACGCCACCGCGCTCAGCACCGCGGAGACATAGTTCGGCTTGCCGCCGTGCCCGGGATTGCGGGGCAGCGAGCGCATGCCGACCAGCAACGAGGCCAGTCCGATGGGCAGGTTGATCAGGAACAGCCAGGGCCACGCCGCGACGGCCAGGATCATGGCCGCGATGCTCGGCCCCGCAGCGGCCGACAGCGACAGCACCAGCGCGTTGTAGCCGATCACCTTGCCGAGCTGGGCCGCGGGATAGGTGCCCCGCACCAGGGCGGCATTCATGCTCATGATGGCCGCCGCACCGATCCCCTGGAACATGCGTGCCGCGATCAGCGTGCCCAGGCTGCGCGAGACGGCGCAGGCCACCGAGCCGACGATGAAGATGGCCAGTCCCGGCAGGTAAACGCGGTGGTACCCGATGCGATCACCCAATGCCGCCAGCGGCAGCAGCAATGCCGTGATGGCGAGCTGGTAGGCATTGATGATCCAGATCGAGGTGGCCTCGGAGGCCTGCAGTTCCTGCGCTATGGTCGGCAGCGCCACGTTGGCAATGACGCTGTCGAGCACCGCCATGCTGATGGCCAGCCAGATGGCGACCAT
Source organism: uncultured bacterium (assembly GCA_965652645.1). GTDB lineage: Bacteria > Pseudomonadota > Gammaproteobacteria > Steroidobacterales > Steroidobacteraceae > ZC4RG30. Next base: position 7,548 of record CBFGXE010000064.1, on the reverse strand, counting down.
GGCGTAATGACGGCGGGGTGCGGGAAGTCCGTCCACTGCCGGTCAGTCGTCAGGATGAAACGCCGGCATGGCGGAGGACAGCCATGCCGGCACCCCTCAATTGCCCAGTCCGCTCTTGGCGCCCAGTTCGTTCAGCACCGCGGCCACTTCCGGGTGTTTCTCCGGGCCGGAGGCGCCGGGCCGGGAGGCTGTTCCGGTACGGCCCTCGGCAATGTCCAGCGCCGTGGCGCCATTGCGGTCCTTGATGTTGAGGTCCGCCCCGCGCCCGGCGATGAAGCGCACGAAATCGGTCATGTCCATGCGCGAGGCCGCATGCAGCGAGGACTGGCCGTTGGCGTTCACCGCGTTGATGCTGGCGCCAGCATCCAGCAGCATCTGCGCCATCTCGATGCAGTGCTTCTCGTTGCGGAAACGTCCGCGCGTGTCGGTGATCGCCCAGTTTGAGCCGGCCACCACCAGCAGCGGCGTGAGTTTCAGGTTGTTGGCCAGGTCCACCTGTGCCCCATGCTCCAGCAGCAGCTTCGCCGCCGGCACGTCGCAGGCCTTGGCCGCGCGCAAGAGCGGCGTGGAGCCGGTGGTCAGCAGCGAGTCACCGCCACGGTCCGGGCCCAGCAGGCGGTATGGCGGGAAGGCCTTGAGCTGGAAGTCGATCTCGGCGCCGCGGTCCAGCAGCATCTTCGCGATCTCCAGCGGCGTGGTCACGTCGGAGGACGGACGGTCCGGACGCCCGCCCCGCGGCGTGGTGTTGTAGTCGATGGCCGAATACAGCGGCGCACGGCCCCACTTGTCGGCGATATTCACGTCGGCGCCGGCCTCGATGAGCACCTTGGCGGTATCGAAGCGGGCATTGAGGATGGCGAAGAGCAGCGCGGTGATGCCTTCCGGGCTCGTGGTATCGAGCTCGGCGCCACCCCTGGCCAGTTCATGTGCGCAGCCCGCACAGCCCTCGCGCGCCGCCAGCTGCAGCGCGGTGAACGCTCCCGGCGGACGCCACTGCGGCCGCGGCTCGGCCGTGGTGGTGCGCGCCCAGTTGCGCAGCGCCGAGAGCACGTTGGGGTTGGCGCCGGACTCCAGCAGCAGGCGCACCATCTCCGGCTGGCCCTGCGAGGATGCCCACATCAGCGCGGTCTGGCCGCGCCAGGATTCCACGGCGTTCACGTCGGCGCCGGCCTTGATCAGCACCCGCGCGGCCTCCACCTTGCCGGTGCGCGCCACGGTCATCAGCACCGTCTCGCCCTCGTCGTTGGCGGTGTTGGCACTGGCGCCGGCCTTCAGCAGCGCGCCGAGGATCTCCGCGTCCCCGCGGATTGCCGCCTCCTGCATGGGCGTGGAGCCGTAGTCATTGCGTGCATTGACGTCGGCGCCAGCCTTGATGAGCCGCTTCACCAGGTCGAGCTGGCCATGGTGGGCGGCCCAGTGCAGCGCGGTGGTGCCGTCCGAGGTGGCGGCGCGCACGTCGGCCTTGCGCTTCAGCAGCTTCTCTGCGGCCGCCGGATCGTTGCGGCGGACCGCATCCAGCAGCTGCGGCACCGCGGCGGGCGCCAGCATGGGCAGCATCAGCAGGGCCGCAGCCAGCGCCACCAGGACGCGGCCGCGCGTGGCGGGAATCGAAACAGCCAGTTGCCTCACCCTTACACCTCGGTGAACTTCAGCGTGCTGTCGCCGAAGCTCTCCATGGGCACGCCGACACGGTCCAGGATGGTCAGGTGCATGTTGGCGATGGGCGTCTTGTCCGGGTAGCGCAGGTGGCGGTTGCCCTTGAGCTTGCCCGCGCCTCCGCCCACCAGCGCCATGGGCAGCGGGAAGTGGTTGTGCGCGTTGCTGTCGCTCATGTTGCTGCCGAACACCAGGATGGAGTTGTCGAGCATGTTGCCCTCGCCATCGGGGATCGACTGCAGCTTCGCGCAGAAGCGGGCGAACTCGCCGGTGTTCCAGGCCTGCACCTTCGCCAGCGTCGCCAGCTTGTTGGGATTGTTGGCGTGGTGCGAGAGCGGGTGGAAGGCATCCGGCACGTTGATGAAGTTGTAGGGCTGGTTGCTGACCTCGGCGGCCATCATGAAGCTCACCACGCGCGTCAGGTTGGCCTGCCAGGCCAGCGCGATGAGGTCGAACATCAGGCGCATGTGCTCGTCGAACTTCGAGGGAATTCCCGCCGGGGCATCCGGCAGTTCCACGCCCGAGAGATCGCGCCCCTCCAGCTGCTGCACGCGGCGCTCGATCTCGCGCACGGTGGCCAGGTAGTCATCCAGCGCGGCCTGGTCGCGGGCGCCCAGGCTGCGGCGCAGGTCGCTGGCCTCGCGCGACACCAGGTCGAGGATGCTGCGGCTCTCGCGCGCCAGCCGCACCCGCTCGTCGGCCGTGTCGCCCGCGCCGAAGAGCTGCTGGAACAGCTTGCGCGGGTTGTGCTCCATCGGCAGCGGCGTGGTCGGGTCGCGGAAGGAGATGGTCTTGCCGTAGCTGCAGCCGTAATTGCGGTCACAGGAGCCCTCGCCGCCCCGCTCCTCGGTGCCCACCTCGAGCGAGGGCAGCGGCGTGTCCTGGCCGATGTGCTGGGCCACGATCTGGTCGACGGTGATGCCGCCATAGGGATCGTGGCTGATGCGCGGCGGCACGCAGGACAGCCAGGTGCCCGGCGTGATGGCGTGCACGGGAGCGGCAATGGCCGACTTGTTCTCCATGCCGCTGATCACCGTCAGCTGCTTCTGGAAGGGCTTCAGCGGGGCGATGATGGGCGGCAGGTCGAAGTCCGGGCCTTCCTGCTTCGGCGTCCACTGGTTCATCACCGCGCCATGCGGGAAGTACACGAACGCCATGCGCAGGCGCTTCGCGGCGGCGGTGTTGGCCAGCGCCGTGGAGGCGGGAATCATCGCATCCAGCAGCGGCAGCGACAGCGCGTAGCCGGCTCCCTTCAGCAGCGTGCGGCGGGACAGGTGCTTTTTCGTGATGAACATGGCCTACCTCGTTGTCGCGGCGTCGGTTGCCCGAACACCCATGCCCGGCGCCATCGCCTGGGCCGTCAGCGGCGCCGGTGTTTCTTCCGGCACCCGGTCATACAGGAATGCATCGCTGTTGACGATTCCCAGCACCAGCGCCGAGAACCTGTAGTCGTCCTTCGCCGCATCCCGCACCAGCTTGCGAAGCAGCGGCATGTCGTAGTATTGCACCGGACGGCCCAGCGCGTAGATCAGCAGGTTCTCGGCGAGGGTCTGCACGAACAGGTCCGGGCGCTTCAGCAGGTAGTCGCGCAGCGCTCCCACGCCATCCACCTGCGTGCCATCGGCCAGCTTGCCGGCCGCATCGATGCGCTCGCCGGCATCGATGTCCTTCACGCGCCACTGGCCCACGGCGTTGTAGTTCTCCAGCGCCAGGCCCACCGGGTCGATCACGTCGTGGCAGCTGGCGCAGCCCTTCACGGAGCGGTGTGTCTCCAGGCGCAGGCGCACGGTGAGCTGCTCGCCGCCCTCCTCGCTTTCGGGGAACTGCTCCACGCCCGGCGGGGGGGCCGCAGGCGGCGTGCCCATCAGGTGCTCCAGCACCCAGGCGCCGCGCACCACCGGGGAGGTGCGGTTGGCGTAGGACGTGGCCATCAGGATGGCACCCTTGCCGAGCAGGCCCCGGCGATGGTCTTCCTTCAGCTTCACCTTGCGGAAGGTGCCGCCGCGCACGCCCGGGATGTCGTAGTGGATGGCCAGGCGCTCGTTGATGAAGGTCCAGTCGGCGGTCAGCAGCTCGTTGACGCTGCGGTCCTCGCCGAACACGCTCTCGACGAACTGGAACAGTTCTTCCTTGAACGCCGGGATCAGGTCCGCGGTGAAGTCCGGGAACAGCAGCACGTCGGTATTGACGATGTCGAGGCCGTCGAGGTTGAGCCAGCGGGCGGCGAAACCCCGCATCATCGTGCGGCTGCGCGGGTCGGCCAGCATGCGGCGCACCTCGGACTGCAGCACGGCCTTGTCCTTCAGGCGGCCGGCGGCGGCCAGGTCGATCAGCTTCTCGTCCGGCGGACCGCCCCAAAGGAAGAACGACAGGCGCGAGGCCAGGTCCAGGTCCTGGATGCGGAACACCTCGCCGGGCTTCGCGCCGGGCGGCGGCGTGTGCGCGCGGTAGAGGAAGCGCGGGCTGGACAGGATGGCCATCACGCCTTTCTGGATGCCGTCGTCGAAGGTGCCGGACTTGCGGCCCTCCTCGTAGAAGGACATGGCGCCGGCGATGTCTTCATCGGTCACCGGGCGGCGGAAGGCCTTCTTGGCCAGCGTCCGCAGGATGGTGCGCGCGCAGGCCGGCTCCTCGGCGGCGCTGGCCGGCTGGCACACGAACAGCTTGCGGCGGCTGGGCGTGTCGCTCACCCCGGACTTGGTGACAGGGCCCTTGATCTCGACGTTGCTCAGGCGGTAGCCATCGGAGAACGCCGCGCCGCTGTGGTTCTGCGACATGCCGACGACGGGATTGAAGGCATGCAGGATGTCCAGGTGCTCGGCCGCGGTCTTCTGCTTGAAGGTCACGCCCACGCGGTGCGTGCCCGCCGTGGCCTTGAAGCGGATGTCCTTGAAGCGGTTGTCGATGGCCGCGATGCCCACCGCCTGCTTCTGGTCGATGGCCTCCAGGTCTTCCTCGCCGCCCACGTCCGCCTGGAACACGCGGTCGCCGTCCAGGGTGACGATCAGCGTGCGCTGGTCCGCCACGCCCCACACATAACCGCCGCCCACCAGGCCACTGATTGTGATCTCGTACTCGCCGTCCACCGGGAAGTCGTGGTCGATGTACAGGCCGCCGCGCGTGCCCAGCGGCAGGCCCTCATGGTTGATGTACTGCTGGGCGGCAAGGCTGCCCGGATACATGCGGCCGGTCAGTCGCGCGCGCGGATTGCCCACGGCCTGCACGCTGATCTCGCGCGCCGCGGCCAGGTACTGTTCCAGGAAGGACGGGGTGACCTTCAGCACCTCGGCCACGTTGTCGAAACCATGCGAGTGGTCGTCGCGCGGCAGCAGTGCCTCGGGATCCACATTGAGGTCGAGCAGCTCGCGGATGGCGTTGGCGTATTCGCGGCGGTTCAGCCGGTGCAGCATCACCGAGCCGGGATTCGGCTTGTCCTGCACGGTGCGGTCGAGCGCTGTTTCCATCGAGCGGATGAAGGCGGCGCGTTCGGCCGCTGCCGGCTGCGGGTTGGAAGAAGGCGGCATCAGCGCACCGCGCAGCTTGCGCACGACCTCCTCCCACACTTCGCCGTCGCCGGCGATGTTGTCCTGGTCGAGCACATCGAGCGCCAGCTCGCCCGCCCAGTCGGTGGAGTTGTGGCAGTCGCTGCAGTAGCGCTCGAGGAACGCCCGGTCCTTCTCCTGCAGGCCCGGCGGCGCATGGCTGGCCGAAGCGGCGGCGGCCACCGCCGGCAGGCCCAGGAGCAAGGCACAGGCCACGCCGAGGCGGCCCACGAGGGATCCTCCGGCCGTCCTGAGCCCCGCCTGCCACCGCCGATGCCGTGAATCTGTCATTCCGAGCTACCCCGAGTGTTCCGATGTGCGGCGCAGCAAACGGAAGCTGCGCACCTGCCTGTATAGACAGCGGATTGTATGGAAAGTTGTGTCGGTCGGGCGTGAAACGCCAGCAGAATCAGGGCCTCTCCCCGCCCGGCCACTGCCGGGTGGAGGTTTTTGCCTGGCGTCAGCGTGCGCCCTGCGGGGCCAGCAATTCCGGCCGCTGCCGCGAGGCATCCGGTCCCGGGAAATCCGCCGGCACGGCCTGCGTCACCCGGCCAGTGGCGGCCCACTCGGTGCCCCGCTGGAAAGTCACCACGAAATCCACCGAGCTCATCGCGGGCAGGTCATGTCCCAGGGTGGTGTGGAACACCCGGCCCTTGCCGTAGTCGAGGGCCATCAGCTGGGGCTCGTCGCGCCCGCTGCCGGCATTGGCAGGATCGGACCAGGCCGTGGCGAGCACGGTCATGTTGCGGCCGGGGCCCCGGAGGTGGGCGTAGAGTTCATCGCCGGCATGCATCCATGCCGGAGGCAGCCCGGCCGTCACGGGATGGTCGGCGCGCACCGTGATGCGGAACGGCAGGCGGCGGCCATGGCTGCCGGCGGGACCCCGGGAATCATCAGACACGAGACTGCCCTCGCGCAGGTACCAGTAGGGGCCCGCAGAAGCATTGCGGTCTCGCCAGCCGCCGATGCCGATCATCTCGTTGAAGGCGGGCCAGCCGGGAAAGGCGTTGTCAGCCGCATGCAGCACCACCATGCCACCGCCCCCGCGCATGTAGCGCTCGAAGTCGGCCATCAGGGAAGCGGGCCAGCGGCCGTCCGGCGCGTCGTAGTTGAACACCACGGCGGCGTAGCGGCTGAAGTCCGGCCTGAAGGCGCTGTAGTCCCCGCCGGGGGGCGGCGTAGTGACCACCTCCACCTCGAAGAGACCGGTGGCATCGAGCATGCGCTTCAGCACTGGCGTGGCGGCCTTCCAGTCGTGCCACTGGTTGCTCTCGCCGTCGAGGATCATCACGCGCACGGGCTCGGCCGCACCGGCGACGGTGGCGCAGAATGCGCAAAGGAGGAGCAGCAGCGTGTGGAGTCTCGCGGTCATCCTTGCGCACCAGCGTAGCGCAATTCGACCGGAAGATTGGTAGCGGGGGCAGGATTTGAACCTGCGACCTTCGGGTTATGAGCCCGACGAGCTGCCAGACTGCTCCACCCCGCACCAGTAGGGGGCGCGCATCTTAGCGCAATGCGCGCGAAATGGAAGGAATTTTTTCGCTGGCCCGGCGGAAATCAGCCGCCGGGGATCACGTACCGGCACAGCGCCAGCAGCTGACCGGGGAATATGCCCAGCGCGAGCACGGCTGCGGCGTTGACGGCAAGCACGGCCTTCACGGGGCCGGCCTGCCCCATCGCCGGCTGTTCGCCCGGCGCCTCGAAGTACATCAGCCATACCACGCGCAGGTAGTAGAAGGCGCCGATCACCGACGCCACCACGCCCACGATGGCATAGGCCAGCATGCCGCTGCCCAGCAGCGCCTCGATCACCTGCAGCTTGGCCCAGAAGCCCACGAACGGCGGCACGCCGGCGGTGGAGAACATCACCACCGCCATGGTGCCGGCCAGCAGCGGATCACGCTGGTGCAGGCCCTTGTAGTGCTCGAGCTGGTCGGCCTCGCAGCCATCGCGGCTGGCGACCATGATCACGGCGAAGGCCGCCAGCGTGGTGAGCACGTAGGCCAGCGTGTAGAACAGCGCGGAACTGTAGCCGGCGCCGGTTCCCGCGGCGAAGCCGAAGAGCACGAAACCCACGTTGCCGATGGCCGAATACGCCAGCAGGCGCGTGAGGCTGGCCTGTGCGATGGCGATCACGTTGCCGGCCACCACCGACAGCACCGCCAGCGCGCCCAGCATCTGGCCCCACTCGGCGGTCTGCTGTGCCATGCCCTCGGCCACCAGGCGGAAGGCCAGCGCGAAGGACCCCACCTTGGACACCGTGGCCACCAGCATGGCCGAGGCGGTGTGTTCGCCCTGGTATACGTCGGGCGCCCACATGTGGAAAGGCACGGCACCGAACTTGAAGGCG
>CBFGXE010000063.1:0-11116 GCA_965652645.1 uncultured bacterium | reverse complement strand
TCCACCGTGCCCATCTCGCGCATGTACATGCGCACCGGGTCGGTGGTGCGGCCGAGCTCGGCATCGAGCGCGGCCAGCGCGGCGGCGGCCTCCTCGATGGCCTCCTCGTCGGCCGGCTGGGAATTCTCGGTGGCGAGAAGCGGCTCGGAGTCCGGTGCCTTCTCGTACACCGGGATGCCCATGTCGTTGATCATGTTGACGATGTCTTCGATCTGCTCCGGATCGACGATCTCGCTGGGCAGGTGGTCGTTCACCTGCGAATAGGTGAGGAAGCTCTGCTCCTTGCCGAGCGCGATCAGCAGCTTCAGCTGCGACTGGCGCTCCTCGGGCATCACGGGCGCGCGGCGCTCGATGTTGGTGAGCAGTTCGGCGTCAGCCGCGGCGTTCTCGCGGCTCTTCCTGCGGCCGGGCCGGGCGGCAGGGGCAGCTGCAGGCCCGGGCGCGGCGACCGCCGCGGGTTTGGCCGGCGGGACGGGCTTCGCGGCCTTGGCGGCAGCGGTGGCCTTGCCCCTGGCGGCGACCTGCTTGTCCCTGGCGGAGAGTTTTTCCTTGGCGGGGGCGGCCCGGGTTGCAGCCTTGCCCTTGGCGGCCGGCTTCGCAGCCGCGGCCTTCGAGGCCTTGGTGGCAACCGGCTTGCTGGCCTTGCCCTTGGTGGCCTTGGACGCGGTCTTCGATTTGGCGGCGGTTTTCTGGGGCTTGCGAGTAGGCGCCATGAGCTCTCCAGCAGTCGGGGATGAGGGGGGTCGAGGGGACCGCGAATTCTAGCGGTGCGCGGCGGTATTCGCCACGAAAACGCCCAGAAACACGCTCCCGGGAGGGTAGTCGCGCGGTTGGCACGATCCTTTCCGCGGGGCGGGAATTTCCGGTCCGGGCGCCCCCGGCTGCCGGGTTAGACCATTCCAGCCCCTGCGGGTTCACCCGCGCCGGGTCACCTGCAGCAGGCGCACCAGCCGGGCCCGCTCCTCGGGCGTCAGGGAGCGTTCCCGTTCGGCGGCAATCAGCTTGTCCAGTTCGGAGGTGGCAGCGGCCCGGGCCAGCTCGCGCAGGGCGTTCACCAGCTCCCGGGCGGCCGCAGCCTCGTCCCCGAGTACCGAGGCGTCGGCGGCGAGCTGCGCCAGCCGCGGGGCCAGCGGATGCTCGCGCCAGCGCTCCAGCACCTGCGCGGTGTGCTGGGCCGGCTGGGCGGCCAGCCCGTCGAGCAGGTCGCGCAGCAGGTCGGCGCCGGGTTCGCTGACCTCGTCCACCGCCGCGCGGTCCCCGGCCTGCACCTGGGTGGCAATGGCGGGGAAATCCAGCAGGTTCTTCACGGCCTGGCGGATGAGGCCGCCGCGACCGGCGGGGCGGGCGGAGGTCCGGAGTGCCGGGCGGCGCGGGGCGGGGCTGGCGTCGGGCCCGGTTCCACCCACTGGTCCCACGATGGACGTGAAGCGCTCGGCGCTGACACCGATGGCCTGCGCCAGCCGGTCAAGCAGCAGCTCGCGGTAGGCGCCGGCGGGCAGGCGGGCCAGCAGCGGCTTGGCCTCGGCCACGAAACGCGCCTTGCCGTCGGTGTGGGTGATGTCGATGGATCCGGTGAGGTGGGCGACCAGGTATTCGGACAATGGCAGCGCAGTGGCGAAACGCGCCTCGAAGGCTGCCTTGCCCTCGCGGCCCACCAGCGAGTCCGGGTCTTCACCTTCCGGCAGGAACAGGAACTTCAGCTCCCGACCGGCCTGGGCTTCCGGCAGCGCATTCTGCAGGGCGCGCCAGGCGGCGGCGCGGCCGGCGCGGTCGCCGTCGAAACAGAAGATCACCTCGCGCACCAGGCGGAAGACACGCTTCAGGTGTTCGGGGGTGGTGGAGGTGCCCAGTGTGGCCACGGCATAGCCAATGCCGCTCTGGTGCAGGCGGACCACGTCCATGTAGCCCTCCACCACCAGCAGGCGGGTGAGCGGCGCACGGTCCTGGCGGGTCTCGTACAGGCCGTAGAGCTCGCGGCCCTTGTGGAACAGCGGGGTCTCCGGCGAGTTCAGGTACTTGGGCTCGCCCTTGTCGAGCACGCGCCCGCCGAAGGCGATGACGCGGCCGCGTGCATCGCGGATGGGGAACATCAGCCGGTCGCGGAAGCGGTCGTAGTGCCCGTCGCCCTGTTCGCGCGCGATGACCAGGCCGGTCTCCAGCAACTTCTGCCGCGAGGCTTCGCCGGCGCCGAAACGCTTGAGCACCTCGTTCCAGGAATCCGGTGCGTAGCCGATGCCGAACTTCTGCAGGGTGGCGCCATCAAGTCCGCGCCTGGCCGCATAGGCGCGGGCATGTTCATGCGCGGTCAGCTGCTCGGCGAAGAAGCTGGCGACGCGACCCATCAGCGTGTAGAGGTCCTCGCTGACCACGGGACCGGCGGGCGAAGCGCCGGCCTCGCGCGGCACTTCCACTCCCAGCCGCTGCGCCAGGTCCTCGACCGCTTCCACGAACGAGAGGCGGTCGTAGTTCACCAGGAAGTCCAGCGCCGTGCCGTGTGCTCCACATCCGAAACAATAGTAGAACTGTTTGGCCGGATTGACCCAGAAAGAGGGGGTCTTCTCGGTGTGGAAGGGGCAATTGGCCTTGTACTCCCGGCCGGCGCGCTTCAACGGCACGCGCGCGCCGATGAGTTCGACCAGGTCGGCGCGGGCGACCAGGTCGTCGATGAAGGCTCTGGGAATGCGGCCGGCCATGGGCCAAGCCTACCTTGGCGGTGGCGCTGCGGGCGCCGCTACTTGCGATTGCGCATGCGGTGGATGAGCCACAGCACGACGCCGAAAATGATGATGAACAGCAGCAGGCGGTTCATCAGCAGCTCAGGTGGAAAGCTTGGCCCGGACCCGTGCGCTGACCGCCGCCATGTCGGCACGGCCGGCGGCCGAGGCCTTCACCTGTGCCACCACCTTGCCCATGTCCTTGATGGAAGTGGCGCCGGTGGCGGCGATGGCCTGGGCGATGAGCCCGTCCACCTCGGCCTCGGAGAGCTGGGCGGGAAGGTAGGCGGTGAGCACCGCCAGCTCTGCGTTTTCCTTGGCCACCAGGTCGGCGCGGCCGCCGGCCTCGAACTGGGCCACGGATTCCTTGCGCTGCTTGACCATCTTCTCGATGACCGACAACACCTGGGTGTCGTCGAGCGAGATGCGTTCGTCGACTTCCTTCTGCTTGATGGCCGCGAGGATCAGGCGGATCGTCGCGAGGCGCTCCTTGTCACCAGAGCGCATCGCGGACTTCATGTCCTCGGTGACGCGCTCCTTGAGGGACATGGGCTGTTCTTAGTAGGAACGCGCCGGGCGGGAGTCGCCGCGCGGGCCGCTGCGCTTGGCATGGCGCTTCACGGCGGCAGCCTTCTTGCGCTTACGCTCCTGCGTGGGCTTCTCGTAGAATTCGCGGCGACGCAGCTCTGCCAGGACGCCGGCCTTCTCGCAGGCACGCTTGAAGCGCCGCAGGGCGACGTCGAAATACTCATTCTCACGAACACGCACACTAGGCATAAGCCTTCGTCTACCTTTGCAGGGTTGGCCAATTAAAGGGTGCGGGATTCTAAAGCCCGACAGGGCGGGTGTCCATTGCGAATCCTCGGTATCGAATCATCCTGTGACGAGAGCGCGGCAGCGGTGCTGGACGAGCACGGCGGCCTGCTGGCGCATGAACTCTTCAGCCAGGTCGACCTGCACCGCCTGTATGGCGGGGTGGTGCCCGAGCTGGCCTCCCGGGACCACGTGCAGCGGCTTCTTCCCCTTGTGCGTCAGGCACTTGCGCGTGCCGGCACCCGCGATGGCGAGCTCGACGGGGTGGCCTATACGGCCGGCCCCGGGCTGGTCGGAGCCCTGCTGACCGGAGCCGCCCTGGGGCACAGCCTGGCCTACGCGCTGGGGGTTCCGGCGGTGCCGGTGCATCACCTTGAAGGCCACCTGCTGGCGCCGCTGCTGGAGGACCGGCCGCCCCCGTTCCCGCACCTGGCGCTGCTGGTTTCCGGCGGGCACACCATGCTGATCCGGGTACGCGGGCTGGGGGAATACGAACTGCTGGGCGAGACCCGGGACGATGCGGCGGGCGAGGCCTTCGACAAGTCGGCGAAGCTGCTGGGGTTGCCCTACCCGGGTGGCCCGCAGCTGGCGCGGCTGGCGGAAGAGGGTCGGCCCGGTGCCTTCGACTTCCCGCGCCCCATGCTCGACCGGCCCGGCTACGAGTTCAGCTTTTCGGGACTGAAGACGGCGGTGATGCTGGAGGTGCGGGCGGCAGCAGGGGCAGGCCTTGCCCGGGATGCCGGGCGTCGCGCGGACATCGCGCGCGGGGTGCAGGACGCCATCGTCGCCACGCTGGTGGGCAAGACGGCGCGGGCGCTGGATGACACCGGCCTGGGGCACCTGGTGGTGGCCGGCGGCGTGAGTGCCAACCGCGCGTTGCGCGCCGCGCTAGAAGCTGCCGCGCGGGCACGTGGCGTGGAGATTTATTTCCCGCGCCTCGAATTCTGCACGGATAATGCCGCGATGATCGCGATGGCCGGCATGGCGCGCCTGAAACAGGGTGACGTGGCGGGCGACCTCGCCATCATGGCGCGCGCGCAGTGGCCGCTGGGTTCGCTGCGCGCACCGGGCACTCCTGTCTGATGGAATTTATGGCTGAGCAGTCTGTGGATACGGTTTTCCTGCGGGGTCTGGCGATCGAGACCACCATCGGGTTCTTCGAATGGGAGCGGCACGTCAAGCAGACGGTGGTGCTCGACCTTGAGATCCCCGTCGATTGCGCGCGCGCCGCATCCACCGACACCGTGGACAACACGGTGGACTACAAGGCCATCGCCAAGCGCTGCATCGCCTTCGTGGAGGCCGCGCAATACAACCTCGTCGAGACCCTGGCGCACCAGCTGGCCACCACGCTGCTGGCCGAGTTCGACATTGCCTGGATCCGCCTCAGCGTGAACAAGCCGGGCGCCATCCGCGGTTCGCGCGACGTGGGCGTGAAGGTCGAGCGCCGCAAGGGCTGAGTCCGAAGCGCGCATGACGCTGGCCTTCGTTTCCGGCGGCAGCAACCTCGTTCCGGAAAAGAACCTGGTGCTTGCCGCCCGGGCCCTGAAAGCCCGCCATCCCGGGGCGCGTTTCTCCCGCTGCTATCGCAACCGCGCCGTGGGGTTCGAAGGGCCCGACTTCATCAACTTCGTGGTGGAGTTGCCGGTGGCAGGCAACCCTGCGCTGCTGAAGGGCGAGCTGGAATGCGTGGAAACCCAGTGCGGCCGCCACCGTGACGCGCCGAAGTGGGCGCCGCGCGCCATGGACCTGGACATCCTGCTGTTCGGCGACCTGGTGCAGGACACGCCCGGCCTCGTGCTGCCGAGGCCGGACCTGCTGCGCTGGGGATTCATGCTGGGACCGCTGGCGGAGCTGGCGCCGGAACTCAAGCATCCGGTGGACGGGAAGGCCATGGGCGAGCTGTGGCGCGACTTCGACCGCGCTGCCAATCCGCTGCTGCCGGTGGACCTCGACCTCAACGCCGCCTGAGGGGCCGATGCACGCTTCAGGTGTTGGCGCTGCGGCCGCCGTCGACGGCCAGCACCTGCCCGGTGACGTAGGGCGCCTCGCTGGCGAAGAACAGCGCCGCGCGGGCGATGTCATCCGGCGAGCCGCGGCGCTTGAGCAGCGTGCGGTCGATGATGGACTGCTTCATCTCGTCGGTGAGTCCCTGCTCGGGGAACTCCACCGGCCCCGGCGCGATGGCATTCACGCGCACCTCGGGGGCAAGCTCGCGCGCCAGCGACTGCGTGAGCATGATGAGGCCGGCCTTCGCCGGGCTGTAGACCGTGTGGTGGCGCAGCGGCCGCATGCCGTGGATGTCGGCGATGTTGAGGATGAGTCCCTGCCGCGCCTTGAGGAATGGCGCCGCCGCCTGCGACAGGAACAGCGGCGCGCGCAGGTTGGTGCCCATCAGGTCGTCCCACTGCGCTGGTGTTATCGTCCCCACCGGCGTGGGATAGAAGGTGGAGGCGTTGTTGACCAGGATGTCCAGGTGCCTGTGGCGCGCGATGGTGGCCTCCACCAGCGACTCGAGCACCTTCAGCTCCAGCAGGTTGCCGCCCAGCGGCGTCACCGAGGCGGGCCGTTCGGCATTGAGTTCCGCGGCCAGCGCCTGCGCCTCGGCGGCCGAGCGATGGTAGTGGATCACCAGCTGCGCGCCCGCGGCGTGCAGCCTGCGGGCCACCACGGCGCCGACGCGGCGGGCCGCGCCGGTGATCAACACCACTTTGTCGTGCAGCGGAAGCTCCATCCTTACAGCTTATGACGGCATTCGATGCGATGCACGAATCCGCTCATGCAGGACGCGTGCTGCAGACGCTCGGCACACGCATCGGGCAGGCGGGCGGCTGGCTGCCCTTCGATGAGTACATGCAGCTGGCGTTGTATGCGCCGGGCATCGGCTACTACAGCGCCGGCGCGCGCAAGCTTGGCGCCGGCGGGGATTTCACCACCGCGCCGGAGATCTCCCCGCTGTTCGGCCAATGCCTGGCGCGGCATTGCGCGCAGGTGCTGGAGGAGTGTGGCGGCGGGGACGTGGTGGAGGTTGGTGCGGGCACGGGGCGATTGGCCTTCGACGTACTCACCGCGCTGCATGCCGCAGGTGCCGCCCCGGCGCGTTACCGCATCCTGGAGGTGAGCGCGGACCTGCGCGAGCGCCAGCGCGGTCTGTTGCATGGCCTGCCTGCGGATATCCCGACACAGGTTGAATGGCTGGACGCACCGCCGGTGGAATCCTGGCAGGGCGCGCTGCTGGCCAACGAGGTGCTGGATGCGCTGCCGGTGTCCTGCTTCACGTGGCGCGATGGCGAGGTCTTCGAGCGCGGCGCGGGCGTGACGGCAGAGGGTCGCCTGGCCTGGCGCGAGCAGCCGGCATCCGGCACGCTGCGGGCGGAAGTGGAGCGCCTGCGCGCTGATGCGGGGGTTGCGTGGCCGGATGGTTACCGCTCGGAGCTCTGCCCCCGCGTCGGCGCCTGGATCGCCGAGGTGACGCGATCGATGTCGCGCGGCGTGGCGCTGTTCATCGACTACGGCCTGCCGCGCCACGAATACTACGCGCCAGCACGCGACACGGGCACCCTGCGCTGCCACTACCGGCAGCGCGCGCACGAGGATCCCTTCGCGCACCCCGGCATGGAAGACATCACCGCCTGGGTGGACTTCACCCGCGTGGCCGAAGCCGCCGACGCCGCGGGCCTCGAGGTGCCGGGATTCGCCACGCAGGCCGCGCTGCTGCTGGCCCTCGGCATCGAGGGTGCGGTGGCGGGGGCGGCGGACGAGCCCACGCGCATCCGCCGCGCCAGCGAGGCGCGCCGGCTGCTGATGCCCGAGGAGATGGGCGAATCCTTCAAGGCCATCGCGCTGGGCCGCGGCTTCGACGCGCCACTGCGCGCCTTCGCGCTGCAGGACCTGCGCAACCGCCTCTGACCGGCGCCGCCCCTCGGCGCATCCCTGCCCATCGGCGCCCGCGGCTGCGTACCATTGCCGCATGTCCCTGAAGCTCTCCATCCTTGATCTCGCGCACGTGCCCGTGGGTTCCGACATCGGCACGGCGCTGCGCAATTCCCTGGAGTACGCCCGGCTGGCAGACCAGCTGGGCTACACGCGCCTGTGGTACGCCGAGCACCACAACATGGCCGGCATCGCCAGTGCGGCCACTGCCGTGGTGATCGGGCAGGCGGCCGCGGTCACCAGCCGCATCCGTGTCGGCGCCGGCGGCATCATGCTGCCCAACCATTCGCCGCTGGTGATCGCCGAACAGTTCGGCACGCTGGAGGCGCTGTATCCCGGCCGTATCGATCTCGGGCTGGGACGCGCGCCCGGTACCGACGGGCTCACCTGGCGGGCGCTGCGCCGTGATCCGGGTGCGGCGGAGCGTTTTCCCGACGACGTGCTCGAGCTGCAGGCGTTGCTGGGTCCGGTGCAACCGGGCCAGCGCATCCGCGCCGTGCCCGGCGCCGGCACCCACGTGCCGCTGTGGATACTGGGCTCCAGCCTGTTCGGCGCGCAGCTGGCTGCCAGGCTGGGACTGCCCTATGCCTTCGCCTCGCATTTCGCGCCGGCGGCATTGCATGACGCGCTGCGCGTGTACCGCCAGATGTTCCAGCCCTCCAGCCAGCTGGAGAAGTCCCATGCCATGGCGGGCGTGAACGTGATCTGCGCGGAGACCGACGCGGAGGCACGGCACCTGTTCACGTCGCTGCAGAACGTGGTGGTGGGCATCGTCACCGGCAACCGCGGCCGGCTGGCGCCGCCGGCGCCGGTGGATGAACTGCCGCCGCACATCCAGATGCGGGTGGAAGAGTTCCTGGGCTGTTCCGTCGTCGGCTCGCCGGCCACGGTACGCGCGGGCCTGGAACAGTTCGTGAGCGATACCGGCGTGGATGAGATCATCGTGGCCAGCGCCATCTACGATCCGGCCGCGCGGCTGAAATCCTGCGAGCTGCTGGCCAGGGCCTGCCTGTAGTCCAGGCAGGCCCCTGCGCCGCAACTACTTCCTGAGGTCGAAGCGGTCCAGCTCCATCACCCTGGTCCAGGCCGCCACGAAGTCGGCCACGAACTTCTTCTTCGCGTCGGCGGTGGCGTACACCTCCGCCAGCGCCCGCAGCACGGAGCTGGACCCGAACACCAGGTCCGCGCGCGAGCCGGTCCATCGCACCACGCCGGTCTTGCGGTCACGACCTTCGTAGCCATCGCCCGCCGGCTTCCACTCGGTGCGCATGTCCAGCAGGTTCACGAAGAAATCATTGGTCAGCGTGCCGGGCTTCGTCGTGAGCACGCCCTGGCCGCCGCCGCCGTGGCTCACACCCAGCGCGCGCAACCCTCCCACCAGCACCGTCATCTCCGGCGCGGTGAGCGTGAGCTGCTGGGCCTTGTCCACCAGCAGGTGCTCGGCACCCAGCGGAAAGTTTCCGCCCAAGTAATTGCGGAAGCCGTCCGCCGCCGGTTCCATCGCGGCGAAGCCGGCCAGGTCGGTCTGCTCCTGCGAGGCATCGGTACGGCCGGGACGGAAGGGCACCTTCACCTTCACACCGGCCTGTTTCGCGGCCTTTTCGATGGCTGCGTTGCCGGCCAGCACGATCAGGTCGGCCAGCTTCACCTTCGCACCGCGCCCGGCCTTGCGGTTGAACTCGGCCTGGATGCCCTCCAGCGTGCGCAGCACCTTCGCCAGCCGTGCCGGCTCGTTCACCGCCCAGTCCTTCATCGGCGCCAGGCGGATGCGCGCGCCATTGGCGCCGCCGCGTTTGTCGCCGCCGCGGAAGGTGGAGGCCGATGCCCAGGCTGTGGTCACCAGTTCGGTGACGCTGAGCCCGGATGCCAGCACCTTTGCCTTCAGCTTCGAGATGTCCCGCCAGCCGATCTGCTTGCGCTCCGGCTTTGGCACCGGGTCCTGCCAGACCAGCTCTTCCTTCGGCACTTCGGGCCCGAGATAGCGCGCACGCGGACCCATGTCCCGGTGCGTGAGCTTGAACCACGCGCGGGCGAAAGCATCGGCGAAGGCCTGCGGATCCTTGTGGAAGCGGCGCGAGATCTTCTCGAACTCCGGATCCATGCGCAGCGTGAGGTCGGTGGTGAGCATGCCCGGTGCAATGCGCTTCGACTTGTCATGCGCATGCGGCACGGTGCCACTGGCTTCCGGGTTCTTCGGACGCCACTGGTGCGCGCCGGCGGGGCTCTTCGTGAGTTCCCACTCGAAGCCGAACAGGTGATCGAAGAAGTCATTGCTCCACTTCGTGGGCGTCTTCGTCCACGTCACCTCCAGTCCGCTGGTGATGGTGTCGCCGCCCTTTCCCGTGCCGAAGCTGTTGCGCCAGCCCAGGCCCTGTTCCTCCAGCCCCGCAGCCTCCGGCTCCTTGCCCACATGCGAGGAGGGGCCGGCACCGTGCGTCTTGCCCAGCGTGTGTCCGCCGGCGATCAGCGCCACGGTTTCCTCATCGTCCATGCCCATGCGGCCGAAGGTGTCGCGGATGTCCTTGGCGGCTGCGACGGGATCGGGGTTGCCATCCGGACCTTCCGGGTTCACGTAGATGAGACCCATCTGCACGGCGGCCAGCGGATTCTCCAGGTTGCGCGAGTGCATCGGTCCCGGGTTGTCATCGGAGGAAAGCACGCCGCTGCCTTCCACGCCCGGCGAGCCATGGCGGTACCGCTCGTCGCCACCCAGCCAGGTGCGCTCGGCGCCCCAGTACACGTCGAGGTCCGGTTCCCACACGTCGGCCCGGCCACCGCCGAAACCGACGGTCTTCAGGCCCATGGACTCCAGCGCCACATTGCCGGCGAGGATCATCAGGTCCGCCCAGGAGATGGCCTGACCATACTTCTGCTTGATGGGCCAGAGCAGGCGGCGCGCCTTGTCGAGGCTGACGTTGTCGGGCCAGCTGTTCAGCGGCGCGAAACGCTGCTGGCCGCGTCCGCCGCCGCCGCGTCCATCACCGATGCGGTAGGTGCCGGCCGAGTGCCAGGCCATGCGGATGAACAGGCCGCCATAGTGGCCGAAATCGGCCGGCCACCAGTCCTGCGAATCGGTCATCAGTTTACGGAGGTCTTTCTTCAGACCCTTGTAGTCGAGCTTGCGGAAGGCCTCGGCGTAATTGAACTTCGGGCCCAGCGGATCGGATTTCTCCGAGTGCTGGTTCAGCAGGTCAAGGCGCAGTTGCTGTGGCCACCAGTCCCGGTTGGTGGTGCCGCCACCCGCGCTGTGCTTGAAAGGGCATGCGGACTCGCTGGACATTGTTCTTCTCCCACGAATGGTTAGCCGGCGTTCACAAGCTACGCCTCGGGGAGGAGGGCGACAAATCGCTGGTTGCTATGCAGCCGATAGGTGCGGTCTATGCGTCTGCCCTGGCAATGGATCGGATGGCCTCGAGCCGCCGCGCGCGCATTGCGGCCGCAATGGCCGGGCCATTGAGGGCGGCGATTTCCTGCTGTGACAGTTGCACGCCGGCCGCCGCGGCGCGCGCCGCCTCCAGGAAAACACGCTGCGGGTAGGGACTCTGCTCCAGCCCCGTGCGCCCCTGCGCATCACACTGGCAGGCCAGCAGCATCTCGCTGAAGCGCTCCGGACGACGGAAGGCATCGCTTTGCTCGAGCAGCTTCAGCACCGTCTC
>CBFGXE010000062.1:0-11321 GCA_965652645.1 uncultured bacterium | reverse complement strand
ATCGACACCACCGTGGAAGCCGACGCGCCGCGCGAGACGCTGGTGGTGGACCGTGCCCGCGCCGCGCGCCTGGGGGTGGCGCCCGCCGACATCATCGACGCCCTGTCGATCGGCCTGGCCGGAACCGACGCCACCTTCATCCAGGACGGCGCTTCGCGCTACCCGCACCCGGTGCGCCTGCGGCTGCCGGCCGCGGACCAGGCCAGCCTGCAGGGCGTGCTTGCGCTGCGCGTGCGCGCCGCCAGTGGCGGGCTGGTGCCGATCTCCGAACTGGTGAGCGTGCAGCGTGGCGGCTGGGACGGTGCCATCCATCACAAGGACCTGCTGCCGGTGGTCTATGTGTCGGGCGATGAGGCCGGCGCTTTCGACAGTCCGCTGTACGGCATGTTCGGCATCGTGGGCCGGCTGCAGGGCGAGGCGGTGGGCGGGGAGAACCTGCAGCAGTACTTCATCCGCCAGCCCCCGGAGACGGCCGGCTACGCCGTGAAGTGGGACGGGGAGTGGCAGATCACCTTCGAGACCTTCCGCGACATGGGCATCGCCTATGCGGCGGGCATACTGCTGATCTATTTCCTGGTCGTGGCGCAGTTCCGCAGCTACCTGGTGCCGCTGGTGATCATGGCGCCCATCCCGCTCACCGTGATCGGCGTGATGCCGGGCCATGCGCTGCTCGGCGCGCAGTTCACCGCCACCTCGATGATCGGCATGATCGCGCTGGCCGGCATCATCGTGCGCAATTCCATCCTGCTGGTGGATTTCATCAACCACGCGCTGGCACAGGGGCAGGGTCCCGCTGCGGCGGTGATCGAGGCCTGCGCGGTGCGCGCGCGTCCCATCGTGCTCACCGCCGTTGCCGCCATGCTCGGGGCCTTCTTCATCCTCGATGACCCGATCTTCAACGGCCTCGCCGTGGCGCTGATCTTCGGCATCCTGGTGAGCACTGTCCTGACGCTGGTGGTGATCCCGCTGCTCTACTACTCACTCATCCGGCGCCGGCCGCCGGCAAAGGTCCCCTGATGGATGCCCTGACCCTGGCGCGTGTGCAGTTTGCAGCGAATATCAGCTTCCACATCCTCTTTCCCACGATATCCATCGCCCTGGCATGGCTGCTGCTTTACTTCAGGCTGCGCTTCGCGCGTACCCGCGAGGCGTACTGGATGGACGCCTACCGCCTGTGGGTGAAGATCTTCGCGCTCACTTTCGCGCTGGGCGTGGTCAGCGGCGTGACGATGAGCTTCCAGTTCGGCACCAACTGGCCCGGCTACATGGAGAAGGTGGGCAACGTGGCCGGGCCGCTGCTGGCCTACGAGGTGCTCACGGCATTCTTCCTCGAGGCCACCTTCCTTGCCGTCATGCTGTTCGGCATCGGCAAGGTGTCAGACCGTGTGCACACCCTGGCCACCGTGCTGGTTGCGGTGGGCACCAGCATGTCCGCGTTCTGGATCCTGGTGCTCAACTCGTGGATGCAGACCCCCACGGGGTTCACGCTGATCGACGGCGTCGTGCACGCCACCGACTGGATGGCCATCCTGTTCAATCCTTCCATGCCCTGGCGGCTGTTGCACATGCTGATCGCCTCGGGGCTCACCGTGGCCTTCCTCGTGACAGGGCTGTCGGCCTGGCGGCTGCTGCGCGGCGACAGCCGGCCCGATGCAGGGGCTGCGCTGCGCACCGGCACACGCCTGGCAGCGGTGCTGATCCCGCTGCAGATACTGGTGGGGGACTTCCACGGCCTGAACACCCTGGAGCACCAGCCCGCCAAGATCGCGGCGATGGAGGGCGTATGGGAGACAGAACGAGGCGCGCCGCTGCTGCTCTTCGCCTGGCCCGACGAAGAGCAGCGGCGCAATCATTTCGAGGTGGGCATCCCGCGCGGCGCGAGCCTGGTGCTGCGGCATGACGCGGACGGGGAGATCCAGGGACTGGGCGATTTCCCCGGCGCACATCCCCCGGTGAAACCCGTGTTCTTCGGCTTCCGCCTGATGGTGGGCATGGGACTCCTGATGCTGGCTGCCTCCTGGCTGGGTGCCTGGTGGCTGCGCGGCAACCGCGAGCCGCCGCGGCAATGGCTGCGGCTGATGGTGGCGATGACCTTCTCCGGCTGGGTGGCGACCCTCGCCGGCTGGTACGTCACCGAAGTGGGGCGCCAGCCCTGGCTGGTGCAGGGCGTGCTGCGCACCGCTGATGCCGCAACAAGAGGCGACATTCCGATCGGCACCAGCCTGGTGCTCTACCTGCTGCTGTACGCCGGGCTGATCGGCGCCTACATCAGCGTGCTGTTCTACCTGGCCGCCAAGGGAGGCGAGCAGCCCCCGGATGTACGCCAGGACCCCCCTTACCCTGTCGGAGGTTCGCGTGGCACCTGACCTGGCAACACCGGCCGGCTGGTTGCCGGTCGTCTTCATGGCGCTGATGGGCTTGGCGCTGTTCCTTTACGTGGTGCTGGACGGCTACGACCTCGGCGTGGGCATCCTGCTGCCCGGCGCCACGGAGGAAGAGAAGGACACCATGGTGTCCTCCATCGGGCCGTTCTGGGATGCGAACGAAACCTGGCTGGTCCTGGGCATCGGCCTGCTGCTGGTGGCGTTCCCGCTCGCCCACGGTGTGGTGCTGTCCTCCCTCTACATGCCCGTGGTGCTGATGCTCATCGGGCTGATCCTGCGCGGCGTGGCCTTCGACTTCCGCGTGAAGGCGCGTGCTTCGCACAAGCCGCTGTGGAACCGGCTTTTCTGGGCCGGTTCGCTGCTGGCCGCCGGGGCACAGGGCTTCATGCTGGGCTCCTACATCACCGGTTTCGGCACCTCCTGGGCCGCACGCGGATTTGCCTTGCTGACCATGATCTGCGTACCGGCGGTCTACGCCTTGTTGGGCGCGGGCTGGCTGGTGATCAAGACATCCGGCGCACTGCAGCTGAAGGCCGTGCGCTGGGCGCGCCGTTTCTGGTGGGGAGCGCTGGCCGGATTCGCCGCCGTTTCCGTGGCCTCGCCCCTGGTGAGCGAGCGCATCTTCGAGAAGTGGTTCGCGCTGCCGTTCGTGGTGCTGCTGGCGCCGCTGCCACTGGCCACGCTGGCGCTGCTGCTGGTCTGCGCCCGCTCGCTGGCCCGCCTGCCGGTGCGCCTGGCGCAGGGCAACGAATATGGTGCCTGGGTGCCGTTCGGCTGCATCATCGGCGTGATCGCCATCGGCTTCTACGGCCTCAGCTACAGCCTGTTCCCCTACCTGGTGGTCGACCGCATCACCATCTGGGATGCGGCCAGCGCGCCGGAGTCGCTGCTCATCATCCTGGCCGGCGCGCTGCTCGTGCTGCCGGCCATCCTGGGCTACACGGTCTTCGTCTACCGGGTGTTCCGCGGCAAGGCCCGTCCGCTTTCCTATGGCTGAGCATTCCGTCCCGATTCGTATATACTCCCGCCCCCGCCACCGGCCTGCCCGCAAGGACTGACGGCGGCAGGGACAGTGACCAGCCATGCGTGGCCCAAGTCGCACCGCTTTTGACTACTATGGGAACCCCACAAGGGCGCCCGTAGCTCAGTTGGATAGAGCATCGGCCTTCTAAGCCGGTGGTCGCAGGTTCGACTCCTGCCGGGCGCGCCAGACTGGTTGCTGAAGTGACGATGGTGGACGTAGCTCAGCTGGTAGAGTCCCGGATTGTGATTCCGGCTGTCGCGGGTTCGAGTCCCGTCGTCCACCCCAATTTCAATGGGCCGTTAGCTCAGTTGGTAGAGCAGTTGACTCTTAATCAATTGGTCGTAGGTTCGAATCCTACACGGCCCACCATTTCCCGCTCCGGTGCGAAAGTGGCGGAACTGGTAGACGCACTGGATTTAGGTTCCAGCGGGGCAACCCGTGAGAGTTCGAGTCTCTCCTTTCGCACCAGTTTTTAGCATTCGCACCAATTCCAACGAGAAGGCCATGCAGTTCACCGTACAGACCACCCAGGGGCTCGAGCGTCGCATCGAGGTCGAGGTTCCGCGCACGCGCGTCGCCGGAGAGGTGGATCGCCGCCTGCGCGAGCTGTCGCGCACCGCCCGGGTGAAGGGTTTCCGTCCGGGCAAGGTGCCGCTCAATGTCATCAAGCAGCAGTTCGGCAGCCAGGCGCAGGGCGACGCCATCTCCGACCTCATCCGCCAGGGCTACAGCGAGGCCGTGGCCAAGGAGAAGCTGCGCCCGGCCGGCAATCCGAACATTGAGCCCATACAGATGGATCCCGCCGAGGACCTGAAATTCGCTGCCATCGTCGAGGTGATGCCCGAGGTCTCTGTAAAGGACGTGGCCGACATTGCCATCGAGCGCCCCACCTTCACCATCAGTGATGCCGACGTGGACGCCATGCTCGAGAGCATGCGCCGCCAGCGCGCCACCTTCACGCCGGTGGACCGCGCCGCGCAGAAGGGTGACCGCGTGGTGGTCGACTTCACCGGCCGCATCGACGGCACCGAGTTCGAGGGCGGCAAGGGCACCAACATGGCCGTGGTGATCGGCGCCGGCCGCGCCATCGCCGACTTCGAGAACGCGCTCGCCGGCATGCGCAAGGGCGAGTCGAAGACCGCCCCGGTGAAGTTCCCCGACGACTACGGCGCGAAGGAGCTGGCCGGCAAGCAGGCCGAGTTCGACCTCTCCGTCACCGCGGTGGAAGAGCAGGTGCTGCCGCCGCTGGATGACGAGTTCGCCCGCGCCTTCGGCCTGGGCGACGGTGGCGTGGACACCCTGCGCACCGAGGTGCGCGCCAGCATGGAGCGCGAGGCCACCGAGGCGGTGCGCAAGCGCCTGCGCGACCAGGTGTTCGATGCCCTGAATCGGGAGAACAGCGTGGAGCTGCCCCGCGCGATGGTCGAGGACCAGATCCAGCAGCTGCAATATGACTTGTTGCAGCGCATGGGCCGCCAGCCCCAGGACGCCACGCAGCTGCCGCCGCGCGAGCCCTTCGTCGAGCCGGCCGAGCGCCGGGTGAAGCTGGGCTTCCTGATCGGGGAGCTGGTCCGCCGCGAGAAGATCGAGGTGGACCGCGCCCGCGTGCTGGCCAAGCTGGAGGAGCTGGCCTCCCAGTACCCCAATGCCGCCGAGGTGCGCCGCGCCTACCTGCAGAACCAGGACGCCATGCGCCAGATCGAGACCGCGGTCATCGAGGAGCAGGCGGTGGAATGGGTCCTGGGACGGGCCAGGGTGTCCGACAGCCCCACCACCTTTGCCGAGCTGACCGGATTCCGCAAGCCGGAGTAAGATAGGGGGCATGAACGAACGTGCCCTGAACCTCGTGCCGATGGTGGTCGAGCAGACCTCCCGCGGCGAGCGTGCCTACGACATCTACTCCCGGCTGCTGAAGGACCGGGTGATCTTCGCGGTCGGTCCGGTCGAGGACTACATGGCGAACGTCATCGTGGCGCAGCTGCTGTTCCTGGAGTCCGAGAACCCGGACAAGGACATCGCGCTCTACATCAATTCGCCGGGCGGGCACGTCACCGCGGGCCTGGCGATCTACGACACCATGCAGTTCATCAAGCCTGACGTGTCCACCATCTGCATCGGGCAGGCCTCCAGCATGGGTGCCGTGCTGCTGGCCGGCGGTGCGGCGGGCAAGCGTTTTTCGCTGCCCGACTCGCGCATCATGATCCACCAGCCGCTGGGCGGCATGCAGGGGCAGGCCACCGACATGGAAATCCATGCCCGGGAAATCCTCTACACCCGCGACCGGCTCAACCAGATCCTGGCAAAGCACACCGGCCAGCCGGTGGAGAAGATCAAGCACGACACCGACCGCGACAACTTCATGCGGCCGGAAGACGCGGTCACCTATGGGCTGATCGACAGGGTGCTGTCCAGCCGCAATGAGCTGGCGGTCACAGCCTCGCGCCAGGGCAACTCCTGAAAAGCCCGATTTCCTTTTGAATACAAAGGGTTGGCTGGGCAATGGCGCTTTGCGCGCCACCTCGGGCCCATGCTATAACGATCCTGGCCCCTCCGTGGCCGACCGCATTGTGAGGTTTCCAGACCGATGAGCGACGACACCCGCGGACGTACGACTGCCGGCGACGACGGCAAGCTGCTGTACTGCTCCTTCTGCGGCAAGAGCCAGCACGAGGTCCGCAAGCTCATCGCCGGCCCCTCGGTGTTCGTCTGCGACGAATGCGTGGAGCTGTGCAACGACATCATCCGCGAGGAGCTGGAGGACAAGGCCGATCGCGCCCGCGAGAAGCTGCCCAAGCCGGCCGAGATCAAGTCGGTGCTCGATGAATATGTCATCGGGCAGGAGCGCGCCAAGAAGACCCTGGCCGTGGCGGTGTACAACCACTACAAGCGCCTGCAGACCCGCGGCACCCGCTCCCGCGACGACGTGGAGATCGCCAAGAGCAACATCCTGCTGATCGGTCCCACCGGCAGCGGCAAGACGCTGCTGGCCGAGACGCTGGCGCGCCTGCTGAATGTTCCCTTCACCATCGCCGATGCCACCACGCTCACCGAGGCGGGTTATGTCGGCGAAGACGTGGAGAACATCATCCAGAAGCTGCTGCAGAAGTGCGACTACGACGTCGAGAAGGCGCAGACCGGCATCGTCTACATCGACGAGATCGACAAGATCAGCCGCAAGAGCGACAACCCCTCGATCACGCGCGACGTGTCGGGCGAGGGCGTGCAGCAGGCGCTGCTGAAGCTCATCGAGGGCACCATGGCCTCGGTGCCGCCGCAGGGCGGCCGCAAGCATCCGCAGCAGGAATTCCTGCAGGTCGACACCTCCAACATCCTCTTCATCGTGGGCGGCGCCTTCGCCGGCCTCGACAAGGTGATCCAGAACCGCACCCAGAAGGGCGGCATCGGCTTCACCTCCGAGGTGCGCAGCGTCAACGAGCGTCCGCATGGCACCGACGTGTTCCATGACGTGGAGCCGGAAGACCTCGTGAA
Source organism: uncultured bacterium (assembly GCA_965652645.1). Classification (GTDB taxonomy): domain Bacteria; phylum Pseudomonadota; class Gammaproteobacteria; order Steroidobacterales; family Steroidobacteraceae; genus ZC4RG30. Next base: position 4,424 of record CBFGXE010000062.1, on the reverse strand, counting down.
GTACGGGCTCATCCCCGAGTTCGTCGGCCGCCTGCCGGTGGTCGCCACGCTCGAGGAGCTCGACGAGAAGGCGCTGGTCTCCATCCTCAAGGATCCGAAGAACGCGCTCTCCAAGCAGTACCGCCGCCTGTTCGAGATGGATGGCGCGGAGCTGGAGTTCCGCGAGGATGGCCTCGCCGCCATCGCGCGCAAGGCCATGGAGCGCAAGACCGGCGCCCGCGGCCTGCGCACCATCATGGAGACCATCCTGCTCGACACCATGTACCAGCTGCCGTCGCTCAAGAACGTCAGCAAGGTCGTGGTCGACGAGAGCGTGGTGCTCGGCCACTCGCCGCCCTACGTGGTCTACAAGAGCGAGAACGACAAGGCGCCTCCCGAAGAGCCGCGGCGCGCATCGGGGTTCTCACGCTGACAGATGCCCCGCCGGCTGCCACGTGGTGGCAGCTTGCGGCAGGAGAGGGCGCGCCCGCCTGTGGCGCGCTCTGCTGTTTTCCCCTCGACCTGCCCGCAGAAGAGCGCGCGAGGCTGGCCAGCCTGCTCTCGCCCGAAGAGCGCGCCCGTGCGGCACGTTTCCACTCCCCCGTGCACGGCGCCCGCTTCACCGTTGCCCATGGCCGGCTGAGGCTGCTGCTCGCCTCCGTGCTGGGCATGGCCCCGGGGGAGATCGAATTTGCCGCCGGCCGACACGGCAAGCCATACCTCGCCGGCGTTGCCGCCGGCAGCGATCTTTGCTTCAACCTTTCGCATTCCGGGGACGTTGGCCTGGTGGGCTGGGCGCAGGGCCGCGACATCGGCGTGGACGTGGAAGTCTGGCGCCCGATGCGTGATGAGGCAGCGCTGGTGCGCCGCTACTTCTCCCCCGCCGAGATCGCCGCCTACGAGGCGCTTCCGGCCGCCGGCCGCACCGAAGGATTCTTCAACTGCTGGACCCGCAAGGAGGCCTACATCAAGGCTGTAGGCCGGGGCCTCGGCCTTCCGCTGGACAGCTTCGACGTGAGCCTCGACAGCGGCGCCGGCGCCTGCCTGTTGCGTCCGTCCGGACTATGCGACGACGGTCGCCTGTGGAGCCTGGCCGCGCCCGCGTTTGCATCGCGGTTGTCGCTGGCCGTTGTGCTCGAGGCGCCCGAAGTGCGTGTCGAAGTTGCGATGTGCGTTGAGCAATGAGCAATCACTGCCCGGGCCCCGACTTGATTCAGGGCGCCCCCGTCCCCATCTCCCGCTAGACTGTACCCTTGGCCATTCCCCCGGCCCGTTGGAGCCCCACCGTGACCGAATCCACTGAAGCCCCTGCACAGAGTTCCGCCCAGAGCCTGCCGGTCATGCCGCTGCGGGACGTGGTGCTCTACCCGCACATGGTGAGCCCGCTGTTCGTGGGCCGCGAGAAATCCATCCAGGCGCTCGACGCCGCGATGAAGGCCGATCCGCGCCGCATCCTGGTCGTGGCGCAGAAGCAGCCGGACATCGACGACCCGGGGCCCGACGACATGTTCCGCTTCGGCACCGTGGCCACCATCCTGCAGCTGGTGAAGCTGCCCGACGGCACGGTGAAGGTGCTGGTGGAGGGCGTGGAGCGGGCGCGCATCCTCGAGCTCTCCGGCGGTGATTTCTACACCGCCCGGGTGAGCGTGGAGCAGGACCAGGAGCAATACGACGAAAAGGAGATGGACGTCCTCACCCGTTCGGTCATCTCCCAGTTCGAGCAATACGTGAAGCTCAACAAGAAGGTGCCGCCGGAGATGCTCACGGCCCTGGCCGGCATCGAGCAGCCCGGCCGCCTGGCCGATGCCGTGGCCGCACAGATGACGCTCAAGCTGCCCGAGAAGCAGCAGGTGCTGGAGATCCTCGACGTGCGCAAGCGCCTCGAGCACGTGCTGGTCGCCATCGAGGGCGAGATGGACGTGCTGCAGATCGAGAAGCGCATCCGCGGCCGCGTGAAGTCGCAGATGGAGAAATCCCAGCGCGAGTACTACCTCAACGAGCAGATGAAGGCCATCCAGAAAGAGCTCGGCGAGATGGAGGATGGCGGCAACGAGATCCAGGAGCTGGAGCAGAAGATCGGCAAGGCCGGCATGCCCAAGGAGGCACGCGAGAAGGCCACCGCCGAGCTCAACAAGCTGAAGATGATGTCGCCCATGTCGGCCGAGGCCACCGTGGTGCGCAACTACATCGACTGGCTGGTGAAGGTGCCCTGGAAGAAGCGCTCACGCGTGCTCAAGGACATCGCCCATGCACAGAAGGTGCTGGACCAGGACCACTACGGCCTCGAGAAGGTGAAGGAACGCATCGTCGAGTACCTCGCCGTGCTGCAGCGCGTGGAGAAGATCAAGGGACCCATCCTGTGCCTGGTCGGCCCGCCCGGCGTGGGCAAGACCTCCCTCGGCCAGTCCATCGCGCGCGCCACCAACCGCAAGTTCGTGCGCATGTCCCTGGGCGGCGTGCGTGACGAGGCGGAGATCCGCGGCCATCGCCGCACCTACATCGGCTCCATGCCCGGCAAGGTCATCCAGAACATGGCCCGCACCGGCATGCGCAATCCGCTGTTCCTGCTCGACGAGGTCGACAAGATGGCGATGGACTTCCGCGGCGACCCGTCCTCGGCGCTGCTGGAGGTGCTCGACCCCGAGCAGAACACCACCTTCAACGACCACTACCTCGAGGTGGATTTCGACCTGTCGGAGGTGATGTTCATCTGCACCGCCAACAGCATGAACATCCCCGCGCCGCTGCTCGACCGCATGGAGGTGATCCGCCTCCCGGGCTACACCGAGGACGAGAAGCTCAACATCGCCAAGCGCTACCTGCTGCCCAAGCAGATCAAGGCCAACGGCCTGAAGCCGGGCGAGCTGAAGGTGGCCGACGAGGCGTTGCTCGACATCGTGCGCTACTACACGCGCGAGGCCGGCGTGCGCAACCTGGAGCGCGAGGTGGCCAAGATCGCCCGCAAGGCGGTGAAGAGCCTGCTGCTGGAGAAAAAGAAGAACGGCACGGTCACCGTCAACTCGAAGAACCTCGACAAGTTCCTCGGCGTGCGCCGCTTCCGCTTCGGCGAGGCGGAGGAGACCGACCGCGTGGGCCATGTCACCGGCCTGGCCTGGACCGAGGTGGGCGGCGAGCTGCTGTCCATCGAGGCCGCCGTGCTGCCCGGCAAGGGCCGCCCGCTGTTCACCGGCAAGCTCGGCGACGTGATGAAGGAGTCCATCCAGGCCGCCATGACGGTGGTACGCAGCCGCAGCGATGTGCTGGGCCTCGACAAGGACTTCTACTCCTCCATCGACTTCCACGTGCACCTGCCCGAGGGCGCCACGCCCAAGGACGGCCCGTCCGCGGGCATCGGCATCTGCACCGCGATGGTCTCGGCACTCACCAGGATCCCCGTGCGCTCGGACGTCGCCATGACCGGCGAGATCACCCTGCGCGGCGAGGTGCTGCCCATCGGCGGCCTGAAGGAGAAGCTGCTGGCGGCTGCCCGTGGTGGCGTGAAAAAGGTGCTGATCCCGGTCGACAACGAGAAGGACCTGGTCGAGATCCCCGACAACATCAAGGGCAACCTCGAGATCATTGCCGTCAAGTGGATCGACCAGGTGCTGGAGCATGCGCTGGTCAGCCAGCCGGCGCCCCTCCGGGCCGCCGACACCGGGGCCAGTGCGGCCGAGCGTGACAAGGGCGGGGCGCCGCCGGTCAAGCGTGGCCGCCGCACCCGCCGCACGGGCCGGGCGGTGCGGGCCCACTGAGGGTCATTTTTGGCACCTGAAACTGGTGCACCGGGGCGCGAAGTCATCTAGACTACGCGCCCTCGCGAGGGCGGCCCTGAACTGCCGTCCTTCGCGACCGACGGACTGATGCGGCGCCGAGGCCCGAAAAGGGTGCTTAGCTCAGCTGGTAGAGCGTCGCCCTTACAAGGCGAATGTCGGGGGTTCGATCCCCTCAGCACCCACCAGTCCGGTCAGGCCCAGATACGGAGCGGTAGTTCAGCTGGTTAGAATACCGGCCTGTCACGCCGGGGGTCGCGGGTTCGAGTCCCGTCCGCTCCGCCATTCTGCAAGACTGGAATGCTTGGTCTTCCGCCAGCTTGGGCGGGGGCAAGAATGCCCACCGGAGCAGTGTGGCTAGGCGAGCGCTCCATTGCCCGCCGGATCGTTTCAACGTCTCCCTCCGTTGCCCCTTCGGTCCAGGCCGCATAGGTCGTCAGCATCGTGTGCGGGCTATGGCCGTCTTCCTTGGCGACCAGCAGCACGTTGTGGCCCACCATCACCCTTGCGCCCGAATAGCGGCCGGACTTCTCATACCATTCCGCCAGGTCGCAAAGCGGGCCGATCATCCGTACATCGTCCGCGCCGAAGGCCCGCTCCGCGGTGTGGAAAATGTACAACCGGATCCGGTTCGCTTCCTCCAGGCGACGGGTCTTCTCGTGCGATTCGACCAGG
>CBFGXE010000061.1:0-12326 GCA_965652645.1 uncultured bacterium | reverse complement strand
CAGCGTGACGCCCGAGGACATGCGCCGCTACCACTTCGGCGCCATCCTGAACGGCGGCAACTCCGCGCCCGACAAGGATGAATTCGCGCCGCCGGAAAAATGGCTGGCGCTGGCCGATGCCTTCTACGAGGCATCGGTGGACCGCAGCAACGGCGGCGTGGGCATCCCGATGATCTGGGGCACCGATGCCGTGCACGGCCACAACAACATCGTCGGCGCCACGCTGTTCCCGCAGAACATCGGCCTGGGCGCGATGCGCAATCCGCGGCTGGTGGAAGCCATCGGCGAGGCCACCGCGCGCGAGATCCGCGCCACCGGCATGGAATGGACCTTCGCGCCCACGCTCACCGTACCGCAGGACACACGCTGGGGCCGCACGTATGAAGGGTATTCGGAAGATCCCGCCGTCGTGGTGTCGTATGCGGCCGCGATGGTGCGCGGACTGCAGGGTCGCCCGGGCAGCCGCGACTTCCTGAAGCCGCCGCATGTGATCGCCACCGCCAAGCATTTCCTCGGCGACGGCGGCACCGCCAATGGCCGCGACCAGGGCGACACGGTCGTGCCGGAGTCCGTGCTGCGCGACATCCACGGCGCGCCCTACGTGCCGGCCATCGAGGCCGGGCTGATGTCGGTGATGGCCTCGTACAACAGCTGGAACGGCACCAAGCTGCACGGCCATCGCGGCCTGCTCACCGATGTGCTCAAGGGGCGCATGGGTTTCCAGGGTTTCATCGTCGGGGACTGGAACGGACATGGCCAGGTGCGCGGCTGCCGGCCCACCGACTGCCCCGCCGCGCTGCTGGCCGGGCTGGACATGTACATGGCGCCGGACAGCTGGCGCGGCCTCTACGACAGCCTGCTGGCGCAGGCCCGCGACGGCAGGCTTTCGATGGCGCGCCTGGATGACGCGGTGGCGCGCATCCTCGGGGTGAAGTTCCGCATGGGGCTGTTCGAGGCGGGCAAGCCCTCCTCGCGGCCCGGTGCCGGCGACTTTTCCACACTGGGCAAACCGGAACACCGCGAACTGGCGCGGCGCGCGGTGCGCGAATCGCTGGTGCTGCTGAAGAACAACGGCGGCCTGCTGCCGCTGCACCCGAAGCAGCGTGTGCTGGTCACCGGCGATGGTGCGCACAACTACGCCAAGCAGTCGGGCGGATGGACGCTCACCTGGCAGGGCACCGGCGCGGACAACAGCCGGTTTCCGGGCGCCACCTCGATCTGGGAAGGCATCCGCGAGCAGGTGGAAAAGGCCGGCGGCAGCGCCGAGCTGTCCGCCGACGGCAGCTGGCGCGAGAAACCCGATGTGGCCGTGCTGGTGTTCGGCGAGAACCCCTATGCCGAGGGCGTGGGCGACATCCGCACGCTGCTGCTGCGCACCGACGGCGCACACCTGGAAATCCTCGCCCGACTGAGCGCGGACGGCATTCCCGTTGTCGCCGTGTTCCTTTCCGGCCGTCCGCTGTGGGTGAACCGCGAGCTCAATGCATCGCAGGCATTCGTGGCGGCGTGGTTGCCCGGCTCGGAGGGCGCAGGCGTGGCCGATGTGCTGTTCCGCCGCGCCAACGGCCGCATCCAGCATGACTTCCGCGGCAAGCTCCCGTTCTCCTGGCCACGGCATGCCGCGCAGTACGCATTGCATCGCGACCAGCCGGGCTACGACCCGCTGTTTCCCTTCGGCTTCGGCCTCACGTACAGGGACCGCGGCGAACTGCCACAGCTTCCCGAGGAGGCCGGCGTGCCGCCGGCGGAAGCGCCGGGCACCACGCTGTTCGACGGCACCGGACCTGCGGGCTGGAGCGTGGCAGGCTCTGGCACCATGCGCCTGTCACGCGTCGACCGCCTGCGACAGGAAGACAGCCTGCACCTGCTGTGGCCGGGCGGCGGGGCCGGTGCCCTGGCCTTCAGCAGCGCGCGCGGCGAGGACTTCAGCCGCGAGACCAACGCCGACATGCTGCTGGTGCTCACGCTGAAGGTCGATGCGGCGCCCGATGGCGGCATGAACCTCACCGCGCACTGCGGCACGGGCTGCCAGGGAAGCGTGGCCATCGGGGCGGCGCTGGGATCGCTGCCCCCGGGCCAGTGGCGGCGCGTGGGCGTGCCGCTGAAGTGTTTCGCCGGAGCGGGCGCCAACATGAGCCAGCGCCTCACGCGGCTGGAATTGGGCGGCACCGGGCGCGCGGAAGTCACCCTGCACCGGGCCGCCCTGGGCACGGACGTGGACCACCGCGTGGAGTGCGCCTTGCGGTAGGCGAGAGGACTCTCAGCGCGCGCCGGGCATTTCCCGGCGGCGCAGAGTCGACTGCAACTGGGTGGCCACTTCGCCATTGATCTCGATGTCGATGGCCATGTGCACCACAGAGGAACCCGGCTTGGCGTCGATCCGGGTGATGCGTTCGCATGTGTCAGGAGAACGCCCATCGAAATAGCGGGTCCGGTTCAAGTCATTGAGAACAGCGGGCCAGTTCACGCAGGGCGCACGCAGGGTGGCGCGATTCCCGGCGATGGTCCCGGTGCCTGCTTCCGGCAGACCCTTCCTGTCGACCAGCTGGAACCGCAACCCCTGCTGCTGCGGCTCGATGCCTATCAGCATCATGGACGGACTCAGGTACGGCACGCCGCCGGGAATACTGAATATTCCCTGGGCCCAGTCCTTGTACCGAGGGTCATTCTCCTCTTCTGCGGTCGGGGGAATCAGGTTGATCTCGAACTGGTCAAGCCAGTAGATGTTGAAGATGCAATGGATGCCGGGACCGGCTCCCACGGGAGCGCAGTTGACGCTGCCCTCCACCTTGAAGGGCTCCACCGCGACGAATGTCCCCAGGCCTTCCACGGTGTAATGGCCTGCCAGGCGCATCAGCCAGGCACCCATCTCATCCATTCCAGTCACGGGCTTTGCGGCCAGGTACTCGAGCTTGCGGTACGACTGGCGGGGATTGCCGTCGGCACTGGTCGCGGTGGCGGCGAGGCAGCAGGCGAGGAAATACGCCAGCCGCGGCGACATCAGGGCCGACCCTTCTTGTTCTTGCTGTCGCGCCGCAGGGTCAGCTGCAGCTGCGTCACCAGCTGGCGATTGATCTGGATGTCGATGGCAATGTGCACCACCTTGCTGTTCGACCTGGCATCAATGCGCGTGATGCGCTCGCAGGTATCCGGCAGCCTCCTCTCGTAGGACTTCTCCGGGTTCATCGCCCCGAACAGCACCGGGGCGTTCACGCATTCGGCGCGCAGCGTGGCGCGATCGCCGGCAACCCGGGCCGGGGCGGCTTCCGGCAGCCCCTTGTTGTCCACCAGCAGCAGGTGCAGCCCCTGGCTGGCCGGCTCGAGGCCAACCAGCATCATCGAGGGATTGAGGTAGGAGATGCCGCCGGGCAGGTTCCAGATGCCCACGGTTCCCTTGTCGGGATCCATGTTGACTTCGAACTGGTCCTTCCAGCCGATGTTGAAGATGCACTGGACGCCAGGACCCGCTCCGACGGCGGCGCAGTCGGCGCTTCCCTTCACGTTGAACACCATCGGTTCGATGAATTCGGCTTCCTGCGCGATCGCCGCCTGCTCGCTGGAATTCGAGCTGGCGCGCTGGTAGACCGGATCTACCGGTGGAACATAGATCGTGCCGGCCCCATCCACGCGGTAGCGGTCGACCAGGCGCATCAACCACTCCCCCAGGGCGCCGGTGTCGGTCACGGGCGGCGGGTCAACATAGGCGGCAGCGCGCGAGCCGCTGCGCGGGTTCTTGCCGGCTGCCCCGGCGGTGGCCGCCATGCAGCCTGCCGCGAGGGCGAGCATCCAGGCGGCCGTGCGCGTCATTTGCCCGGCACGCTCCCGGGGCCCGGGATGGTCTGCACTTCCTTCACGCGCGTGAGCTGGAAGCGGTAGCGCATGGCCAGCTCGTAGAAGATCTCGGTATCGACCTGCATGTCGATCTGCTTGCTCTCGGACCGGGCGATGATGCGCGTGACGCGCTGGCAGCCCTCGACCACATCGGCACAGGGTGCCCTGAAGGTGGCCGAATCGCCGATGATGCCGCCGCTCGCTCCTTCGGCCAGGCCGCGGTTGTCCACCTGCAGGTACCGCACGCCGATCTCGTCGGGCTCCAGGCCGTAGAGCATCATGGCCGGTGCCAGCGTCGAAGCACCTCCCATGACCAGGTCGTCGGCCACACTGGCTGCGGGCCAGCGCACGTCGACCTCGCATTGCACGCCGGGAGCCACGCCGAAACCCACGCATACTCCCCAGCCCCGCACGCTGCGACGGTCAGCCGGATCGCCCTTGCCACGCAGGTCAACGTAGCCCTCGATGGTGTATTCGCCCAGCAGGCGCCGCATCCATGGAATCACGTCGGCCACCTTGCTGGTCGGCCTGAGTCCGCTGACGACGACTTCGCTGAGCTCCTCAAATTTTTCCGTCGCGGCGGGCACGGTGGCCGGCTGTGCGGGACTCGCGGCAAAGCCCGATGGAACGCACAGCCACGCCAGGGCCAGCGCACAGCCGGCCAGCCCACTCCACCCCGGTCTTTTCATGCTGCCTCTCCCTGGCTGCTGTCAGCGACACGCGGTTGCGATCACCCAGGCCTTCGGCGCGCAGCCTGAACCGAAGGTGGACGGAATGCTAGCGGCGGGGCCCCGCGTTCGGATTGCGCGGACGGCTCGACATCGCCTGCCGCCGCTCGTCCTCGAGCGTGTTGGCGCGTGTCTGGATCCGGCGCAGCTCGCGGTGCATGTCATCCAGCTTGCCGGCCATTTCCTGCAGGCGCGGATCGCTGGCGATCACCTTCATGGTGTGCTCGTACCATTTCCTGGAGCCTTCCGCCAGCACCAGGTCAGGCGGCGGCGGACGGTAGCAGTTCTGGTTCATCTGCGCCCAGCCGACGAAGTTGCGGAACTCCTGGTATTCGTTCAGGAAGCCGTCGCCGTTCTCGTCGATCTGGTCGAACTGGTAGGACAGGTCCATGTTCGCCATGGCCTCCATCTCCGAGATGCGGCCGTCCCGGTTGGAGTCGAAATTGCGGAACTCCGGTTCGCATTTCACCTTGAACACGGTCCAGTCCGCGATCGCGTCGGCGACGAACACCGGCATGCACATGCGGAACTGGATGCGCGAACCCGGCTCATCCGGATTGTTCACGTAGGGACAGTTGGTGTCGTATTTGTCCTCGGTATTGATCTGGTTGAAGAGCTTGTAGAACTCGTCCTCGGCGCGATTGATGCGGTCCCGCAGGCGCCCGCCGCGCACGAAGACCTCGTCCAGTTCCTCCAGCTCCTCGATCGGCAGCTCTTCGGGCGAGAGGCGCGGTGCCTCCCCCTGCGACTGCGGCTCCTGCGCAGCATGGACGGTCATCGCTGCCGCGAGCGCCAGCACGGCCAATGCCGCCACGCCGCCACCCGCCACGTTCCTCGTGCCAAGCATCCCGACTCCCCCTGCGGCCCGCTTTCCGGGCCGTACGTACTATAGAAAAACCGGCCGTTCTCCGTTCGGATAGTTTGCCACCGGGTTCCGGCTCCGGGCTATCGCCGGTTCGCAGGCCGTACGGGACGGCCCTAGATCGCAAGCGGCCCGGTGCTGTCGCCAAAACTTTCCTCATGGCAGCCGAGCTTGTCCAGCAGTGCAAGCAGCAGGTTGGACATGGGCGTGCGGGCTGGCTGCACCAGGTGGCGATTGCCCTGCAGGGCACCGCCGGCCCGCCCCGCCAGCAGGATGGGCAATGGATCATGGTCGTGCGAATTGCCATCGGCCATGCCGCTGCCATAAAGCACGACGGAATGGTCGAGCAGCGTGCCGTCCCCTTCGGCAATGGCGGCCAGCTTGCCGAGGAATTCGGCGAACAGGCTCACGTGGTAACGATTGAGCACGGCGAAACGCGCCTTGTTGTCCTCGCTGTTGGAATGATGCGAGAGGATGTGGAAGGAATCGCGCACGCCGCTGCGCGGATACACCGCACCGCTGAGTTCCTTGGCCATCAGGAAGGTGCCCACGCGCGTGATGTCGGTCTGCCAGGCCAGTGCCAGCAGTTCGTACATCAGGCGGATGTGCTGCTCCACGTCGCCGGGAATGCCGCCGGGCTTGGGCGGCAGGTCCACCTCGCCGTCGACGCGCTCCCCGGCCTGGGCGATCCGGCGCTCGATCTCGCGCACGTCGGTGGCAAAACGCTCCATGCGATGCCGGTCGGCCGCCGGCAGTTTCTGCTCCAGGCCCTTCAGCTGCTCCGCCACGGAATCCAGCAGGCTCAGCGACAGCGCCCGGCGGGCCGCGCGCTCGGCTTCGGTCGAGCCATCGCCGAAGAGCTGCTCGAACACCAGCTGCGGATTGTTCTGCATGGGCAGCGGCGCCGTCTCGCCCTGCCAGGAAATGGTATTGCGGTAGGCGCAGCTCAGGCCCTCCCCGCAGCTCATGCTGGAGTCCTCGATCATCAGCTCCAGGGAGGGCAGCGGCGTGTCCTGTCCCAGGGTCCTCGCGGCGACCTGGTCCGCCGTGATGCCGAGCTTCGGCTGCGCCCCCGACATCGCCTTGGCGCCGCTGAGGAAGGCCGCCGAGGAACGGTTGTGGTTGCCGGTGGCGCCACCGGGTCCATAGGCCAGGGGATGGCAGAGGTTGGAGACCACGCAAAGGTGCGAGCGGTATGGCTCCAGCGGCGCCAGGATCTCGCTGAACGTGAAGTCGCGGCCTTCATCGCGCGGTGTCCAGCGGGACATCGTCGCGCCATGCGGGAAATAGATGGCGCCGAAGCGCCGCGGGGGCGCGGGGGTCGCGGCCATTGCGGGAACCATGGACTCCAGCAGCGGCAGCGCCAACGCCGTGCCGGCCCCGCGCAGCACGGTGCGCCGGGAGAGGTGGCGGCGGGTGAGGAAATGGGCCATCGTCTACTCCTGCCTGTTCACCCGGGCGATGGTGTCCGGTGTTGGCCGTTGCGCAGGCCCGGATTGCCGGAAGGCCGGACTGAGCACGACCGCCTCGATGAGCGCGCCGAAACGCGCCTGCTCGCCGCCAGCCTGGCGCACGATGGCGCGTACGGCCGGCATGTCGCGATGGTCCAGCTCGCGGCCCAGCGCATAGGTCAGCAGCTTCTGGGCCAGGTTCGGCACGAACAGGTCCGCATGCGCCAGCAACGCCTGCTGCAGGCTGCGTGGACCATCCACCGCGGTGCCATCCACCAGCGTGCCGCGCGCATCCACCGGCGTGTCGCCGTCGCGCTCGCGCCAGGCGCCGATGGCATCGAAATTCTCCAGCGCAAAGCCCACCGGGTCGATCAGGCCATGGCAGGACGCGCAGGAGGGATTGGCGCGATGGTGCTCCAGCCGGTCGCGCACCGAGGTGCGGATCTCCGTGCTGCCGTCGCCGTCGAGGTTGGTCTCCACGCCCGGCGGCGGCTCCGGCGGCGGTGCGCCCAGGATATTGCCGAGGATCCAGGCGCCGCGGATCACCGGCGAGGTGCGCGTGGCAGTGGAAGTGACGGTGAGGATGCTGCCATGGCCCAGCAGGCCACGGCGGCTGGAATCCGCCGGCAGCGTCACCTTGCGGAAATGCGAGCCGCGCACGCCGGCAATGCCATAGTGCTTCGCGAGGCGCTCGTTGAGGAAGGTGTAGTCGGCGCTCAGCAACTCGGTGACGGGGCGGTTCCCGCGCAGCACCCAGTCCACCAGCGAGCGCGTCTCGGTGATGAAGGCCTGGCGAAGGTTTTCATCGAAGCCATCCACTTCCGGCGCCACGGTGGCCAGCTCGCGCAGGAACAGCCACTGGCCGGCGAAGTTGTCCACCAGCGCGCTGGAGCGCGGGTCGGCCAGCATGCGGCGCACCTGCGCCTGCAGCACCTGCGGCCGGTCCAGCCGCCCGCCGGCGGCCAGCTCCAGCAGCTCAGCATCGGGAATGCTGCTCCAGAGGAAGAAGGACAGCCGGGAGGCCAGCTCGATGTCGCCACCCGCCCCGGCACCGGCTCCGGACGTCGTATGGCCTCCGAAGCGGAACAGGAAGCGCGGATCCATCAGGATGCGCGCCAGTGACTGCTGGATGCCGGCCTCGAATCCGCCTTCCGCATGGCCGCGCTCGTACAGGCCTGCGATGTGCCCGAGATCGGCCAAGCGTTGCGGCGAGCGGAACGCGCGCGTGGCGAGATCCACCATGATCTGCTCGGCGCAGCGCCGCTCATCGGCTGGCGTCTTGGGGATGCAGGAGAAGACGCGCCGCCGGCTCACGGTGTCGCCGGGACCGGTGGCGTTGTAGGGGCCGGCAATCTCCACGGACTCGATGCCACCGGCGGCCTTGTAACCGGAGTAGATGTCGTTCACGCCCAGCGTGCGCAGCTGGTCGAAGTACGCGACCGTCAGCTCATGCGTGCCGGCCTCCACCCGCACGCGCAGCCGCCCGGCGCCGCTCAGCCTGCGACCGTCGAGCGCGACATCCACGCTCCCTGCGCCGCCCGGCCCGCCCGCCGCGAAACCGCCGGCTGCGAAGCCTCCACCTCCCGGGCCTCCGCCCGCGAAGCCTCCCCCACCGAAGCCCCCGCCGCCAAAGCCGCCCGGACCGCCCGCCGGGAGTCCGCCACCCCCGAGGAACACGGGAGTGCCGCTGTTGAAGCCGAACGCGGTGCGCACGGTGATCATGTATTCCGCGTCGACCGGAAAGAAGTGGCGGATGCGCAAGCCACCCCTTGAGCCCAGCGGCATGCCTTCCAGGTGCACGTCCTGCTTCAAGCCCGGCGGTGTGCGGTAGGTGGTGATGGTTTCCGGGGCCGAGAGGTCTCCGACTGCCAGGCGCGAGAGGCGCATGGCCGCGCTGGTGTATCCCTGCACCAGCGCAGGTGAAATGCCCAGCCCGGCCGCGATGTTGTCGAAACCGCCGCTGGCGTCGTCGGGCGGCAGCATTGCGCTGACATCCACCTCGAGGCCCAGCAGGTCGCGGATGGCGTTGGCGTATTCGTTGCGGTTGAGGCGGTGGACGGTTGGCGCAGCGGAAGGCGCCGGGGCCGCGGCATCCAGGCGCTGCTCCAGGCTGCGCACCACGGCGGTCAGTTCCGCACGTGAAGGCCGCGACTCGCCGGGCGGGGGCATCATGCCCGAGCGCAGCTTCAGCAGCACCTTCTCCCACTCGGCGGCGTCCTCGCCAACGCTTTGCGCGTCCAGCACGTCCAGCGCGAGGCCGCCGGCCCACTCCTCCGTGTTGTGGCATTGCGTGCAGTAGCGGCTGGTCAATGCGCCAGGATCAGCGGCCGCCCACGCCACGGGCGTCGCCAGCAGTGCAGTCGCAGCCAGCCCGCGGCGCCACATCAGCGCACCTCCTCGCCGCGTTCGCGCATCAGCGAGGTGATGAGTGCGATGGAACCGGGCTTCGGCTCCGGTGGATGGGTGGCAAGGAACACGCCCCCGGCCCAGTCCAGCGCCGAGCGACCCTCCTTGTCGCGCGCGGTGAGGTCCGCCCCCTTCTCCACGAGGAATCGGATGATGTCATCCGAACCGCGGTTGGCCGCGCCGTGCAGCGCGGTGATGCCCATGGAGTTGGCCTGGTTCACGTCCATGCCGAGGGAGTGGCAGAGCTTCACCGCCTCAAGCAGCTGCCCGGGGCCCTCGGTCCAGGTCTGCGCCACCACCCAGTTCACGCCGGCGGCCGCCATCAGCGGCGAGGTGCCCTGGAAGGTGTGGATGTGCGGATCCGCGCCGTGCCTGAGCAGCAGCTTCATCACGGTCACGTCCCCTGCCAGCGCCGCGGTGAGGAAGGGCGTCTGGCCAGTGAAGTCCACCCATTCCAGCGATCCGGTGGTCTCGAGCAGGTGGTGGCGGAAAGGCGGGGTTTCCTTTGTCCTGGCATTCACATCGGCGCCCGCGGCGAGCAGGGCCTCGATGAGCCTGAGCACCGGGGGACGGTCGATGCCGTTCTTGAAGGTGGCGTTGTGCACGTAGAGGTTGCGCACGTTCACCGCCTCCCACAGCGGCGTGCGGCCATACCAGTCGCGGGCATTCACGTTGCTGCCCTGCTCCAGCAGGAAATGCGCGGTGGCGACGCTGTTGTTGGAGATGGCCATCAGCAGCGGGGTGATGTCGTTGGCCTCGCGCGCGTGCAGGTCGGCACCCGCGGCGACCAGCCGCTTCGCCGCCTCGACGTGGTTCTGGCGCGCGGCGTAGTGCAGCGGAGTGAGTCCGCCCGGCCGCGGCTCGCGCCGGCCGCGGTCGGCGGGCGTACCACCCCGGATGATGCCGACACCGAAACCGAAGCCCGCCTGCGAGTTGGGAAGAATGAAGGACGGTGCAGGACCGACCACGGTGGCCACGTTGGGCTGCGCCCCCGCCTTCAGCAGGGCGGCCACGACTTCGGCATGTCCCGCGCGCGCCGCGAACATCAGCGCGGTCTGTCCGAAGCGCGTTTCCTTCGCGTCCACCGGCGTGCCCTGCTGCAGCAGCAGTTGCACCACGCGCGCCGAACCGGATTCGGCCGCGCGCATCAGCAGCGTCTCGCCATCCGCCCCCGTGGCCCTGGCATTGGCACCGGCCTCCAGCAGCAGCTCCACCATCTGGTGGTTGCCATTGGCGATGGCGAGCAGCAGGGGCGTGATGCCGCGCTCGGTGGGTGCATCCGGGTTGGCACCCGCCTGCAGCAGCAGTTTCGCGCCGGGCAGGTCGTCTTCTGCCACGCGCCAGTGCAGGGCCGGTGTTCCGAAGGGGCCGGGGGCATCCGGATCGGCGCCCTCTTCCAGCAATGCCTCCATGCGCGTGGCATCGCCCTGCTTCGACGCCGTTGACAAGTCATCTCCACCGCCCGCGACAGCCAGCGGCGCCACCCCAATCAGGATGAAGCAGATCCCTGCGACCTGCTGCCAGGAACGGCAGTGATTCGAGAAGCCATGGACCATGGAAGAGGCAACCTTGCTTCTGTCGGCCACAGGTTTAGCATGGGTATTGGTCTGCCGCCACTGCCAGGGAGGTTACGGTGCGTCCTACAGCAACCATTGCGGATACCGCCACCCGAGCCACCCGCCGCAAGCTGCTGGCATCGGGCATGGCAATGGCCGTCGACAGCCTGATTGGTTCCCGCAGTGCAGCGGCCGCGGCGCCTGCCGTGCAGGATTCCAGCGCCGCTGATGCGAAGCTGCTGCCGGGATTCAAGGTGCAAAAAGTGAAGACCAGCGGCGCGGAGATCCATGCCGTGGTCGGCGGCAGCGGCCCGCCCGTGCTGCTGCTGCATGGCGCACCGCTCACGCATCTTTCCTGGTATCGCGTGGCACCGGAGCTGGCCAAGCGCCATACCGTGGTGGTGCCCGACCTGCGTGGTTATGGCGACAGCAGCAAGCCGCCCGACGGGCAGAACCACGTCAATTATTCCAAGCGCGCCATGGCGCTCGACAATGTCGAGGTGATGCGCCATTTCGGCTTCGATCGGTTTGCGCTGGTCGGCCATGACCGCGGCGGGCGCGTGGCGCATCGCCTGGTGATGGATCACCCGCAGGCCGTCACGCGCATGTCGGTGCTCGACATCGTGCCCACGCACTACCTGTACACGAATGTGACCAAGGCGTTCGTGGACACGTACTTCCACTGGTTCCTCTACATCCGCCCCGCGCCCTTCCCCGAGAACATCCTCAATGCGGACATCGAGGGCAACTTCGGCCGCAACCCCTCGCCGGACCTGCGCGCGGAATACCTCAGGGTGTATCGCGATCCGGCCGCGGTGCACGGCATGTGCGAGGACTATCGGGCCTCCGCCGGCATCGACATGCAGTATGACGAGGCGGACCTCAGCAGGAAGATCACCTGCCCCCTGCTGGTGATCTGGGCCAGTGATGCGGCCATGGGAAGGATGTATGACGTGGCGGGCATCTGGAAGGAGCGGGCCACGCAGATGACGGGGGTGGCGCTGACTGGCGGACACAACCTGCAGGAGCAGAATCCGGTGGGGGTGCTGGGGCAGCTGGAGCCGTTCCTGGCGGGATAGGTTGTGCCCCCTCATACAACTCGGCCACAGCCGTGTGCAGCTTCGGCGCCAGCCGAACGGCAGGCCGAGGTTGAGGACTTCGTGGATTTCCTGGAGTAGCGGGGCGGGCTGTCCGGGCGCGCCCTGAGGCCGCCACGCGTCCGGGCGAGGTGTTCAGCAAGCTCGATGCCCTTGCGTGCGAGGCGGGGAAGCTTACGATGTGACCATCAGGCCATGGCGGCCTGACTCACACTAATCGGTCTCCGGAGAAGGCGGCAGGGTTCAGCAGGGCTACGTTAGGACGGTGTCAGGAGAATCGGTGGAATCCCAGGCACCGGCAGGCCTAGGCCTTGCCCTGGCGGATCAACTTCACCCCCGAGGCCTCGATCAGCCGCACCAGGCTCACCTGGCCCTTCAACCGCTCCAGCTCGCCA
>CBFGXE010000060.1:0-12399 GCA_965652645.1 uncultured bacterium | reverse complement strand
CGCTGCCACCCAGCACAACAGCGGCCATGAACAGCGTGTGCAACAGCAGACTGGCCGCAGCGCCCAATAGTCCAGATGCCGTACTCCTTCGATACTTCATGCGCAAAACGCAGGGCTCTCGGCGAAATGAGTGCGTAAGGACGCTACGCCGAGTTTCTTGAGGTGACAAGTTCTCCAGCCTTCCCCCCCCCCCGCCGGCCCCGCTGATTCGATGAAGGGCAAAAAAGCAAAAGGGCGGGTGAATCACCCGCCCTTTTGCGTTGCGCGTTGCGCGTTGCGCCTTGCGGCGCGAAGCAGTCGCGTCGCGACTTACTTCTTGCCCGTGCGCCAGCCTTCCGCGTAGGCCGTGCGGGCGGTGACCGCGTAGGGCACCGGCGACACGATGGCGCGGATCTCGGCCTGCTTGTGGCGCTCGACGGTGGTCTTGCCGGTGCCGCCGTTCGGCTCGCCCCAGTGCAGCACCACCTCGTTGCCGATCGCCACGTCCTCGTCGACGGTGGCCAGCGACAGGAAGCTGCGCTCGTTGTAGCTGTAGCCCGAGAACAGCGACACGCCCACCGGCTTGCCACCGGCCGTCAGCAGGTCGTAGTTGCTGTTGGCGTAGTTCGACAGCGGCCAGTCGATGTACTTGTAGTGGTCGCCCTTCGACAGCAGCGAGGTGATGACCTTGGCCACGTCCTCGCTGTTCCAGGCCAGCGTCACCTTGCGGCGGCCGCCCTTGCCACCGTTGAGCTTCTCGAGCGCCTCGCGGCCGATGAAGTCATGGTCGAACTTCACGAACGGGCCGTAGCCGATCTCGTACGGGGTCAGGTAGTAGTCTTCGATGTTGTTCGACACGAAGGAACCGCCGATGGCGCCGGCAGCCTCGTACGAGTTGGCCGGCAGCCACTCGCGGTAGGACTTCATGCGCTCGTCGGTGTACACGGCCGGCAGCGGGGAGGGAATCCAGCCCGACTCCAGCGTGTTGGTGGCGTAGGCGCGCGAGCCCACCGGCACCAGGCCGAACTCGGCGCCGGCCTCGAGGATGGCGTCGCGGATCTCTTCGCGCTCGGCGTACGGGCCCCAGATCTCCACGCCCGGCTCGCCGGCCATGCCATGGCGCAGCGTGCGCACGTCACGGCCCTTGATCTTCATCGTGGCCATGTTGAAGAACTTCAGCTCGGGCAGGGGCGCGCCGTTGAGCTTGTCGATCACGTACTTGGCCTTGGGGCCCTGGATCTGGAAGCGGTAGAACTTGCGGGTGACGGCGTGGCCGTTCGGACGCGAGGGCGAACGATCGTCGTAGGTCACCTTCACGTTGTAGCCGCCGGTCTCGGCGTGGAACTTCACCCAGTTCACGGACGGGGCGCGGCCCACCATCACGAAGCTGTTCTCGGCGAGGTAGAACAGGATGTTGTCGCCGATCACGTGGCCGCTGTAGGAGCAGGCCACGAACTGCTTGGCCTTGTTCGGCACGAAGCCCTTCATGCTGTTGATGGCCAGGCGCTCGATGAGCTTCAGCGCATCCGGGCCCTCGATGAAGAGGTCGACCATGTGGTGCGTCTGGTCGAAGAGCACCGCGGCGTTGCGCCACGCGGCCTGCTCGTCGCGCCAGTTGGAGAACTCCGGCGCCACGACCGGATACACGTAGGCACCGATCTTAGAGTTGCGCAGGTGCTCGACAGTGTTGCCAGCGGCCTTCAGCACGCTTTCAAGATTGCTCATGTTCCCGAACCTCTGTCTGGTTGTCTTGCTGTGAAATTGGCTTGAAGTGGCCGGCGGCCTGTCTTCCAAGGGCTGGCGAGTCTCGCACAGGAAATGGCCCGAGAGCCAGCCCATCTCCCGGAAATCACAGGGGTTTTGACGTAGCGCAGCGTGCCGCCGGCAAACACTGCCAGCGGCAGACAGGACTACTGCTGGTGCTGGTTGCCCGAGTTGTCCACCGGTGCCGGCGGCGGTGGCTCGCGCTCCTTCAGCACGTTGGCGCGCGAGATCAGGTATTCGCGCACCGCAATGGCGTCCTCGGGCCCCACGTCCTTCGAGAAGTCGCCCATGCCGCGCTGCGCGCGCGCGCCATTGATGATCTGGTTGAACGCCTCCTGGGAATGCAGCATGGGCGTGGTGGTGAGGTCGGGGAAGGTGCCGCGGGGCTGCACGCCGTCCACGCCGTGGCAGACGGTGCAGTACTGGTCATAGACCGCGCGACCGCGCTCGATCACGTCGGCCGATGCCGTGGAGGGCGGCGGGTTCAGCGGCGGCGGCGTGTAGGGCTGCCTGGGCGGCAGCGCGGCCGTGGCGCCCAGCTTGAACACCAGCATGCGGGCATGACCGGGGGCGTAATAACCCTGCCCCGCCGCCGAACCACCCACGCTGGCAGCCACGTACTGCTCGCCCTCCAGCTCATAGGTGATGGGCGCCGCAAACACCGAGGTCTGCGCCGGGAAGCTCCACAGCTGCTCGCCGGTGCGCGCGTCATAGGCACGGAATTCCTGCCCTGCACCATTGC
The DNA here is from genome assembly GCA_965652645.1 of uncultured bacterium. Classification (GTDB taxonomy): domain Bacteria; phylum Pseudomonadota; class Gammaproteobacteria; order Steroidobacterales; family Steroidobacteraceae; genus ZC4RG30. The sequence goes on along the minus strand of CBFGXE010000060.1, from coordinate 9,914 downwards.
CGGCGAACACAAGCCCGCCCGCCGTGGCCATCACGCCACCGCTGGGCCGGTCGTTGTCGAAGGGCGGGGTTTCCCAGACGATCCTGCGCGCCACCGGATCCCAGGCGATCAGGCGGCCGAAGATGCCCTCCTTGTTCGTGGGCTGCACGTTCGGCAGCGACATGCCCTGCACGCTGAAGACGATGCCGAGGTTGAAGCCGCCCGTCGACGGCGCGTAGTCCGGATCGTTCTGCATGATGTAGTAGGCCTCCCACGCGGGGATGTACATCAGGCCTGTCTCGGGGCTGTAGGCATTGGGATGCCAGCTGTGGCCACCCTGCACGCCGGGCGCGAGGTTCCACGGGCGGTTCTCGTAACGCGCGGCCGGCACCACCTGCGGGCGGCCCGTCTTGAGGTCCACGTGCGTGGCCCAGTTCACCTCGGTGAACTTGTCGGCCGACAGCAGCTTGCCGGTGGCCGCCTCGAGCACGTAGAGGAAGCCGTTCTTGTTCGGCTGCATCAGCACGTGCTTCTGCTCGCCGTCGATGGTGAGGTCGGCGGTCATCATGGGACTGGTGGCGTCGTAGTCCCAGTTGTCGCCGGGCGTGGCCTGGTAGTGCCACACGTATTCTCCGGTGTCCGGCTTCAGCGCGATGATGGAGGCGATGTAGAGGTTGTCGCCGAGCTTCGGGTCGCGCGCGCTGGCGCGCCAGGGCGTGCCGTTGCCCGTGCCATAGAACAGCAGGTCGGTCACCGGGTCGTACACGGTGGCATCCCACACCGAACCGCCGCCGCCGAGCTTCCACCACTCGCCGCTCCAGGTCTTCGCGGCGCGCTCCATGGCCTCGTTCTCGAAGCCCTTCGCGGGATCGCCGGGCACGTTGTAGAAACGCCAGACCTCCTTGCCGGTCTCGGCGTCGAAGGCGGCGATCCAGCCGCGCACGCCGAACTCGCCGCCGGAGGCGCCGAGGAACACCTTGCCCTTGGCCACGCGCGGCGCCATGGTGATCGACAGGCGGTTCAGCGGATCATTGCGGTCGCCGATGATGGTGTCGGTGATCCAGGCCGCCTCGCCGGTCTTCGCGTCGATGGCGATGACCCGCGCATCCAGCGTGCCGACGAAAATCTTGCCGTTGTAGGCGGCGATGCCGCGGTTGATGTTGCCGCAGCACACATTGCGCAGCCAGGAGCCATCCGTGAGAGTGTTGTACATCCACAGCTGCTTGCCGGTCTTCGCGTCAAAGGCGTAGACCTTGGTGTTGAAGGCCGTGGACGCATAAAGCACGCCATCGATGTAGAGCGGCGCGCCATGCTGGTCGAGGTTGCTGTCGTAGTCGGCGTACCACAGCAATCCGAGCTCACCCACGTTCTCCGTGTTGATGGCCTTCAGCGGACTGAAGCGCTGCTCGTTGAAGCTGCCGCCATAGCTGGGCCAGGCATCCCCTTCGGAGGTGCCCTTCAGCAGGCGCTCATCGGTGATGGCCGCGGGATTGGCGAGCAGCGGAGAGGTCTCCGCCTTCTTCTGGCAGCCGGCGAGGCCGATGGATAGCAGCAGGGCCAGGCCCAGCAGTGGCTTCTGTGTGGTCATGTTCGCAAATCCCCGGGGCCGATGGCGCCCCTCTCGGTTACTGGCCGACGGCCTCCTGGTGGATGTCGCGCGGCGGCTGCGGCGCCGTGGCGTTGGCGCCGCCTGCGCGCGGCGCCGGTGCTGGCGCGCCGGCCGGACCACCGCGTGCCGGTCCGCCGGGACCACCCGGCCCACCAAACCCGCGGCCGGGCCCGAAGCCCGGCGGCGGCGGCGGCGCGTTCTTGCGCTCATGGGCGCGCGAGACCACATACGCCAGCACGGCCGCGGCATCATCGGCCTTCAGCTTGTCGCTGAAGTCCGGCATGCCCCTGTCCACGCGCTGCCCCTGCAGCACCACGGTGTCGAAGGCAGCCTGCGCCTGGATGAATGGCGAGGTGCCGAGGTCCGGCGCATTGTTGCCGCCGCGTCCACCGCCCGGTGCGGCGTTGGCGCCATGGCACACCGAGCAATGGTCCGCATAGAGCTGGCTGCCACGCGCGACGGTGTCCGCCGCCGCGGTGAGCGGCGGCGGATTGAGCTGGCGCGGGGTATAGGGTGCCTTCGGCGGCAACTCGGCGGTGCCGCCCACCTTGAACACCAGCATGCGCCCGTATCCGGGCGCGAAGTAGTCGCCCTGTCCCGCGCCACCGACACTGGCAGCGATGTACTGCACGCCATCCAGCTCGTAGGTGATCGGCCCGGCGTACACATCGCCCTGGGTCTCGAATTCCCACAGCTTCTCGCCCGTCTGCGCGTTGTAGGCGGAAAGCACCTGGCCGCGGCTGTTGCCCATGAAGACCAGGTTGCCCCCGGTGGCGAGCGCGCCGCTGGTGGCGCGCGGCGCCTTGGGGGTCTCCCACACCACCTTGCGCGCCACCGGATCCCAGGCCTGCAGCCAGCCCACGTCCTGGCTGTTGTTGTTGGGCTGCACGCCTGCGGGGGGAGGCCCCGGGGAGAAGCTGATGAGCGGCGGGGTGCCGCCCTCGGGCACCCGCTGCGGCGAGTTCACGCCATAGTTCTCCCAGGTCGGGATATAGATGAGGCCGGTGAGCGGGCTGAAGGCATTCGGATGCCAGGTGTGGCCGCCCGGCGGTCCCGGCGCCACGTTCCACGGCTCGGTCAGGTAGCGCGCTGCCGGTACCACCCTGGGACGTCCGGTCTCCATGTCGATGCCGGTGTTCCAGTTCACCACCGTGAACGGGTCGCCACTGATGAGCTTGCCGGTGGCCGCCTCCAGCACATAGATCATGCCGTTCTTCGACGGCTGGATGACCACGTGCTTCTCCGTGCCGTTGAAATCGAGGTCCGCCGTCATCATCGGGCTGACGTTGTCGTAGTCCCACGAATCCGCCGGCGTGGCCTGGTAGTGCCACACGTATTCGCCGGTGTCCGGTTTCACCGCCACGATGGAGTTGGTGTACAGGTTGTCGGCCAGCTCGCGGTCGCGCACCGCGGAATTCCACGGCGACGGCTGGCCGGTGCCGAAGATCAGCAGGTCTGTCACCGGGTCATAGACCACGGCATCCCAAACCGCGCCGCCACCGCCGGTGTAGGTCCAGAACTCGCCCTTCCAGGTTTCCGCGGCCTTCGCCAGCACTTCCTTCTGCTGGGGCGCGGCTTCGTAGTCCTTCGCCGGATCACCGGGCACCGTCCAGAAACGCCAGGCTTCCTTGCCGGTCTCGGCGTCATAGGCGGCGATGAAACCGCGCGAGCCGAACTCGCCGCCCGAGGCACCGACGAACACCTTGCCCTTGGCCACGCGCGGCGCCATCGAGACGGAATATTTGGTGCGGTTCTCGGCGCCGACCAGTTCCGCGGGGATGGTGTCCGCCTCCCACACCGGCTTGCCGGTCTGCGCGCTGACGGCCACCAGCCGTCCGTCGAGCGTGCCCATGTAGATCTTGCCGTTCCACATGGCAATGCCCTTGTTCACGTTGCCCAGGTTCTGGTGCGGCACCTGGGCCGGCGCGTACTGCCACAGGCGCTGGCCGGTGCGCGCGTCGAAGGCATAGAGGTGGTTGCGCGAGGCGGAGACGTAGATCACGCCATCGGCATACAGCGGGGAGCCGTGCTGGTTCTGGTTCGAGTCGTAGTCGCCGTACCAGGCGAGGCCGAGCTGCGCGACGTTGCCGTCATGGATGGCCTTCAGCGGGCTGAAGCGCTGCTCGTCATAGCTGCCGCCATAGCTGGGCCAGGCATCGCCCTGCGAAGTGCCCTTCTGCATGCGCGCCTGGTCGAAATTCGCCGGCCTGGCCAGGGGATCCCCGGACGACGGGGAAGAAGAGGAGCAGGCGGTGAGCCCGCACGCCACGATGGCCGCAGCCACCACCACGTTGCCGGCAGATACAAGAGTGCGATTGGACACTGGCCCCCCGGATGTTCTTTTTCAGTGCAGAAAGGCGGGAGTTTATCCCGGATGGCCGGGGCATTAATGACCGGGTCGGCCGGGGGGTGATAGCACCCCTGGGTGGGCACGGTCCTGCGGAGAGCGAAATCCCGCCCTGGCGCTGCTACTATCGAAAAAATGAACGTGCAGGGACCGCGCTCTGTCTGCTGGGCACCGCTATGGAACCCCTCCCGGCCGCTCCTCGGGCTGGAGCAGCTGCTGCTCTCCGGCCGGTCGGCGCGTGGCGCGCTGATCGCCTTCAATGAGGAGGACCAGCCCTTCTCCCTGCGTTACCAGCTCGCCTGGGACATGAATGGCCTGCTGCGCAGCGCGGACCTGCAGGTGGACTGCGCTGCCGGCGGACGCGCCATCGGCCTGCGTTGTGATGGCGCCGGGCGATGGCAGGACGGCAATGGCGTGCATCTGGCGCGGCTCGCGGGTTGCCAGGACATCGACATCTGGCCCACGCCCTTCACCAACAGCTTCCCGATCTGGCGCTCGAACCTCGCCGTGGGAGAACGCCGCGAATACCGCATGGCCTGGGTGAGTGCGCCGGAACTCTCGGTGCGCCCGCAACTGCAGGCTTATACGCGACTGGGTGAACGCCAGTACCGCTTCGAGAACCTCGACGGCACAGGCTTCCAGGTGGACATCACCGTGGACGCGGATGGCCTTGTGACAGAATATCCCGGCTACTTTGCGCGCGTGCCCACCTGATAGGCGTTATGCTAGGACGATGACGACGCACCGGGGGGGCTGCCATTGCGGCCGGGTACGCTTCGAAGTCGAGGCGCCCGCGCACCTGGAGGTACTGGAGTGCAACTGCTCCCTGTGCCAGAAACTCGGCTTCCTGCACCTGCTGATTCCGCGCTCGCAGTTCAAGCTGGTCTCCGGCGCTGATTCGCTCACCAGCTACCAGTTCAACACGCATACGGCCACGCACCTGTTCTGCAAGGTGTGCGGCGTGAAGTCCTTCTACGTGCCGCGCTCGCATCCGGAAGACTACAGCGTCAATGCGCGCTGCCTGGACGATGGCACGGTGGAGATGCTCACCGTCACGCCCTTCGACGGCGTGAACTGGGAAGAATCTGCCGAGGGCCTCGAGCCACTCACCGAAGACTGAGTGGCGGACGAGGCGATCGTGCGGCGGATCGCCCCCATGACCCGCTGGAAAAGCGCCTCGGCTAGGCCGCGGCCGCCTTCTCCTCCACCGGCTGGCGCATCAGGTGCTCGAAGGCACCCAGCGCGGCCTTGGAACCCTCGCCCATCGCGGTGACGATCTGCTTGAACGGCACCGTGGTGCAGTCGCCGGCGGCATAGACGCCGGGCACCGAGGTCTGGCCGCGCCCGTCCACCTCGATCTCGCCGCGGGCGGTGAGATCCACCACGCCCTTCAGCCAGTCGGTGTTGGGCACCAGGCCGATCTGCACGAACACCCCGTCGAGCGGCAGCGAGTGCTCCTCGCCCGTGGTGCGGTTGCGATAACGCAGGCCCGTGACCTGGTTGCCGTCGCCGTACACCTCCAGCGTCTGCGTGGCGGTGAGGATCTTCACGTTCGGCAGGCTGGCCAGGCGCTTCACCAGCACGGCGTCCGCGCGCAGCGCGTCCCCGAACTCGATCAGCGTCACGTTGCGCACGATGCCGGCCAGGTCGATGGCCGCCTCGACGCCGGAGTTGCCGCCGCCGACCACCGCAACATCCTTGCCCTTGAACAGCGGACCATCGCAATGCGGGCAGTAGGCCACGCCGCGGTTGCGGTATTCCTTCTCGCCCGGCACGCCCAGCTCGCGCCAGCGCGCGCCGGTGGAGAGCACCACCGAACGGGCCGACAGCGTGGCGCCGCCCTCGAAGCGCACCTGCACCAGCTCGCCCGGCACCAGCTCGGCGGCGCGCTGCAGGTTGAAGATCTCCACGCCGTTGGCGCGCACGTTGTGCTCCAGCGAGCGTGCGAGTTCCGGGCCCTCGGTGTGGTCCACCGAGATCAGGTTCTCGATGCCCAGCGTGTCGTGCAGTTGGCCGCCGAAACGTTCCGCCGCCACGGCCACGCGGATGCCCTTGCGCGCGGCGTAGATCGCCGCCGAGGCGCCGGCCGGGCCGCCGCCCACCACCAGCACGTCGTAGGGCTTCTGGCTGTTCATCTTCGCCGCGATGCGCGCTTCCACGCCCTTGTCGAGCTTCGCGAGGATCTGCTCCACCTCCATGCGGCCCTGGCCGAAGGGCTGGCCGTTGAGGTACACCGACGGCACGGAGCGGATGTTCAGCGAGGCCACTTCCTGCTCGAACAGCGCGCCATCGACCATGGTGTGGCGGATGCGCGGGTTGAGCACGGACATCAGGTTGAGCGCCTGGACCACGTCGGGGCAGTTCTGGCAGCTCAGTGAAATATAGGTGACGAATTCAAAGTCGCCGTCGAGCGCCCTGACCTGGTCGACCACGCCCTGCTCCACCTTCGGCGGATAACCGCCGACCTGCAGCAGCGCGAGCACCAGCGAGGTGAACTCGTGGCCCATGGGCAGGCCCGCGAACGTCACGCGCGCGGGCTCACCGGGACGGGCCAGCGCGAAGGCGGGCGTTCGCTCGCCCCCGCGCGTCTCCGAGACGGAGATCTTCGGCGAGAGGGCAGCGATGTCCGCCAGCAGCGCCAGCATGTCACGCGACTCATTGCTGGCGTCCACGTACGCGGTGATCTGCACCGGCGTGACGAGGCGCTGCAGGTACTCACCGAGCTGCGCTTTCATGTCTGTATCGAGCAGGGACATCACTTCCTCCTTTGCCTTGCCTCTTCAGGCCATCATCAGATCTTGCCGACCAGGCTGAGCGAGGGCTTCAGCGTGTTGGCACCGGGCTTCCAGCTGGCCGGGCACACCTCGCCCGGGTTGTTGGCCACGTACTGCGCGGCCTGGGCCTTGCGCAGCAGCTCCTTCGCGTCGCGGCCGATGCCCAGGTCATGGATCTCGCACACCTTGATCTGGCCTTCCGGGTTGATCAGGAAGGTGCCGCGCAGCGCCAGGCCCTCTTCCTCGATCATCACGCCGAAGTTGCGCGAGATCGCGCCGGTCGGGTCGGCGATCATCGGGTACTGGATCTTCTTGATCGTGTCCGAGGCGTCGTGCCAGGCCTTGTGGGTGAAGTGCGTGTCGGTGGAGACGCTGTAGATTTCCACGCCGATCTTCTTGAACTCGGCGTAGTTGTCGGCCAGGTCGCCCAGCTCCGTGGGACACACGAAGGTGAAATCGGCCGGATAGAACACCACCGCGGACCATTTGCCCTTCAGGTCGGCCTCGGTGACGGTGATGAAATTGCCGTTGTGGAAGGCCTGCGCCTTGAAGGGCTTGACCTGGGTATTGATCAGAGACATTTCGAAGTCCTCTTTCGTTGGACGGGTTACTGGAATGGGAGCTTACCGGCGGGGCAAACATCCCGCTGACGATATTCTTTATCCGTTTGATAGACGGTGTCTATCGCAGCCACGCAGGCAGTATGCGCGCCGCGGCCGCGGGCGCGATGTAGGACGCGGACGCTATTCCCCGGATTCGTCCAGCGCCCGCTGCAGCAGCGCCGGCGGCATCTGCTTGCCGGCAGCCGGGGTCACGCCCAGTTCCTTCATCTGCTCGGCGATGCGGATGGCATTGCCCTTGCCCGTGGCCAGCTGGCCCCTGGCCTGCTCGAAGGCGGCCTGGGACTGCTGGATGGCGCGGCCCACGTTCTCGAAGGTCTGTGCGAAGCCGGCGAGCTTTTCGTACAGCTTGCGACCGGCCTCGGCGATCTCGTCCGCCGACTCCTTGCGCTTCTGGAACGTCCAGATGCCCTCCACCAGCTTCACCACCGCCATCAAGGTGCTGGGCGTGACCAGCACGATGCGCGCGCGGTAGGCATCACCGTACAACGCCGGGTCCTTCACGAAGGCGGTGAGCAGCGCGGCCTCCACGGGCACGAACATCAGCACGAAGTCCACGGTCTTCAGTTCAGGCACGTCGCTGTAGCGCTTGCCGGCCAGGTTCTTGATGTGGCCGCGCAGCGAGGCGAGGTGTTCGCGCAGCAGCGCCTCGCGCTCGGGCTCCCCGGTGGCGGCGCAGTATTCCGCCCAGGCCTTGTTTGAAACCTTCGAATCGACCACGAGCTGGCGCGACTCGGGCAGGTGGATCACGGCGTCGGGGATGAGCCGCTCGCCATCGAGGCCGCGCACCGAAAGCTGCAGGTCGTATTCATGGCCGCGGCGCAGGCCGGAATCCTCCAGGATCTTCTCCAGGATGGTCTCGCCCCAGTCACCCACGGATTTGGAGGTGATGGTGAGCGCATTCACCAGGCGCTCGGCCTGCATCGACATGGCCTGGTTCATCGAGGTGAGCTGCTCGATCTGCGCCTTCAGGCTGCCGCGCTCCTTCGCCTCCTCGGCATAAATGTGGTCCACGCGCTGGCGGAACTCGGCGAGCTGTTCCTTGAAGGGCGTGACCACGGTCTGCACTTCCTTCTGGTTGAGCTCGGCGAAGGCCTTGCCGCGCTCCTCCATCAGCTTCGCGGCGGCGGCCAGCACGCTGGTCTCGAAGTGGCGGGTCTGCTCGGTGACCCACTGCTTCTGCTCGGCAAGCTGCTGCTGCAGGCGCTGCTGCTCGGCAGCGAGTGCGGTGCGGGCGCGTTCCTCCTGTGACGCCAGGGCCTCGCGGGCCCGTTCCTCCTGTGACGCCAGGGCCTCGCGCGCATGTTCCAGCGAGGCAGTGAGGCGGCTGCGCTCCTCCAGCATTTCCTCCACCCGCGACTGCAGGGGATTGCGACGCAGGGCGAGGTAGAGGGTGGCTGCAAGCAGCAGCAAGGCGATTGCCGCGAGGATGATCGAGACCGGTTCCATGGGCGAATGCTGCGGCATGCGCCCGGGCGGGGCAATGGATGATTCAGGTGCCGGGGACGGTTACCTCTGGTCCCCCCGTCGTCCAGGAATTCCCGGGCTCAGGCCGGAACGGCCTCCCTGGCCGACTGCACCACCTCGACGATCGCCTCGCCGTAGCGCTCCAGCTTGGTGGTGCCTATGCCGGAGATGTTGGCGAGCAGGGCCTTGTCGGCGGGCAGCTGGCGCGCGATCTCGCGCACGGTGGCGTCGTGCAGCACGGTGTAGGCCGGCACGCCATGCTCCTTCGCCACGCCGCGCCGCCACTCCCGCAGTGCCTGGAAAACCGACTCCTCCAGCGGCGAGGCGGCCAGTGAATCGGCGGCCGAGCGGTCGGCTGCCAGGCTGGCTCCCGTGGGCCGCCGGCGCACATGACGACTGGCTTTTGCCGCCGGAATGGCATCACGCCGCAGCGTGAGGCGCCGCTCCCCGCGCAGCACCTCGCGGCTGGCCTCGGCGAGGCGCAGCACGTTGTAGTTGTCGTGGTCCACCGCTATGAGCCGCAGCGTGACCAGCTGCCGCAGCACGGCGCGCCACTGCGGCTCATCGAGCGCGGCGCCGATGCCGAAGGTGGTGAGCGTGTCGTGGCCCCGCTGCAGCACCTTCTCGGTGCGCTGGCCGCGCAGCACGTCGATGACGTGCTGGCTGCCGAAACCGAAGCCGCTGGCCTTCTCGCAGCGGTAGATGCAGGAGAGCAGCTTCTGCGCCACCTCCGTTCCGTCGAAAGTGGCCGGCGGCGTGATGCAGTTGTCGCAGTTGCCACAGGGGGCGCTGGCCTCGCCGAAGTGGTCGAGCAGGTATTGCCGCCGGCAGCGGGCCGTCTCGCACAGGCCCAGCATCACGTCGAGCTTGGCATTGGCCACGCGCTTGAAGGCCTCATCGGCTTCGGACAACTCGATCAGCCGCCGCTGCTGCACCACGTCGGCCAGGCCATAGACCATCCAGGCATTGGCGGGCTCGCCATCGCGCCCCGCGCGACCGGTCTCCTGGTAATAACCCTCGATGCTCTTGGGCAGATCGAGATGCGCGACGAACCGCACGTCGGGCTTGTCGATGCCCATGCCGAAGGCGATGGTGGCCACCATCACCACGCCGTCCTC
>CBFGXE010000059.1:0-13041 GCA_965652645.1 uncultured bacterium | reverse complement strand
GGGGATTCGATGCCATGCACCACCGCATTGCGCAGCAGGTGCTCGAAGGGCGGCAGCATGCGCTCCAGCACCTGCCGGTCCATCTCGCCGGTGGCGCCCTCCACCACCAGCTCGGCCTGCTTGCCGGTGTCGCTGGCGGTCTGGCGCACGATGCGGCTCATGCGCTGCACATGCCGCTGGAAGGACACCATGCGCGTGCGCATCAGGCCGTTCTGCAGCTCGGTGATGGTGCGGCCCTGGTGGATCAGCTGGTTCTGCGCCTCCTGCGTCAGCGTCTCGAGCATGCCCTGGATGCTGGCCACGTCATTGGCCGTCTCGGCCAGTGCGCGCGAGAACTGCTGGATGGAGGAATAGCGGTCGAGTTCCAGCGGATCGAAATCGCCGCGGTCGGCGCGCGAGCTCATCTCGGTCTCGTGCCGGTGCAGGATCTGCGCCTCGGTCTCGATCTCCAGCTTCGAGAGCTGCTCCTTCAGGCGCGTGACCGTGCGCGTGAGCTCGGCGAGGTTGAACTCCACCGAACCCAGCTGCTGTTCCACGCGCGAGCGGGCGATGCTCACCTCGCCGGCCTGGTTGAGAAGCTGGTTGAGCAGCTCGGCGTCCACGCGCGCCATCTCCACGCGCTCCACCGGGGCCTGGGGTTCGCGGCCCGGCGGCACGGCGGCACTGGACATCAGCCGCTTGAACTCCGGCGGCGTAGCGGCCAGCGAAGGCGGGTTGAACTGTACCGGCGGCGGCGTGGGCACGGGCGCCGCGACTGGCGCAGCCGGTTCCGGCAGCGGCAGCTCGATGACGTTTGAAGAAGGCCCGGCCGGCGGCGATCCGTGCGCCAGCGCCGCCTCTTCCGTCCACGACTGCGGGAAATCGGCGGCAGGGATGGTGTCGCCCGGCTCGCGCTCCACCAGCGGCGAGGCCTCGATGAGGGTATCGCCTTCCAGCGCGCCAGGATCTTCCTGCACAACCGGAGCCGCGGATTCACTCGCCGCGGGCGCCGATACTTCGGGCGCGGACGCAGGGGCGGGCACTGGCGGCGCGCTGGCAGCTGCTTCCGACGCCGGCGATGCCGCAGGTGCGCTCGCTGGCGCGGCGGCGGGCGCACCCCCATTGAGCGCGCGCACCCGGCGCAGCAGCGCACGGGCCGCCGGCACGGGTGCGTTGGCCGCCATCAGGTCGCGCATCTGCGCCAGTTCGTCCAGCGCGCTCTGCAGCGCATCGCGCGCCTCGCGGCTGGGCGGCACCACGCCCACCTCGATGCCGATGATCAGCGACTCCAGCTCGTGCGCCAGGTCGCCCATGGTCGTCACGCCGGCCATGCGGGCGCCACCCTTCAGGGTGTGCAGCGGACGCTTCAGCGCGGCAAATTCCTCGCGGCTGGGCGCGGTCTGGCCGATGCCCTGGAAGGAGGTCTGGCATTCCTCCAGCAGCTCGTTGGCCTCGTCGCTGAAGATGGCGGCGACTTCGGCGTCGTAGCCGGTGGAGGCAGGCATGTCCTCCTCCACCTCCGCGGCCGGCGCGGGAGCCGCAGCGGCGGGTGCCTCGGCCGCCTTCACCTCAGGCGCAGCAGCGGGCGGCGCTGTCGGAGCGGGCGGCGGCGCGGCTCGCGCCACGCTTTCGGCAGCGGCGGCGATGCGGCCGTCCAGCTCACCCTCGGCGGCGGCGATGCGCGCCAGCAGTGATTGATGGTTGCTGAAGAAACCCGTGGCTTCGTCGAGGTGCGTGCTCACCACCTCCAAGGCATCCATGCACTGCCCGACCAGCGTCATGTCCGCGGCGGTCAGGCCGGCATTGCCGTCAAAGGCCTTGCGCAGCCAGTGGTTGAGCGGCTCGGCGAGGCGGATGCCGTGGCGTGCGGCGGCCGCCTTGGAACTGCCGGCCAGCGTATGGCAGGCGCGGTAGACCGGCTCCGGCAGCACATGCGGTGCAGGCAGGCTGCTTTCACGTGCCAGCCAGGAGCGGATGGCGGCCACGTGGCTGCCGGTTTCGCGCGCGTAGATCTCGCGCAGCGCAGGATCGATGTCACTGGCGGTCGGCGCCGGCGCAGCGGGTGGCGCGGCCGGCGGTGAAACAACGGCGACCTCGGGTGCAGGCGCAACGGGCGGCGGAGGCGCCACCTGCATCGCCGGCGCCGGCTGCGGCGCGGATGCGGCCAGGGGCTTGCCCGCGGCCAGCGCATGCGCACGCGTGGAGATGGCGACGGGATCCGCCGTGGGCACCGCGCCGCTCTCCAGCTGCGCGATGAGCTGCGGCAGTGCCGCCACCGCCTCGCGCAGCGTGGCCAGGATGGCCGGCGAGCGCGTGAGCGTCTTGTCCAGCAGGCGGTTGAGCAGGTTCTCGATCGACCAGGCGAACTCGGCCAGCGCGGTGGCGCCCACCACCCGTCCACTGCCCTTTAGGGTGTGGAAGGCGCGGCGCGCGGCCACCAGCGAATCTTCCTGGGTCGGGTCCTGGTCCCACGCCGGCAGGTGGCGGGTGATCTTCGCTTCCTCCTCGTGCGCCTCCTCCAGGAACAGCGCCAGCAGCTCCGGGTCGCCGGCATCGGCAACCGCGGGCTTGCCGCGCACCGGCAGCACGTCGGTGGCCACCGGCGGGAGCGAGGGCGGAGAAGGCACGACCGGCGGGACCGCCGCCGTTCCGAGCACCATCGTGCCGGTGAACTGCTTGTCGCCGGCGGGACCGACCACGGGAATGTCGCGCCCCGGCTCCGCGTCCACCGCCTTCAGGGCAGTCTCGGCGTTGTCGAGCATGTACCAAGGATCGGAGCGGCCGGCCTGCAGCGTCTCCATGTAGTACTCGACGCTGACGATGGCGTCCGCCAGGCGCTCCATCGCATGCGTGGAAAGGCCGGAGCCCTCCTGCTGCATCACCTTGCGCAGGTGCTGGGTGACACGGCGCACGCACTCCACGGCGCGCGTCTTGCCAAGCATCGACAGGCCGGCCTGGATGCCGCGCATCAGCTCGTGCCAGTTGTCGAAGCCGGCGGCATCCAGCGTGCCCCCCACACTCTGCGCGATGTATTCCTTCACGCGCGCGAGGTTCACCACGCATTCGCGCAGCACCGCGCCCTGCACCTGCACGAAGTCCACGTCCGGCTCGGGCTCGCCGGTGGCCGCGGCGGATTTCTCCTTCGGCAGCACCATGCGCACCAGCTCGTCGTCGAGGCGGTCTTCCACCTGGATCAGCGCCGCGGCGATGTCGATCAGCGCCGACTCGGTGGGCTGCTCGCTGGACTTCACCAGGTTCTCGATGCGCGTGATCTCCGCCTGCACGCGGGCACGCTGCTCGCCGAGGCCCAGCACGCCCAGCGTGTCGCCGATCTTGCGCAGCAGCTCCACCTGCGAGCCGAGCTCGTCGGGCGCCGCGCCGCCGCGCCGCACGTAGATGTCCAGCACGTCCTTGACCTTGGCCAGGTCCTCGCGGATGGCCGCGGCCACGGTCTGCATCAGCTTGATGGAAGGCGCGGAGAGGTTCTCGCGTTCCTTCTCGACGGAATCGTCGACCGGCAGCAGCTCGCCGAGGCGGAAGGAGCTGCGCACCGCGGCCACGCGCGGGCCGTTGCTGGTGGCGCGCGCCACGTAGTAGAGCAGGTTGTTCAGCAGCTCCACCGGGGGATGCTGCGCGTACCTGGCCTCGCCCTCCTCGTAGAGGCGGCGGATCTCCCGATCGGCGAGGCCCAGCAGGCGTTTCACCGACACGCCGCCTTCCAGCCCGCCCTCGCGCAGCGCCTCGACCACCGCGCCCACCACCCACCACAGCTGGAACACCGGCTGCGTGGTGGCGATGGCCTCGAAGCGCGACACCACGCTGGTGAGCGTGTCCCAGTGCGCATCGCCGCGGTCGCCGCGGATCCAGCCGATCAGGCCGGCCTGGAAGGCGGTGCGCAGCTTGCGCGCCCACTGCTGCACCGGCAGCGCCTCCTCGCCCGGCTGCGGGCGCACGGGGGCGGCCTGGCGGTCGGACTTCAGGTTCAGCGACAGCAGCGTGCCTTCGGACAGCAGCGGACTGCCGCGCACGGCGCGCAGGTCATTCAGCAGCGGCAGCAGCACCAGCGCCATGTCGCGCCCGCCCGCCTGCACGCGGTCCAGGTAGCCCGGCAGCTGCACGATGGCGCGCATCAGCGCATCCAGCGTCTCGGCCTGGTTCTTCGGGCTCTGCGAGGTGTTCTCGAGGTAGGTGCACACCTGGTGCATTTCCTCGGCCAGCAGCGCCGCGCCGTGGATCTCCAGCACCCGCAGCACGCCCTGCACCTGCGAGAGCTCGGCGCGGCAGCGCTGCAGCAGCTGCACGTTGTCGGTCTGCTCGACGAACGCTTCCAGCGCGATGCGGGCCTCGTTGAGCGAGGCCAGGATCTCGCGCAGTACCGCGTCGAGGGTCTGGCTGGCGATCTGCGGCGCCGCCACGCCCGCCTCAGCCATTCTGGTTGCCGCCCGCCGCGCGGCGCAGGTTGATGGTGCCGGTGGGATCGAAGTGCTGCTGCTGGCCCGCATTCAGCGTGGGCACGCGCAGGGTGTTGCCCGGCGAGGCCTCGGGCAGGCGGAAGCCGGCCACCGACTTGCGCAGCGAGGCCGACAGCAGCGCCAGCTTGGCCACCGCCTCGGAGGTGTGGCTGGTGGAGTCGGCGGTCTGCGAGCTGATCTCGCGCAGCACCTGCATGTTGCGCGCCACGCTCTGCGAGGTCTGCGACTGGTTGCGGGCGCTGGCGGAGATGTTCTGCACCAGGCTTGCGATCTGGTTGGACACCTGCTCGATCTCCTCGAGCGCGGCGCCGGCGTTCTCGGCCAGCTGCGCGCCGCTCACCACGTCGGCGGTGGAGCGTTCCATCGACACCACCGCGCCGTTGGTGTCGGCCTGGATGGTGCGCACGATGGCGTCGATCTGCTTGGTGGCCGCCGCGGCGCGTTCGGCCAGGCGCTGGACCTCGTCGGCCACCACTGCGAAGCCGCGGCCGGCCTCGCCGGCCATGGAGGCCTGGATGGAGGCATTGAGCGCCAGGATGTTGGTCTGTTCGGCCAGGTCGTTGATCAACTCCACGATGCCGCCGATCTCCTGCGAGCTCTCGCCCAGGCGCTTGATGCGCTTGGAAGTCTCCTGGATGGCCTCGCGGATGCCGTTCATGCCCTCGATCGTGCGGCGCACGGCCTTGCCGCCCTTGTGGGCCACGTCCACCGAGTGGCGCGCCACGTCGGAGGCGCGTTCGGCGTTGCCGGAAACCTCTTCAATGGAGCTGGCCATGGCCGCGATGGACTCGGTGGCCGCCGCGATCTGCTTGGACTGCGAGCCGGAGGACTTGGCCAGGTGCTGCGCCAGCGCCTGCGTCTGGCGTGCCGCGCTGTCCATCTGCACCGAGGACTGGTTGATGGCGATCACCAGGCCGCGCAGGGATTCCACGGCGATGTTCACCGAGTCGGCGATGGCGCCGGTGATGTCCTCGGTCACGGTGGCGGTGGCGGTGAGGTCGCCCTGGCCGAGGCCGGCGATCTCGTCGAGCAGGCGCAGGATGGCCGCCTGGTTGCGTTCACTCTCCTCGCGCTGCGCCTGCACGGTCAGCTGTGCGGCGCGCGCATCCTCCTGCGCACTGCGGATGGACTTCAGCAGCAGGCCCAGCGGGACCAGCGTGGCCAGGCACAGCACCGCGGCGCCGAAGCCCGCAGTGGTGCCCGACAGCGCACCCACTGCCGCGCCGGCGATGGCCAGGATGCCGGCAAGCACGACCAGCGTGAGGCCGCGCGATGAGGTGGAAACGTCAGGCTGCGGCATCGAGGAACCCCGGATTCTCAACCAGCAGGCGCAGGCTCAGCACCGGCCAGGCCTCGGAGCCGCGGCGGAAGGCACCTGCAACGAAGCGCTCGCAGCGCACGATGGTGGGCGGCGCATCGCCGCTGAATTCCCCGTCGACGAAGCGGCGGAAGCCCAGCACTTCATCGACCACGAGCCCGGCCGGCACGTCGCGGTGGTTGACCACCAGCAGGCGCGTGTTGCGCGTCATCGGCGTGACGCCACTGCCGAGGAACTGCCGCAGGTCGATCACCGGCAGCAGCGTGCCACGCAGGTTGGCGAGGCCGCGGATCCAGCTCCTTGCACCCGGCACGCGGGTGAGCTGCGCGGGATAGGGCAGCACCTCGCGCGTCTCCTCGCGTGCCACGAGGTAACCCTCGCCGGCCATGCGCCAGGCCACGCCCACCCACTCGCGCTCCGTGTCGGGGCTCACCCCGCGCACACCGCTGGCATCCTGGCCCCGGCGGTCCAGCGCCACCAGCAGGTCGTAGGGTGTCTCGCGCAGGCTGCGGATGGAACTGACGTTATCCACCAGCGTAT
Organism: uncultured bacterium; assembly: GCA_965652645.1. Lineage (GTDB taxonomy): Bacteria > Pseudomonadota > Gammaproteobacteria > Steroidobacterales > Steroidobacteraceae > ZC4RG30. The sequence goes on along the minus strand of CBFGXE010000059.1, from coordinate 6,732 downwards.
CCGTCTTCAGGCAGCCAGCGTCGCCTGGGCTTTCTGCACCAGCACCTCGGGGGAGACGGGCTTGACCATGTAGTCGACGGCGCCCTGGCGCAGCCCCCACACCTTGTCGGTCTCCAGTCCCTTGGAAGTCACCATCACGATGGGGATGGAACGCGTGCCCGGGTCGGACGCGATGGCGCGCGTGGCCTGGTAGCCGTTCATGCCCGGCATCACGATGTCCATGAAGATGAGGTCGGGCTTCAGGTCCTTTGCCAGCCGCACGCCCTCCTTGCCGTCGCCGGCAATGGCGGTCTTGAAACCGCCCTGCTCAAGCGCCTTCTTCATCACGTGCACCTCGGTGGGCGAGTCATCAACGATGAGGATGAGGGCCATGGCAGACTACCTCCCGCCGACGTGCGCATCGATCGCACCCAGCAGTTCTTCCTTCGTGAAAGGCTTGGTCAGGTAATGCTCGGAGCCGACGATGCGGCCGCGGGCACGGTCGAACAGGCCGTCCTTGGAGGACAGCATGATCACCGGGATGTCCTTGAAGACCTTGTTGTGCTTGATCAGCGCGCAGGTCTGGTAGCCGTCCAGGCGCGGCATCATGATGTCCACGAACACGATGTCCGGCTGGTGGTCGGCGATCTTGGCCAGGGCATCGAAGCCGTCGATGGCCGTGAAGACCTCGCAGCCCTCCTTCTGCAGCAGGGTCTCGGCGGTGCGGCGGATGGTCTTGCTGTCATCAATGACCAGCACCTTCAGCCCCCTGAGGGTCCCGTTCTCCTCGCTCACCGTCATCGCACTCCCGGCAGAGTTCATAGCGGTCTGCAAATCCCTGAAGCTTTTAACATATCGTAATAATGGCGGCCACATGCAGCCATATGCAAAGTCGTGGGCCGCCCGAACGGATTTAATGCCCCTCGGCTAACATCGGGCGTTGAACTGGTACACGTTTCGGGAACTGGACTTAATACATGCCGCAGCGCACCCGCCTGGCCGTGGTGATGGACCCCATCGAGGGGATCAAGTACGCCAAGGACACCACCCTCGCAATGCTGCTGGCGGCACAGGCCCGCGGCCACGAGCTCTGGTACCTCACGCAGTCCGACCTCTACCTGCGCGATGGCGAGGCCCGCGGCCGCGCCCGCCCGCTCACCGTGAAGGCCGATCCCGCCAGCTGGCATGCGCTGGGCGAAGCCGTCGACCGGCCGCTGGGCGACTTCGACGCCATCCTGATGCGCAAGGATCCGCCCTTCGACATGGAGTTCATCTACACCACCTACATCCTGGAGCGCGCCGAGGCGGCCGGGGCCATGGTGGTGAACCGGCCCGCCGGACTGCGCGACATGAACGAAAAGGTGTACACGGCCTGGTTCCCGCAGTTCTGCGCGCCCACGCTGGTGACGCGCGACATGGCGGCCATGGGCGCCTTTGCGCGCGAGCACGGCCGCGTGGTGGTGAAGCCCCTGCATGGCATGGGCGGCCGCTCGATATTCGTTGTGGATGCCAACGACAAGAACCTGCAGGTGGTGTTCGAGACGCTCACCGAATACGGCACCCGCTTCGCCATCGTGCAGAAGTACCTGCCGGAGATCGTCACCGGCGGCGACTCGCGCGTGCTGGTGATCGACGGGGAGCCGGCGCCCTATGCGCTGGCGCGCATGCCCTCGGCCACCGACAACCGCGGCAACCTGGCCGCTGGCGCCACCGGCGTGGCGCGACCGCTCACCGACCGCGACCGCGAGATCGTGGCCGGCATCGGGCCGGAGCTGGCGCGGCGCGGCATGCTGTTTGTCGGCCTCGACGTGATCGGCGGCTGCGTCACCGAGATCAATGTCACCAGCCCCACCGGCGTGCGCGAGATCGACAAGGCCTTCGGCACCGACATCGCCGGCCTGTTCATCGAAGCGGTGGACCGGCGGCTGGCGGCACGGCGCGGACCGGCGGCGCGGGCCTGAACCCATGAGTGCCGGCGCAGCGTCGCTCCAGGCTCCGGAACGTCCGCGCCGGCGGCAGGTCGACGGATTCGAGGGGCGGGTCACCCGCGACCGGCTGGCCACCATGCTGGTGCTGGCGGCGCTGCTCAACGGCCTGGTGCTGCTGGGCGTGACCTTCACCGCGCCCATCGCCGGCAGCCGCGCACCGCGCGGCCTGGAGGTGCTGCTGGTGTCCAGCGAGCTGCCCGAGGCGCGCGACAACGAGGATGCTGCCTACATTGCGCAGCGCACCCAGGAAGGCGCCGGCAACACGCGCGACCGGCGCACCGCCCGCCTGCCCGGCGCCCGGCAGCAGGAGCAGGCCGAAGCCAGCGCGGCGCAGGGCATGGATCCCTACGAGCGCGTGATCACCACCTCCGTGCCCAGCCTGTCCACCATCCGCATCGAGGCGGCGCCCGAGGCCGAGCTGCAGCTTTCCCAGCAGCAGCTGGAGCGGCTGCTGGCCGGCGACCCGGAACTGCTCCTGCGCGGCGAGGATCGGCCGGAGCTCTACGACTCCCCCGACACCCGCGCCTCCCGTGCGGCGCCCTGGCTGCATGACTGGGTGCAACGGGTGGAGCGCATCGGCACGGCCCGTTTCCAGGCGCTGGCCCGCCAGCGCGAGTCCGGCAGCCTCCTGATCGAGGTGGTGGTGAACAGTGACGGGCAACTGCGCCGCGCCAGCATCCTGCGCAGCAGCGGCAATCCGCAGCTGGACGAGGCCGCGCGCGAGATACTGCGCCTGGCCAGCCCCTTCGATCCATTCCCGCCGGAGCTGGCACGCGACTACCGCAGCCTGCGCTTTGCGTACGAATGGCGCTTCGAGCGCGGCAGCGCCACAGGATCGGCGCGCCTGCCGTAGGACTCCACAGACGGCAATCCATGACGGACTTCCTTGAGGCGCATGACCGGCGCCCCCATACTGCAGCCATGTCCAAAGAAGGCTCCCTGACCAACCAGCTTCTGGTGGCCATGCCCGGGCTGGACGACCCGCACTTCTCCCGCACCGTGACGCTGATCTGCGAGCACGGCACGCGGGGTGCGCTGGGCATCGTGCTCAACAAGCCCCTGGCCATGCGGCTGTCGGAAGTGCTGGAGCAGATGAAGCTGGCCCCGGAGGACCCCGGCGTGGGCGAGCAGATCGTGCTGCGCGGCGGCCCCGTGCACCAGGACCGGGGTTTCGTGCTGCACCGGCCCGGCGGCAGCTGGGAGTCCACGCACCGCATCTCCGACCAGATCCAGGTGACCACCAGCCGCGACGTGCTGGCGGCCATGGCCCGCGGCGAGGGTCCCGAGGACGCCTTCATCGCGCTGGGCTACGCGCAGTGGGAGGAAGGCCAGCTGGAGCGCGAGCTGCGCGACAACAGCTGGCTCACCCTGCCGGTGAGTGATGCCGTGCTCTTCGACCTGCCCTACGAGGACCGCTGGCTGGCGGCCTGGCGCTCGCTGGGCGTCGACGTGAACCAGGTGATTCCCCGCGCCGGCCACGCCTGAGGAGCGGCCTCGCCCCTTGAAGACGCGGGTCGTGATCTGTTTCGACTTCGGCCTGCGCCGCATTGGCCTCGCCAGCGGCGACACCCTCACCCGTACAGCCACCCCCCTGGCCACCGTGGCCCACCATGAAAGCGGCCCGGACTGGCCGGCCATCGACCGGCAGGTGCGGCTGCTGGGTCCGGACCTCGTGGTGGTCGGCGTCCCGTATAATGAGGATGGTTCCCCCGGCACCCTCGCTCCCCGCGCCGACGCCTTCGCCCAGGCGCTGCAGGAGCGCTACGGCCTGGAGATCGCCCGCATCGATGAACGCTACTCCTCGACGGCAGCACACAGCCTGCTGCGCGAGCAGCGCGCCTCGGGGCAGCGGCGGCGACAGCTGGGCAAGGGGGATATCGACAGTGCCGCCGCGGCCGTGATGCTCGCGAGCTGGCTGGAGCAGCAGCCTTGAACGACGAACTTCGCCGCAGTCCGCACCGCCGCCCCGACGGCTCGCTGCGGCATCTGCTTGCCCTCGAAGACCTCACGCGCGACGAGATGGAAACCCTGCTGGAACGCGCGCAGCACCATGCGCGGCGCCCCGGCGAGGGCGCGCCGCGCTCGAATGCGCTGGCCGGGGTGACGGTGGCCAACCTGTTCACTGAACCATCCACGCGCACGCGCGTGTCCTTCGAGCTGGCCGCCAAGCGGCTGGGCGCCGAGGTGGTGAACCTCGAGGTGCAGCTGTCCTCGCGCGTGAAGGGCGAGAGCATGCTCGACACCGTGTTCACGCTGGAGGCGCTGCACGTGGACGTGTTCGTGCTGCGCGACTCCGAGGTGGGCGTGCCCGCCATGGTGGCCGCCAACGTTGCCCCGCATGTCAGCGTGCTGTCGGCCGGCGAGGCGCACGTATCGCATCCCACGCAGGGCCTGCTCGACGCGCTCACCGTGCTGCAGGAGAAGGGGCGCTGCGACGGGCTTTCAATCGCCATCGTCGGCGACATCCGCCACTCGCGCGTGGCGCGTTCTGCCTGGCGCGCCTTCCGCACGCTGGGCACCACCGACCTGCGCATCGTGGCGCCGCCGGCGCTGATGCCGGCCGCGGAGGAGTTTTCCGGCGCCACGCGCAGCACCCGCATCGAGGAAGGCATTGCCGACTGCGACGTGGTGATGATGCTGCGCATCCAGAAGGAACGGTTCGCCGACACCGCCATCCCCGCCGGCGAGGACTATTACCGCGAGTTCGGCCTCACGCGCGAGCGCCTGCGCCTCGCCAGACCGGATGCCATCGTGATGCACCCGCAGCCGATGAACCGCGGCGTGGAGATCGAGTCGGCGGTGGCCGACGGACCTCAGTCGGTGATCCGCCGGCAGGTGGCCAACGGCGTGGCCGTGCGCATGGCGTCGCTGGAAATCCTCGCGGCGCCGCCGGCCGGCAGGAGGGCGTGATGGCCCGCGCCAGCGCCTCGCGCGAGCACCGCGGCACCATCTTCGTCGAGGACGCAGTCGTCATCTCGCAGGAGGGTTTCCCCGGCAGGCAGTTCGTGCTGCGCCTCACCGCGCCGGAAACCGCCGCGCGCGCCACCGCCGGCAGCTTCGTGCACGTGGCGGTGGATCCGGCCGTGCCCATGCGTCGTCCCCTCTCCATCATGCGCGTGGACCGCGAGGCTGGCTGGATCGAGCTGCTGTACAAGATCCACGGCCACGGGCTGGCGCACCTGGCCGCGCGCCGCGCCGGCGAGGTGGTGAACCTGCTGGGACCGATCGGGCAAGGATTCACGCCCCGGGCATCCCACCCGCGGGCATTGCTGCTGGGCGGCGGCGTCGGCATCCCGCCCATGGTGTTCCTGGCAGAAACCCTGCGCGATTCTGCCGCCGGGGGCTTCCGTCCCTTTGCCATCCTGGGATCGGAGCTGCCCTTTCCCTTCCGCGCGCGCCCTTCCACCATCATCGTGCCCGGCATGCCTGATGGCGTGATTGCCTGCATGCCGCTGCTGGATGACTGGGGCGTGCCGAGCCGGCTCACCTCGAAGGCCGGCTTTCCCGGCTGCCACGATGGTTTTGTCACCGACCTCGCGCGCCTGTGGCTGAACGGGCTCGATGCCGCCGCGCGGGCCGAGGTGGAGATCTTCTCCTGCGGTCCCACCCCCATGCTGAAGGCCGTGGCTGCGCTGGCCCGCGAGTTCGACCTGCCCTGCCAGGTGTCGCTGGAAGAATACATGGCCTGCGCCGTGGGCGGCTGTGCCGGCTGCGCGGTGGAGGTGCAGACGCCCGCCGGACCGGCCATGAAACGCGTCTGCGTGGATGGCCCCGTATTCGACGCCCGGACGGTGTTTGCCGCCTGATAGTGTGGCGGCAGGCCCGGCCGGCGAAGTTCAGGTCTGCGGCGTGCCAGCCGCCCGCACGGTCGGTATGCTTGTCGCAACCGGGCCTCAAGTGGCCTTCCAGGGTTCTACCAACGGGGGTATTGCGATGATCAGGACTGCGTCGCGGCGCGTTGCCGCTCTCATGCTCGTGGCCGCGGCCACGATGTCGGCACCGCTGCTGGCGGGCCAGGCACCGGCACCGGCCGGGCCGCCGAAGCCCTACAACATCCCGGCCGGCGTGCCGGACTACGTGCGCAAGGCCGTGCAATCGCCGGAACGCACCCCAGCCATGACGGCGCGCGACGCCGACCGCAAGCCGGCCGAGCTGCTGGCGCTGTCGGGCGTGAAGCCGGGCGACAAGGTGATCGAGTTCGCCTCCTTCGGCCAGTACTTCACCACCATGCTCACCAGCATCGTGGGCGAGAAGGGCATGATCTACATGTACGACCTGCCCTACCTGGAGCGCAACAGCGGCGCCGCCAGCCGCGAGTTCGCCGCCAAGCACGCGAACACGAAGTTCGAGTTCGTGGACTACAACACGCTGACGCTGCCGGACAACGTCGACGTCGTGTTCAACGTGCTCTACTACCACGACCTGCCGCTGAACAAGATCGACACCGCCGCGCTGAACGCCAAGATCTTCAAGGCGCTGAAGCCGGGCGGCATCTTCTTCATCGTGGACCACAACGCCGAGGCCGGCTCGGGCACGCGCGACATCGAGAAACTGCACCGCATCGACCCGGAAGTGATCAAGAAGGAAGTGAAGGCCGCGGGCTTCGAGCTGGTGGAAGACAGCAAGCTGCTGGCCAACCCGCAGGATGACCGCACCTGGATGCCGTTCGCGCCGGGCAAGCGCGGCACCACCGACCAGTCGGTGCTGAAGTTCAGGAAGCCGGCGCGGTAGCGGCCGCACGCGGCATGTCCGCGTGCAGCCAGCG
>CBFGXE010000058.1:0-13549 GCA_965652645.1 uncultured bacterium | reverse complement strand
AAAGGCTTTTAAGGACGCGTCAAACTAGCGAGGCGGGTCCCATGCCGCCTAACTATTAATTAGATCCGAGAACATAAAAACTCCCATATCCCCAAGGCACGCCGTATATCCAGTTCTGTCAGCTTCCAACCTGCTGATAGATATAGAGCCGCTGAGAGATATATGTTCAGACCGGCGGTACTTCATATGCGGTATCCGGGCGTTATGCGTCAGATTGATATGCGACATTGACCAGCCGGCCAACCGGCCTGGCCCCGCTCAGCGGAAAGCTCCCGCCGTCCTATTCCACTATTAGCTTGTACCCCGAAATGGCAGCCGTTTGCAGCACCTGAGGATTCCCCGGATCAACTTCGATCTTCTGCCTCAACCGATGAACAAGTTGCTTCAGCAACTGCCGATCTCCGGCCCCGCGATGACCCCATACGAGTCCGAGCAGCCGATCCGAATGCACTGCCCTGCCTGACTGGGCCAGCAAGGCCTGCATCAGGCGGAACTCCAGTTTCGTGAGAGCAACGGGCTGGTCCGGGCCGATACGGACGCTGCTGTCGCTCGCATTCAAGGTGATTCTGCCCGCACGCATGGGCGCCGCGGCGCCCTCGATCTTCGCCCGGCGCAGCAGTGCTTTGATGCGTGCCAGAAGAGTCTTGGGGCTGAACGGCTTGGTGAGGTAGTCGTCGGCGCCAAGCTCCAACGCCTTCACCAAATCCTGCTCATCCCCCCGCGCTGTCAACATGATGATCGGCGTGCTCCCCCTCTCCCTCAAACTCGCGCACACCTCAAACCCCGTCGCGCCCGGCATGTTGATGTCGAGGATCACCAGATCCGGCGCCTCCGCATCAAACCCCGCGAGCGCTTCCGTACCGCTCTTCGCCTTCACCACCAGGAAACCGGCCTGGCCCAGCGCATAGGCAACCAGGTCCAGCAGGTCCGGATCGTCGTCGGCGACCAGAATCTTCATGCGTTCTCGGCGGGCAGTGTCAGCGTGAACCGGGTGCGCGCCTCGGTGGTGCGCGTGGCGGTCAGTGTACCGCCGTGCCTTTCGGCGATGGAGCGCGAGATGGAAAGCCCCAATCCCATGCCGCTGGGCGCGGGTTCCACGCCGCCGCGGCTGAAGCGCTCGAACACGGATTCCAGCGCGCCTTCGGGCGGGCCGGGGCCTTCATCTTCCACCCAGGCGATGACCTGGCCTTCCCTGCGCTCGGCACCGATGCGGATCGGCGTGCCTTCGGGGGCGAACTTGCTGGCGTTGGCGAGCAGGTTCACGAGCACTTGGGTGAGGCGCACGGCGTCGCCCTGCAGGCTGAGGTCATCGCCGACTTCGCGCACGATGCTCTGGCCGCGCTGGTGCAGCAGGGGCTCGGTGGTGGCCACGGCATCCTCGATCACGCCATCGAGCTCGATGCCCTGGCGGCGGATGTCGAGCTGGCCGGCCTCGATGCGCACGCTCTCCAGCAGGTTGTCGATGAGCTGGGTGAGGCGCACGGTGCCGCGCTCCAGCGAGAGCACCAGTTCCTCCAGCTTCTCGGGCGGGCTGGTCTTCAATCCATCGCGCAGCAGCTCGATGGAGGCGAGCTGCGCGGCCAGCGGGGTGCGGAACTCATGCGACACATTAGCGAGTACGGTGTCGCGCGCGCGGCGCACGGCTTCGAGCTCGGTTTCGTCGCGGATCACCTGCACCTGCAGGCCGTCGACAGGCCTGGAGCTGGTGAGCACCATGCGGCGGTCGCCGGCGGGGGTGGCGAGGTATTCCACGGACTTGCCCTCGCCGCTGGTGCGCGCGTGGCGGATGGGGCAGAGCCGCTCGCAGGGCAGCTCGGTGCCGACGGGGCGGGGGTTGAGCACGTCGCCGCAGAAGCGGCCGATGGCTTCGGTGGCGTTGATGCCGAGCAGCTTGGCGGCGCGGTCGTTGAGGTAGCGGATCTTGCGGTCGGCATCGACGGCATACACACCCTCGACGATGCCGTCGAGCACGGCCTTGGCCTCGGCCTCGCGCGCGCGCAGCGTGCCAGTCAGATCAATGAGGTTGCGACGCATGTCGTCCATGGTGTGGGCGAGCTGGCCGATTTCGGCGGGACCGCCGCGGGGAATGGCGGCGGCGAAGTCGCCCTGGCCGAGGCGCGCGGCGGCGGCAGTGAGGGCCTGGGTGGGCAGGGTGACGCGGCGGCCGAGCAGCAGGCCTCCGAACAGCGCGGCGGCCGCGAGCAGCACGGCCACCCAGATGAGGCGGGACTGCAGGGCGCCGACTTCCTTCTGCATGGCTGCAGTAGAGAGCCGCGTTTCAAGCAGCGCGATGCCTTCGCCGGTGGTGGAGAACACGGGATGGCTGGCGGCGTAGAGGTTCTGGCTCTCGATGTGCGCGACGGCAAAGTTGCCATCGGCCAGCGCGGCGGTGTGCAGGGCGGTGAAGGCGTCTTCGGGGCCGCTCTGGAAGAGACGGTAGTTGCGCAGTTTCAGCTCCACGCCTTCGTGGCCGGCCAGCGTGGCAGCGAAGTCGTCGTCGAGGCGTCGGGCGACGAGCACCTGCGCGCCGGGCACGGCTTCGGTGGCGCCGTCGGCGCCGAGGGCGGCATCGGCACCCAGCCAGGAATAGGGCTCGCCCTGCGGCGCGACCATGAAGCGTTCGCCCTGCTCGGCGGAGGCGGCGCGCATGGCTTCCCACGGCACGGGGACGCCGGCGGTGGCCAGCACCACGCCGTTCTCGACCACGGCACAGGCATCGGCGCCGGCACGGGTGCAGAAGCGCTGCAGGAAGGGCGGGATGTTGGCGAAGTCGCGATCGCGCAGCAGGCGGCGCAGGGTGGGGCGGTCGGAGAGCACGCGCGCGAAGGCGAGGGCATCTTCGCTGGCGCGATCGATGCCGGCGCGGGCATCGGCGCCGGCGAGCTGCACTTCGCCGCGCAGGCGGTTGTCGGCGAGATCTTCAAGCACGCCGATGGCGGCCCACGACACACCGGCCGCGACGACCAGCACCAGCAGCACCTGGATGCCGGCCAGCCACCAGCCGAGGCTGCCACGACGGGGTGGCAGGTCCTTGATGGCTGCCAGCGTGCCGTCATCCGGCAGCCAGCGCCTCAACGATGATGCAATCCGGTTCGCCATTCGAGCAGTGACTTCAGTATGAGGGTAACGACTGCGAGCAGGGAAAGCAGCGACGCCACGGCGAAGGCCGCGGTGAAGCTGTATTCCTGGTAGAGGATCTCGATGTGCAGGGGCATGGTGTTGGTGAGGCCGCGGATGTGGCCGGAGACCACTGACACGGCGCCGAACTCGCCCATGGCGCGTGCGTTGCAGAGGATTACGCCATAGAGCAGGCCCCAGCGGATGCGCGGCAGGGTGACGCGGAAGAAGGTGAACCAGCCGCCGGCGCCCAGCGTGATGGCGGCTTCCTCCTCGTCATTGCCGAGCTGCTGCATCAGCGGGATCAGCTCGCGCGCCACGTAGGGAAAGGTGACGAACAGGGTGGCCAGCACGATGCCGGGCAACGCGAAGATGATGCTGATGTTGTGTTCCTGCAGCCACAGGCCGAACCAGCCCTGCAGGCCGAAGAGCAGCACGTAGACCAGGCCGGAGACCACGGGGGAGACGGCCAGGGGCAGGTCGATCAGGGTGAGCAGCAGGCTCTTGCCGCGGAACTCGAACTTGGCGATGCACCAGGCGGCGGCGACACCGAACACGGTGTTCAGCGGCACGACGATGCCGGCTGTGAGCAGGGTGAGGCGGATGGCGGCGAGGGTGTCGGTGTCCTTGAAGCTGTCGATCCAGGCCAGCCAGCCGTTCTCCAGCGCACTGACGAACACCACGGCCAGCGGGGCGAACAGCAGTCCGCCGAGGAACAGCAGCGCGATGGCGATGAGGAGGACGCGCGTCATGCCCGCGCTCCATGGGTGCGCTTGCGTCCCCACTGCTGGATCAGGTTGATCGAAAGCAGCATCAGGAAGGAGATGAACAGCATCACGCAGCCCAGCGCGGCGGCGGCGGCGTAGTCGTACTCCTCCAGGCGGATGATGATGAGCAGCGGGGTGATTTCCGTCTGCAGGGGGATGTTGCCGGCGATGAAGATCACCGAGCCGTACTCGCCGATGCCGCGGGCGAAGGCCAGCGCAAAGCCGGTGAGGATGGCGGGCATCAGCGCGGGCAGGATCACGCGGCGGAAGGTGTAGAAGTTGCCGGCGCCGAGCGTGGCGGACACTTCCTCCACATCCTTCGGCAGCTCCTGCAGCGCCGGCTGGATGGCGCGCACCACGAAGGGCATGCCAATCAGGGTGAGGGCGATGGTGATGCCGAGCTGCGTGTAGGCCACCTTGATGCCCAGCGGCTCCAGGTACTGGCCGATCCAGCCATTGCTGGCGAACACGGCGGTGAGGGCGATGCCGGAGACGGCGGTGGGCAGGGCGAAGGGCATGTCGATGATGGCATCGACGATGCGGCGGCCGGGAAAACGATAGCGCACCAGCACCCAGGCCACGATGAAACCGAACACCAGGTTGATGGCGGCGGCCAGGAATGCGGCGCCGAAGCTGAGCTTGTAGGAGGCCACGGCGCGCGGGTCGGTGACCACATCGATGAAACGCTCCAGCGTCATGCCGGCGCCCTTCATCACCAGCGCGGCCAGCGGCAACAGCACGATGGCGGTGAGGAAGAAGGTGGTAAAGCCCAGGGTAAGGCCGAAGCCGGGCAGCACGTTGCGTTCGCGACGGAGCATCAGGCGCTCCTCTCGCGGTAGACGATGAGCACGGGCAGCAGCGGGTTGTTCTCGAGGATGGAACCCAGCAGCGGGCCAGCCTGCTCGAGGTTGGAGGTGCCCAGCACCAGCATGGGCAGCTCGAGCGTGGCGAGGTAGTCGTTCAGTGACTTGGGCAGCTCGCCGGTGAGCAGCTCGGTGCGGGTTTCGAGCGCGTGCACGGCGCGGGCTTCGGAGTGCGCGTCGATGAGGGCGCGCAGGCCGGCCTGGCGGGCATCACGGCCGCCGTTGCGGCCGGCGACGCAGATGGCTTCGGAGGGCAGGTGGCGCAGCAGGCTGGCGGCGACGGCGAGCGTGGCGCCGCGCGAGCCTTCATCGACCCAGTGGATGACCAGGTGTTGCGGCAGCTCGGGGCGGCCGGTGAGCAGCAGGGCTTCGTTGGCGCCGGCTCGTAGCAGGTTGATGGCGGACAGCGGATCCTGTCCGACGGTGACGGCGACGCCCTGGGGGGCATCACCGTCGGCAAGCTGCGTGGCCACGCGGGTCTTCATGCGCGTGACCAGGGTGCTGAGGATGGGGTCGGACTGCAGGCGCTGTGCGGTGGCTTCGTCCGGGGCGTGCAGCACGAAGCTGGAGAGTGGCGTGGGCAGCACGTGCAGGCGGCGCGCGCCGAGGAAGACTTGGTCGCCGGGCTTCAGCGGTACAGCGCGGGTTTCGGACTGGGTGCGCGTGGCGTCGATGCGGCCGCTGGCGCCATCGCCATTGCCGTGCAGGGAAATGTAGGGATCGAGCAGCTTCAGGCGCAGGCGTTCGAGTGCGCCGGTGAACTGCAATTCTTCCACCACGGCGGTGCCGATGGGGCTGGAGGCGAGCATCTCGGCCTGTTCGGCGAGCTCGACTTCTTCGGGGCGCAGCACGGCGACCACTTCGTGTTCGCGTGCACCGCTGCCGGTTTGCGTGCCGGTGGCTTCCACCAATGCCAGGCCGACGTGGATGCCCTCCTGCGTCTGGCGCGCGAACAGCAGGTTCGCGGCGCCGAGGAAGGTGGCGACGAAACGCGTGGTGGGGCGCGCATACAGCGCGTGCGGGTCGCTGGTCTCAAGCAGGCGGCCGAGGTTCATCACGCCAATGCGGTCAGCGAGAGCGAAGGCTTCTTCCTGGTCGTGCGTGACGAGCACGGTGGTGATGCCGAGTTCCTGCTGCACGGTACGGATGGTGCGGCGGAGTTCCTCGCGGATCTTGGCGTCTAGTGCGCCGAAGGGTTCGTCCAGCAGCAGCACGGGAGGACGGTGCGCCAGCGCGCGCGCGACGGCGACGCGCTGCTGCTGGCCGCCGGAAAGCTGGGCCGGCAGGCGGTCGTCATAGCCTTCGAGCGCCACGAGCTTCAGCAACTCCTTGCGTCGGGCGCGCCGTTCGGCGGCCTTCACGCCCCGCACGCGCAGCGCGAATTCGATGTTGTCGGCCACGCTCAGGTGCTTGAACAGGGCGTAGTTCTGGAACACGAAACCCACGCCGCGCTCGCGCGCGCCTACATGGGTGACGTCGGTGCCGTGCAGCGAGATGGCGCCGCCGTCGATGCTGGCGAGGCCCGCGATGGCGCGCAGAAGGGTGCTCTTGCCGCTGCCGCTGGGGCCGAGCAGCACGAAGAACTCGCCCTCGGCCACCTCCAGCGACACGTCGTTGACCACGGGCTGGCCGTGATAGCGCTTGGTGACTCGTTCGAGCGTGATGGACATGCGGCCCTGATTGTCGAATTGGAATAAGGGGAGGTAATCCTAGCAATCGACTGGTATGAGTCGGGTGGTTCGGCGGTTATAAAGCGGTTACAGAAAGCCATGCCCGCTCGCGCGACGTTTCCGGTCCCTACACTGCGCGATCGGCCCGGAGGCCGGTTGAAGGAGACAGACATGACCGCCGAATCCATCCCCGCCGGATATGCGCCACCGAAGGTGTGGCAGTGGAATAGGCCTGCGGGCGGCGCCAGCGGGGGCAGTGCCTCCAGCCTCAACCGACCGATCGCCGGTGCCACGCACGAGAAGGAACTTCCGGTGGGCCGGCATCCGCTGCAGCTGTATTCGCTGGCCACGCCCAACGGCATGAAGATCCCGATCATGCTGGAGGAGTTGCTGGAACTGGGGCACAGCGGCGCGGAGTACGACGCCTGGCTGATCCGCATCAACAAGGGCGACCAGTTCGGCAGCGGGTTCGTGGCCGTGAACCCGAACTCGAAGATTCCCGCGCTGGTGGACCGCAGCGGGCCGCAGCCGCTGCGGATATTCGAGTCCGGTTCCATCCTGGTGTACCTGGCGGAGAAGTTCGGCGCCTTGCTGCCGCGTGACCTGGCCGGGCGCACCGAGTGCCTGTCGTGGCTGTTCTGGCAGGTGGGGTCGGCCCCCTTCCTGGGCGGCGGGTTCGGACATTTCTATGTGCACGCGCCGGTGAAGGTCGAATACGCCATCAACCGGTTTGCAATGGAGGCCAAGCGGCAGCTGGACGTGCTGGATCGCCGCCTGGCGGAACACCCTTACCTTGCCGGCGGGGAATACACGATCGCGGACATTGCCGTGTGGACCTGGTATGGCCGGCTGGTGCTGGGCGAGGTGTATGGGGCGGCAGAGTTCCTCCAGCTGCAGGAATACACGCATGTGCGCCGCTGGGCGGATGGGATCGCGGAGCGCCCCGCCGTGGGTCGCGGGCGCAGGGTGAACAACCTCAACATGGATCCGTCGCTGCAGTTGCCGGAGCGGCATGACGCCCGCGACTTCCTGGGGCGGGACGGAAACCGGGTTCCTTAGCCGACCCGCGGGCGGTTACAGTCCACCGGGGTGGAACCTGGAGGTCAGGATGACGCAGGTCGATCAGTTCTTTGCAACGGACTATGGTGATGCGCGGCGCCGTTTCCTGGCGCAGGCGGCTGCAGCGGATTTCTCGTTGCAGGAGTACCGGCACGAGGGGCAGCGCGGGCCACAGGATGAAATGCTGGCCACCGACGTGGCCCGGCGTGGGCCGCGGGATGCGCCCTTCACCTTGCTGATTTCCAGCGGCACCCATGGCGTGGAAGGCTTCTGCGGATCGGGTTGCCAGAACGCGCTGTTGGCATCCGGGCTGCTGCAGTGGCTGCCCTCGAACATGGCGGTGGTGCTGGTGCATGCGGTGAATCCCTTCGGGTTCGCGCACCTCAGGCGCGTGAACGAGGACAACGTCGACTGCAATCGCAACTTCATCACGCACGATGCGCATCCGGCGAATGCCGCCTATGACGAGGTGCATCCCTGGCTGGTGCCGGCCGACTGGGACGGGCCGGCGAAGCAGCTGGCGGACCAGGCCATCTTCGGGTTCGTGGCCACGCGTGGGCAGCGCGCCTTCCAGGAGGCCGTGTCCGGCGGGCAGTACACCCACGCGGACGGGCTCTTCTATGGCGGACGCGCCCCGGTGTGGTCGAACACCACGTGGCGCCGCATCGTGCGCGAGCATGCCGGTGGTTCGCGCGAGGTGATCGCCATCGACCTGCATTCGGGGCTGGGCCCCAGCGGGGTGGGCGAGGCGATCAGCAACGGCGTGGGCGAGGAGCTGCAGAGGACGCGCGCGTTGTTCGGGGATGACGTGACCTCGATCGTGGATGGCAGCTCGTCCTCCGCGATGGTCGGCGGCAGCATCGGCGAGGGCACGCGCGGGGAGCTCCCCAGCGGGCGGCTGACCATGATCACGCTGGAGTATGGAACCCTTCCGGTGGCAGCGGTGTTCGAAGCGCTGCGGGCGGACAACTGGGTGCATCTGCATGGCGCGGTGGATTCACCCCTCGGAGCGCGCATCAAGAAGGCCGTGCGGGATGCGTTCTACGTGGATGCCGCAGCCTGGCGGCAGGCGGTGGTGGAGCGCTGCCTGGCCGTGGTGCGGCAGGTTGGGAAGCGGGCGGCAGGCGTACTGCGCTGATTCCAGGGGGCGCTCGCGGCACTGGGCTAGAATCCGCGCCATGAAAATGAAGCTCCTGCCGGCGCTGCCGGCTCTCGCGCTGCTGGCCGTCGCTCCCGCGTGGGCCGCGGAGGAAATCACCCTCAAGGTTTCCGGCAGCGTGCGGGCGCGCTACGAGTCGGTGGACGGACAGTTCCGCCCCGGCTTCGACAAGCGGGACGACATGCTGGCCGTGCGCAGCACCCTGTTGGGCGAGCTGCGCGCCGGGGACTGGCGGCTGGTGGGCGAAATCATCGACAGCCGGGCCTATGACACCGATGCGGGCAGCGTGCTGTCGGCCAACGAGGCAAATACCTTCGAGCCGGTGCAGGCCTATGTGCAGAGGGATTTCAGCGCGCCGTTCGGCGAGGGCAGCACGGCGTCGGTGGCCATCGGGCGCTTCACCCTCAATGCGGGGTCGCGGCGCCTGGTGGCATCCGATGACTATCGCAACACGCCGCAGGGCTATACCGGGTTGCGCGCCGAGGGACGCACCTCGACCGGGTCGCAGTGGCAGATGTTCTACCTGCTGCCGCACCAGCGCCGGCCGGATGATTTCGATTCGGTGCGCGACCACGACTGGGAACTGGACCACGAGGGCACGGACCTGCAGCTCTGGGGCGTGGTGGTGGGCAGGCCCGCGCTGCTGCCGGACGGTGCGATGGGGGAATTCGGCTACGTGGGGCTCAGCGAGAAGGATCGCGGCTCGCGCCCCACGCGCGATCGTGACCTGCACAACTTCAGCCTGCGTGCGCTGCGCGAGGCGGCGGCAGGGAAGCTGGACTACGAGCTGGAGGGCATCTATCAGTTCGGGCATACCAGCGCGAACACGGTGCCGGGCGCGACGCGGCTGGACGTGAAGGCGTGGTTCCTGCATGCCGAGGCGGGGTATACGCGTGACGACGCGCTGAAGACGCACCTGTCGCTGGAATTCGACCATGCCACCGGCGACGGGCCGGGGGCTGACTACCAGCGATTCGACACCCTGTATGGCATGCGGCGGACCGACCTGGCCCCGTCAGGCATCTTCGGCGCGGTGGGGCGCACCAACGTGCAGGCGCTGGGCCTGCGGGTGGAGGTGGCGCCGTCGTCGCGGCTGGACGTGATGGCGGCGTGGCGGCTGCTGCGGGCCGCGGAGGCCACGGACAGCTTCTCCACCGCGGGCATCCGGGACGCATCGGGCGCTGCGGGCCGCAATGCGGGCTGGCTGGTCGACACGCGCCTGCGCTACTGGATCCTGCCGCGTTCGCTGCGCACGGAGATCACCGGCCTCTGGCTGAACCACGGGCGGATGCTGCGGGAAGCGCCCAATGCCAACCCGTGGGGCGACACCTGGTACGGGGCGGCGGCGCTGACCTGGACTTTCTGATGGGTTAGCATCGGCGCATGAACACCATTACCAGCCGGATTTCGCGCGCGGGCCTCGTGCTCGCCGGATTGGCCATCCTCGCCGGTTGCGGCGGCGATGAAGTGAACGTGCCAAAGTTCGTGGTTGTGTCCGACGCCGATCCGGGCGCTGCGGAGCGCCCGCAGGTCACGATGGTGGTGAGCAATGGCGAGGAGATCAGCGGCACATTCGTGATCACACTCGTTCCCGAGCATGCGCCCGTGACTGTGGAGAACTTCCTCAACTACGTGGAAAGCGGCTTCTACGACGGCACCGTGCTGCACCGGTATCATCCGACCTTCGTGCTGCAGGGCGGCGGTTACATTTCTCCCGTGGGTGCCGACGGGATTCCTGACCACAAGGCCACCAATCCGCCCATTGCGCTCGAGACGAAGGTGTCCAACGTGTATGGAACGGTGGCCATGGCGCGCACCCAGGCCCTGCACTCGGCGACGTCGGAATTCTTCATCAATATCAACAACAACACGCGACTGAATACGCAGGGCGGTGGCTACGCCGCCTTCGGCTACATCACGGACATGTCGCCGGTGGTGGGCCTGCTGGAGGCTCCCTGCGTGGATGCCGAGATCACCGGAGACGGGATCTACGGATGCCTGCCGATCCCGAATCTCGTCATCATCTCGGCGACCAGGACCCGGTAAAGGGCCACTCGTGATGCACGCCCCGCCTGATCCCTGACCAGGCGGGCTGCACGGCTTCGGGGCCGGTTGCTACTATCCCCCCCTGCAATTCATCCCGGGGGATTCATGCGACGCCTGATTTTCGGCCTCATCGGCACCATTGGCCTTGTTTCGTGCTCCGGCACACAATCCTCCGGCGGTGGTGGCAATGGCGACCTGCAGTGGACCGCCCACGGCCGTACCAACGAAGAGCAGCGCTACGTGCCGCTCGACCAGGTCAACGCCGACAACATCGGCCAGCTGGGCCTCGCCTGGTACGCGGACATCGCCGACAAGGGCGGCTACCAGAGCACGCCGCTGGTGGTGGATGGCAAGCTGTATCTCACCGGCCCGTGGAGCAAGGTATTCGCGTTTGACGCGGTGACCGGCGAGGCGCTGTGGAAGTTCGACCCGCAGGTACCGCGCGAGCTGGCGGCCACCAGCATCTGCTGCAATATCTCCAACCGCGGCGCCGCCTACTGGAAGGGCAAGGTCATCATCGGCACGATCGACGGCCGCCTGGTGGCGCTGGATGCGAAGAGCGGCAACAAGGTGTGGGACGTGCAGGTCACCGACCCTGACCTGCAGTACTCCATCACCGGCGCGCCGCGCGTGGGCAATGGCATCGTCTACATCGGCCAGGGCGGCGGCGAGTTCTACACGCGCGGTTTCCTTTCGGCGCATGACGCGGAGACGGGCAAGCGGCTGTGGCGCTTCTGGACCGTGCCGGGTGATCCCTCCAGGGGACCCGAGGGCGATGTCTCGGATGACGTGATGCCCATGGCCGCCGAGACCTGGAAGGGCGCGAAGTGGTGGGAGAAGGGCGGCGGCGGCACCGTGTGGGACGGCATCGTCTATGACGAGCCCACCAACACCGTGGTGTTCGGCACCGGCAACGGGCTGCCGTGGCCACATTCGATCCGCTCGCCGGGCGGCGGCGACAACCTGTTCACGGCGTCGATCGTGGCGCTGGACGCGAAGACCGGCAAATACAAGTGGCACTACCAGACGGTGCCGATGGACAGCTTCGACTTCGACAACAACAACCCGCTGACCGTCGCGGAACTCACGATCGACGGGCAGAAGAAGCGCGTGGTGATGCAGGCGCCGAAGAACGGCGTGTTCTACGTGATCGAGGTGGGCACGGGCAAGGTGGTGTCGGCCGATCCCTATGTGCCCACCATCAACTGGGCGACGGGCTTCGACAAGGAGAAGAACTGGGCGCCCATCATGAACCCGGATGCCATCTACGGCCCCGAGGGGTTCTATGTGATTCCCTCGCAGGCGCATGTCTGGCATCCGCAGTCCTTCAATCCGCAGACCGGCCTCATCTACTTCGGCATGCGCTACGGCGTGAGCCAGTTCGCGGCGGAGGAGGGTGCGCGCATCCTCGGCAACCAGATGGTGGACGTGAGCATGTCGCGGCCGCCGGCAGGCCAGACGCGGCCTGTGCTCGAGGATGCGGGCAATGCACTGATGGCCTGGGATCCGGTGCAGCGCAAGGTGGCCTGGAAGCAGCGCGAGGGCAACGGCAGCGCCGGCACGCTGAGCACGGCCGGCAACCTGGTGTTCCAGGGTGCGCCGGGACAGAAGTTCGCCGCCTACCGCGCGGATACCGGTGAGAAGGTCTGGGAGGCGGCCACGCAGGGCAACGTGGTGCCCGGGCCGATCAGCTATTCCATTGATGGCGTGCAGTACATCGCGGCCATCTCTTCGGCGAGCACGGGCTTCACGGCGGCCAATGGCACGAACCGGCTGCTGGTGTTCAAGCTCGGCGGTACGGTGGAGCTGCCGCCCGCGCCCCCGCCGATACAGCAGGTGCTGAATCCACCGGCCGATTTCGGGGACGCGGCCATGCATGCGCGCGGCAAGGACCTCTACGAGCGCAGCTGCACGGGCTGCCACGAGGGCGGGCGCATGTTCTCGGGCTTCCCGGACCTGAACTACAGCATCGCGCTGGGCAACGAGGCGCTGTTCAAGGGCATCGTGCTGGATGGCGCGCTGACCGAGGGCGGCATGATCTCATTCAAGAACTCGCTCAACGAGAGTGACGTGGAGGCGATCCGGTCCTACCTCACGCTGCGGGCGAATGAGCTGAAGCGCAATCCGCCGCGGGGTGCGGGGCCGGGCGGGTTTGGTGGACCTCCGGGTGGTGCTCCCGGTGGAGCGGCCCGGGGTGGACCGCCGCCCGCGCCGGCACCAACGCCGGCACCGGCACAGCCGGCGGCGCACCAGTAGCGATGATCAGGTTGCGGCCGGGTGCTTCATCAGGAGCACCCAGTTGCGACCCGGGTTGTGCCACTGTTCCTTCACCATGGGGCGCTGCGCGACCTCCTGGTAACCCAGCGAGGTGTACAGCCTGCGCGCGCCGGTGTTGGCGTCGGAGACGATGATGCTCAGGCCGCGCTTCTGCTGGCTTGCGGCCAGCCGTTCGGCCAGCGCGAGCAGCTCGCGGCCATGACCGCGGCCACGATGGGCCTCCAGCGTGGCCAGCACGTTGACGTACCAGGTGCCGGGGGCGAGGTCCTCCAGCCGTTGCAGGGGTTCGAACATCGGCGGCATGGCGGAGTAGTCCACCGGTGCGGGGTGGTCTTCCAGCGGATAGCCGATGAGACAGGCGACGGGCCCGCCATTTTCGTCGACGCGCAGGATGGCATTGCGCCAGGAGAAGGAGCCGGAATCGCGCATCGCGCGCGAGTGGCCGACTTCCCAGGGAGACTGTCCCGGGCCGGCCATGCGTTCCCACAGGTACAGCGGCAGGCCCTCGCCGGCCATGTTCACGAAGCGGGCGAGATGGGGCGCGTCATCGGGCGTGGCGGGGCGGAAGGGTGGGGTGATGAGGGAGGTCAT
>CBFGXE010000057.1:0-14016 GCA_965652645.1 uncultured bacterium | reverse complement strand
CGGCAGGTTGACGTCGGTCTGCTGGCTGGAGGACAGCTCGATCTTGGCCTTCTCGCCGGCTTCCTTCAGGCGCTGCATGGCCAGCGGGTCCTTGCGCACGTCCACGCCGGATTCCTTCAGGAATTCCTCGGCGAGGAAGTTGATGATGC
This sequence comes from uncultured bacterium, assembly GCA_965652645.1. GTDB lineage: Bacteria > Pseudomonadota > Gammaproteobacteria > Steroidobacterales > Steroidobacteraceae > ZC4RG30. The sequence continues at coordinate 13,867 of CBFGXE010000057.1, read as the reverse complement.
GCATGTCGAAGTCTTCGCCACCGAGGAAGGTGTCGCCGTTGGTGGAGAGCACCTCGAACTGGCGCTCGCCGTCGATTTCGGCGATCTCGATGATGGACACGTCGAAGGTGCCGCCACCCAGGTCATACACGGCGATCTTGCGGTCGCCGCCGGCCTTGTCCAGGCCATAGGCCAGCGCCGCGGCGGTGGGCTCGTTGATGATGCGCTTGACCTCAAGGCCCGCGATGCGGCCGGCGTCCTTGGTCGCCTGGCGCTGCGAATCGTTGAAGTACGCGGGCACCGTGATCACGGCCTCGGTGACCGGCTCGCCGAGATAGTCCTCGGCGGTCTTCTTCATCTTGGCCAGCACGCGCGCGGAGATCTCGGGCGGCGCCATGTTCCTGCCCTGCACCTCGACCCAGGCATCGCCGTTGTCGGCGGCCACGATCTTGTAGGGCACCATGTTGACGTCCTTCTGCACGACGTCGTCCTTGAACTTGCGGCCGATCAGGCGCTTCACCGCGAACAGGGTGTGCTTCGGATTGGTGACTGCCTGGCGCTTGGCCGACTGGCCAACCACCACTTCATTGTCCTTGGTGAACGCCACGATCGACGGCGTGGTGCGGTCGCCCTCGCTGTTCTCGATGACGCGCGGCTTGCCCGCCTCCATGACGGCGACGCAGGAGTTGGTCGTTCCCAGGTCGATTCCGATGACTTTGGCCATGTTGGGAGTTCCTTATGGGATTTCCGTGAAAACTGGATGATTGCGCCTTATCTGGGAGCGAAACGGCGGGCGTTCAAGTGCGCCAGGGCCATCAGGACCACCGGGGCGCCCGGCACGCCTCACCCGGCCTCCGGTTCGCGGGCCACGATGACCCGGGCCGGCCGCAGCAGGCGGCCATTGAGTTCGTAACCCCGCTGCACCACCTGCAGCACCGACCCCGGTTCGGCGGTGCCGGAAGGCTGCATGGCCATGGCCTCGTGCTTCTCGGGATCGAATGGGGCACCAGCCGGGTCGATGGGCTGGATGGAAAACTTGCCAAAGGCGCTCATCAACAACCTGAGGGTGGCCTCCTGCCCTGCGGCCAGGCTGGCCGCGTCGGCACCGGCCCCATTGGCCACGGCCAGCTCCAGGCTGTCGGCCACTGCCAGCAGCTCCTGGGCGAAACGCTCCAGTGCAAAACGCTGCGCCTGTTCGATGTCGCGGGCTGCGCGCTTGCGGATGTTGTCGAGTTCAGCCGCGGCACGCAGCACCTGCTCGCGCCCCTGGACGGCGGCCGCCTGGGCCTCCGCCAGCTGTTCGCGCAGGCTGGCCAGCTCATCTCCCCCGGTGGTCCCCGGGACTGGCGAATCCGGCTGCGCAGAATTTTCAGACATTTTTTCTCCACCAAATCAAAAAGATAGGGCCGGAATCTCGGCCCTATCTCAAGAGACGCATGCGCCTTCCGGCGCGATGATGCGGCCTAGCGCCGCGAATTCAAGGCGGTGCCCAGCAATTTAGCCGTCAGGTCGACCACGGGGATGACGCGTTCATAGGCCATGCGGGTCGGGCCGATCACGCCGATCACCCCTACGGCGCCGCTGGCGGCGCTGTAGGGCGCGGTGACCACGCTGCAGTCATCGAGGATCTGGTAGCCGGACTCACGCCCGATGAAGATCTGCACGCCCTGCCCGCCCAGGCTGAGGTCCAGCAGCTGCAGGATGGCGCGCTTCTCGTCGAAGGCCTCGAACAGCTTGCGCAGCTTCTCCACGCTGGAAAGCTCGCCGTAGCCCATCAGCTTGGTCTCGCCGGCGATCACCAGCTCGCGGTCTCCCGGGTCCTGCGCGGCGAAGAGCTGCTGGGCCACCGAGATGGTGTCGACCATGCCCTGGTTGAGCCGCTCGCGCATCTCGGAAAGCTCGTCGATGAGCTGCTGGCGCACCTGGTCGAGTGTGCGGCCGCGGAACTGCTCGTTGAGCACCGCCGCCGCCCGGCGCAGGTCTTCGGCCGGGACGTTGCGCCCCAGGTGCACCACGCGGTTCTGCACCTCGCGGTCGTCGAACACCATGATGGCCAGCATGCGCTGCTCGGACAGGGGCAGGAACTCGATGTGCGTGAGGGAGGCCGGGCGCGGCACCTGCAGCGAGACCACGCCGGCCATCTGCGTCACGTTCGAGAGCAGCTGTGAAGCCGTGGACACCAGCGTACGCGCATCGCTGGCGGCCTCCAGGCTGCTGCGCAGCGCATCGGCGGCCTGCGGCTCCAGCGGCTGCACTTCCAGCAGCGTGTCGATGAAAAAGCGGTAGCCCTTGGGCGTGGGTACGCGGCCGGCGGAGGTATGCGGGGAGCTGACGAAACCATAGGCCTCGAGGTCGGCCATCACGTTGCGGATGGTGGCCGAGCTCAGGGACATGCCCGAGTCGCGCGACAGGCTGCGCGAACCCACCGGCTGGCCGTCACGGATGTAACTCTCGATGAGCACCTTCAGCAGCTGCTGGGCGCGATCGCTCAGAGGGTTATCTTCGTGGCGGTCCGGGGTGGTAGGCATAGGGTGCTGCCGTGACGCTAGCGGCGCCCCCCATCCCGGTCAAGATGCGACAAAAGCCGCGGTCGCGGGGTGCCCGGCACCAGTACACTAGCCGCCGGCATGTCCGCCCAGATCACCACCTGCGCCCTCCTCGGGCGCTTCGAAGAGCGCACCGTGGGAGAAACCGCGGCTGCCCTGCTGCCGCACCTGGCGCGGCGCGGCCTCACCGTCCTCGTCCAGCAGTCCGCGCCGCAGGCCATCACGGCCGGCGCCCGGCCCGTGGACGACACCGAGCTGGTATCGCGCGCCCAGCTGGCCATCGTGATCGGCGGCGACGGCTCGCTGCTGTTTGCGGCCCGGCTGTTCGCCGGCAGCGACGTGCCCATGCTGGGCATCAACCGCGGCCGGCTGGGTTTCCTCACCGACGTGATGCCGCAGGACATGTTCCGCTGCGTGGACGAGGCGCTGTCCGGCAACTGCCTGCCCGACCGCCGCAACCTGCTTGACGCACGCCTCACCGCATCCGACGGCACGGTGCGCAGCCAGCTCGCGCTCAACGACGTGGTGCTGGCGAAGTGGGAAACCGGCCGCATCCTCGACTTCGAGACCCAGGTCAACGGCCGCTTCGTGAATGCCCACGGCGGCGACGGCCTGGTGGTGGCCAGTGCCACCGGCTCCACCGCCTATGCCCTGTCCTGTGGCGGCCCCATCATCGATCCCTCGCTCGACGTGCTCGTGGTGGTCCCCATCTGCCCGCACACGCTGGCCGACCGGCCCATCGTGGTATCAGGCCGCAGCACCATCACCGTGCTGCTGCACGAGCGCTACGACACCCGCGCCCAGGTCACCTGCGACGGCGTGGTGCTGGGCGAGATGACCGCCGGGCACCGGCTGGAGATCCATCCCACCGGGCAGCACATCACGCTGCTGCATCCGCCCGGTTACGACTATTTCCGCCTGCTGCGCTCCAAGCTGCACTGGGGTCGCGGGGCCGGCGGGCACGAGCGCTGAAACATGCTGACGCACATCCACATCCGTGACCTGGCCATCGTCGAATCCCTGGAGCTGGAGGTCGCCGGCGGACTCACCGTGCTCACCGGCGAGACCGGCGCCGGCAAGTCCATCATCGTTGATGCACTCACCCTTGCCGCGGGCAACCGTGCCGATGCGGGAATGGTGCGCGCCGGGGCCGCGCGCGCCGAGATCGCCGCCAGCTTCGACATCGCCGGTGCGCCGGCCGCGCTGCGCGAATGGCTGGAAGAAGCCGCCATCGAGGCCGGGGATGAACTGCTGGTGCGCCGGGTGATCGGCGCCGACGGCCGCTCGCGCGCCTTCCTCAACGGCCAGGCCGTGCCGCTGCAGCAGCTGAAGGAGGTTTCCGCCTACCTGCTCGATGTTCACGGCCAGCATGAATTCCAGTCCCTGGTGCGCCCCGCCGCCCAGCGCGAGCTGCTCGACAAGTACGGCCGGCTCGAGGCGCGCGCCGAAGCGGTGGCGGCTGCCCATGCGCACTGGCGCCAGCTCGACGCCAGCCTGCAGGAGGCCAGGTCGCGCATGCGCGACCGCGATGCGCGGCTGGACCTGCTGCGTTTCCAGGCCGGCGAATTCGCCGCGCTCGACCTGCAGCCAGGCGAAATCGAGGCGCTGGCCACCGAGTCCTCCCGCCTCGCCAACCGCGGCAAGCTGCTGGCTGCCACGCAGCTCGCATCGCAGCTGCTCTACGAGGGCGATGACACCGCGCAGGCCCGACTGGCGCGCGCGCAGGCCTCGCTGCGGCCGCTGGCCGGCGTCGATGCCCAGCTGGGCGAGATCCTGCCGCTGCTCGACGAGGCGGTGATCCGCGTCACGGAGGCGGCCCGCGCCCTCACCCGCTACGCCGACTCGCTCGACCTGGATGATGCCCGCCAGGCCGTGGTGGAACGTCGCCTTGCCGCAGCCGAAGAGCTGGCGCGCAAACATCGCGTGCGCGCCAGCGAACTGCCTGCCCGCCGCGAGGCGTTGCAGGCGGAGCTGGCCGCCCTGGAAACCGCCGGCGCCACCGAAGCGCAGCTGGACAGCGAGTGTGCGGCGGCGCTGGCCGGGTGGCGGCAGCTGGCCGGGGAGCTCTCCGCCGCGCGTGTCGCGGCCGCCGAAACCTTCAGCAAGGAAATCAGCGCCCGCATGCAGCAGCTGGGCATGGCAGGCGGGCAGTTCCAGGTGGCCGTCACGCCCCAGCCGCAAGCCGCGCCGGCCGTGCACGGCATGGATGCAGTGGAATTCCTCGTCACCGCCAATCCGGGCCAGCCCGCCCGGCCCCTGGCCCGCGTGGCCTCCGGTGGCGAGCTGGCACGCCTGTCACTGGCCGTGCAGGTGGCCTGCGTCGCCGACGAGAAGCGCTGCATGGTGTTCGACGAGGTGGATTCGGGCATCGGTGGCGCCATCGCCGAGGTGATCGGCCGCCAGCTGCGCGCCCTGGGCGTGAACGGCCAGGTGCTGTGCGTCACCCACCTGCCGCAGGTCGCCGCGCAGGGCCACCAGCAGCTGAAGGTCACCAAGACCAGCACCGGCGGCCACACCCGCACCCAGCTTTCCCGCCTGGCGGGCAAGGAACGGATACAGGAGATCGCACGCATGCTGGGCGGGGCGGTGGTCACCAGCAAGGCGGTGGCCCACGCGCAGGAAATGCTGGTCGCCGCCGAGAACGCGGACCAGGAAACGGCGCGGATCAGGCGCCCGCGGGCGCGCGGCGCTCAGCCGTGATGATGGCCCTTGCGCGGCGCCGAACCCGAACGGGACCGGCAGCTGCCGCAGCGGCCATACAGGATCATCGAGTGGTCGAGCAGCTCGTAACCCCGCTCCCGGGCGATGGCCTTCTGCCGCTCCTCGATGGAGCTGTCGACGAATTCCTCGACCTTGCCGCACTCGATGCACACCAGGTGGTCGTGGTGGTCCCCCCGGTTCAGCTCGAACACGGCCATGCCGTTCTCGAAATGGTGCCGGGTGACCAGCCCCGCGGCCTCGAATTGCGTGAGCACGCGGTAGACCGTGGCGAGGCCGATGTCCTCGTTGGACTTGAGCAGGGACTTGTAGATGTCTTCGGCCGACTGGTGGCGCGCGGCGCCGCCCTCGAGGATTTCCAGGATCTTCAGCCGGGGAAGCGTGACCTTCAGCCCCGCGTTACGCAGGTCTTTGCCTTCCAATTGGGCAGGCTCCGCATGTCGGGTAATATGTGCAGTCTACTATGACCGGCACTGCCATGCGAACCACCAAGCTTCCCGCCCGCGCCGCCCTGCTCGCACTCGTGGCCCTGTGCTCCGGCTGCCTCTACCGCATGGAGGTCCAGCAGGGAAACCAGCTCGATCCCACCCAGGTGGAGCAGCTCACCACCGGCATGACGCGCACGCAGGTGCTCTACCTGATGGGCACGCCCATGGTGCCGTCCGGCTTCGACAACGACCGCTGGGACTACTACCACTACCGCGACAATGGCCGCGGCCAGGGGCGCGTGGCCAGCATGACCCGGCGCATCACCGTCTGGTTCAAGGACGACATCGTGGAGCGCATCGAGAACAGCGATCCGCCGGCGGCCTCCGCTGGCGGGATGGCGCCGACCGCGGAGAGCGCCTCCCAGGGCAGCTAACGCGCAGCGGTGGCCGATTCCTGCCGGGCACGCGCGACAAAGGCATCCACCAGCGAGGTGGCCAGCTTCTCCACCACCGGCCCCAGGGCCAGCGCCGCGAGACTCCCGTGCGGCTCGAAGGCCAGGTCCAGTTCCACCCGGCAGCCGTGCAGGTTGCCCGCCTCCAGCGGTGTCAGCGTCCAGCTGCCATTGAGGCTCTTCAGCGGGCCGGACGCCAGTTGCATGTCGATGCGCCCGGGCGGATGCAGGCTGTTGCTGGTGGCGAAGGTGGTCTTCATCAGGCCGCTGCCGACGGTAAGTTCGGCGCGCAGGCGCCCGGGGGTGTGCTCCAGCACACGGGCACTGCTGCAGCCGGGGACGAAATCAGGATAGCGTTCGACGTCGTTGATGAGATCGAACATGCGCTGCGGGCTCACGCCCACCAGCGCCGAGCGACGGATATGACGCATGCCGCATAATAACGCATGGCCAGACCTGCCACCGACAAGCCCGCCCTGATCGCCGAGAACCGCCGGGCGCGGCACGAATATTTCATCGAGGAGCGCTTCGAGGCCGGCCTTTCGCTCACCGGCTGGGAAGTGAAGTCGCTGCGCGCCGGCCGCGTGCAGCTTGCCGAAAGCTACGTGATCGTGCGCAAGGGCGAGGTGTTCCTGTCCGGCGCGCACATCACGCCGCTGAACTCCGCCTCCACCCATGTCATCACCGATCCGGTGCGGTTGAGGAAGCTCCTGCTGCACCGGTCAGAGATCGACCGGCTGGTGGGTGCCGTCGAACGCACGGGCTACACGCTGGTGCCGCTGGAGCTGTACTGGAAAGGCGGCCGCGCGAAGCTGAAGGTGGGCCTGGCCAAGGGCAAGAAGCAGCACGACAAGCGTGCCAGCGAGAAGGATCGCGACTGGCAGCGCGATCGTGCGCGACTGCTGCGCGCACGCTGACACTGCTGCATCAATCTGGTGCTTCTTTCCACCGGCGTTGCCCGTGATTGGTGCATCGCGCAAAGTGTGATGCAGAGCGAGCGCGCTGCCCGTCCGCCTTACAGAATCTGCGGCACCCAGTCCGGTTGTCCCGCATGACCCTCCAGTCTTCTTCCGCCGCCGTGGCCCTCCCTGCCGAGAACCTGCCCCATGCACGCGAGACCGCGCGCATGCTGCACACCCTGCTCGCCAACATCGACGGCATGGTGTACCGCTGCCTGCACGATGCCCACTGGACGATGGAGTTCGTGAGCGAGGGTTGCTTCGCCCTCACCGGCTACCAGGCCGAGGAACTGCTGCTCAACAGCCGCATCTCCTACGAGGAACTCACCTGCGATGAGGACCGCGCGCACGTGCGCAAGGCCATCGACGAGGCGCTGGCCAACCGCCAGCGCTTCGAGGTGGAATACCGCATCCGCCATCGCAGCGGCAGCGAGCGCTGGGTCTCCGAACGCGGCGTCGGGCTCTACGGGCCGGATGGGCGCGTACTGGCCGTCGAGGGCATCGTGCAGGACATCAGCGTGCGGCAGGCCACCTGGCGTGCGCTGCGCGACGCCGAGCGCCGCTACCGCAGCCTGTTCGACAATGCCATCGAAGGCATCTTCCGCACCACGCCCGACGGGCGTTACCTGGACGCCAATCCGGCGCTGGCCCGCATCTACGGCTTCGAGTCCGAGGCGCAGCTGGTCAGCTCCATGCGCGACATCGGCTCCCAGCTCTACGTGGATCCCACCCGCCGCGCGGCCTTCATCGAAACGGTCCGCCGCAATGGTTCCGTCACCGGGTTCGAATCACAGGTGCGCCGCCGCGACGGCCGGCTGATCTGGATCTCCGAGAATGCACGCGCGGTGCGCAACGAGGATGGCGCCGTGGTGTGCTACGAGGGCACGGTCGAGGACGTCACCGCATTGCGCCAGTACAAGGAGCGCATCGAGCGCCAGGCGCGCACCGACGAGCTCACCGGCCTTGCCAACCGCGCCCAGCTGCGCGAGCGGCTGGAGGACATGGTGCGCCAGGCCTGCCTCGACACCCGCTTCGCGCTGGTATTCGTGGACCTGGACCGCTTCAAGTTCGTCAACGACAGCATGGGCCACCATGCCGGCGATGAACTGCTGTGCGTGATGGCACGCCGCCTGGGCGAGGTTGCCCCGCGCGGCGCGACCGTCGCGCGCGTGGGCGGCGATGAATTCGTGCTGCTGGTGCCCGACGCCGACGAGGGCGCGGCGAGGCTGCTGACCCGCCAGATCCTGCGTGCCACCAGCGAGCCCTGGCACTTCAACGGCAACGAGCTGCGCGTGCATGGCAGCGTGGGCGTGGCGCTGTACCCGGAGCATGGGCGCGATCCCGAGGTGCTGCTGAAGAACGCGGACGCCGCCATGTACCTGGCCAAGGAGCAGGGCCGCAGCACGCTGCGCTTCTTCAGCGCGGAGCTGCGCCAGCAGCTGGCCGAGCGCCTGGCCGCCGAGCAGCGCCTGCGCGAGGCCATCCGCTGCGAGCAGCTGCTGCTGCACTTCCAGCCTCGCGTCGAGATTGCCACCGGCCGCGTGGTGGGCACCGAGGCGCTGGTGCGCTGGCAGGCCCCGGGCGGGCCGCTGGTGTACCCGGCCAGCTTCATCGCCATCGCCGAGGAAACCGGCCTGATCGTGGACATCGGCCGCTACGTGCTGCGCGCCGCCTGCGCGCAGGCACGCCGCTGGCATGACGCCGGCCACCGCGACCTGGTGACCTCCATCAATGCCAGCCCGCGCGAGCTGCAGCAGGAGCAGTATGCGGAGCAGGTACTGGCAGCCCTGAAGGAGTTCGGCCTGCCGCCCGGTGCGCTGGAAATCGAGATCACCGAGAGCATGGTGGTGCAGGATGCGCCGCGGCTCATCCGCATGCTCAACCGGCTGCAGGAGGCCGGCGTGCAGATTGCCATCGACGACTTCGGCACCGGCTACTCGAACCTGCGCTACCTGCAGCGCTTCCCGGCCCAGCGCCTGAAGATCGACCGCTCCTTCATCACCGACATCCTGCGCAGCCCGGAGGACACCGCCATCGTGCGCGCCATCATCACGCTGGGGCACAACCTCGGCATGAAGGTGGTGGCCGAGGGCGCCGAGCTGCCCGGGCAGATCGAGCGCCTGCGCGAGCTGGGCTGCGACGAGATGCAGGGCTTCACGATGGGACGACCGGTGCCCGCGGAGCAGCTGGAGCGGCGCCTCGCGGCCCAGCGCTGACGCGCCTGCTCCCGGGGCCTGCCACCGGCGCGGCGGCGCGTTACCATCCGCCGCCGTGAGTCCCCCCGCCACCGACATCGCCGCTGCCACGATCCGCCTCACGCGACTGCGCGAGCTGTGGGTGCACACCGGCACCTCCTGCAACCTCTCCTGCCCCTTCTGCCACGAGGGCAGCAAGCCGGGGGATGCGCGCATTGCCGCGCCCACGCTGGCGCAACTGGCGCCGGTGCTGGACGAGGCCGCCGCGCTGGGCGTGGAGCGTTTCGCCTTCACCGGCGGGGAACCGCTGATCCTCAAGGGCATCCTGGAAATCCTGCTGCATGCGCTGGGACTGAGGTCGGTGCTGGTGCTGACCAACGGCACGGCGCCCTTCATCCGCCGCGCGCACCAGCTCGCCCTGCTGCGCGAGGCGCCGCATCCATTGAGCTTCCGCGTCAGCATCGACTATCCGGATGAGGGCAGGCACGACGCGGCGCGGGGACTGAAGAACTTCCGCAAGGCGCTGGAAGGACTGCGGCAGCTGCATGCCGCAGGCTTTGCGGTGGGCATCACCCGGCAGGTTGTTGCAGGCGAGGATGCCGCACAGGTCGAGGCGCAGTTCCGGCAGCTGCTGCGGCGCCAGCGGTTGCCCGAGGATCTTCCCGTCGTGGCCCTGCCCGACCTCGGCGCCCTGGGCGCGGTGGAGACGGCGCCGCCGCCTGCCTTTGCGGCCGCAGCTGTTCCCGCGTTGCAGCCGCTGTGCGCGTCTTCGCGCATGGTGCTGGCCGGCAGCGCAGGCCTGCGCTTCCATGCCTGCCCGCTGACCGACGACGCGCCGCGCTTCGACACCGGCGACAACCTGCAGCAGGCCCTGCTTGCCGGCGTCACGCCGGACCATCCGCGCTGCACGCGCTGCCTGACGCAGGGCGTGCCCTACGGCGGCGGCGCGCTGTTGCCGGCCGCGTAGGCTGCCTCGCGGGAGCGCAGCAGGTGCGATTCGCTTCCCCTGCCCCCTGCCGCTATAATTGCCCTTGGTCCGCTTTTTCAAGGGGGCGACCAGCTTCGACGTGAGTTGCGAAGCTTTGGTGGCGTACCGAGGTGCATGGGTCCTCGTTAAACACTTGTGCAAAAACTAGTTGCCAACGACGACAACTACGCTCTGGCGGCTTAATCCCGCCTAACCTCCGACCCGCTGGTGCCTGTGCCACGGAACCGGGGGACGCGCTCACAGGATCGCTATGTACCGTGCTACGGGATGCATAGTTAAGAGACACCGTCAGCTGGCCAAGCGTCTTCCCTGCTGCTCGGGTAGCGTGAGGTGAGAACCCAAAGAGACAGCTACGTACGTAGAAGCTGAAGTGTAGTGCTTGCGGACGCGGGTGCGATTCCCGCCGCCTCCACCAATACCAGAAGGTCAACAGTTCGCTGTTGGCCTTTTTTCTTGCCTGATCGCGCCGGCACTTTTCGATAACTGACCTTTTCCGGAGGCGCGGGTGCGGCAAAAGCTGCAAACCACCTTTCCGACCGCCAGTGCCGCCGTCAAGGCACTGGAAAATCTGGGCATCGTGACGGAAATGACCGGCCAGAAGAAGAATCGCAGCTACAGCTACCAGCCTTACATCGCGCTGCTGTCGCGGTGATCACGCGGGAATCGCACCTGTATGCACTGGTCCGGAACGGCCGACCTGGAACCCGCTTCTGCGGTCGACCATCTGCCACCAATTCCCGCCACCCGGCTTGCCAGGTGGCTCTTTATTCACTCCAGCGGGCGGAACTTCGCCGAATTGCGCGCCATCAGCCGCAACAGCAGCGAGGACGGCAGCACCTTCGCCGCCACGCTCACCAGCTTGTAGCGCCACCCCGGAACCGCCAGCACCCGCCCGCGTTCCAGCGCATCGATGCCGGCGCGCGCCACATCGTCCGCGTCGAGCCAGATCCAGGCCGGCATGGTGTCCATCATGGCGCGGGCACCGCTCACGTCGTGGAACTCCGAGCGGGTGAAACCGGGACACAGCGCGGTGGCGTGCACCCCATGGTCGGCATTCTCCAGCGCCAGCGATTCGCTGAAGCGCACCATGAAGGCCTTCGCCGGCGCGTACAGCGTCTGGCCATCCGCGCCCGGCACCAGCGCCGCCATCGATGAGACATTGAGGATCCCGCCCCGCCCATGCGCGCGGATGTCCGGCAGCAGCCGCCAGGTCAGCTCGCTCACCGCGCCGATCATCACCTGCAGGAAGGCCGCGTGCGTGGGCCAGTCGCTGCGCAGGTAGCGGTCCGATACGCCGTAGCCGGCGTTGTTGACCAGGATGCGCACCCTGAGCCGGCGGCGATGGATCTCCTCCACCAGCGCAGCGGGCGCCGAGGCATCGGAAAGGTCGGCCACGACCACTTCCACGGGCACCTTGCCGCCGAGCTCCCGCGCGAGTTGCTGCAGGCGCGCCTCCCGCCTCGCGGTGAGGATCAGCGGCACGCCGCGGCGGGCATATTCGCGCGCGATCGCCGCGCCGATGCCACTGGAAGCACCGGTGACCAGGGCATGGCCGGAATGCGCCTGAGATGGGAGGGAGCCGGCGGCCGGCGGCGTCGCGGGAACGGGAGACATGCCGGAATGATAGCCCCCCGTGTCAGACGATTCGGACGCCACGAGGCGCGCACCACGACGGGGCAACGGGACTAGCATGCCCCGACGGAACCTCAAGGAGAACAACCATGAACTGGCTCATCGTGATCCTGGTCGGCGCGCTGGTGGGGTGGGTTGCCAGCATCATCATGAAGACCGATGCCCAGATGGGGGCCATTGCCAACATCCTGGTGGGCATCGTGGGTTCCGCGCTGGGATTCTGGATTGCCGGCGCACTGGGCATTGCGGCCAGCGGCGGCTTCGTGCGTTTCCTGATCGCGCTGGCTGGCGCGGTGCTGCTGATCTTCCTGCTGCAAGTGCTGGGCGTATTCGGCGGCAGGCGGGCCTGACGCGACCGTCGGGCACCGCTCAAGGCGCCCAGTACACCTCGGGCACGGGCTGGCGCAGCGCAAGCAACGCGCACACCGGCCATCGGCCATCGGCTCCCTCGCGCGCCGCCTGCATCAGCAGGGCGTGCTTGGCGTCACCGCCGGCCAGCAGGAAGAGCCGCCGCGCCTGGCGCAATGCCGCCAGGTTCAGCGACAGGCGCGCGTGTGGCGCCACCGGCGCCTGCATGGCCACGCAGCCGGGCCGGGCATCGGGGTCCAGGGCCTGCGGGAGTCGCGGATTGCCCGGGAACAGCGAGGCGAAGTGGCCGTCCTCCCCCATTCCCAGCACCACCGCATCCAGCGGCCACGGCATCTCCTGCAGCGACTGCCATACACCGGAGGCCGCGTCCGCCGAAGTGGCGGAACCGTCGTGCAAAGGGAAGAAGCGCGCCGCGGCCGCAGGTCCCTGCAGCAGTTCGGCACGGACCAGTGCGGCATTGCTTCCGGGATCCGTTGCCGCCACCCAGCGTTCATCGGTGAGCGTCACCGAGACCCGCGACCAGTCCAACGGCGCCTCGCGCAGCGCCCTGAAGAGCGGCACCGGCGTACGTCCTCCCGGCACGGCCAGGCTGGCGACGCCGCGGGCCGCCAGTCCCTGCCGCAGTGCCGTGGCGAGCTCCGCCGCAAGCGCCCCGGCCGCGGCCGGCAGGTCCTGGTGGCCGGCGAGGATCAACCCTCGCCGCTCCACTCGAAGCCGTCGCGGCTGATCAGCGAACTGGCCGCCGCCGGGCCCCAGCTGCCGGCGGTGTAGAGCTTGGGCGCGCGGTCATGCTGCTGCCAGCCGTGGCGGATGGGATCAATCCAGCTCCAGGCCGCATCCAGCTCGTCGCGCCGCATGAACAGCGTGAGGTTGCCTTTGATGATGTCGGTCAGCAGGCGCTCATAGGCATCCAGCTGGCGTACCTTGAAGCTGCCGGCGTAATCCAGCGACAGGTCCACCGGCTTCAGCAGCATGGTCTCGCCGGGACTCTTCGCATGCACGGTGAGCGTGATGGCATCGCGTGGCTGCAATGCGATGGTGAGGCGGTTGGGGCTGCGCCCGGATGTCTCGAAAATGGCGTGCGGCACATCCTCGAAGGTGATCACGATCTCGCTGAGTTTCTCCTGCAGCCGCTTGCCGGTGCGCAGGTAGAAGGGCACGCCCGCCCACCGCCAGGTATCGATCTCGGCCTTCAGTGCCACGAAGGTCTCGGTGGTGGAATCGGCAGGCACGCCCTCCTCTTCCACATAACCCGGCACCGGCTTGCCGGCAGCGGCACCGGCCTTGTACTGGCCGCGTACCGTCCTGGCCAGCACGTCGGTGCCAGTGATGGGCCGCAGGGCACGCAGCACCTTGAGCTTCTCGTCGCGCATGGCATCGGCCTGGCTGCTGGCCGGCGGCTCCATCGCCATGATGCACAGCAGCTGCAGCAGGTGGTTCTGCACCATGTCGCGCAGCGCGCCTGTCTGGTCATAGAAGGGCCCGCGGCCTTCCACGCCCAATGTCTCGGCCACGGTGATCTGCACGTGGCGGATGCGGCCGCGCCGCCACAGCGGCTCGAACAGCGCATTGCCGAAGCGCAGCGCCAGCAGGTTCTGCAC
>CBFGXE010000056.1:0-14858 GCA_965652645.1 uncultured bacterium | reverse complement strand
TCGCGCTGCCCAGCGACTTCGCCTTCGCCGGATCGTCGGCGTCCGCATCGCCGAATTGCGCCACGAAGTTGTCCTGCACGCGGTACACGCTGGTGCCGTTCCAGAAGCGCTCGCGCGCCAGCGTGCGGATGTTGGCCACGTGCCCGGGCGCGAAGCGCGGCGCCAGCTCGATGATGACGATGCCGCCATTGACCTGCATGAACAGCAGGTTGGCCGGATCCGGCTGGCGCCAGTGCGAGTCCGGCGCGGCGGCGATGATCTCGGCGGCGCTGCGGTAGGCCTGGCGTGCGGGCTGGGCGCCGGATGACAGGCCGGCCACCAGTGCCAGGGCCACCGCCACCATGCCGCGGACCGGGAGACCGGCCGCCGCAGATCCTTCCGCTTTCATGGTTTTTCCCTTTCGCGACCGACGCGCTGCGCCTCGCCCAGCACCCGCAGCAGGTTGCCGCTCCACATGGCCTCCACCTGCTCCCCGGTATAACCCTCCGCCAGCAGCCGGGCCGTGAGCTTCGGCAGCAACGACACATCCTCGAAGCCCGCCACGCCGCCGCCACCATCCCAGTCCGCGCCGAAGCCCACATGCGCAGGCCCCGCAACGCGCAGGATGTGCAGCACGTGGCGCATGTAGTCCTCGAAGTCCGGTGGTCCCGTGGCCGGGTCCTTCAGGTAGGTGCCGTAGGAATTCACCTGGATCACCCCGCCGGCCTGTGCGAGGCGCCGGATGCGTGCGTCATCGATGTTGCGCGGATGTTCGTACACCGCGTCGGCGCCGGTGTGCGTGAGGATGATGGGCGCGCGGGAGATCTCCAGCAGCTGGTCGAACACCGCATCGGAGGCATGCGAGTGATCGATGAGGATGCCCAGGCGGTTGGCCTCGGCCACCAGCGCGCGACCGGCGGGGGAGAGGCCGTTCCACTCCGGCGCCGAGGTGGCGGAGTCGGCGAATTCATTGGTGGCGCCATGCACCAGTCCCAGCACGCGCAGGCCCTGCGCGTAGTAGAAATCCAGCAGCGAGGGATCCAGCGCCAGCGGCGAGGCGTTCTCCATGCTGATGTACACCACGCGCCGGCCGGCGGCGGCAATGCGCGCTGCATCCGCGGGCGTCAGGGCCAGCTCGAAGTGCCCGGGGTGCGCTGCCAGCATGCGGTGGATCTGCAGCAGGCGCAGCAGGCCGTGGTCGCGCGCGCGGCGGTTGTCGGCCAGGGTGCGACCGGATTGCGGGGTGTAGATCACCCACATGCCGCCATCCAGTCCACCTTCCTTCATGCGTGGCAGGTCGACCTGGCTGCCCTCGCCGCCGGCAGCGGGGGCGTGGCGCTCGAGGATGTCCCAGCGCGGGTCATCGAACAGGCGCGGGGTGTCCAGGTGGCTGTCGAGCACCAGCATGCGCTCATGCAGCGCGCGCACGGCGGCCGGCGCCATTTCCGCGGCCGCCAGGGGCAGCGCCGGCAGGGCGCACAGCATCACCGCCACCCATGGCCCTGCCTGCCGCACAGCGAAATTCAGCCTCACTTCAGCGTTTCCCTCGCATCATCCCGCGTCGTGGCCGCGCCGCGCGCCGGGTCGTGCGCTGGCGCACGGTTCACATAATGCTGTTTGCCATATAGTCTGGTCCATCCCAGCCGAGCCGGTCATCTTCGCAAGAACCATGATCCGACGAGCCATGTCCCTCCGCCAATGCCTGGCCGCCGCCGCGGCGCTGCTGTGGCTGCTGGCCCTGCCGGCGGCCGCCAGCGAGCACCTGCCATTCCCCGCCGAGCTGAAGAAGGACGTGGATTTCTGGATCCGCGTCTACACCGAGGCCACCACCAGCCAGGGATACCTGCACGACGAGCGCGACCTTTCCATCGTCTACCGCAAGCTGCAGTTCGCCCCCGACATCGCGCCGGCGGCGCGGCGCGACGTGGTGGACGCGGAACGCGAGAAGATCGTGCTGATGCTCAAGCGCCTGGCTGCCGGGGCCGAAAAGCTCAGCCCCGACGAGCAGCGCATCCGCGAGGCCTTCGGGCCGGGCGCCACGCCGGCGCGCTTCCGCGAGGCGGCGCAGAACGTGCGCTTCCAGATGGGCCAGGCCGACCGCTTCCGTGCCGGCCTCGAGCGTTCGGGCATCTGGGAAGGACACATCGCACGCACCTTCGCGGCCCACGGGCTGCCGCCCGAGCTGGCGGCGCTGCCGCACGTGGAATCCTCCTTCGATCCCACCGTCTATTCCAAGGTGGGTGCGGCCGGCATGTGGCAGTTCATGCCCGGCACCGGCAGGCTCTACATGCGCATCGACGATGCGGTGGACGAGCGCATGGATCCCTTCCGCGCCACCGAGGCCGCCGCGAAGCTGCTGCAGGCCAACTACGAGCTGCTGGGCAGCTGGCCGCTGGCGCTCACCGCCTACAACCACGGCGCAGCCGGCATGGCCCGCGCGCGCGACAGCATGGGCACCACCGACATCGCCACCATCCTGCGCAAATACAAGAGCCGCAGCTTCGGTTTTGCCTCGCGCAACTTCTATGTGTCGTTCCTGGCTGCCCTCACCATCGACCAGGACCCCGGGAAGTACTTCCCCGGCATCCAGCGCAAGCCGGAGATGACTTACGCCGAGGTGGAGATGCCCGCGTTCGTGCCGGCAGCCACGCTGGCGAAGCAGCTCGGCGTCGACCGGGACGAACTTGAAGCGCTGAACCCGGGCCTGCTGCCGTCGGTGTGGAGCGGGCAGCAGTACGTGCCCAAGGGCTACCGTCTGCGCCTGCCTGCCGGGTCAACGCAGTGGATCTCGCGGCGCCTGGCGCAGGCCATCCCGGCGGAACAGCAGTTCGGCAACCAGCCGCGTCCGCCTGTCTACCTGGTGCGTGCCGGCGACACGCTCAGTGGCGTGGCCAAACGACATGGACTTTCCATCTCCGAGCTGGCGCGGCTCAACGGCCTGTCCAGCCAGGCGAAGCTGCGCATCGGCCAGAACCTGAAGCTGCCCTTCGAGCCGGCGCCGCCGGCCGCGCGTTCCGACCAGGTGGCGGGCACGCGCGAACCCGCGCTCGGCCAGCTGGGCGACCAGGCGCCGCTGTGATGCGGTTGAGGGAATGGCCTCGCCGGTTGCCTATAATGCATTGCATGCAATCGCTGGCAGGTCAGGCATCTTGAAGCTGCGCAGGGCTGCTTTCGCGCTGCTGGGGGCGGCGCTGTTCGCAGCGGGCGCGGCGCATCCGGAAACCGCCCCCGCACCCGTGTTGCATGCCGTCTCGCTGGCGCAGATGCCAGTGGTCACGCGCGTGGTGGTCCGCAAGGGCGAGCGCCGCATGGACCTGATGAACGGCGAGCAGGTGCTGCGCAGCTACCGCGTCTCGCTGGGACTGCAGCCGCAGGGCCCCAAGGAGCGTGAAGGTGACTTCCGCACGCCCGAGGGCCGCTACCACCTCACGCGGCGCAACCCGCGCAGCGACTTCTTCCTGTCGATCCAGGTGTCCTATCCCAGCGAGCGGGACCTGCAGCGGGCCAGGGCCAATGGCTGGGAGCCGGGCGGCGCCATCATGATCCATGGCATGCCCAACCGCCTGAAGCACGACCCGGACTACTACACCCGCGACTGGACCGACGGCTGCATCGCGGTCAGCAACTCGGACATGCTCGAGATCTGGCTCTTCACCGACAACAACACGCCCATCGACATCCTGCCCTGATGGCGGATGCGCATGGCGGGGGACCCCCTCTGGAAGCTTCGATAGAACTGCCCGAACTGGTGGACGCCAGTGTCGGCCCGCGCGGCAGCCTGGAGATGCTGTCGCAGTCCGAGATCGACGCGCTGCTGAACTCCGACGCCGGCGGCATCCACCCCCTGTTCCGCAAGTGCGCGCTGGCGGTGCTGAATTCCGGCAGCGACAACGACAACCCGAAGGAGCTGTTCGAACAGTACCGCGACTTCCAGGTGCGGGTGGTGCGCCACCCCTGGGGCATCCGCCTGGAGATCACCAACGCGCCGGCCCGCGCCTTCGTCGACGGGCAGATGATCAACGGCATCAAGGAGCACCTGTTCGCGGTGCTGCGCGATGTGGTGTACATCACCCACGAGATCCAGGGGGGGCGTTTCGACCTTTCCACCGGCACGGGCCTGACCAACACCGTCTTCCACGTGCTGCGCAACGCGCAGGTGCTCAACCGCCGCATCCGGCCGAACCTCGTGGTGTGCTGGGGCGGCCACTCGATCAACGAGACCGAATACCAGTACACCAAGCGGGTGGGTTACGAGATGGGCCTCAGGGGCCTGGATGTGTGCACGGGCTGCGGCCCGGGTGCCATGAAGGGGCCCATGAAGGGCGCCACCATCGGCCACGCCAAGCAGCGCATCGCCTCCGGCCGCTACATCGGGCTCACCGAACCCGGCATCATCGCCGCCGAGCCGCCCAACGCCATCGTGAACCAGCTGGTCATCATGCCGGACATCGAGAAGCGCCTGGAGGCCTTCGTGCGGCTGGCACATGCGGTGGTGGTGTTCCCCGGCGGCGTGGGCACGGCCGAGGAAATCCTCTACCTGCTGGGCATCCTGCTGGACCCGGCCAATGCGGAGCAGCAGCTGCCGGTGATCCTCACCGGGCCGCAGTCCAGTGCCGGCTATTTCGAGCAGATCCGCCGTTTCCTGGAGGCCGCGGTGGGCCAGGAGGCGATGGCCCGGCTCAACATCATCATCGGTGACCCGCCGGCAGTGGCGCGGCAGCTGGTGACCGACGTGGCGCGCGTGCGCAGCCAGCGCCGCGCCAACAGCGACTCCTACGCCTTCAACTGGCTGCTGCGCATTCCCGAGGACTTCCAGCATCCCTTCCTGGTGACGCACGAGAGCATGCGGGCGCTGGAACTGCACCGCGACCTGCCGCCGCATGTGCTGGTGGCGAACCTCAGGCGGGCCTTCTCGGGCATCGTCGCCGGCAACGTGAAGGAACACGGACTTGCCGCCATAGAACGCCACGGTCCGTTCGAGATCAGCGGCGACCCGGAACTGATGCGGCTGCTGGACGAACTGCTTGCGGCGTTCGTGTCGCAGGGCCGCATGAAGCTGCCGGGGTCAGCCTACAAGCCCTGCTATCGGATCGTCACGTGACGCAGTTCCTGTCGATTTAACCGGCACCTTTCCTACCCTGCATGCAGGTTGGAGGACAAAGGTGGTGGCGGTTATGTCGAACGAAGCACAGGGCGATGATATTGCCGCCACGGGTGAACATCCCGCCCCCGGTTCCTCCGAGCATTTCGCCGAGTGGTCCGCGCGCATGCAGCGCGGCCGCGGGCGCCATGCGGCCATCAGCCGCAACCTGAACACCTGGTCGAACTACAAGAACTGGTCGGAGAAGGTCCGCCAGTCCTGGGAATCCGACGTCGCCCCGCGCCCGACCCGCAAGTAGCCCATGGAGCGGCTGCTGCTGATCTGGGACGAGGTGGAAGACTGGCTGCGCCTGGGCCTGTACGCGGTACCGGGCCTGCGCAACCGCCTCAGGTAGCCCTTCCGGGGCAGGTCCGGGCCGTCCGGCCCCTTGATTAAAGCGCCCGCGGCCCTATTCTCACGGCGGTTCCCCGCTGATTGAGAGAGTCCGGCCGCATGTCCACGACCGCAGAAAACACCCCGGACGGGGCTGGTGCCCCCTCCGGCGCCTCCGCCGCATCCGAAACGCTGGGATTCAAGGCCGAGGTGCGTGAGCTGCTGAAGCTCATGATCCATTCGCTGTACAGCCACCGCGAGATCTTCCTCCGCGAGCTGATTTCCAACGCCTCCGACGCCAACGACAAGCTGCGCTTCCTGGCCATCGCCAATCCGGAGCTGCCGGGCGAGGAGCGCGAGCTGGGCATCTGGATCACCCCGGATGACAAGGCCGGCACCGTGTCCATCCGCGACAACGGCATCGGCATGACCCGCGAGGAGGCCGTGGCCCACCTCGGCACCATCGCCAAGTCCGGCACGGCCGAGTTCATGGGCCGCCTCAGCGGCGATGCCGCGAAGGACTCGCAGCTCATCGGCCAGTTCGGCGTGGGCTTCTATTCCGCCTTCATCGTGGCCAGCAAGGTGGAAGTGCTGAGCCGCAAGGCCGGCGAGCCCGCCAGCGCCGGCGTGCGCTGGACTTCCTCCGCCGATGGCGAATACACCGTGGAGACCATCGAGCACGCCCCGCGCGGCACCACCGTCATCCTGCACCTGAAGGATGACGCGAAGGAGTTCGCCGACACCTGGCGCCTGCGCTCGCTGGTGCGCCGCTACTCCGACCACCTGGCCTTCCCCGTGCACATGCCGAAGACCGGCGAGGCCAGCCTCGACTACGAGGCCGTGAACCAGGGCAAGGCGCTGTGGACCCGCCCGCGCACCGGGATCACCGACGACGAGTACCGCGAGTTCTACAGCCACATCTCCCATGACAGCGAGGCCCCGCTGGCCTGGAGCCACAACAAGGTGGAGGGCAAGCGCGAATACACCAGCCTGCTCTACGTCCCGGCGCGCGCCCCCTTCGACCTGTACCAGCGCGATGCCGCCCGCGGCCTGAAGCTGCACGTGAAGCGCGTGTTCATCATGGACGACGCGGAACAGTTCCTGCCGCTGTACCTGCGTTTCATCAAGGGTGTGCTCGACTCCTCCGACCTGCCGCTGAACGTATCGCGCGAGCTGCTGCAGAATGACCCGGAAGTGGAGGCGATGAAGGGCGCGCTCACCAAGCGCGCGCTCGACCTCATCGCCCGCCTGGCGAAGGACGAGCCGGAGAAATACGCCGGCTTCTGGAAGGAGTTCGGCCAGGTGCTCAAGGAGGGCGTGGGCGAGGACTACGCCAACCGGGACAAGCTGCTGCCGCTGCTGCGCTTCAACAGCACCCATGAGGCCGGCGACGAAGACAAGGTGTCCCTGGCCGACTACGTGGCGCGCATGCGCCCGGGCCAGGAGAAGATCTACTACGTGGTGGCCGAAAGCCGCGCCGCAGCCCGCAGCAGCCCGTTCATCGAGCAGCTGCGCGCCTTGCAGGTCGAGGTGCTGCTGCTGGGCGACCGCATCGATCCCTGGATCATGGGCCAGCTGCACGAGTTCGAGGGCCGGCAATTCCAGGATGCCGCGCGCGGCGAGCTGGACCTCTCGAAGATCGAGGGCGGCGAGAAGGCCGCCGGCAAGGCCGGGGAGGAAGACCCTGCCAGCAAGGATCTGTTCGAGCGCGTGAAGCAGGAGCTGGGCGATGCCGTGGCGGGCGTGAAGGCCAGCCGGCGCCTGGCCGAGTCTCCTGCCTGCCTCACGCGCGGCGCCAACGAGCTCAACGAGGCCATGCGCCGCATGCTGGCCGCTGCCGGCCGCGACATGCCGGCCTCGAAGCCCGAGCTGGAGCTGAACCTGGCCCATCCGCTGGTAAAGCGCCTCGCCGGTGCCAGCGGCGAGGACTTCGGCGAGCTGGCGCGGCTGCTGTTCGACCAGGCCCAGCTCACCGAGCACGGCCAGGTGGCCAACCCGGGTGAATACCTCAAGCGCCTCAACAGCCTGCTGGTGAAGTTGCTGCAATGAGCAAGCCCGATCCCGAAGAGCTGCGTCGCCGGCTGACGCCGTTGCAATTCCAGGTCACGCAGGAGAAGGCCACCGAGCGCGCCTTCACGGGTGAATACGCGGCGCACTGGGTTGCGGGCACCTACTACTGCATCTGCTGCGGCACCGACCTGTTCGAGTCAGGCACCAAGTTCGACGCGGGTTGCGGCTGGCCCAGCTTCTGGCTGCCGCTGGCCGGCGACCGTATCCACCAGCACCGCGATACCTCCTACGGCATGATCCGCACCGAGGTGACCTGCGCGGCCTGCGAGGCCCACCTGGGCCATGTTTTCGATGATGGGCCCGAGCCCACGGGGCTGCGCTACTGCATCAACTCGGCGTCGCTGGGATTCCGCCCGCGCGACGCGGTCACTTGAAGGCGCCGACGAGCGAGCCCCTGGTCCTGGCCGGGCCCGCGGGCGCGCTGGAGGCAGTGGTCGAGGCTCCCGCTGGAGCCGATTCGCCTGCGGCCTTCATGGTGGTCTGCCATCCACATCCACTGCACGCCGGCACCATGAACAACAAGGTGGTGACCACGCTGGTGCGCACGGCGCATGCGCTGGGCGTGCCCACCATCCGTTTCAACTTCCGCGGCGTGGGCGCCAGTGCCGGCAGTTTCGACTCGGGCAAGGGTGAGGTGGATGATGCACTGGCTGCTGTCGCCGCGGGGCGACAGCGTTGGCCCGGTGCACAACTGTGGCTCGCGGGATTCTCCTTCGGCGGCATCATCGCGCTGCGTGCCAGCCGGCAAGCGGCGGCCGGCGAGGTGGCCAGGCTGGTCACGGTTGCCCCGGCGCTGGGTCGTGACTTCAGCGACCCGCGCGACATCGAGGTTCCGGACTGCCCCTGGCTGATCGTGCAGGGCGATGCGGACGAAGTGATTGATGGCGCACTGGTGATCGAGTGGGCCGGACGCATCACGCCCGCGCCGCGCCTTTCGGTGCTGCCCGGCGTGGGACACTTCTTCCACGGCCGGCTGGTGGAACTGCAGCAGCAGGTGCAGGGCTTCCTGCAGCAGGGCTGAACGCCGGTCCCGGCGACCGCCCTCCGCCTCCCAACGAAAAAGGCCCGGAAAACAAGCGTTTTCCGGGCCCTTGAAGCCGATGAAGGCGGGAGCGGTCTTAGTTGACCATCGCCTTGAGGCTCTTGAGCGGCAGCGCGCGAACCTTCTTGCTGGCCGGCTTGGCCTTGAACATCATTTCTTCGCCCGTGAACGGGTTGACGCCCTTGCGCGCCTTGGTGGCGGGCTTCTTCACGACCTTCAGCTTGAGCAGGCCGGGCACCGTGACGACGCCGTTGCTGCGCAGGCTCTTGCGGATGACGCCGTTCAGTGCTTCAAAGACTCCACTGACCTGCTTGCGCGACAAGTCCGTCTCCTTGGAAATCGCCGCCAGAATTTCGGACTTGGTCGGTGCGCCGCCCTTCTTCGCCATGTTGGGATACTCCCACGTGTTGTGTTTTCTATATGACGGGAACATTCCCGCCGATCAAACAATCCGCGCGAAACATAGCACATGCGCGAAGTCACGCAAGTGCTTTTTTTTTAGTGTTTTCGCGTCAGGGGAGGTACTGGCGGAAGATGATCCGCAACGCCTGTATCGCTATGCAGGCCCATAGCGGAGAGAGATCAAGCCCGCCAAGCGGCGGGATGATGCGACGGAAGGGATCAAGAACCGGATTGCAGATGGCAGCGAGCAATGCCTGCGCCGGCGAGTAATTACCCGGTGCAACAAATGACAGTATCGCGTTGAAGATAATGGAAAACAGATAGGTGCCCAGCACCAGGTCGACCACGTCGGACAGCGTCGCGGCTAGCAGTCTTCCCGGTGCTGGCGCGGGCATCCCGGCAAGGGCAAGCAGCAGCCACAGCTTCAGCAGCGTGCACAGCACCACCGCCACCAGGCTGGCGGTGTCGACCTTGCCCACAGGCGGCAGCACCTTGCGCAGCGGCAGGACCACCGGGTTGGTGAGCCTTACGATGGCCCGCGCAAGCGGATTGCGGAAGTCGGCCCGCACCAGTTGCAGTAGCAGCCGCAGCAGCAGCACGGCCGAATACAAGGTGAAGAGGATGTCGAGGATGTAGCGCAGGGCAGCGGCCATGAGTCAGCTCCCGGTGGTGCCGGACTGACGGGAGAGCTCGCGGCTGCGCGTCGCTGCCGCGCGCATGGCCCGGGCGACGGCCGAGGGCAGGTCCACCGCATCAAACTGCTCCAGTGCCGCGGCCGTGGTGCCGCCGCGGGAAGTGACCGCGGCGCGCATTGCGGCAAGGTCGGGCGCGCTCTCCGCGGCCACCATCTGGCCGGCGCCGGCCAGTGTGCGCGCGGCGAGCTGCCGTGCCACGGCGGGATCGAGGCCCTCCGCCATGGCCGCCTCGGCCATCAGTTCGGCGAGGCGGAAGAAATAGGCGGGGCCGCTGCCCGACAGCGCGGTCACCAGGTCGATGTCGGACTCCTTCTCCACCCAGAGCGCAAGCCCGGTGGCGCCCAGCAGTTCGGCGGCCAGGGCGCGGCCGGCCTCATCCACGCTGGCATCGGCAAACATGCCGGTGGCGCCGGCGCCGATCAGCGCGGGCCGGTTGGGCATGGCGCGCACCACCGGCACGCCTTCGCCGATCCACTGCTTGAGCTGGCCGGTGGTGATGCCGGCGGCCACCGAGATCACCAGCGGCCGGGCAGTGCGCAGGCCGGCGGCGATGCCGCGCACCACGTCTGCCATCACCTGGGGTTTCACCGCCAGCACCACCACGCGCGCGCCCGTGACGGCCGCAAGGTTGTCATCGGTCACCCGCACGCCGAGGTCGGCGGCCAGTGCCGCCCGCGTGGCAGCCGAAGCCGCGGTGACCGTGATGCGTTCGGGGTCGACGGCGCGGGCCAGCAGCCCGCCCAGCAGTCCCCGCGCCATGTTGCCGCCGCCGATGACGGCGACGGTGAAGGGATCGGTGGAGGTCATGCAGGGGATTCTACGTGAGGCCGCGGGCCGAACAGTGCAGTGCCTATGCGCACGATCGTGGCCCCTTCGGCGATGGCTGCGTCCATGTCGGCGCTCATGCCCATCGAAAGGGTGTCCAGCGGCACGCCGGCGGCACTGATCTCATCCGACAGTTCGCGCAGGCGCGCGAAGCCGGCATGCTGCGCGGGCCCGTCGGCCCCGAAGGGCAGCATGCACATCAGCCCGCGCAGCCTGAGGCGTGGCAGTGCCGCCACCTCGCGCGCCAGTCCCTGGCACTGGTCCGGCTCCACGCCCGCCTTGCCAGGATCATCCGCCACCCGCACCTGCAGGCACACATCAAGAGGAGGTGCGTAATGCGGGCGCTGGGCCGACAGCCGTTCGGCCACGCGCGCGCGGTCGATGCCGTGCACCCAGTCGAAGTGCTGCGCCACGGGACGGGTCTTGTTCGCCTGCAGCCGGCCGATGAAATGCCAGCGCGCCGGGGTGCCGGCCAGGGCCTCGATCTTCGGCAGCGCCTCGTCCACGTAGTTTTCGCCGAAGGCGGTGAGGCCCAGCGCCAGCGCCTGCCTCAGGCGTGCCGCCGGCTGTCCTTTTGACACCGCAAGGAGCGTGACGGAGTGCACATCGCGGCCGGCCCGGGTCGCAGCCTCGCCGATGCGTTGCCGCAGGCCTGCAAGGTTCGCCGCCAGCGCCGCGCCGGAGGCCGTGTCAGGGGATGAATTCTGAGGAGTGCGTATCATGGGGAGGGTCAAGTCGGTGGACTATACTGCCCGGGTAACGTAATCGGAGCTTCCATGGCCCTGGATATTGCCCAGCTGCTCGCCTTTGCGGTCAAGAACAAGGCCTCTGACCTGCACCTCTCGGCCGGCGTCCCGCCGATGATCCGCGTGGATGGCGACATGAAGCGCGTCAACATGCCTGCGCTCTCCCACAAGGAGGTGCACAGCATGGTGTACGACATCATGAACGACAAGCAGCGCAAGAACTACGAGGAGTTCTTCGAGACCGACTTCTCGTTCGAGATCCCGAAGCTGGCGCGCTTCCGCGTCAACGCCTTCAACCAGAACCGCGGCGCCGGCGCCGTGTTCCGCAGCATCCCCTCCACGATCGTGGGGCTCGACGACCTGGGCGCGCCGAAGATCTTCCGTGACCTGTGCATGCTGCCGCGTGGCATCGTGCTGGTCACCGGACCCACGGGCTCCGGCAAGTCCACCACGCTGGCCGGCATGATCGACTTCATCAACGACAACCGGCCCGACCACATCCTCACCATCGAGGATCCGATCGAGTTCGTGCACGAGTCCAAGCGCTGCCTCATCAACCAGCGCGAGGTGCACCGCGACACCATCGGCTTCGCCGAGGCGCTGCGTTCGGCGCTGCGCGAGGACCCTGACGTCATCCTGGTCGGCGAAATGCGCGACCTGGAGACCATCCGCCTGGCGCTCACCGCCGCCGAGACCGGCCACCTGGTGTTCGGCACGCTGCACACCAGCTCCGCCGCCAAGACCATCGACCGCGTGGTCGACGTGTTCCCGGCCGCCGAGAAGGAGATGGTGCGGTCCATGCTGTCCGAGTCGCTGCGGGCCGTGATTTCGCAGACGCTGCTGAAAAAGAACGGCGGCGGCCGGGTGGCCGCGCACGAGATCATGATCGGCACGCCGGCCATCAGGAACCTGATCCGCGAGGGCAAGATCGCGCAGATGTATTCGGCCATCCAGACCGGCCAGGCCCAGGGCATGCAGACGCTCGACCAGTGCCTCGCCGAGCTGGTGACCAAGGGCATCGTCAGCAAGGAAGAAGCCCGCTACAAGGCGCAGAACAAGGACGCGATGTAGTCCCCGTTGCGCACCAGTCGGCAAGAACCAGAATGAACCAGGCAGGGTAAGGCAGTGGAGCGCGAACAGGCCATCAAGCTCATCCAGGATCTGCTGCGTCGACTCGTCGAGCGCAAGGGTTCCGACCTGTTCCTGACGGCGGGATTCCCGCCCGCGGTGAAGATCGACGGCGAGATCCGCCCGCAGACCGAGCGTGCGCTGACCGCCGACCAGGCGGCCACGCTGGTGCGCGCCATCATGAACGACCGCCAGACGCGCGAATTCGACGCCACCAAGGAGTGCAACTTCGCCATCGCGCCGCCGGGCATCGGCCGTTTCCGCGTCAGCGCCTTCATGCAGCAGGGCGCGGTGGGCTGCGTCATCCGCACCATCAACGCCACCATTCCCACCTTCGAGGAGCTCGACCTGCCGCCGGTGCTGAAGGACGTGGTGATGTCCAAGCGCGGCCTGGTGCTGCTGGTGGGCGGCACCGGCTCGGGCAAGTCGACCACGCTGGCGGCCATGGTGGGCTACCGCAATGCCAATACCCGCGGCCACATCATCACCATCGAAGATCCCGTGGAATACATCCACCCGCACAAGGGTTGCGTGGTCACGCACCGCGAGGTGGGCGTCGACACCGAGAACTGGCATGCGGCGCTGAAGAACACGCTGCGCCAGGCGCCCGACGTGATCCTCATCGGCGAGATCCGCGACCGCGAGACCATGGAATACGGCATCCAGTTCGCCGAGACCGGCCACCTGGTGCTGGCCACGCTGCACGCCAACAGCGCCAACCAGGCGCTGGACCGCATCATCAACTTCTTCCCCGAGGAGAAGCGCGAGCAGCTGCTGATGGACCTCTCGCTGAACATCAAGGGCATGATTTCCCAGCGCCTGGTGCCGCGCGAGGGTGGTGGCCGCATCGCCGCAACCGAGATCCTGCTGCACTCGCCGCTGGTGCAGGACCTCATTTTCAAGGGCGAGGTGCACAAGATCAAGGAAGTGATGTCCCGCTCCAACCGGCAGGGCATGAAGACCTTCGACCAGAACCTGTTCGAGCTGTACGAGGCCGGCTACATCTCCTATGACGAGGCCATCCGCAATGCGGACTCGAAGAACGAGCTCAGGCTGCGCGTGAAGCTGGAGAGCAAGCGCGACGCCCGCCCGGCGGATGACGCCGGCGGCCTTTCGCTGATGGACGAGAACGAGGGGCATTCGCTGTGAGCGAGGATCCGAAGATCGCCGAGGCGGAGGAATACCGCGTCGGCGCCACGTCTTCCGGCGGCGGCTTCAAGACCCGCCCGCTGTTCAAGCTGATGGTGGAGAAGCGGGCCTCTGACCTCTTCTTCACCTCCAACTCGCCCATCAAGATCAAGATCGAGGGCCAGATCCACGCCATCAACAAGCAGGTGCTGACGCCGGAGGCCGTGCGGGCCGCGGCCTTCAGCCTGATGACGCCGGAGCAGATCGAATATTTCCAGCGCGAGCTGGAGATCGACTTCGCGATCTCCGAGCCCGGCCTGGGCCGCTTCCGCTGCGCCATCTTCTACCAGCGCGGGTTCCCCGCCATGGTGATGCGCTACATCACCGCCGACATGCCGCGCCTGGAGCAGCTGGGACTGCCCGACACGCTCGTCGACCTCGCCCGCCTCAAGCGCGGGCTGATCCTGATGGTGGGCGCCACCGGCTCGGGCAAGTCCACCACGCTCGCGGCGATGATCAACTACCGCAACGAGCACTTCTCGGACCACATCATCACAATCGAGGATCCGATCGAGTTCCTGCACACCAACAAGCGCTCCATCATCAACCAGCGCGAGGTGGGGCTGGACACCAGGACCTATTCCCGGGCGCTCAAGGGCGCCATGCGCGCCGCGCCGGACGTGATCCTCATCGGCGAGATCCGCGACCGGGAGAGCATGGAGGCGGCCATCAGCCTGTCGGGCACCGGCCACCTGGTGCTGGCCACCCTGCATGCCAACAACTGCGCCGAGACGCTGGACCGCATCATCAACATGTTCCCGCACCAGCAGCACCCGCAGATCCTGCTCGACCTCTCCCAGTACCTGAAGGCCATCCTGGCCCAGCGCCTGGTGCCCGGCGCCGACGGCCGCCGGGCCGCCGCGCTGGAGATCATGATCAACACGCCCCATATCAGCGACCTGATCAGGAAGGGCGACGTGAGCACCATCAAGGAGGCCATCCAGGCCAGCGGCGAGAAGGGCATCCAGAGCTTCGACCAGTCGCTGGTGGAGCTGTTCAAGGCCGGCCGGGTCTCGCTGGACGACGCGCTGGCGAACGCGGATTCGCGCTCCAACCTGGAAGCGAAGATCAACTTCGGTTGACCACGGGCGCCATCTTGAAAGGATTCGCCCGGCAGTTCGCGAAGGCGCAGGAGGCGCACCGGGAAGGGCGGTTCCAGGAGGCGGAAGCCCTCTATGCCGCGTGCCTTGCGGAACGCCCGCAGGATTCCGACACCCTCCACTTCCTCGGCATGCTCAAGTTCCAGACGGACCGGCATCGAGGCGCATTTTGCCCAGGACCTGCGCTCTGAACCGTCACGGCTGCGCTAC
>CBFGXE010000055.1:0-14973 GCA_965652645.1 uncultured bacterium | reverse complement strand
ACGAGAGGACCGGAGTGGACGCACCTCTGGTGTTCCGGTTGTCACGCCAGTGGCACTGCCGGGTAGCTATGTGCGGACGGGATAACCGCTGAAAGCATCTAAGCGGGAAGCCCCCCCCAAGACTAGATCTCCCTGAGGACTCGATCCTCCTGAAGGGCCCAAGAAGACTACTTGGTTGATAGGCTGGGTGTGGAAGCGCAGTAATGCGTGAAGCTAACCAGTACTAATTGCCCGTGAGGCTTGACCATATAACCTCAAGCAGTTTTGCTGTTTGGGGTGGTGCAAGCGACATTTAGCATCACAGCGCGAACGCGACGCGCGTCAAAGACGAACTTCTCTCCGGATTCCCTTTTCGCCTGACGGCATTAGCGAACGGGAACCACCCGATCCCATTCCGAACTCGGAAGTGAAAACGTTCTGCGCCGATGGTAGTGTGGCCTGTTGCCATGCGAGAGTAGGTCACTGTCAGGCACCTATCGAAAGCCCCGGTCACGCAAGTGGCCGGGGCTTTGTCTTTTGCGGCCTCCACCTGGCAGGCAATCGGCCTGCCTGGCGCGCGCCCTAACGCAGCATCGCCAGCGCCAGGCTTCCCAGGACGGCGCCGATGGCCAGCCCGAGCCAGAACTGCGCCTCCAGCAGGGCGCGTGCGCCCGGGGCCCGGGGTGCCGCGTTCCCGTCCGCGGACTCCTGGATCCGAACCTGCACCGGACACACGAAACAGAAGCCGCGGCCGGGCACGGTCATCACGAAACGGTTGCTGCCGCCAACTTCGCCCAGCGCCTTGCGGATGGCGAGGATGCACTGGTTCAGGTTGTTGTCCTCGACAATGGTGTGCGGCCAGATGGCCTGCATCAGGTGGCGGCGTTCCACCACCTGGCCGGCATGGGCGACCAGCAGCAGCAGTGCCTCCATGGCGCGTGAGTTCAGGGGCAGCACCACGCCACTGGCGGAAAGCAGTTTCCGCCGCGTGACATCCAGCTGGAAGCTGTCGAACAGGTAGACCTTGTGCTGCATGAGCACCGTCTCGCATGCCAGGCGGGGCGTTCATGTCGATTCATGCAATTGCAATGCCGCTTCAACATTGCCTGCGTAGCGTTGGACCTGCCGCGGGTTCCCCGTTTTCCCCGCGGCGAGATGCAAACCCCCAAAGGCAACTGACAGAGGTCCGACATGAAACATCCAACCCGCAAAGCCAGTCCCGCGCTGCTCGCCGGTGCAATGCTGTTCTGCGCCGGTGCATGGTCGATGCCACCGGAAGATACCCTCACCCGCTCCGAGGTCGTGAAATACGACCCGCGCGAGGCGGCGACGCCGGAGGGTGCCGCGGCGCTGTATTCCCGGCTGCAGCGCGCCGCAGCCCGGGTCTGTGACGAGCCCACCGGTGGTGCGCGCGATGGTGTCGCCGCCGTGGCGTCCTATTCCGCCTGCGTGAAGGCCGCTCTCGCGGGTGCCGTGCGCGAGGTGCAGGTGCCGCTGGTGGCGGTGCTGCACCAGGAGGGCATGCGCCACGCGGAGGCTGCCCTGGCCAGTCGTTGAGCCAGCCGATGGCGGCGGCAGGGAGCCTGCCGCCATCCGGTCCTTGCCCCCAGGCCCGCCGCGACCAGTTTGCGGCGGGCTTTTTTTGCCGGTGCCCGGCGTGGCACGCATAATTCGAGCCGCTTTGGACAGGACCGCAGGTGATTTCGACAGATGGCTGGAGGGCATGCGTGCCGTCCTGAGGAACGCGGCCGAGGCTGACGTACCCTGCGCCGGCTGTGTGGGCTGCTGCGTGTCCGGCTATGTCATCCCGCTGCGCCCCCGGGACCAGGTGGCGCTCGAAAAGGTGCCTGACCGCAACCTGCAGTTGCGTCCGGGCATCGGCGCACGGATCCTGCCCCGGGAAGACGGCACCTGCCCGATGCAGCAATGCGGGCGGTGCTCCATCTATGCGGACCGGCCGCAGACCTGTCGAGACTACGACTGCCGCATCTACGTGGCTGCGGGGCTGGAGCCGGACGGCCATCGGCCGGTCATCCTGGAGCGGGTGCGGGAGTGGCGCTTCGAATTCGCCGATGAGGCGGCGCGGGAACGCGCGGCGGCGGTGCAGCGGGCGGCGCAGTTCATCCGCGCGCATGCGCAGGTGTTTCCGGCGGAGTTGCGGCCAGGTTCCGCAGCCGCGATTTCGGTGCTGGCGGTGAAGGTGTTTACCCTTTTCTGCAGGGAAGGCGGCGGGCTGCCGCCATGCACGCCGGAGCAGGAGATGATCGGCAGGATTGTCGAGGCGGTGAGGACATTCGATGCCGCCAGGCATGAATTGCCGGCGGGCAACGGCCGGCCGCATTCCGGAGGCTGAAAAAAACAAAGGGCCCCGCAGGGCCCCTTGTCCGTCGCGAAGCAGCTTCGCTCAGTTGCCGGCGGCCTTCGCCTTGGCGGCATCGGCAATGACCACGTCGGCCACGTTCCTCGGCACCGGCTCGTAGTGCGAGAACTCCATGGTGTAGCTGGCGCGGCCCGAGCTCATCGCGCGCAGGTTGCCGATGTAGCCGAACATCTCCGACAGCGGCACGGTGGCCACCACGGCGATGTTGGTGCCACGCTCCAGCTGTTCCTGGATCTGGCCGCGGCGGCGGTTCAGGTCGCCGATCACGTCACCCAGGTAATCCTGCGGCGTGACCACCTCGACCTTCATCACCGGCTCCAGCAGCTGCGGACCGGCCTTCTTCACGCCCTCGCGGAAGGCGGCCTTGGCGGCGATCTCGAACGTCATCGCGTTCGAGTCGACATCGTGGTAGCTGCCGTCCACCAGCGTGGCCTTGAAGTCCACGGTGGGGAAGCGGGCGAGCACGCCTTCTTCCGCCTGCAGGCGCAGGCCCTTCTCGACCGAGGGCACGAATTCCTTCGGCACCGAACCGCCGACGGTCTTGTCCTCGAAGATGATTCCCGAGCCGCGCTCCAGCGGCTCGAACTTGATCCACACCTCGGCGAACTGGCCCGAACCGCCGGTCTGCTTCTTGTGGATGTAGTTCTCCTGCACCGGCCTGGTGATCGTCTCGCGGTAGGCCACCTGCGGCTGGCCCATCACGCCTTCCACGTTGAACTCGGTGCGGGCGCGGTCCAGGGTCACGTCCAGGTGCAACTCGCCCATGCCGCGCAGGATGGTCTCGCCCGTGTCGCGGTCGGTCTCGAGGCGCAGCGAAGGATCGGCGCGCACCAGCTTGCCCAGGGCGTTGGTGAACTTCTCCTGCTCGCCCTTGTTCTTCGGCTTCACCGACACGCTGATCACCGGCTCGGGGAAACGCATGCGCTCCAGCACCACCGGGGCGTTGGCGTCGCACAGCGTGTCGCCGGTGTCGGTCTCGGCCAGCGAGACCAGCGCGATGATGTCACCGGCGCGGGCCTCCTCGATTGCGTTGGCGTCCTTGGCGAACATCTCCACCATGCGGCCGATCTTCTCGCGCTTGCCGCGGGTGCTGTTCTGCACCGACATGCCCTTGGTGAGGACGCCCGAGTACACGCGGCAGAAGGTCAGCGCGCCGTAGGCGTCGTTGATGACCTTGAACGCCAGCGCGGCGAAGGGCTCCTCGT
Organism: uncultured bacterium; assembly: GCA_965652645.1. Taxonomy (GTDB): domain Bacteria; phylum Pseudomonadota; class Gammaproteobacteria; order Steroidobacterales; family Steroidobacteraceae; genus ZC4RG30. The sequence continues at coordinate 11,409 of CBFGXE010000055.1, read as the reverse complement.
CGGAGCACTTGCGCTCGCCAGTGGGGTTGCCGTCGATGTCCACGGTCTTGATGGCCTCGACGTCGGTCGGGGCCGGCAGGTAGTCGACGACCGCGTCCAGCACCTGCTGCACGCCCTTGTTCTTGTACGAGGAGCCGCACAGCACCGGGTTGAAGGCGCCGGACAGCGTGCCCTTGCGCAGGCACTTCTTCAGGGTCTCCTCGCTGGGCTCGGTGCCCTCGAGATAGGCCTCCATCGCCTCGTCGTCCATCTCGAGGCAGGTGTCGACCAGCTCGCTGCGGAACTTCGGCGCGGCCTCGATGATGGCGCGGTCGGAGGGCACGGTGATGCCCAGCTTGTCGGCGAGGTCCGGCGTGACGTCGAGGATGTCCCACTTCGCGTCGCGGTCATCCGAAGACCACACCAGCGCCTTGTAGGCCACCAGGTCGATCATGCCCTTGAAGTTGTCTTCCGAACCCAGCGGCAGCTGGATGGGCAGGGGACGGGCGCCGAGGCGCTTCTTGATCATGTCCACGCAGCGCAGGAAGCCCGCGCCGCTGCGGTCCATCTTGTTCACGTAGCAGATACGCGGAACCTTGTAGTTGTCCGCGAGGCGCCAGTTGGTCTCGGACTGCGGCTCCACGCCGGCCACGCCGTCGAACACGACGACCGCGCCGTCGAGCACGCGCAGCGAGCGGTTCACCTCGATGGTGAAGTCGACGTGGCCCGGGGTGTCGATGACGTTGAGCTTCTTGCCCTTCCAGAATGCGGAGACGGCGGCGGACTGGATCGTGATGCCGCGCTTCTGCTCCTGCTCCATGTAGTCCGTGGTGGTCGAGGACTTCAGGTCCTTCGTGTCGTGCACGTCCACGATGGTGTGCTTGCGCCCCGTGTAATAGAGGATGCGCTCGGTCGTGGTGGTCTTGCCGGCGTCGACGTGGGCGATGATGCCGATGTTGCGGATATCGGACAGCGGAGTTTTGCGGGCCATCAGTTCGGGTTCCGTGCGATTTGAAAAAGGGACGGGACCGGGGACACCCCAGGGCGCCCGGACCGCTAAAAAGCGCGCAAGGATACGCGATGGATACCTTGAGGCGCCACCCCAAAACCGGGCAATGGCCCGGCGGGCGGGTGTAATGTTATGTCAAATCAATCGCCCCCGGGTACGGGGGGCGCGGGACGCGCCGCCCCTTTATTCGGTGTCGATGCGCAGCCGGGCCTCGCCGGTCTCAGGGTCGGCGTATTCGCGGTTGTCCTCGCAGACGTACTCGTACATCTTGTAGTCGGGACGGCGCTGGTAGACCCACTTCCATTGCCAGGGCCCGGTGAGGTATTCCGGGTCCTCGACCGTCACCTCGTTCTCGAAGTGGTCCTTGTCGATCATGCGCATGCGCTCGTGGATGCGCATGTGGGCGGAGTGGGGCACGTTGCGGAAGCGCACGTATTCCTTGATGCCGATGGTCTCGGTGACCAGCTCGTTGCCCTCCCAGTGCGCCACCGCATGGCCCCAGAAGCCGGGCTCCGCATCCTCCACCGCGGGCAGGGTGTCGTTGAAGTACACCCGGCGTACCTGGTTGTAGGCTTCCTGGATGAAGGTGATCTGTCGGGGGGTGATCAGCACCTCCATCGGGAACATCGCCTGCATCATCGCGGGCATGCCGTCGGGGATGCACTCCGTGTAGTGCGTTGCGATGGGCCTGCCGGCGGCATTGGCCTCGTCGATCCGCTTGCGCTCGGCCTGCCATTCGGCGAGGTATTCGGGCTTCAGCGGCGGATCGGGAATGGCGCCGGGCGCGGGCGGGACCGTGGTGGGATCGCGCTGGGCATCGGTGGGCAGGGGATAGCGGTCCCAGGTGCCGCTGAAATCCTTCGGATCGTAGCCCAGGGCGGCGGTTTCATCCTTGCCGGCGGTGCAGGCCGAGGCCAGCAGCGCCGCGCCAGCCAGCGCGGCCAGTGCCCCGCGCATCATGGCGTGGCCTCCTTCGGCAGCGGCTTGCCGTCCTCGATGCTGATGTTGGGCGGGCCGGCCGGCGCGCCGTTGCCGAACACCCGGCCATCGGCCAGCTTCACCTGCTTGAGCAGCGCGCCGGCCTCGCCGGTGCGCAGCGGCGCGACGACCACGGTGAGCCGGTCGTCCTTCTTGATCATGTTGAACTTCCACCCCAGGCGATTGAGGATGCCCGGGTTCGCGCACTCGATGGTCCAGTGGCGCATCTTGCCCTTGGGGTCCGGCGCCTCCAGGTGGATGTAGATGTGCGGGTTCTGCCAGCGGAACTCGGTGACCTTGCCTTGCAGGCGGATCTGGTTCTCGCTGTCGAACATGGCGAAGGAATGATGCGCGCTGGCGGTCATTCCGCCGGCCGCAATCAAGGACCACAGGAACAGGCTGCGCAGTTTCACGAGACCCCCGTCCGCATTGAATTGTGGGGTGATTCTAGTCCCCGGTGTCGAGGCGGCGATAGACCGACCGCACCCGCACATGCTTGAGCCCGGAGCGCTCCACCTCGCGCAGGACCACCAGCGTGCCGTCGGGCTGCAGCGCGTATTCCTCCGCCTGGAGGTCGCGGCGGCCGCGTGACTCGGTGATGCGCAGGGTATTGCCGGAACGCCACGTGGAGCGGATCTCGACCGTGCCGCGGGAATCCACGCGGGTGTGCGTGCGGTCCACCAGCAGCCGCCTGACGGGCTGGTCCGGCAGCTGGATCAGGATCTGCCGGTCCTGCTCGCCGAGTGTCACGCGGTCCGGCGCGGTGAGTGCGGCCAGCAGCTGCTCGCGCTGCCGGGCGACGCGCTTCTGCTCCTGTTTCTGCTTCTGGTTCTGCTTCGGCTTCTCGAGGGCGGCATCGAGCCGGCTGCCGGGGTCTTCGCTGGCGGCCTCGTCCAGCGCCCAGGTGCCGCATAGCGCGGCGCAGCCCTGCGGGGGCGGCCCGGCCAGGGCCGGCCAGGTGATCGCCAGCAACAATGCCGCCCCCCAACGCATGCGGCCGACTGTAGCGCGCGGGGCAGGCAGGGCCAACCCCGAGCGGGTCAGCGCCGTGGTCGCCGCTGCTGGCGGCGTTCGCGCAGCTCGCGCAGGGACTGCTGCCTTTCGGCCTGGCTTTTCTGCTGCCACTGGCGCCGCAGTTCCGCGCGGCGCTCCAGTGAAAGCCGCTGGTACTGGCGGAAGTCGCTGCGGATGCGTGCCTGCTGCGAGGCCGGCAGCTCCTGGAACTGTATCCAGCGCTCGCGGATGAGCTGGCGGCGCTCCTCCGGCAGCGCGCGCCAGCGGTTGAATCGCTCGCGGGCCTGGCTGCGTTCCCCCTGGTCCATCCCGGACCAGCGTGTGGCGCCACGGGCCAGCGCGAGGCGGCGCTGGGCGGGGAGCTGGTCCCACTCCGGCTGCAGCGGCGCCAGCAGTTGCTGCTGCGCAGGCGAAAGCGCCGACCAGGCGGGCGCATCGGCATCGCTGGCAGCCTGGCCGGCGAATGCCGCGCCCGGCAGCAGGAAAAGCAGGATGGCGAGGAAAGTCTTCATGGCTGTTTCACCTTGTCCCGCTGCTTGCTCCCGCGGGGCGGAGGTTCGGTCTCCTGTTCCTGTTCCGGTGCCTTGTCCGCCGGCTTGCCCGCTTCCGGACGCACCGGGCGCTCGGCCAGGTATTCGCGCCAGGCCTCCTCCTCCGCGTCGATGGAGCCGAGGAACTCCAGCAGCTCGGCGTCCACCGGCGCGGGCGGCTCCGCCGCCTGCGCACCGGCGCCGGTCCCGAGCAGGGCCGCAGCCAGCAGCATGCCGCGCCGGTTCAACCGCCCGGACCCTCGAGCTCGGCCATGGCGGCTGCCCATTCGATGAACTCCAGGTCGGCTTCCTCGCTGATCGCCCAGGCATCCGCATCGGCGAGCAGCTCCAGGTCGTACAACGCCGTGGCGGCAAGGGCGTTGACCGTGTCCGCTGGTGGCGGGCCGGACGGACGGGTGAGCAGCACGGCGACCAGGGCAGCGCTGGCCAGTGCACCCGCGGGCACCAGGAAGCGCGCGGCGGACCGGCGCGGCGGCCTTGCCGCGTCCAGTGCTGTCGCACGCGCCTGTGCCAGGCGTGTGCGCATGGCCAGATCCGTCTCCGCACTGTGGCGCAGGCGCTCGCCGGCCTGGCGACCGAAGGCTTCCAGTTCCTGCTCGTCGGTGCTCATGTCCAGTCCTCCCCGAGCCGCGCGCGCAGCGCCTGCAGCGCGCGGAAATGATGGGTCTTCACGCTGCCGTCGCTGCAGCCCATGGCCGTGGCGGTGGCGGCCACGTCCAGGCCCTCCACGCTGCGCAGCAGGAAGGCTTCGCGCTGCCGCGGCGGCAGTTCGTGGACGGCATCCTCCAGCGCCCGCAGCAGCGCGGCACTCTCCACCTCGGTCGCGGGTCCCGGCGCCGGGTCCGGCGCCGCGGCAACGGGGTCGGCGCCTACCTCTGCCGCGTCGCGGCGCCAGGGCAACAGCGCCATCACCCGGTTGCGCACCTGTCGCCGCCGCTGCAGGTCGCGCACCCGGTTCTGCAGGATGCGGTGGAACAGGGCGGGCCACTCGGCCGGATCGCGCCCGCTGTAGCGCTGGGCGAGCCTGAGCATGGCGTCCTGCACGGCGTCGAGCGCGTCCTCGTCATGCCGCAATGCAATGCGCGCAATGCGATAGGCGCGCCGCTCCACGCCGGCCAGGAACTGGTTCAGCGCCGACTCGGTCGCATCCGCGGTAACCGGCAAGGTCGGGCCTTTGCTCAGGGTCAACTCCACGGCGGAAACAACGCGCCGCCCGGACGGCCGTTGACAGCGCGGGCCTCAGGCCAGCGTCTTCCTGAACAGCTCCAGCATGCGGCCCCAGGCCCGCTCGGCCTGCTCCTTGTGGTAGGCCTGCGAATCGATGGCGCACCAGCCGTGGTTGGCGCCCTTGTACACCTCGATCTCCGCCGGCACCTTCGCGTCGTCGAAGGCCTTGCGCAGGATGTCCTTGGAGGTGGGGTTGCTCTGGTCATCGTTGTCGGCGATGGCGATGAGCATGCTGGCCTTCATCCGCGGGATGAGCAGGTGCGGGCTGCTGGCATCGTTGGTGTTCAGGCCGCCGCCATGGAAGGAACAGCCGGCGCCGATGCGATCCGGGATGGTGGCCGCGGTGCGCATCACGATGGGTCCGCCCATGCAGTAGCCGGTGGTGCCGACCTTGCGCCTGGTATCCACGGCCTTCTGTCCGTCGAGCCAGGCGACGAAGGCCTTCGCATCGGTGGCATGCGTGGCGGGAGTCAGGCTGGGCGCGAGCGCAAAGGCGGCAGCCCGGTCAGCGGGCGCACCCTTCAGCGAGCGATAAAAGGGGTTCACGGTCAGCACCGCGTAGCCGGACTCGGCCAGGCGCCTGCCCATGGTGCGGAACGCAGGACGCAGGCCGAAGATGTCGGGCCACACCAGCACTGCGGCGGCGGCGCCAGCCGGATGGACGAAATGCGCATCGCAGGTGCCATCGGGCGTCTTGATCTCTACTTCGGACTCCGAAACGTCTACCGCTCCGGCAATGCGCGGCAATGCCGCCATGAAGGCTGCGCCCACGCCCATGGCGCCGAACTGACGACGGGACAGCTCATTGCCCCGCAGGATGTCATCACCCGAGTCGAATTCGCACATGGCAGTTCCCCCGTTTGGTGAGTGGCTGATTCTAGGCCAGATCCGCCGGGCGGGATTCACGACAGCTTTTCCACGTCGCGAAGGGTGGGGAAGAGCCGCATCCACAGCAGCGCGATGAGCACGCTGCCCACGCCTCCCACCACCACCGCCGGCAGCGCGCCCCACCAGGCCGCGGTCACGCCGGCGCGGAATTCGCCCAGCTGGTTGGATGCGCTGATGAAGAGGTAATTCACCGCGCCCACGCGGCCGCGCATGGCATCGGGCGTGGCCACCTGCACCAGCATGTTGCGGATCACCACGCTGATCTGGTCGGCGCCTCCCATCACCACCAGCGCCGCCAGCGACAGCCACAGGCTGGTGGACAGGCCGAAGGCCACGGTGGCCAGGCCGAAGATGATCACGGCCTGGAACATGCGCATGCCCACGCGCCGCTGGAAGGGCTTGCGAGCCAGGAAGGCGGTCACCGCCAGCGCGCCCAGGGCCGGGGCGGAGCGCAGCAGGCCGAGCCCGACGGCGTCGGTGTGCAGGATGTCCTTGGCATACACCGGCAGCAGCGCGGTGGCGCCGGCCAGCAGCACGGCGACCAGGTCCAGCGAGATGGTGCCGAGGATGGTGGGGTTGCCGCGGATGAAATGCACGCCGGCGAGCTGCTCGCGCAGCGTCTGCGGCGCGGAGGATTCGCGTGGCAGTGCGGGCAGGGCACCATTGCAGATGCCGCCAACCAGCCAGAACACCGCGATGCTGGCGTAGCAGGCACCGGGGGAGATGGCGAAGATGAACCCCCCGACGGCGGGACCCGCAATGGTGGCCAGCTGCCAGGCGCCGGTGGAGAGCGCGATGGCCGGCTGCAGGATGGCCAGCGGCACCAGGTTCGGCAGCATGGCACCGGTGGCCGGCCGTTCGTAGGCCGATGCGGCGCCGAAGATGGCCGATGCCACATAGATGTCGAACACCGTGATGGTGCCGCCGAAGCTGCGCCAGGCCAGCCATGCCGAAACGGCGCCCTCGATCCACTGGCAGATCTGCACGATGCGCTTGCGGTCATGGCGGTCGGCCGTGCTGCCACCGTGCAACACCAGCAGCAGCGAGGGACCGAACTGCACCAGCCCGACCAGACCCAGGTGCAGGGGGCTGCCGGTGATCTCGTAGACCTGCCAGCCCACCGCCACGGCCACGATCTGGCGCGCGAAATTCGCGAACAGCCGGCCACCGAAGAAGAGCTGGAAGTTGCGGTCGCGGAACAGTTGCTGGTCGGCGTGGGACAAGCGGCGGCAAGGCGCGGCGGGAGGAATTGCTAAGATAGCGCATCGCAGTGCGGGGGATGCGCATGAAGGGCGGCATGGGAGTGGTCTGCGGGGCGATGCTGCTGCTGGCGGCCTGCTCGGCAAGGCCGGAAAAGCCGGCGCCGGAGCGCGCGCTCATCGCCGTGGTGAGCAAGGGCCTGCCCGGCGTCACGCTCTACGATGCCGCCACCGACAGTCCGGTCTGCCAGGCAAGGATGGACGTGGCGCCGCACGAGGCGGCCTTCTCGCCCGACGGCCGCATGCTCTATGTGCCCATCTACAGCTCGGCCAACATCGGCCAGCCGGGGCCGGACGGCCACACCATCAACTTCATGCGCACGGACGACTGCAGCATCGCGCATGCGCTGGATACGGGCGGGACGAAGCGGCCCCATTACGCCGAGATGGGGCCGGACGGCATGCTCTACGTCACCGCCGAACAGGAGCAGGCCATCCTCGTGGTCGATCCGCTCGAGCAGTCCATCATCGGCCGCATTCCCACCGGATCCAGCAACACGCATTTCTTCGCCATCGCGCCCGGCGGCGGCAAGCTGTTCACCAGCAACGTGGGGGACGGCACGCTGTCGGTGATCGACGTGCCGCGGCGCCAGCTGGTCGACACCGTCGACGCAGGGGTTTCCAACCAGCGGGTGACCGTGAGCCCCGATGGCCGCTGGTTCGTCACCAGCCTGTGGCGATCGGCGAAGGTCGCCTTCTTCCGCACCGGCGACCACGAGCTGGACTTCACCGTCGACATCGATGGTGCACCCTTCGTGGCGCGCTTCGCCGGCGACAGCCGCTACCTGTATTCGATGGGCATGGAACCGGATGCGCAGCCTGCCGGCATCCGCGTGTGGAAGATCGACACCAGCACCCGCCAGGTGGTGGCACAGAGCACCGCGGAGCTGGGCACGGGCACCGGCAGCATCCAGGTCAATCCGCTCAACGGTCAGCTCTACACCACGGCCTATTCAGGCGAGGTGAGCGTGCTTGATCCGGCGGATCTTTCGCTGCTGCGCCAGTTCACCGCCCCGGACACGCCCGACGGCATTTTTTTCGGCAGGCTGCGGTAGTCCGATCCGGCCATTGGCCCTCGCCCTGTCGCGTCGCGACACGGGGCCGCTGGCCGTTGGCGTAAACTAGGTCGCCCTGACTGGCAGGAGCAGGAGCCCCCCATGCGCGCATTCAAGATCATCGGCATCGTGCTCGGCAGCCTCGTGGCCTTGGTGGTGCTGGCGGCCGTCGCCGTGCTGCTGCTGGTGGATCCGAACGACCACAAGGACCGCATCGCCGCGGCCGTGCAGAAGTCCACGGGGCGCGAACTGTCGCTGCCCGGCGAGCTGAAGCTGTCGCTGTTCCCCTGGATCGCCATCGAGACCGGCGAGGCCACGCTGGGCAATCCGCCGGGCTTCGGCGATGAACCCTTCCTCACGCTCCGGCGCGCCAAGCTGTCAGTGAAGCTGGTGCCGCTGCTGAAAAAACAGCTGGAAGTGGGTCGCATCGAGATCGACGGGCTGGACCTGCGCCTGCGCCAGAACGCCGAAGGCAGGGGCAACTGGGAGGAATGGGGCGGCACGGACGAACCCGGGGCGCCGGAGACCGACGGCGGTGGCCCGCAGCAGCTGAGCCTCGCGGGCATTGCGATCACCGACAGCCGCATCGGATTCCAGGACATGGAGGCCGACGGGGTGAACATCGACATCGGGCGCGTGGCGCCGAATGTGCCGATCCCCGTGCAGGCGAAGATGCAGCTGGTGACGGCGCCGGGCGAGAAACCGCTGCCGCTGGAGGCGGCCTTCCGCCTCACCTTCGACCTGGAGAAGCAGCGTTACCAGCTTGCGGACCTGGCCCTTGCCGGCCGCATCCAGCCGGAGGGCGCGCCGGGCGAGCTGAAGTGGACCTTCGACACGCCGGCGGCGGACCTGGACCTGATCGCGCAGACCCTGGGAAGCACTTCGTTCACCGCGGGCTTCGGCGATGCGCAGCTTCTGGGGCAGATCGAGGGCACGCAACTGATCGACGCGCCGGCGCTGAAGGGCATCTTCAAGCTGGCCGAAGTCTCGCCGCGCAAGCTGATGCAGCAGCTGGGCGTGGAGCAGCCCCGGACGCGCGATCCCGGCGTGCTGACGAAGTTCACGGCGCAGGGCGCCTGGTCATGGCAGGGCGGTGCCGCGCGCCTGTCGGACCTGGCGCTGGTGCTGGATGACTCGAAGCTCACCGGCCGTTTCGCCCACTCCGGGGCGACAGGCATGGACTTCGCGCTCGACCTCGACCGCATCGACCTCGACCGCTACCAGCCGCCCGCGCCCGAGGAAGAAACCAGCAGCGAGCCCATCGAGCTGCCCATCGACCTGCTCAAGCCGATGCGGGCGAAGGGCACCTTCACGGTGGGCGAGATCAAGGTGGGCGGGGCGAAGCTGACGCAGCTTTCGGCCGGCATGTCGATCGCCGACCAGGTGGCGCGTTTCGGGCCGCTGAAGGCGCGGCTCTACGAGGGCACCTACAGCGGCGACATCGGCCTCGACATGCGCCAGGCCGTGCCGCGACTTTCGATGGACGAGCACCTGGCGGGCATCGACATCGCAAAGCTGATGAAGGACTACGCCGACAGCGAGCGGCTGTCGGGCAAGGGCAACCTCGACATGGTGCTCACCGCCCGCGGCAGCGGCGGCGCGGACCTGGTGAAGACCCTCAACGGCAGGATCGGCGTGAACCTGCAGGACGGTGCCGTGGAGGGCATGGACGTGTGGTATGCCATTGCCCAGGCGCAGTCGCTGATCGTGGACCGCAAGCTGGCTTCCGTCACCAACACCAGGCGCACGCCCTTCGACAGCTTCAAGGCCACGGCCGACGTGGTCGATGGCGTCGCCACCACGAAGGACATGGTGGTGGCCTCGCAGCTGCTGCGCGTCACCGGCAGCGGCAGCACCAACCTCGATACCCAGGCGCTGGACTTCACGGTGACCACCACCATCCTGAAGACGCCGCCGGGCGAGGGTGCCGACATCGCCGGCCTCGAGCGTGCCTCCATCCCCATCCGCATCACCGGCACGCTCACCGAACCGGAGATCCTGCCCAACCTCACCGGCCTGGTGAAGGAGCGGGTGAAGCAGGAGATCGACGAGCGCAAGGACGAGGTGAAGCAGGAGCTGCAGGAGCAGCGCGAGAAGGCGGAGGAGAAAGTGCGCGACAAGGTGCAGGACCGGCTGAAGGACCTGCTGAAGCGCTAGCGCAGCTGGCTGTCCTTGCTGCCGCGGCGGTTGTAGCCGGCGACCGGCTGCTGGTCGCGGTCGGCGAGCGCCTGGCAGGCGAGGCACAGCCGCACGCCCGGCAGCGCCGCGCGGCGGGCCTCGGGGATGTCTTCTCCGCACTCCGCACAGAGGCGCAGGCTTTCGCCAGCCGGCAGCTGGCTGCGGGAGCGCTGGATGGCGTCCTTCACGGTGGCGTCGATCTGCTCCTGGACGGCGCCTTCATGTGCCCAGCCGGTGGCCATGGCTGCATTCTAGCGCGGCAAGCAGTACGCTTCGGCGATGACCCCGCGCGCCAAGTGGACGGTACTGCTGGCTTCCGGCCTGATGCTCGTGGCCGGTGCTGCCTGGGCAGAGAGGGAATTCCGCGTGCTGCGCGGCTTCGAGGCCCACGCCGACTACACCGACCTGCCCGAGTGGGAGCCCGCCGGCTTCGTGGTGGCGCGGCTGATGTATCCGTCAGGCGGCTGGGGCTTCGGCGGTTTCGGTCGTTTCGGCGGCGGTGACTGGCGCCAGGGCGGCACCAGCTGGGCGGTGGACTACCCCAAGGGCGACCGCTACCACGCCAGCATCCTCAAGCGCCTGACCACCATCGACGTCCGCGCGGTGGAGCAGCCGGTGAACCTGGAAGACGGCGATGACGTGTTCCACTGGCCCTACCTCATCGTCGGCCTGGCCGGTTCCTGGAACCTGAGCGACGAGATGGCGGACAAGCTGCGCGAGTACCTGGAGCGCGGTGGTTTCCTCTTCGCCGACAGCTTCTTCGGTTCGCAGCAATGGGAGGGTTTCGTCGAGGGCATGCGGCGGGTCTTCCCGGATCGCGACATCGTCGACCTGCCGGTCGAGCATCCGCTGTTCCACACGGTGTACGACCTGTCGAGCCGCCCGCGCATCCCCAACATGAACAACCTGATGGGTGGCGGGCCCGGATACCTCTCCGATGGCGACACGCCGTACTGGAGGGCCATCCTCGATGACCATGGCCGCGTGATGGTGGCGATCGCCTTCAACAACGACGTGAGCGATTCCTTCCAGTGGGCCGATGACCCGGACTACCCGGCCGAGGCCGCAAGCGCGGGCCTGCGCATGGCGGTGAACTTCGCGGTCTATGCCCTGACGCACTGAGCGCCTGCGCGCATGCAGCGGATCCTGGTCGTCGAGGACGAGGTGGCGATCGCGGACACGCTGCTGTTCGCACTCACCGGGGACGGTTTCACCGCACGGCACGTCACGCTGGCACGCGAGGCACTGGAGCTGCTGCGCGGCGGCGGTTT
>CBFGXE010000054.1:0-15306 GCA_965652645.1 uncultured bacterium | reverse complement strand
GGGCTGCTCATCCTCGACGACCAGTATCTGGGTCACGGCTCCTGTCCATCGGCTGCAAACTTCTACCCGCTATTGGATGACAGGTTTGTTACAGGCATCTTACAGCGGCGGCGGTTCAGCCACTGCGCGGCGCCTGCACCACCTGGTCGCGCAGGTAGACGGGCTGGGCCAGCGCGGCATCGACCCATTGCGCACCGGCAGCCAGGTCCCCGGCAGCCAGTTGCGCCACTTCCCCGGCATGCGGTTCGGCCTCGGCAAGCACACGGCCCGGCGGCAGCCCCAGGGACGCCGCGATACCGGGCCAGGCGCCCAGTCCCATGCCAGCCGCCGCCGCCACGGCAGGCAAGCCCGCTGCCTGGAGTGCCTCCGGCGGCCCCACCTGCTCCGCGGCCGGCTTCAGGTCGGCGTCGAAGAGGCCCCAGTACACTTCGCCCATCCGCGCATCCATGCAGGCGAGCAACTTGCCGTGTGGCAGGGCTCCTTCCGCGGCCAGCACGGCCGCACGCGCCTGCGCGGCCAGCGCGCGCAGCGAGGACACGGGCATCACGGGCAGCCCCGCACCGGCGGCCAGCCCCTGCGTCACGGCCGCGGCAATGCGCACGCCGGTGAAGGATCCCGGCCCGCGGCCGAAGGCGATGCCATCAAGGCCCGGCAGCTTCATGCCCGCCTCGGCGAGCAGCGCATCGACCATGGGCAGCAGCAGCCGTGCGTGGTCGCGAGCCGTCCTCACGGCACGGGTGCACAGCTCGCCCTCGAGCAGCAGCGCCGCCGAGCACTGCCCGCTGGCGGTGTCGATGGCCAGCAGCTTCATGCCGTGCACCGCGCCAGCATCCGGCTCACCTCCAGCAGGTCCTGCGTGCGGCGCATGGGCGGCAGCGCCGCCAGCAGCTGCTTGCCGTAGCCCTTGCCGGTGAGGCGCGGATCGAGGATGGCCACCACGCCGTGGTCCACCTCGCTGCGGATGAGTCGCCCCACGCCCTGCTTGAGCGCGATCGCCGCCTCGGGGACCTGGAAGTCGCGGAAGGGATCACCACCCTGCTCGCGCAGGTGCTGCGCGCGCGCCCTGAGCACCGGGTCCTCGGGCGAGGCAAAGGGCAGCCGGTCGATCACCACCAGGCGCAGCGCCTTGCCGGGCACGTCGACGCCTTCCCAGAAACTGGCCGTGCCGAGCAGCACCGCATCACCATGCTCGCGGAATTCGCGCAGCAACTGCTCGCGCGGCCCCTCCCCCTGCACCAGCAGCAGCAGGCGCGCGCCGCTGCCACTTCCCCAGCGTTCGCGCAGCACCTTGGCGGCCTGCGACAACGCACGATGGCTGGTAAAGAGCAGGAAGGCGCCGCCGGCGGACAGCTCGGCCAGCGCGGCCGCGGCTTCCAGCGCCGCCTCGCCATGCTGTGCGGTGGCCGGATCCGGCAGGCCCGCGGGCAGGTACAGCAGCGCCTGCCGCGGATAGTCGAAGGGACTGTCGATGGCCAGGGTGTCGCAGCGCCCGGCAATGCCCATGCGTTCGACGAAGTGGCGGAAGTCGCCCGCCACGGCCAGCGTGGCGGAAGTGAAGATCCAGGCCGCGGGCCGGCTTTCCATGATGGCGCGCAGCGTGGGCCCGATGTCGAAGGGGATCACCTGGCAGCTGAATCCGCGGGCGGAGGATTGCAGCAGGCGCGCTCCCGTGCCGGGCGGCGCATCGAGCACGCCATCGAGTTCACCGGCGAGGTTGGAGGCGCGCAGCGCGGCCTGCGAAATGCCATCGCCGCCATCCAGCTCGCGCAGCGCATCGGCAAGGTCGCAGAGCGCGGTGACCAGCGCTCGCGCCTCGCGGTCCAGCTCCAGCAGGCCATCACTCCAGGCTCGGCGCAGGCCGGCCGGAGCCGCCGCCTGCGCCGCGCGCAAGGCCCCCTGCAGCGCACGCCTTGCGGCATCGGCCGCCGGGGCGATGCGGTCCGCGTCAAAGCCGCCCTCCACCAGCAGCACCGGCAGGTCCGCCAGCAGGTCATCCACCCGGCGTGAGCCGAAGTTCATGCCGAAGAACTGCGCCGCAAGCTCCGGAAGCTGGTGCGCCTCGTCCAGGATCACGGCGTCGGCCGCCGGCAGGATGTCGCCGAACCCCTCTTCTTTCAGGGCCAGGTCCGCCAGCAGCAGGTGGTGGTTCACCACGACGAGGTCGGCCTCCGCGGCGCGGCGCCGCGCGGCGAATACATGGCAGCGGGAGAACTCGCCACAGCGACCCGCAGTGCAGTTCTCGCGCGTGGAGGTGATGCGCTCGCGCAGCGCATGCCCGTCGGGCAGCTCGGGCACTTCGGCAAGGTCGCCCTCGGGGGTGACCTGTGCCCAGCGCGCCACCGCCGCGGCCAGGTCGCGGCCACCGCTTTCCAGTGGCAGCTCGCGCGGCATGCGCAGCCAGCGTTCGCGGCACAGGTAGTTCGCGCGACCCTTCAGCAGTGCCACGGTGGCGGGCCGGCCCAGCACCCGGCCCAGCAGCGGCAGGTCCCGATGGAAGAGCTGGTCCTGCAGCGTGCGCGTACCGGTGGAGATGATGACGCGGCGACCCGAAAGCAGCGCGGGCACCAGGTAGGCAAAGGTCTTGCCGGTGCCCGTGCCAGCCTCGGCCACCAGCCAGCCCCGCGCATCCAGCGCCGTGGCAACCGCACGCGCCATCGCCAGCTGCGAGCCGCGTGGACGGAATCCGGGCAGGCCACGGGCCAGCGGTCCTTCATCACCGAAAATTTCTTCCAGATCACGCATCTACGGCCGAAGATTAAACATAGTCCTGAATCGGAGGCAGGGGATGGAACTGCCGATTGCTGGCTAGGCAACCGCTTCCCGGTTGGCGTTATACTCCAAAGGATTCATTCACCCATTTGCTGTCTCGCAAGGTAACCCAAATGGCGACTGCTCCTGCTGCATTCAAACCCATCGCTGAAATTTCCCCGGAGGTCGCCGCCTGGGTGGCCGAAGTCGCCAAGCTGACTTGCCCCGACCGCATCCACTGGTTCGATGGCAGCCCCGCCGAGACCGCCCGCCTCCGCAATGAACTGCTGGCCCGCAAGGAGCTGGCGCCCCTGAACGAGAAGACCTTCCCCGACTGCTACATCGCCCGCTCGCATCCCAGCGACGTGGCCCGCGTCGAGCACCTCACCTTCATCTGCACCACGGAAAAGGAAGACGCCGGCCCCAACAATAACTGGATGGCCCCGGCCGAGGCGCACGCAAAAATGGACGGCCTGTTCAGGAACTGCATGAAGGGCCGCACGCTGTACGTGGTGCCCTACTGCATGGGCCCCATCGATTCGCCCTACTCCCGCTGCGGCGTGGAGATCACCGACAGCGCCTACGTGGTGCTGAACATGGAAATCATGACCCGCTCCGGCCGCGCCGCGCTGGAGCGCATCGCCGCCGAGGGCGGCAAGTTCGTCAAGGGCCTGCACTCCATCGGCGAGCTGGACCCGGACCGCCGCTTCATCATGCACTTCCCCGAGGAGCTGTCGATCCAGAGCTACGGCTCCGGCTACGGCGGCAACGCGCTGCTGGGCAAGAAGTGCCATGCGCTGCGCATCGCCAGCTACCAGGCGCGCACCGAGGGCTGGCTGGCCGAGCACATGCTCATCGTCGGCCTCACCAATCCGCAGGGCGAGACGCACTACATCGCCGCTGCCTTCCCCAGCGCCTGCGGCAAGACCAACCTGGCCATGCTGATTCCGCCGGACTCGATGCCGGGCTGGAAGGTGTCGACGGTGGGTGATGACATCTGCTGGATGCAACCCGGCCCCGATGGCCGCCTGTGGGCAATCAACCCGGAATCCGGCTACTTCGGCGTGGCGCCGGGCACCAGCCCGAAGACCAACAAGAACGCCTACGAGACCATCCGCAAGGACACCATCTTCACCAACGTCGCCCTGACGAAGGATAACGAGCCGTGGTGGGAAGGCATGGGTTCGGGCGAACCGGCCATCGACTGGCAGGGCCGTCCGTACGATCCGAAGAACGGTCCGGCCGCGCACCCGAACTCCCGCTTCACGGTGAGCGCGCGCCACAACCCGGCCTATGACAAGGCCGCGGACAGCCCGAAGGGCGTGCCCATCTCGGCCATCTTCTTCGGCGGCCGCCGCCGCGACGTGGCGCCGCTGATCTACCAGGCCCGCAGCTGGCAGCACGGCGTGCTGGTGGGCGCGGGCGTGGCCTCCGAGACCACCGCCGCCGCCACCGGTGCGGTGGGCGTGGTGCGCCGTGACTCCATGGCGATGAAGCCGTTCTGCGGCTACAACTTCGGCGACTACTTCCAGCACTGGCTGAACATCGGCGCGAAGCTGTCGAACCCGCCGGCAGTCTTCCACGTGAACTGGTTCCGCCAGGGCGCGGACGGCAAGTTCCTGTGGCCGGGCTTCGGCGACAACCTGCGTCCCATCGCCTGGGCGCTGGACCGCGTCGCCGGCCGCGCGGAGGCCAATGACACAGCCATCGGTTACCTGCCCCGCCCCACGGACATCAACACGCAGGGCCTGGACATCAGCCCCGCGGCGCTCGAAGACCTGCTGTCGGTGAAGCCGGACGCGTGGAAGCAGGAAGTGGCCGCCATCCGCACCTACCTCGGCGGATACGGCGCGCGCACACCCAAGGCGCTGCTGGAGGAACTGGACGGCGTGGAGAAGCGGCTGGGCTGAGCGCCCGCCGCGGGCCCGCAGCCTGCGCCGCCTTCACCGCGGCGGCGCGATGGTCAGCCCGCCATCCTCCAGGGTGGAGCGGTCGTTCTCCATCACATCGTGGATCAGCCGGTCGATGCCGTCCGCGCGCCGGTATTCGAAGGTGAGGTTCCAGGGTGCGGTGAGCACGGCCGGATCCTCGATGCTCATCGACAACTCCATGGTGTCCGGGCCTGTCTTGCGCAACCGCTCGATGAAGCGGGCGCCATCGGTGAGCGGCGGAAGGGGCAGCGGCAGCACGCTGCCCATGCGCACGGCGACCGTTTCCATCACCAGCGTGTCCCCTTCCCAACGACCGATGGAAGTGCCCCAGGGCGTGGGCCACAGGTCCTCCGCGGCCGGCAGCGGCCGGCCGTCGGTGTGGATGTGCCGCACGTCGCGATAGAAATTGATGATCAGGGTCTCCTGTGGCGTGACCAGGATCTGCATCGGCGGCACGCCTTCCATCATCAGCGGATAACCCCAGCCTTCGGCGCGGCGCGTGGCATCGCGGGCCATGATCTTCGGCAATTCGGCCTGCAGCCATTCGCGTTGTGCATCCGTCCAGGCAGCAGATGAGGTGTTCAGCAGGTCCAGGGCCATGCCCGCGGCCGAGTCGGGGGTGGGATAGCCGGAGATGTCGATCTCGGTGTCGGCGGCCACCCAGATGCCGCTCCAGTCGGGCAACGCGCTGGTCGGTTGCGCCTCCGGCGCACGCGAACAGGCCGATGCCGCCAGCGCGAACACGATGGCGAATGCCAGGCCCCGCAGAGCCCTGCTCACTTCGACTTCTCCACCGGCTTGCCCAGCGGCTGGCCATCGGCTCCCTTCGCCTCGACGAGCAGTCCACCGGGCGAGCCATTGCGCAGCGGCGATAGGGTCACGGAGAGGCGGTCGCCCTGCTTCACGGTGGAAGGACGCCAGCCGCGCGCATAGAGGTACATCGGGGCTCCCAGCTCCAGGCTCCATTCCTCTTCCTTCCCCTGCGCATTCTTCACCACCAGCTGGATGTAGCAGTGGGGATTGGTCCACTGGAACTCGCGCACCACGCCGCTGAGTTCTACCTTCTTCTGCTGGTCGAACATCGCGGCCGAATGGTGCGCCAGGGATGGCCCGGCACTGCCGGCAAGCAGCAGCACGCCCGGCATCGCCAGGAATTTGCGGTGATTCACGTCTGCCCCCCGTGACCCAGGCCAGAGGATAACCCCTCCGGCCCGCCGGGGGATCAGGCTTCTTCGCAGACGAAGCGGATGGTCTGCGGGGATTCGGCCTCGGGCACCTTGCCCAGCCCGATCATGCCCACGCCCTTCAGCTGCATGCTGTCACGGCGCACGAAGGCCTCCTCGCCGTTCTGCGCATTGACGAAGGTGCCGTTGGTGCTCTGGTCGATCAGCAGGAACTTGCTGCGGGAGAGCTCGATGCGGGCGTGGATGCGCGAAATCAGGTTGCCGCGGATGATCACGTCGTTCTCGTCGGCGCGGCCGATGGCGATCTGCGGACGCGTCTCATCCAGCACCAGCTCGCGGTCGGCCATCACCAGCCTCAGGCGCAGGGCGCGCCGGTCGGCCGCACCGCCCAGGTGGATGGAGGGCAGCATGCTGGTGATGTCTTCGGTCTGCCACATGGCCTCGTACTGCAGCACCTCGGCACCCTGCACCGACAGCGCGGCCAGGTCGATCTGCCGCACCGAGGCGCGCCAGTCGGGCGAGAGCAGCTCCACGGTGGCCGCCGTGGTCATGATCTGTCCGGACTTGGCCTGGCTGGTCATGCGGTTGGCGGTGTTCACCGTGGCGCCGAACACATCGTGCTTCTCCAGCACCACGGGGCCGAAGTGCACGCCGATGCGCACCGACACCGCCTGGCCCTCGATCTGCAGCGCCGGATGGGTGGAGATGGTGCGCTGGATCTGCGCCGCGGCGTTCAGGGCGTCGTCGGCGGTGGGGAAGGTGGCCATCACCTCATCGCCGATGGTCTTGATGACGGTGCCGTGGTGTTTCTCGGTGGCGCCCTGCATGAGGTCCAGGCATACCGCGATCACTTCGCGGGCGCGCTGGTCCCCGAGGGCTTCATAAATGCGGGTTGAGCCGACAACGTCGGCAAACATGACCGCCAGCTCTACGTCTGTTCCCATTCAATCCGAGAAAAATGTGAGTCAGTTCACACTTTGAGGCATGGTGTTATGGAAAACAAGCCACTTACGGGAACAAGTGCGGCTTGGCTTAAGCACTGCCCGCCAACTCCGTGGCGCGATTGAAGATTTCGGCCACGGAACCACCCCGCTGCACGTCGGCCGAGAGGGTGTGGCGCAGCGCCCTGGCCCCGGGGCGGCCGCTGAGCAGGCCAAGCATGTGGCGGGTGATGGCGTGCAGCGGCGTACCGGCGGCGGTTTCGCGCGCTGCGTATTCGCGCATGGCCTCCAGGACCTCGGCAGGTCCGGGCGGCGGCGGGTCAGAGGGATGCAGCGCTGCCTGCAGCTCCCCGAGCAGCCGCGGACGGTGGTAGGCCTCCCGGCCGATCATCACGCCGTCGAAACGTTCCAGCGCCGAGACCACTTCGTCGCAGGTGCGCAGCCCGCCGTTGACGATGACGGGAACCGAAGCCAGCGCCTGGCGCAGCTCGGCCACCGCATCGTGACGAAGCGGCGGCACGGTGCGGTTCTCGTGCGGGGACAAGCCACCCAGCACGGCCTTGCGGGCATGCACCACCAGCAAGTCAGCACCGGCGGCCACGAGGCTGCGCGCAAATTGTTCCAGCGCCTGGGCATCACGCGCGTCGAATGCCTGTCCTCGCTCCAGCGCCTGCGCGCTGCTGCCCTCCGCCTCGCGCTCCACCACGCCGATGCGGAACTTGACCGTCACGGGCACCCGCACTGCCCGCTTCATCGCCGCCACGCATTCGGCCACCAGTGCGGGGCGCAGCATCAGGCAAGCACCGAAGGAACCCGAACGCACCCGGTCGCTGGGGCAGCCGCAGTTGAGGTTCACTTCGTCGTAGCCGGCGTCTTCCGCCAGGCGCGCCGCGACCGCCAGCACGGCGGGATCGGATCCACCCAGTTGCAGCGCCAGCGGCCGCTCCTCGGGTGAAAAACGCAGCAGGCGCGCGGCGTCGCCCCGCTGGATGGCCGAGGCGTGGATCATCTCGGTGTACAGGCGGATGTACGGAGAGAACTGGCGCAGGAAATAGCGACAGTGGCGGTCCGTCCATTCCATCATTGGAGCCACGGACACTTTTGCCACCTGGAAGGCATCTTCCTTTCCCGGGGTTTCTGCGATTTCTGGCTTATTTTCCAGTGAATTTTCCACGAGTGACATTGGCCCAACTGCGAACCGGCGCCCATCCGGGTGCGGAGCGACCTGATCCTGCGGATCGAGGAGATGGCGGTCAGCCAGGCCTGCCCGGCAAGTCGCCTCAATCATTTTCCGCGATCCGTAGCTTGTTGATTTCCGGGGTATGAAAGCCTTCGTGTGGTGGGGAACTCCGGCACCTCGGAGGATATTAAAGACGAGAAAACTTTTCTCGGATGAGCCCGCTGCGGCAATGCGGCGCCGTCGCTGGCGCGCTCCCACACGGCCTCGATCCGTGCGCTGACAGCGCAGAGGGAGCGCGCCCGGTAGCGTTCCTCCATCAGCCGGAGGACCGGAAGATGGCTACCGCAAAATACCTGGATCGCGAGGACTCCGTCGGCGGGCGCCCGCAAAGGCCGCTCACGCCGCCGGAAGATGCACCTGACAGCCCGGTGATGCCGGACACGCCCCTGACTCCGGGCGAAAAGAAGGCGCTGGAAGCAGAGCAGCACCAGGGTGAGCGACCAGACAGTGTTTCCCGAGGCGGACTGCCGGAGATTCCCCACGGCGACGACCATGGAGGCAAGCCGCCGATCAAGTAACGGGAGGAGCGCCAACACTGGGCAGGATAACGGCCAGTGTTTGCTCGGCGTTCGTCGTCCAAGCCACTTCTCGATCTTCGAAGACTGCGTACTCCTGCGATCAGCGGGCAGTAGCGATCGGGAGGGAACCTTGCCGGCTGGTAATTGCCCAATCAGGAAGACGGCTTCCTGAACCCATGAGGAGCGGAATTGCCTGCCCAGCCCCAATTCCAGCCCGAAGAGCAGCGCCGCCAGCGCATCATCGAGCGCATCCAGGCGGAAACCGGCATTGACGAGGCGATGATCGAGGCGCTGGTCCATGCCTTCTACGACCGGGTGCGCGCTGATCCGCTGATCGGCCCGGTATTCACCTCGCGCATCACCGACTGGGACACCCACTTGCAGCGCATGTGCCTGTTCTGGTCCTCGGTGGTGCTGATGAGCGGCCGCTACCACGGCGCGCCCATGCAGAAGCATGCGCCCCTGCCAGTGGACGCGCAGCATTTCGACCGCTGGCTGGCACTGTTCCGCGAGACGGCCGCCACGGTGTGCCCGCCGCGTGCCGCGGAACTGTTCATCGAGCGCGCCGGCCTCATTGCGCGCAGCCTGGAACTGGGCGTCGCCACGGCCCACGGCGTGCTGCTCGGGCGTGACGAGCGCTACTTCGCGGCGCCCCGGGCAGGAGTTGGCACATGAGCGTCAACGTGCTGCCGCCGGGAGTTGCCCCCTACAAGCGCACGCCCACTTTCGACCAGGACAGCCTGCCGGCCGGCTTGCAGCGCGAGCATCGCACCAAGGCGGGAGTCTGGGCGCTGATCCATGTCCTTGAAGGCAGGCTGCGCTATCGCATCCTCGATCCGCCGAGTGAAGAGATGCTGGTTCCTGGTACGCCGGGCGTGGTGAAACCGGAACAGCCCCATGAGGTGGAGCCGGTGGGGCCGGTGCGCATGTACGTGGAGTTCTTCTCGGCCGCTGCTGTGACCGGAGGGCCACACACCTCTCCGGTGCTGTGAGTCAGCAGACCAGGGGGCAGCCACACCTGACCGTGCCAGTGGAGCGAAGGAGACCTGCATCCGGAAAGGCAAACTTCGTGTCCACCTGTCCCTGCAGGGTCGCAACCAGCCTCCTGCTCTCCCGCAGCTCTGCCCAGTGAGGCCCCCCCCCGCAGGCTGCCTCGTTGAACTTCCAGCCTGCCCGACAATCGAACCGGGCGTCGGGCCCGTGGCGCCCGGGGCGCCCTGCCGCGCGGGGCCGGTCCCCTCGCCGCACCCGGCAATCGCGGTATCCTGCAGTTCGGGTACCGGCCAATGCCGATGCAGTCCGGGGTGCCCCCCCGACAGGCGCGGACCCTCGAAGAAACGAATCACGGGGTTGATGTCATGAGAAAGCCGATCCGGCCCATCCTTCTTGCCTTGCTTGTTCCGGCTGCGGCCGGCGTGTTTACCCTCGTTGCCACTGCCCAGCAGGCGTCAGCGCCGGCTGTCTCGCGCTGGTCCGACCCCGCCACCTGGCCGAACCGCAAGGTGCCGGCCGAGGGTGAGAAGGTTGTCATCGGCAAGGACAAGACGGTGGTGCTCGACGTGAGCCCCCCGGCACTGGGCGGCCTGTCCATCGACGGCAAGCTGGCCTTCTCCAATGACGCCGACCTTGAGCTCACCACCGAGTGGATCATGCTGCACGGCGAGCTGGAGATCGGCACCGAGGCCCGTCCGCACACCCGCAAGGCCACCATCACCTTCACCGACAACGTGAAGGGCGAGGACGTGATGGCCGGCATGGGCGACCGCGGCATCATGATTTCCGGCGGCACGCTGAACCTGCACGGCAACCGCACCCACACGTGGACCAAGCTGTCCAGGACGGCCGATGCCGGTGCCACGGCAATTGAAGTGCTGGACGCCTCCGGCTGGCAGGTGGGCGACGAAATCATCCTCGCCTCCACCGACTACGACCCCCGCCAGGCCGAGAAGCGCAAGATCACCGCGATCCGCGGCAATGCGATCACGCTGGATCGTCCGCTGGAGTACATGCACTTCGGCAAGATCACCTTCGACGTCGACCAGCGCGGCGAAGTGGGCCTGCTGACGCGCAACATCAAGATCCAGGCTTCGGAAGATGCCGCGCAGTCCTTCTTCGGCGGCCACATCATGGCCATGCCGTCGAGCCGCATGTTCGTCTCGGGCGTGGAACTGCAGCGCATGGGCCAGAACCTGACCCTGGCGCGCTACCCGATCCACTGGCACCTGGTGGGTGACGCCAAGGGGCAGTACGTGAAGAACGCAGCCATCCACGACACCTACAACCGCTGCGTGACCGTGCATGGCACGAACTACCTGCAGATCCACAACAACGTGACCTACAACAACGTGGGCCACTGCTTCTTCCTGGAAGACGGCATCGAGCACGGCAACGAGTTCGTGAGGAACCTGGCGATCCAGACCAAGTGCCACACCTCGCTGCCCTGCCAGCCCACCAACCTTGCCGCGGCCGGTGAATACGCCGAGCGCCGCCAGGGCCTGGCGCAGAACGGCCAGCGCTCGGTGTCCAACGGCGTCGAGGGTGCCCAGGTGCTGCTGCCATCCGACAACACCGTGACCAGCTTCTGGATCACCAACCCGGACAACGTCTTCCGCGACAACGTGGCGGCCGGTTCCGACGCGAACGGCTTCTGGATGTCGCTGCCAGAGCACCCGAACGGCCAGTTCGAAGGCACGGAGATCAGCAAGAACACCTGGCCGCGCCGCACGCACTTCAGGGAGTTCTCGGGCAATGTGGCCCACTCCAGCTACGACGGCTTCATGTTCGACCGCAACATCAACGTCGACAACACCTTCGGCGTGACCGGCAGCTCGCACACCGGCCTTGAGAACCCCGCCGATCCGAACAGCAAGCCATTGGTCAGCGTGTTCGAGAACCTCACCACCTACAAGAACCGCAATGGCGGCATCTGGGGCCGTGGTTCGCTGCACCTGTTCAGAAACGTGAAGTTCGCGGACAACGCAATCGGCTTCACCCACGCCGCGGGCGGCAGCGGCCTGGCCTACTCCTCGCAGGTGGTCGACTCGCTGTTCGTCGGCGAAACCGAGAACGTCGGCAACCCGCGCACGCCGGAGGAAAAGAAGTACGGCCGCAGCCTGCCCAAGCCCATGATCCCGGACTTCCCGATCCGCGGCTATGAGTACTACGACTACCGGCACGACGTGGTGAACACGAAGTTCGTGAACTACCAGGACAACGCCACGCGCAAGACGGGCGCGATCTCGCACCTGCTCTACACCAGCTTTGGCGCCAGCTCCAACAACGCCATCGAGAAGGTGAAGTTCGAGAAGGCCAAGCCGGTGTACTACCCCCCGATGGAACGCAAGTGGGGCAACGACAATGACGCCGGCAGCCTGGCGTACAAGACCGCGGCCTTCAAGGACCGCGACGGCTCGCTGGGCAATGGCCCCTCCTACGTGGTCATCCACGATGGCGTGCACGACAGCATCGCCGTGGACCCCGAGTTCTGCCAGATCAGGAAGGACTGGAACGCCGCGGTGTGCAAGGGTGATGGCGGTCGCATGAGCGTGATGAACGGCCGCGGCTTCGCCTTCGGCGGCATCAGCTCCGGCGCCGTGCCGGGAGGCGACCTGCCGCCGGTGGTCTTCAGTCGCAAGGGCAAGCAATTCAAGGTCGAGGTGGGCACCAACATCCGGGGCAACACCGAGATGAAGCTCACCACCGAGCGCACCGCCATGGACCTGCACGTGATCGAGCTGGATGCCGGCTCTTGGGTGCTGCTGGAGATTCCCGGCTTCACCAAGGCGGCCTCGGGCACCGAGGTGGCCAGCCTGGATGCGTTGCGCAAGGCCAGCGCCACGTCCTACTACAAGGGCGCGGACACGCTGTGGGTGAAGATCGTCTCAAAGGGCGATGACGAGCGCGGCGGCCACGGCGGCGGCGAGCTCGTGAAGGTGAGCCGCTAAAACACGGCAATACGTATGGACCGGCCGCAAGGCCGGTGCCATGATGGACGGCGCCAAGGCCGCGGGTTCCCGCCCGCGGCCAATTGCTTCCTGAAGAACAATAAACAAGAGGAACGCCGCCATGAGAGACATCTTCTTCTTCGACAACATGATCACGCCCAGGGTGATCACCCTGGTGTACTGGCTGCTGCTGGCTGCCGCGGCAATCTCGGGCATCGCCACCTGGTTCGTCGGCTTCGGCGGCTTCACCTTCGGCCGCTTCCTGGCGGGCATCGCCATCTTCGTCGGCGGCGTCATCGGGGCCCGCATCTGGTGTGAACTGCTGATCGTGCTGTTCAAGATGAACGAGGCACTGCAGGAAATCCGCCGCAAACCCTGAACGCCGCAGCGGTGGCTACAATGCCGGTCCCCGGGCAGAAGGGACTGGAGCAATGAACCGGCGAGCAATCCTTGCCGCCCTGGCACTGGCATTCACCACGATCAGCGTTGCCGCGCCGGTTTGGGCGCAGGCGCAGACCCCGGTCTACGCCGCGCTCGACCCACGCGGCAACTTCCCTGCCGTGGAGCGGATTCCCCTGGTTCCGCGGCTGCGCTCCCTGGCCGGCCAGCGCATCTACATCATCATGTCCTGGCCCAGTGGTTCGGGAATGGACCAGGTGGCCCGGGACATCGCCTCCTCGCTCGAATCCCGCCACAAGGTGGCCCGGGCGGTGGTGAAGAACCGCAACACGCGTTACTCCGAAGACGATCCCGCGCTGTGGCAGGAGATGAAGGAAGGTGCCGACGGCTTCATCTACATCGGTGCGGCTTCCTCCTCCACCACTTCCTATGTGTTCAAGTGGAGCTCGCACCTGGAGCGCAGCGGCATCCCCGGCGGCGCCGCCTACTTCGACCAGCTCGAGACAGTGCGCGAGACCACCCTGGCGCGCGAAGGCGCCCAGGTCCGTGGCGTCGCCTTCTCATATCCGATCGAGACGATGGAAAAGACCCGTTACACCGAGGCCATCGAACAGGCCATCGCCACGCTCACGGCCCCGCTGACGACGGTCGAGCGCGCCACCGGCACCATCGCTCCACCGCCACACCCGGAGATCGCCGCGACCGGCAGCCTGGAGCAGATCCAGCGTGTTTTCCACGAGAAGGGCTTCACCGACGGCCTTCCCCTCGTGCCCCCGACGCGCGAGGCCGTTGCCGCCATGCTCAAGGGCACCAGCCACTCGCCGGACGAGGTGGTCGCCGAATCCTTCGCCCCGGAGGGACTGCGCGTGACCGTGCGGCAGGTGGCTATCAACGCGGTGATGGCCGGCTGCCTCCCGGAACAGCTGCCGGTCCTGCTGGCCACCATCGAGGCCTACCAGAAGTTCAACCTCAACTCGATGCTGCGCTCCACCAACTCCTTTGCCTTCATGCAGGTGGTCAATGGACCCATTGCCCGGGCGCTGAAGATGAACTCCGGCGTCAATGCGGTGGGGCCCGGCAACCAGGCCAATGCGGCCATGGGCCGGGCGCTGCGCCTGTTCATCACCAACCTGGGAGGCGGCGCACCGGGCGTGAACATCATGGCGGTGATCGGCGCCAATGCGAACTACAGCTTCATGTTCGCCGAGAACGAGGAAGAAAGCCCCTGGGAACCACTCAGCGTCACGCAGGGCTTCGGCAGGGCGGAAAGCACCCTCACCTTCTTCAGCGGTGGCTGGGCCCATGCCGGCAACTACGGGCTGGGGACGGAACTGGCCGACGTGCCGCCGGACCTCGCGCGCTTCCAGCTGCCCAGCGGCGCCGTGCTGATCATCTCCCCGCCCCGGGCACAGGACCTGGCCCGGCAGGGAATGGGCAAGGCGGACGTACGGGACTTCCTGCAGCAGAACACCATCCGGCCCGCACGCGGCACGGGCACCCCGGCGCCGGTGTACCAGCCGGGAACCATCCATGTGGTAGTGGCCGGTGGCGATGCCGCCCCCATGATGCAGGCCTGGCACATGTACCGCCCGCAAACGGTTTCGATCGACAAGTGGCGCTGATGCAGGCGGCAGGTCGGCCCGGGCCGCCTGCCCCACTGGCAACCCTTGCGCATACTGAAACTGGCGGGATTCGGAACGCGACGTAATGACCGGCGTTGGCCGGGCGGTATTCCCTGGCGGGACCATCCCGGCCGGCAGGCATTCGCGCTATGCTCCGGCCTCCAAAAGTTTCGGCTCTGAGCCCGGTAATACGGGCCTTTTCAACATGGAGTTCGGGGGTTAAGTCATGAGTAGGAGATATCGCTCGGTCCTTCTGGCATCGCTGGTCCCGGCAGTCCTGCTGGGCGGCGTGCTGACTGCCGTGCAGGCACAGAACGCCACGCCGCAGGCCAGCCGCTGGTCCGATCCCAACACCTGGCCCAACCGCAAGGTGCCGGCCGAGGGTGAGAAGGTCGTCATCGGCAAGGACAGGAATGTCATCCTGGACGTCAGCCCGCCCGCGCTGGGTGGCCTGTCGATCGACGGCAAGCTCACCTTCGCCAATGACGCCGACCTCGAGCTGACCACCGAGTGGATCATGCTCCACGGCGAGCTGGAAATCGGCACCGCCTCGCGCCCCCACACCCGCAATGCCACCATCACCTTCACCGACAACGTGAAGGGCGAGGACGTGATGGCCGGCATGGGCGACCGCGGCATCATGATCTCCGGCGGCACGCTGAACCTGCACGGCAACCGCACGCACACCTGGACCAAGCTCGCCGCCACGGCCAACGCCGGCGCCAACCGCATCCAGGTGCTGGATGCCTCCGGCTGGAAGGTGGGCGACGAGATCGTGC
>CBFGXE010000053.1:0-15854 GCA_965652645.1 uncultured bacterium | reverse complement strand
CGCGACCTCAACCTTGGCAAGGTTGCGCTCTACCAACTGAGCTATTCCCGCGTCGAAGAGGGGCGAGATTGTAGGTCGGCGCCCGGGCAAGTCAAGCGGCGAATGCAGCCGGCCTCACTGCCCTCTGCCCGGCCGGCTCTCATCGGGCGCGGTGAGCACCGGCCAGGCCGCCCTGAGGTAGCTGATCATGGACCAGAGGGTGAGCCCCGCCGCCGCCGTGGTGAGCCACAACCCGATCTGGTACACGGGCAGGCCGAACAGGTCATCGCGCCAGAGCATCATGGGGATGCCCGTCATCTGCACGATGGTCTTCACCTTCCCCAGCGGCGAGACGGCCACGCGTGCGCGCTCGCCGAGTTCGGCCATCCATTCGCGCAGGGCCGAGATGGCAATCTCGCGGCCAATGATCACGCAGGCGGACAGTGCCACCAGCCAGTGCATATCCGCGTGGTTCTGGCTGACCAGCAGCACCAGCGCCACGGCCACGATCAGCTTGTCGGCCACGGGATCGAGGAAGGCGCCCAGCCGGCTGGTGAGTCCCATGCGGCGGGCGAAATAGCCATCCAGCGAGTCGGTGATGGCCGCGGCCGAGAACAGCAGGGCCGCGCTGGCATTGGACCAGGGATATGGCAGGTAGAACAGCACCACCACCAGCGGAATCGCGATGATGCGCAACCAGGTGAGGATGTTGGGCAGGTTCCAGGCCATCGAGCTTCAAGTCCGGTCCCGGATCCTTAAGCATCACGCGCCCGGGTGCAGTTGATCATAAATGAGCTGCGCCAGCGCCGTGCCGATTCCTTTCACCTGGGCGAGATCGGCCACGCCGGCGCGCTGCACGCCCTGCAGGCCGCCGAAGTGCTGCAGCAGTGCCCGGCGCTTGGCCGGACCCAGCCCAGGCACGGTCTCGAGCACCGACTCCTGGTGGCGCCGGGCGCGGCGGCGGCGGTGGCCCTGGATGGCGAAACGGTGCGCCTCGTCGCGTACGCGCTGGATCAGCCGCAGGGCGCGCGAGTCCGGCGGCAATGCCACCACCTGGCCGTTCCATGCCGTGTGCAGGCGTTCCTGGCCGGGCCGCCGGTCCGGTCCCTTCGACACGCCCACCACATGCAGGTCGGCGAACCCCAGCTCTGCCAGCACCGGCAGCACGGCATTCACCTGTCCCTGCCCGCCGTCGATGAGCAGCAGGTCCGGACAAGGCGATTCGCCGTCGCGGATGCGCGTGAAGCGCCGGCCCACCGCTTCGCGCAGCGCGCCGTAGTCATCGCCGGCCACCGCCGTGCCGATGTTGAAGCGGCGGTATTCCTTGCGCGCAATGCCCTCGGTGGTGAAGACCACGCAGGAGGCAACGGTGCCCTCGCCGCCGGTGTGGCTGATGTCGAAACACTCGATGCGGGCGGGCGTGGCGGGCAGGGCCAGCGCCTCGCGCAGCGCCTCCAGCTGCTCGGCCACGTCGCCGCGCCGGGCCTGGCGCATGCGCAGGGCCTGCGCCGCATTGGACGCCGCGGCCTCCACCCAGCGCGCCGGCAGTCCACGGGCCGGCCGCGACACGGCGATCTGGCGTCCATGGCGCGAGGTGAGCGCCTCCCCCAGCGAGCCGGCGTCAGGCAGGTCGAGGTTCAGCCGCACCTCCGCCGCCGGCTCCTCGCGCGCATAGTGCTGCAGCAGGAAGGACGCCAGCACTTCCTCGGCGGTGCCCGGGGCGCGCGGGAAATACGCGGTGGTGCCGAGGTTCCTGCCGCCGCGCACCAGCAGCACGCTCACCGCGTAGTCTCCGGGCTCGCCGGCAATGGCGAACACGTCCACGTCGCGCGGGCCACCGGTGTCGATGGTCTGCTCGCTCTGCAGGGTGCGCAGGTCGATGAGCTGGTCGCGCAGCTGCGCGGCCTTCTCGAAGTCGAGGTTGGCCGAGGCCTTCTGCATGCGCTGCTCGATGTCGCGCGTCACCTCCGCGTCGCGCCCCTCCAGCACCATCACGGCCGCTTCCACGTCACGCGCATAGGCCTCGCGGTCGATCAGCCCCACGCAGGGCGCCGAGCAGCGGCCGATCTGGAACTGCAGGCAGGGGCGCGTGCGATTGGCAAAGAAGCCGTCGCGGCAGTTGCGCAGACGGAACAGCTTCTGCAGCTGCTGCAGGGAGGCGCGCACCGCGCCGACATCCGGATAGGGCCCGAAATACCTGCCGCCGCCGCTCCTGCTGCCGCGATACACGGACAGCCGCGGGAACTCGTGCTCGTGCAGCTGCACCCAGGGGAAACTCTTGTCATCGCGCAGCACCACGTTGAAGCGCGGCCGGTGCTCCTTGATGAGGTTGTATTCCAGCAGCAGCGCCTCGGTCTCGGTGGCGGTGACCGTCACCTCGATGTGACGGATGAGGCGCACCATGGCCTCCACCTTCGGCGCCAGCCGGCCGGACTGGAAATAGCTGCCGACGCGATCACGCAGGCTGGCCGCCTTGCCCACGTAGAGCAGCGCTGCCGGATCCGGCTGGTCGCTGCCGTACATGCGGTAGACCCCCGGCCGCCGCGGCAGCGTGGCGGCGATCTGGCGGCCGTCGAAACTCACCTGAGCCTGCCCGGCAGCACCAGCTCGATGCGTGCGCCGCCCAGCGGCGAGGCAGAGATCTCCAGCATGCCGCCATAGAGCCCGGCCATCTCGCGCACCATGGCGAGGCCTAGGCCGTGGCCAGGAGTCTGCTCGTCGGCGCGCGCGCCGCGCTCCAGCACGCGGGCGCGGTCGGCCACGGCGATGCCGGGACCATCATCCTCCACCACGATGTGCAGCTTCTGCGCGGCGCCCGCCTGCGCGAGGAAGCTGCCGGTGACGCGCACCCTGGCGCGGCACCACTTGGCGGCATTGTCCATCAGGTTCCCCAGTGCCTCCGTCAGGTCATCCCTGTCGCCCACGAACAGCAGGCCGGCCGGCACCGACACTTCCAGCGAGAAGTCCTTGCGCGAATGCGCCTTCAGCAGCGCGCCGCGCAGGTCCTGCACGATGGGCAGCAAGGGCTCGGCCTGCTTGGCCACACTGGCGCCGCCGCTGGTGGCGGCCCGGCGCAGCTGGTGCTCCACGATGGCAGACATGCGCTCCACCTGCTCGTTTACAACCCCTGCGGCGGGATTTTCCGGCGGCACCGAGGCGCGCAGCACGGCCAGTGGTGTTTTCAGCGTGTGCGCCAGGTTGCCCAGCGTATCCCGGTAACGGGCGATGCGCGTGCGCTCGGCGGTCAGCAGCGTATTGAGGTTGGCGACCACGCCCTCCAGCTCCGATGGCCAGCGTCCGTCCAGCTGCTCGCGCTCGCCCTGCTCCACCGCACGGATCTGCCGCGCCATGCGGCGCAGCGGCGCCAGTGCCCAGCGCGTGAGGCCCGCCAGCCCCAGCAGCAGCAGCAACGCGACCCCGATGAAACCGCCCCGGAGGCCGCGGCGGAAGGTGCGCAGCTCCGCCTCATAGGTGCCCTGGTCGGTGGCCACGGTGAAGGTGAGCGAGCGCACGTCGCCATGCTCCAGCTCCCAGGAGATGCCGCGGCTGAAGGCCGCCAGCTTCGCCCCGTCGAGCGTCTTCAGTTCGTGGAACTGCCGTTCGCCCTCGGACAGCGCGGGGCCGAACTCGGTGACCTTGCCGGTGGCCGAGGGGGAACGCCAGAACGCATCGCCGGCGTCACTGACCGCCGCATACATGCCGGAAGTGGGCTGGCGCAGCCGGTCCTCGCTTTCCGGCAACCGCGGCAGCAGGTAGCCGTCGTCATCCAGTTCGGCGGAGGAGATCAGCGCCGCCATCTGCGCCTGCAGCAGTTCTTTCTGCGAGCGGTCGGCCGTCTTCCGGAAACGGTCCTCCAGCACGGCGATCATCACGCCGAAGAACACCAGCATCAGCAGGGTGAGGCCGACCAACAGGCGCTGGCTGACTGAGCGCACGCCCGTGCCTCGCCGGAAGCGGCGGCCTCAGCCCGCCGCGCGTGCCAGCGCGAAACGGTAGCCGCGGCCGCGCAGCGTCTCTATCGGCTTGATGCGGTCATCCGGATCGAGCTTGCGGCGCAGCCGGCCGATGAACACTTCGATCACATTGCTGTCGCGCTCGAAATCCTGCTCGTAGAGCTGCTCGGTGAGGTCGGTCTTGGAGATGATCTCGCCGGCCTTGAGCATCAGGTGCTCGAGGATGCGGTACTCGAAGGTGGTGAGCTCCACCGGA
The DNA here is from genome assembly GCA_965652645.1 of uncultured bacterium. Lineage (GTDB taxonomy): Bacteria > Pseudomonadota > Gammaproteobacteria > Steroidobacterales > Steroidobacteraceae > ZC4RG30. The sequence goes on along the minus strand of CBFGXE010000053.1, from coordinate 11,666 downwards.
CGGCCTTCCACCGTCACGGTCTGGGCGCGTGTGTCGAGCACGATGGGGCCGCAGGTCAGGCTGGAGGAAGCCCAGCCGCCGCTGCGGCGCAGGAGCGCCTGCACGCGAGCCAGCACTTCCTCGAACTGGAACGGCTTGGTGACGTAGTCGTCGGCGCCGGCATCCAGGCCCTCGACCTTGTCCTGCCAGCGATCGCGTGCGGTGAGCACCAGGATGGGGAAGCGGCGGTCCTTTGCACGCAGGCTGCGGATCAGCTCCAGCCCCGGCAGGCGCGGCAGGCCGAGGTCGACGACGGCCACGTCCACCGGGTATTCGGTGCCCATGAACAGGCCTTCCTCGCCATCGGCGGCCACGTCAACGGTGAAGCCCGCCGCAACCAGGTCGCGGCGCAGGGCCTCGCGCAGTACCTCTTCGTCTTCGACTACCAGTGCCCGCATGACCTAGGGTTCCTCGAGCTCCTTGCCCGTCTCCACGTCGACCCGCACCTCGAACACGCGGCCCTTCCTGTCGTCGAGCAGGGTCAGCACCAGCACCTTGCGACCCTCGATCTCGCGCTCCTTGGGATTCTTCATCAGCTTGGCGTCGTACTTGGCCTCGATCTGCCGCACGATGCGATCGGTGCTGTTGCCCGCCTGCGGGCGGGTGGGCTCGCGGATGCCCTGCACTGGCGGTGGGGCGGCTTCCGGCCGGAATATCGGCGCCACCCCACCCGGGGCCTGCGCCGCAGCCGGCAGGGCCAGCAGCATGGCCGCGAGGGCCGGCAGTGCCCTGCCGGCCAGGTACGCTGGATTGAGCTGCGATGCCATGCGTCTATCGTAAGCCATCACGATCGTGCATTCAGCCACGACGGCGGATATCGGCGATGTCGAAATACCGCCCCGGATTGTAGGCAAGCCGCGTCACCTCGCGCCGGCCGCGGTGCACGTAGGTGACCCGGTAGGCCACCACGCGCTGCTCGAAGCGGGTTTCATGCCGCACCTCGCAGCGACGTACGTCGCGATAGTGCACCTCGCGGCGGCCGTCCCGGCCAAGCTCGCTGCCGATGGCTGCGCCGGCAATGGCGCCGGCCACCGTGGCCACGCCCCGTCCATCGCCGATCTGGTTGCCGATGACGGCCCCGATCACGCCGCCGGCGATGGCCGCCCCGTTGCGGTCTGCGCCGTGCACGTGCCGCTCACGCTCGGTCCAGCAGTGCTCCACCGGCACCGCGACCCGTACGCGCTCATGGATGGGCTCGACGCGCACCACCTCGGCGCGGCGGTCGTGATGGTCATGATGGTGGTGGCCATGTCCGCGGCCGTGGCCATTGCCGGCCTGGGCTCCCAGCGACACCGCTCCAACCGCCAGCGCCGCAACCACCGCAAGAATCCTGTTGTTGTTCATGACTGCCTCCAGTTCGGCACCCGGAGGATTTGCTCCGGGCCTGGGGCGATACTGCGCGGGGGTCAATGAATCAGGACTGAATGTCCCGCTTCACCTCGTTCCAGAGCGCATCCAGGCCCTCCGGGCCCAGGTTTTCCAGCGCCAGGCCGCGCGCGCGCGCACGGGCCTCCATGGCCCGGAAGCGGGCCTCGAATCGCACATTGGCCCGCCGGAGCGCGGTTTCCGGATCGACCTTCAGGTGGCGCGCGAGGCTGGTGGCCGCCAGCAGCAGGTCGCCCAGCTCATCCTCGACGCTGCTCGGGCCCTCGCCCCGCTGCGCGGCGTCCACTTCCGCCAGTTCCTCCAGCAGCTTTGCGCGCGGACCGCTGGCGTCGGGCCAGTCGAAGCCCACCGTCGCCGCGCGCTTGCCGAGCCTGGCAGCGCGCGACAGCGCCGGCAGTGTCAGCGGGATGTCATCGAGCAGCCCGGCGCTGCCACGTGCAGCGCGTTCGGCTGCCTTCAGGCGTTCCCAGTCCGGCGCCTCTTGCCGGCCTTCCCGGCCGAACACATGCGGATGGCGCCGCTCCAGCTTGTCGGCGATGGCATGGGCCACCTGGTCGAAGTCGTAGTCGCCCCGCTCGCTGGCCAGCTGCGCATGGAAGACCACCTGGAACAGCAGGTCTCCCAGCTCATCACGCACCGCATGCGCGTCACCGGACTCGATGGCGGCAAGCAGCTCGCAGGCTTCCTCCAGCGTGTAGCGCGCCAGCGAGCGCGCATCCTGCGCCAGGTCCCAGACACAGCCCGAAGCCGGGTCGCGCAGCGCGCGCATGACGCCCAGCAGGCGCTGCATGCCGGCGAGGTTGCCCTGCGGTGAGTCCGGCATGGGTGTCAGGGGCAGGCGTTGCGCAGCTGCGGCAGCTCAACCACCGCCGCCGGTGCCGCCCTTGATGCCGCCGCGCGTGAGCTCGGCGGGATCGAGCAGCGACTGCAGCTGCGCAGGCGGCAGGTCGGTGTTGGCCGCGGCCACGTCGAGGATGGGCTTGCCCTCCGCATACGCCTTCTTGGCGATGGCCGCGCCCTTCTCATAGCCGATCACCGGGTTGAGCGCGGTGACCAGGATGGGATTGCGGTCCAGCGCCTCCTTCAGGCGCGGCTCGTTCACGGTGAAGCCGGCAATGGCGGCATCGGCGAGCTGCCGCGACACATTGGCCAGCAGGCGGATGCTCTCCAGCAGCTTGTAGCCCACCAGCGGCAGCATCACGTTGAGCTGGAAATTGCCCGACTGGCCCGCCACGGTGATGCTCACGTCATTGCCCATCACCTCGGCGGCCACCATGGCGGTGGCCTCGGGGATCACCGGGTTCACCTTGCCCGGCATGATGCTGCTGCCCGGCTGCAGCGCCGGCAACGCGATCTCGGCCAGGCCCGCCAGCGGTCCGCTGTTCATCCAGCGCAGGTCGTTGGCGATCTTCATCAGGCTCACGGCCAGCGTCTTCAGCTGCCCGGACATCTCCACCGCGGTGTCCTGCGTGGCGATGCCCTCGAACAGGCTCTGGTTCGGGTGAAAGCCGATGCCGGTGGCGCGCGCGAGCTCACCGCAGAAGCGCGAGGAGAATTCCGGATGGGCGTTGATTCCGGTGCCGACGGCGGTCCCGCCCTGGGCCAGCTGCAGCAGCCGCGCCTCCACGGCCATCACGCGCTCGATGCCCTTCTCCACCTGCGTGCGCCACGCGGCCAGCTCCTGGCCGAAGGTCACGGGCATGGCATCCATCAGGTGCGTGCGGCCGGTCTTCACGATGTGGCCGACCTGGCCTTCCTTCCCGCGCAGCACATTGGCCAGATGCTGCAGGGCCGGCAGCAGCTGCTCGCGCCAGGCCAGCGCGGCGCTGACGTGGATCGCGGTGGGGATTACGTCGTTGCTGCTCTGGGCCATGTTCACTTCGTCGTTGGCGTGCACCGCACGCCCCAGGTGACCGGCGGCCAGCTTCGCGATCACCTCGTTGGCATTCATGTTGGTGCTGGTGCCGGAACCCGTCTGGAACACGTCGACGGGGAACTGCGCGTCATGCGAGCCTGCGGCCACTTCACCGGCGGCCTTCACGATGGCCGCGGCGACAGGGGCCTCCAGCAAGCCGAGGGAGGCATTGGCCTGGGCCGCCGCCGCCTTGATCAGCGCCACTGCGCGGATGAACTCGCGCGGCATGGGCCGGCCGCTGATGGGGAAGTTCTGCACGGCACGCTGGGTCTGGGCACCCCACAGCGCCGTGGCCGGCACCTTCAGTTCACCCATGCTGTCGCGCTCGATACGGAAGTCTTTGCTGCTCACGTTGTTGATCCTTTCACCAGCCAGTCAGGTGCCGCTTCGGCTATCATTGAATTCTATCATCCGCAGCCCTGCGGCAATCCGCCGCGCCCATCCATGGACCACAGCCTCACTGCCCTTTCTCCCGTCGACGGGCGCTATCGCGCCGCCACCGAACAGCTGGCCGGACTCCTCTCCGAAGCCGGGCTGGTGCGCGAGCGCATCCGCGTGGAGGCACTGTGGCTGCTGCAGCTGGAGGAATCCCTGGGTGCCCACGCGGCGTTGCCTTTCAGCCCGGCCGTGCGGGCGCGCATCGCCGGGCTGGCCGACGACCCGGGCGCCACCGCCGCGCAGATGGTCAAGGGCATCGAGAAGCGCATCAACCACGACGTGAAGGCCGTGGAATATTTCGTGCGCGACGAGATGCGCATCGCCGGTGCATCTCCCGCGCAGCTGGAGCTGGTGCACTTCGGCTGCACTTCCGAGGACATCAACAACATCAGCTACGCGCGCCTGCTGTCCAGCGCACGCGACACCCAGCTGCTGCCGGCGCTCGATGCGCTCATCGCGCCGCTGGCTGCCTTCGCCGCGGAGCATGCCGCCCTGCCCATGCTGGCGCGCACCCACGGGCAGACCGCATCGCCCACCACGCTGGGCAAGGAATTCGCCAACGTGCATGCGCGCCTGCAGCGCGCGCGCACACGCCTGGCGCGGGTGGAAATCCTCGGCAAGTGGAATGGCGCGGTGGGCAACTTCAACGCCCATGTGGCGGCCTTCCCCGCGCTCGACTGGCCGGCGATTTCCCGGCAGTTCATCGAGCATCGCTGCGGCCTCACCTGCAATCCCCTCACTACCCAGATCGAGCCGCATGACTGGATCGGCGAATATGCCGATGCGCTGGCCGCCATCAACGTCATCGGCATCGATTTCTGCCGCGACGTGTGGGGGTATGTATCGCTGGGCTACCTGCGCCAGCGCGCCGTGGCAGGAGAAGTCGGCTCTTCCACCATGCCGCACAAGGTCAATCCCATCGACTTCGAGAATGCCGAGGGCAACCTCGGCCTGGCCAATGCCCTGCTGCGGCATTTCAGCGACAAGCTGCCGGTGTCACGCTGGCAGCGCGACCTCACCGACTCCACCGTGCTGCGCAATGTCGGCGTGGCGCTGGGCCACTGCCTCATCGCCTGGCGCGCCGCGCTGCGCGGCCTGGGCAAGATCGCGCCGGACCCTGCCGCGCTGGCGGCCGACCTGGAGGAGGCCTGGGAGGTGCTGGCCGAGCCGGTGCAGACCGTGTTGCGCGCCGAAGGCGTGCCCGATGGCTACGAGCTGCTCAAGCAGCACTCGCGCGGGCGGCCCCTCACGCGCGAATCCCTGGCCGCCCTGATCTCCGGCCTGCCCATCGCCGACGAGAAGAAAGCCGCCCTCCAGGCGCTCACGCCGGCCGCGTACGTGGGCCTGGCAGCCCGGCTGGCCACGCTGTCCAGTTGACATAATTCGCGCGGATCCGGAACCCAGCGCACATTTCGCCGGGGCCATTGCCGTGACAACGGCAAAGCGTGAACCGCCCCACATTGCAGGGGGCATGGGGCTCGCAGACTCTGTCCCATGGCCGGATCCCAGTATTACTTCGCGGGACAGGCGGGCAACCTGCCCGGCAGCGGTGCGGTACCTCCCGTCACCGTGCTCGGCCGCGGCGGCAGCGAACGTCCGGAACGCGAGCCCCTGCAGGTGCTCACCACGCTGGATGACGTGCGAGCGGCCAACCGCCGCGCCATGCTGATCGCCAAGCGCCTGGTGTCCATCTACACCTCCGACCTCGAGCCCAGGCTCTACGAACACGAGTCTTTCCTGGAAGTCGTGCAGCGCTTCCTGCTGGCGCACAGCTTCGCGAAGATCCGCGTGCTCACGCAGCGCGCCGTGCCCTACACCACCGCCCACAAGCTGGCCGCCATGCGCCGGCGACTGTCCGGTCACATCGAGATCCGCAGCATCGTGCAGCAGTATGCCGGGCGCACGCAGGGCATGCTGATCGCCGACAGCCGCGCCATCGTGTATCGCACGCAGGCGGGCAGCTACGACGGCGTGGCCGGCTTCGAGCAGCCGCCGGTGGCGAAGCACTACCTCAGCGAATTCGACGAGATGTGGCTGGCGAGCGCGCCGCGCTACTGAGCCGCCCCTGGCAGGCCACGGACCGGCCCTCCCCGCCTCCCCTATACTTGCCGGCATGACCTGGCGACCTGACCTGACCGTGGCTGCCGTCGTGCAGCGCGATGACCGATTCCTGATCGTCGAGGAGCGCATCAAGGGCTCGCTGGTACTCAACCAGCCGGCCGGGCACGTGGAAGATGGCGAGTCCATCATCGAGGCGGCCGTGCGCGAGACCCTCGAGGAGACGGCCTGGCATTTCCGGCCGCAGCACCTGCTGGGCCTTTACCTGTGGCGCAATCCGGCCACTGGCGTGAGCATCCTGCGTATCGCGGTGACCGGCGAGGTCACCGCGCACGATCCCTCGCGCGCACTGGACCGCGGCATCGTCGCCGCGCACTGGATGACGCACGCTGAACTCACTGCCCGCCCGGCGCGACTGCGCAGCCCGCTGGTGCTGCGCTGTATCGATGACTACCTCACCGGGCAGCGCCACGATCTCTCGGCGCTGAGCTACCTGGCCGCGCTGCCGATCCCGGCCAGCGCCTGAGGACAGCCGTGGGCGAGCGCATCATCGTCGCCCTGTCCGGCGGCGTGGATTCGGCCGTCACGGCGCTGCTGCTCACCCGGGCCGGCCACGAGGTGCATGGCCTTTTCATGCACAACTGGGAGGAAGACGAACAGGGGTACTGCACCTCTGCGGAGGATTTCCAGGATGCCCGCCGCGTGGCCGCGGAACTCGACATCCCGCTGCACCGGGTGGACCTCTCCGCGCAGTACCGCCAGCGCGTATTCGACGAGTTCCTTGCCGCCAGCCGCGCCGGCCTCACGCCCAACCCCGACGTTCTGTGCAACCGGGAGATCAAGTTCGGCGACTGCCTGCGCCACGCGCAGCGGCTGGGCGGGCGATTCCTCGCCACCGGCCACTACGCACGGCTGGTGCAGGGTGCCGATGGTCCCGAATTGCACAAGGGCGTGGACGCCGGCAAGGACCAGTCCTATTTCCTGCACGCGGTGGCGCGCCCCGCACTGGCGCATGCGCTGATGCCGCTGGGCGATCTGCACAAGGCGGAGGTGCGCGAGCTGGCCCACGCGGCCGGCCTGCCGGTGGCCGCGAAGCGTGACAGCACGGGCATCTGCTTCATCGGCGAGCGTCCGTTCCGCGATTTCCTGCAGCAGTACCTGCCGGTCTCTCCCGGCCCCATTGTCGATGAGACGGGACGACAGCTGGGCGAGCATGCGGGCCTGCCCTTCTACACGCTGGGGCAGCGCGGCGGGGTGGGCATCGGCGGCCTGCGCGGCGGCAGCGGCGAGGCCTGGTACGTGGCGCGCAAGCAGCTGGCCAGCAACACGCTGGTGGTGGTGCAGGGAGAGGATCACCCGGCGCTGTTCTCGCGCAGCCTGGCCACCGGCGCGGTGAACTGGCTGTGTTCGCTGCCGCATTCCCTGGAGGGTTGCGGCGTGCGCCTGCGCTACCGGCAGCCGGACCAGCCAGCGCGCATCGAGACGGCGCCGGATGGTGGCGTGCGCATATTTCCGGAATCCCCGCAGCGCGCCGTGACGCCCGGGCAGTCGGCCGTGATCTACCAGGGAACGCGCTGCCTGGGCGGCGGGGTTATCACGCAAACGGGGCTATAATGGGCGGCTTACAGGGAGCCCCCTGGCCCCCTTGACCCACACTGACGGAGAGATGGCATGACGGACAGTTTCGGGGCGCGCACGACGCTCGACGTTAACGGCAAGCAGTACGCGATCCGGAGCCTGGCCGCCCTGCCGGCCGACAAGCTGGCCCGCCTGCCCTACTCGCTGAAGATCCTGCTGGAGAACCAGCTGCGCTTCGAGGATGGCGTGAACGTCACCCGCGCCGACATCGAGGCCATCCTCGACTGGGATGCCAAGGCTGCTCCCTCCTACGAGATCTCCTTCACGCCGGCGCGCGTGATCATGCAGGACTTCACCGGCGTGCCCTGCGTGGTCGACCTGGCCGCCATGCGCGAGGCCATCGACCGCCTGGGCGGCGATCCGGAAAAGGTGAACCCGCTGGCGCCGGCCGAGCTGGTGATCGACCACTCGGTGCAGGTGGATGAATACGGCACGCCGCAGGCGCTGGCCAACAACAACCGCATCGAGTTCGAGCGCAATGGCGAGCGTTATTCCTTCCTGCGCTGGGGCCAGAGCGCCTTCCGCAACTTCAAGGTGGTGCCGCCGAACACCGGCATCGTGCACCAGGTGAACCTGGAATACCTCGGCCGCGTGGTGTTCGCGAAGGATGGCTCGCCGCAGGAGGCCTACCCCGACACCCTCGTCGGCACCGACTCCCACACCACGATGATCAACGGCCTGGGCGTGCTGGGCTGGGGCGTGGGCGGCATCGAGGCCGAAGCCGCCATGCTCGGCCAGCCGGTGACCATGCTGATCCCGCAGGTGATCGGCTTCAAGCTGACCGGCCAGCTGCCGGCCGGCACCACGGCCACCGACCTGGTGCTCACCATCACCGAGATGCTGCGCAAGAAGGGCGTGGTCGACAAGTTCGTCGAGTTCTTCGGCGATGGCCTCGCCAACCTGCCGCTGGCCGACCGCGCCACCATCGGCAACATGTCGCCGGAGTTCGGCAGCACCTGCGCCATCTTCCCGATCGACGAGGAGACCATCCGTTACCTGCGCCTGTCGGGCCGTAGCGAGGAGCAGATCGCCCTCGTCGAGGCCTATGCGAAGCACCAGGGCATGTGGCGCGTGAACGGCCAGGCCCCGGCCGACTACACCGACGTGCTCGAGCTCGACCTCGCCACCGTCGAGCCCAGCCTGGCCGGCCCGTCGCGCCCGCAGGACCGCGTGCCGTTGAAGAGCGCGCAGCAGGCCTTCAGGGCCGCCTACAAGAAGCAGGCGGACGAGCGCGCGAAGAAGAACCCCGGCGCCACCGGCACCGGCCAGGCCAGCCTGGGCGGCAAGGAATTCGAAGTGAAGGATGGCGCGGTGCTGATCGCCGCCATCACCAGCTGCACCAACACCTCCAATCCCTACGTGCTGATCGCCGCGGGCCTGGTGGCGCGCAATGCGCGGCGCCTGGGCCTCACGGCCAGGCCCTGGGTGAAGACCTCGCTGGCGCCGGGCTCGCGCGTGGTGTCCGACTACCTGGCAGCCGCCGGCCTGCTGGGCGACCTGGAAGCCGTGGGCTTCAACGTCGTGGGCTACGGCTGCACCACCTGCATCGGCAACTCCGGCCCGCTGAAGCCGGAGATCTCCGCCGCCGTGAAGCAGGGTGACGTCATCGGCTGCTCGGTACTGTCGGGCAACCGCAACTTCGACGGCCGCGTGCATCCGGAGGTGAAGCAGAACTACCTGGCCTCCCCCCCGCTGGTGGTGGCCTATGCACTGGCCGGCACGCTCGACACCGACCTGGGCGGCACCCCGCTGGGCACAGGCAGCAACGGGCAGCCGGTATACCTGAAGGACATCTGGCCCTCGCCGCAGGAAGTGGCCGACTACGTGCGCCAGCACATCACCTCGGCCATGTTCCAGAAGAGCTATGCCGGTGTATTCGAGGGCGACGAGCGCTGGCGCGCCATCCAGGTGCCGGCGGGCAAGGTGTATGCGTGGGACGGGAAGTCCACCTACGTGAAGAACCCGCCCTACTTCGACGGCATGACCATGCAGCCGGCCGCCGGTGGCGACATCAGCGGCGCGCGCGTGCTTGGCCTCTTCGGGGATTCCATCACCACCGACCACATCTCCCCGGCCGGCAACATCGCGAAGAACAGCCCGGCGGCGAAGTACCTGATGGAACAGGGCGTGCAACCGGCCGACTTCAACCAGTATGGCGCGCGACGTGGCAACCACGAGGTGATGATGCGCGGCACCTTTGCCAACATCCGCCTGCGAAACCTGCTGTGTCCGGGCGTCGAGGGTGGCGTCACGCAATACATGCCCACCGGCGAGCAGATGTCCATCTTCGATGCGGCCATGCGCTACAAGGCCAGTGGCACGCCGCTGATCATCCTCGCCGGCAAGGAATACGGCAGCGGCTCCTCGCGCGACTGGGCGGCCAAGGGCACCATGCTGCTGGGCGTGAAGGCGGTGATCGCCGAGAGCTTCGAGCGCATCCACCGCTCCAACCTGATCGGCATGGGCGTGCTGCCGCTGCAGTTCGCCCCGGGCACCAACGCGCAGTCGCTGGGGCTCACCGGCAAGGAGACCTTCAGCATCCGCGGCGTCACCGATGCATCCAGGCGCATGGTCGAGGTGGTGGCCACGCCCGACGGCGGCGGCACGCCCATCGTGTTCGAGGCGCGGGTGCGCATCGACACGCCCAAGGAGCGTGAGTACTACCGGCACGGCGGCATCCTGCACTACGTGCTGCGCCAGCTCGCCTCTGCCGGCAAGGCGGCCTGAGGCCTGCGGCCCGCCGCCGTGGAGCCGGCGACCCGGGTGTCGCGACGCATCGCGCTGTTCGACCTGGACGGCACGCTGACCCGCCGCGACACCTATGTGCCCTTCGTGCTGGGCCTGCTGCTCAGGCGGCCCGCACGCTGGATGCGCGCGCCCCTGCTGATCCTGCCCGTGCTGCGCTACATGGCCGGGCGAATGGATCGCGGCGGGTTGAAGGGCGCCATCCTGCAGCAGCTGTTTGCCGGCCTGCCGCGCGCGCTGCTGCAGCGCTGGTCTGCGCGCTTCGCCAGCGTGTCCCTGGCCACCCGCATGCATGCGGATGGCGTCGCCACGCTGAAGTCGCACCTGGCTGCCGGCGACCACGTGGTGTTGATGTCGGCCAGCCCTGACCTCTACGTCCCGTTGATCGGCGATGGCCTGGGAGCCCATGAAGTGCATTGCACGCGCGTGCGCTGGGATGGGGACCGGCTGGATGGGCGCCTGGCCGGCCCGAACGTGCGCGACCACGAAAAGACGCGCGTGCTCGGGGAGCTGCGTGCCCGGCATCCCGGCCTGCCGGTGATCGCCTACGGCAACAGTGCACCGGACCTCTTCCACATGCGGCAATGCGAGGAGGCGGTCTACGTGAACCCTGCGCCGGCCGAGGCCCCTTCGCTGACCGCATCCGGCATCCGGTGCGTGCACTGGGCCTGATCCACTTGGCGCCTGTCGGTTCGCGCTAGAATGGGCGCCTCAGCCCTGCCTGGAGGGATTGCCATGAAAGCCCGCATGGACCGCATCCTGCCTTCGGAAATCACCCCGGAGCGGGTGTACATGGGCCGGCGCGAGCTGGTGACTGCCGGCCTGGCCGGCGCCGCGCTGGCAACGCTGGGACTGGACGAGGCAGCCGCCGCCGAACCCACCGGCGCCACGGTGAACGCCCCGCGCAATGCCGCGCTGTCGATTTCCGACAAGCCCAACAGCTGGGAAGACATCACCACCTACAACAACTTCTACGAGTTCGGCACCGACAAGGGCGATCCGGCCCGGCTGTCGCGCGACTTCAAGCCCACACCCTGGGACGTCACCGTCGACGGCGAGTGCGAGGTGAAGGGCAAGTTCGCCCTCGAGGACGTGCTCAAGGGCCTGGCACTGGAGGAGCGCGTCTATCGCCTGCGCTGCGTGGAGGCCTGGTCCATGGTGATCCCCTGGGCGGGTGTGCCGCTGGCCTCGCTGCTGGCGAAATACAAGCCCACCTCGAAGGCGAAGTTCGTGGAGTTCACCACGCTGCTTGATCCGCGGCGCATGCCCGGCCAGCGCGTGGCCGTGCTCGACTGGCCCTATGTCGAGGGACTGCGGATGGACGAGGCCATGCACCCGCTGACCTTCATCGCCACCGGCGTGTACGGACGCGTGCTGCCCAACCAGAATGGCGCACCGCTGCGGCTGGTGGTGCCCTGGAAGTACGGCTTCAAGAACATCAAGTCCA
>CBFGXE010000052.1:0-16178 GCA_965652645.1 uncultured bacterium | reverse complement strand
GTGGGGCTGAAGTTCGCCCGCCTGGGCCCTGCCGCCGCGCCGCCGAAGCCCTGACATTCCCGGCGTTCGGGCCCCGTTTCGAAGGGCGCAGGCAATGCTGCAACGCACCTGTAGGCTAACGATTACTTAACCTCGCGGCGTTCTTCCGCCGGAACTTCCGGGGCGACCCATGTTCCAATTCAGGTGAGCGCCACAAGCGCTCCCCGCTTCCCTCCCTGAGCGGGTCTGCTGTCCGGCATCGAGACCTGCCCGACAGCTTTTTGCCCCGGCGGTGCATACCGCCGGGGTTATTTCTTTGTGGAACCGGAAATCCAGCCGCGCAGCAGGCCGCGCGCCTCCTCGAGGCCGGTGCCCTTCAGTGCGGAGAAGAGCTGCACGCTGGCGCGTCCCTCCAGCACCTGGCTGGCCGCACGCAGCGCATTCAGCGCCTGGCCGCGGGGCAGCTTGTCCGCCTTGGTGAGCAGCACGTGCACACGGCCGGCGGGACGGCCGGCCCAGTCCAGCAGGCCGAGGTCCATCTCGCCCACGCCCCGGCGGATATCCACCACCAGCAGCAATGCCGAGAAACTCTCCCGCTGCCGCAGCGTCTCCCCCAGGGGACCCCAGCTCGCGCGGGTGGCCGCATTCACCTTTGCGTGGCCGTAGCCGGGCAGGTCCACCAGCCGCGCGTCGTGGCCCAGGTGGAAGTAGTTGTAGAGCTGGGTGCGGCCCGGGGTGCCGCTGGTGCGCGCCAGGCCCTTGCGGGCCAGCAGGGCGTTGATGGCGCTGGATTTGCCGGCATTGGAGCGCCCGGCGACAGCCACCTCCAGCCCCTGGTCGGGCGGGAACTGGGCCGGGGCGGCGACGCTGGTGAGGAAGCGGGTTTCGGGGAACTGGCTCAAGGCTCGGAAGGGGGCAGGACGGGGTCGCCAGTGTACAATTCAAAGGTTATCCAGCCTGCCTTTCGGGAGTTTCGAGGACACATGAGGATCGCCGTCACCGCCCTGCTCACCCTGGGCTTCGCCACCGCAACCGCCCTGGCCGCCGATGCTCCCCTGAAGGGTGATCCCGCCGCCGGTTCCACCAAGGCCGCCACCTGCGTGGCCTGCCACGGCCTCAACGGCAACAGCACCAATCCCGAATGGCCCGTGATCGCCGGCCAGAACGCCGCCTATGCCCATGACCAGGTCGTGCGCATCCGCGACGGCCTGCGGCCGGTGGCGCTGATGCAGCCCATGGTGAAGGACCTCACCGACCAGGACGTGGCCGACATCGCCGCCTTCTTCGCCACCCAGACCCCGGCAGGGCTGGAGGCCGATCCCTCCTACTGGCAGGCCGGCGAGCAGCTGTACCGCAATGGCGATGCCGCCCGCGGCATTCCCGCCTGCGCCGCCTGCCACGGCCCGGTGGGCCGTGGCGTGCCGGCCGCCGGTTATCCGGCGCTGCAGGCCCAGCACGCGGTGTATACCGTGAAGCAGCTGAACGACTACGCCAGCGACGTGCGCTACGCCAAGGACGCCGCCGGCCGCCCGCAGTCCGGCCCGAACGCGGCCATGATGCAGACCATTGCCTCGCGCCTGACCGCCGAAGACCGTCGCAATCTGGCCTCCTACATCCAGGGAATGCGTTGACATGAAGAAACTGCTCCTCGTCGTTGCCGCAGCGGCCGCACTGGCCGGCTGCAGCCAGAAGTCAGAGCCCGTCGCCCAGGCCCCGGCCGCCGCGCCCGAAACCGCACCGGCTGCCGGGGAAGCCCCTTCCGGTCCCGCGCCCACCACTGCCGAGCTCGACCGCGCGGCCGCGGCCACGCAGGAGTCCACGGACGCGGCCGCCACCCCGGCCGATGCCTCGCTGGAACGCGCCGTGGCCCTGCCCGAGAACGCGCAGCTGCCCGGCGGCAAGTGGAAGGCCGGCGTGCACTATCGCCCGCTCGTGCCGGCGCAGCCCACCAGCGTGTCGCAGGGCGAGGTCGAGGTGATCGAATTCATGTGGCTGGCCTGCGGCGGCTGCTACCAGCTCAACGAGCGCGTCACCGCGTGGAAGTCGAAGCAGCCGGCGTGGCTGAAGTTCCGCCAGGAACACGTGATGTGGGGCCCGAGCCACCGCAACCTCGGCAAGCTGCTCTACACGCTGGAAGCGCTGGGCCGCTCCGACCTGGTGCCCGCCGCGTTCGAGGAGATCCACCGCAAGAACAACATGCTGGTGGACACCACCGACGCGAAGTCGGCCGAAAAGCAGCTGGCTTTCGCCCGCGCCAATGGCATCTCCGAGGCCGACTTCAAGCGCGAGTACAACGGCTTTGCCGTGGCCACGCGCCTGCAGCGCGCCGAGGAGCTCACGCGGCGCTACCGCATCGAGCAGACGCCGGTGTTCATCATCAACGGCAAGTACTACACCGACACCACGATGGCCGGCGGCGGCGCCGACCTGATGCAGCTCGTCAGCGACCTGGCAGCCTCCGAAAAGCGCTGATCCACCTGCGACGATAACGGGCGCGCCGGCGGCGGCGCGCCCCACACCGGGAGGCCGCGCATGCTGTCCGTCTACTGCCTGGTTCCGGGCGGCCTCAAGAAACTCGAACGCGATCCCGGCGCCCCGCTGCCGGAAGATGCCGTCTGGCTCGACCTGCTGGAGCCCACGCCCGAAGAGGAGCGGCTGGTGGAGCAGCGCCTGGGGCTGGACATCCCCACCCGCGAGGAGATGCGCGAGATCGAGTCCTCCGCGCGGCTCTACGAGCAGGCCGGCGCGCTCTACCTCACGGCCACCGTGGTGACGCGGCTCGATACCCAGCAGCCGGAGAATTCCCAGATCACCTTCATCCTGCGCGGGCCGCGCCTGGTGACCAACCGCTACGTGGATCCGCTGCCCCTGCGGCGCTTCGTGGCGCACACCGAGCGCCTGCCGCAGTCGAACACCACCGCCGAGGCGGTGCTGGCCGGCATCCTGGAGTTCATCATCGAGCGCATCGCCGACGTGATCGAACGCGTGGGGGCCGACATCGACAAGGCCTCGGCCGAGGTGTTCGGGCGGCATGTGCCGCAGGGCTCCCCGGTGCCGCAGCGCGACTACCGCCGCCTGCTGGAGCATATCGGCCAGAGCGGCGAGCTGATCGCCAAGGCGCGCGAGAGCCTGGCGAGCCTGGCGCGGTTGCTGGCCTTCGTGCAGCAGTCCACCGTGAACCTGCCGAGCGACGTGCGCGAGCGGCTGCGCACGCTGTCGAAGGACGTGGTGGCGATGAGCGACCACGCGGGATTCCTGGGCACCAACCTCACCTTCGTGCTCGAAGCCACGCTGGGCATGGTGAACATCGAGCAGAACAACATCCTGAAGATCTTCTCGGTAGTGACAGTGCTGCTGCTGCCGCCATCGGTGATCGGGGCGCTGTTCGGGATGAACTTCGAGCACATCCCGACGCTCGGGGAGCCGTGGGGATTCTGGGCGGCGCTGGGGGTGATGGTGGCGTCGTCGGTGGCGCCGTTCCTGTGGTTCCGGCGAAAGGGGTGGCTGTAGCAGGCTGACGGGCCTTCCTGGCGCGGGCGGTCGGGCGCCGTCGCGCGCGTCGGCGTCATTCGCAGCGATACGTGCCGTCTGCCTGCCCGGTGGGCAGCTGCGGATAGGCGCACAGACCCCAGGCCAGGTCCGAGTCGGCTTTTGTGGCCGGCAGCTGCTGCGGCGCCGCGCCCCTTTCCACCCAGTTGTCGAGCGCTGCCAGCCAATCCACCCGATCCGGTCCTTCTCCCCCGCCACAGTGCGCAACGCCTGGAGCGAGGAACAACCGCACGGATCCGGCGGCTTCCGGTACTGCGGCGCGCACCGCTTCGAAATAGTCGACGGTGGCACGGGCGCTGGGTCCCGGGTCATTGAGGCCGTGCCAGAGCAGCAGCTTGCCACCGCGAGCGGTGAAAGCGCCGATGTCGGGATCGTTGGCTTCATAGGTGCGGCCCAGCCAGCTCGCGCGCAGGCGCGGCACATCGTTCGGCGCCAAACGGTCAAGCGCGAACTGCGGATCGCCCAGCAGCGGACCGCGCAGCGCGTGCATGCCGCCGCTGTTGGCGCCCGGATCGCCCGGCTCGGTGGCGGGCACAAAACGCACCCAGCCCTTCTCCCCGCCCTTTTCCAGCGGGAAGGCTGCGACGCTGCCATCGTCGGCCTTCTGGCCTGCGTAGACCTTGCGCACGGCGTTCACCTGCGCCGGCGTGAGGCAGCTGGCCCCGGATGCACCACCCGCGCACTGGAGCACGCCCGGGTCGAAGTCACAGGCGCGCGGATCCCGCAGCACGCCATCGGCCGCGCCATCCCGGGCATCACAGGCCTTCATGACCGCGGCGTGGATCAGTTCAAGGTGGGCTGCATCAAGCCGGGCCCCGGGGGCGGCGAACGCCAGCGAGCGCAGCTGCGCGCTGGTCTGGGTCTGCAGGGTATGGACGGGCGCGCCGGCGATGACTCCGTCGAAGTCCTCCGGGTAGCGCTGTACCTCCATCAGCCCCATGCGGCCGCCAGTGCTGCAACCCTGGTAGTAAGCGCGGGTTGCCGGCTTGCCATAGTGGCTGGCGATCACCTGCTTGCCCCGCTCCGTCATCAGGTGGATGGCCCGATGCGAAAAATCCTCGAGCTTTGGCTGATTGGCCGTGCCATCGGGATTGAGGGCCCACGGCGAGGCGTCGAATGCCGTGCCCGTCGTGTGGCCGGCATCGGTCTGCAACGTGGCGTAGCCCTGCGTGAGGCCCGGCGAGGCCGCCTGCAAAGTGGTGTTGCCCATCCAGCCGCCACCGCCCAGGGCCAGCAGCTTGCCATTCCAGTCGCGGGGGAGACGATAGACGACGCCGATTTCGGAACCGGGCTCGGGACGGATGATGCCTTGCACCTCGCACCTCTCCGGCAGGCTTGCCTCGGCGGCCAGATACGTCACCCCTGTCACCTGCATCCCCGGGAATGCCCTGTTGCCGAACAATCCGGCGCAGGCCGCAGCGGGATTGCCGGTGAATGGCGCCTGGCGCCCGCAGCCGGAGAGGCTGCCAATGGCCGCAGAGAGGACTGCACAGGCGACAGCCGTCCGGATAGCTGGATTCATCTGCATTCCCCCGTTGTCATGGGCATTGCGGGAGCCGCTGGCAGGGCGTGCCGGCCACCTCCCGCGGGCCCTTGATGGCGCGGTCTCGCCCCACGAGCCATGGAGGATACCGCGCCCCCGTGGCCCGGAAGGCCGAGTTCAGGTAGGCTGCCAACCCCCAAACGGGATGCGCCCGTAGCTCAGCTGGATAGAGTACTGCCCTCCGAAGGCAGGGGTCACTGGTTCGAATCCAGTCGGGCGCGCCATGCTCCATCATGTCCGAGGTGTTGGCCCGGCGTTACACCTTCGCGTGCGTTGCACGCGCCCGCCCCTGGATGCTCGTTTCCTGCCCCGACCCGCGGTGGCATGATTCCCCTGTACCGGTTGTCCAGGGAAGAACATGCCGGAGATATTCCTCTCCTACTGCCGTGAAGAGCAGGCCATCGCCCGGCGCTTTGCCCGGTCGCTGGAGGACGAAGGCTTCGAGGTCTGGTGGGATGATGCCCTGAATCCGGGCGAGACCTTCGACCAGGTTACCGAGGCGGCCTTGCGCGAAGCCAGGGCCGTGGTCGTGCTGTGGTCCCGCAGGTCCGTGGCCTCGCGCTGGGTGCGTTCGGAAGCCACGCAGGCCGACCGCTACGGCACGCTGGTGCCCGTCACGATCGAGCCCTGCGACCGGCCGATCCTGTTCGAACTCACACACACGGCCGACCTCAACGGCTGGAGCGGCGAGCGCAATGATGAGTGCTGGCGCTCCTTTGTCGAACGGCTGCGCAGGTTCATCGCCCGTTCGGAGGCGCGCGCAGCCGGGACGGAAAACATTCCGGCGCCGCCGGCAGCGCCTCCTCCACTGCATGGGACAGCACGCGCGCCGCGGAAGCCGACACTTCGCGCGCTGGCGGCCGCCATGGCCGCCATTGCCATCGCTGCCCTCGTGATCACCTTGCGCGTTGATCGATTCGCCAGGCAGCAGGCCAGCGGCGGAGACATGGAACAACTCGCCGAACTGGTGCGCAGGGATGACTACGGACCTGCCTTCAGCCTGGCGATTGAGATGCGCAAACAGCCGCGGGTGCGCGAGGATGAGCGCTTCCAGCAGCTGTGGAAGCAGATCGTGCTGCCCATGATCCCGCTGGTGAGCGAGGACGGGGCGACAGTCTGGTTCAGGCCCTACGACGAATCCGGCGGCTGGGTCAGGGCCGGCGTAACGCCGATTGCCACGCCGGTCGATGCACCACGCGGCGTGCTCAGGGTGAAGGTCGAGAAGCCGGGCTTCCAGACCAGTTACTTCGTGGTCTCCAATCCGGGACTGTCGGTGAAGACTGATCCGGCCCTGCTTCCGAACCCCTCACCCGGCGTGATTGAAGCGCTGGCCTCACCCGTGCCGCTTCCCCTTGCAAGGGAGGGGGTGCTGGATAAGGGGATGGTGATGGTGCCGGCCTCGGATGTGCCCGTGTACGTGAATCTCTGGATCACCTCGACGACGGGCGGCGAGAGGCACAGGATTCCCGCCTTCGCCGTGTCGCGCACCGAGGTGACGAATGCCGAATACCAGGAATTCGTCGACGCCGGCGGATATGACAACCCCACCTACTGGCAGGGTCTGGCATTCCACGATGGCGACAGGGAACTGACGTGGGAAGAGGCCCGTGATTACTTCCAGGATGCCTCCGGAGAGCCGGGGCCGAAGGAATGGCTACTCGGCAGGTATCCGGACGGCGCGGCCAACCTGCCGGTTGGTGGCATCAGCTGGTATGAGGCAAGGGCCTACGCGCGCTTCAGCGGCAAGTCATTGCCGACCATCCACCACTGGGCACGCTATGCCCTTTCACTTGAGGAGGGACGATTCGGCACGGCACCGACCATTGCGCTGGGGAGCCGGTTTTCTGCAACCTCCCCCCTGCCGGCGGCCGACGAGGTGGGAACGGGCCCCTGGGGCACGGTGCACACCGCCGGCAACGTGCGCGAGTGGGTGCACAATGCAGCGGGCACGGACCGGCTGGCGCTGGGCGGGGCGTGGAGCGACTACGCGTCGCTGTACTCATACCCCCTGAAGGTATCGCCCATGCAGCGCGCGCCCGAGAACGGCCTGCGGCTGATGCAGCCGCTGCCGGGCATGCTGATCGACGAGGCACTGTTCCAGCCCGTCAAATTGCAGTCCGGCGACGATCTCTCCGGGCGCGAGCCGGAACCCGATGCGGTATTCGAGATGATGCGCCTCCAGTTCACCGCCTCCCGCGGCCCACCGTTGAACGAATCCGTGGAACGGGTGCGCGAATCGCCGGAGTGGGTTGCCGACAAGGTGGTCCTCGATTTCGCGCAGAACCAGCAGCACACGCTCTACATCGTGCGGCCCAGGCAAGCGCGGACACCCCTGCAGGCGGTCATCTACGCTCCCAGCGGCGATTGCTGTCTCAATTCGCGGCCCAACAACGAGACGCTGGACTATGCCTTGCGTGCGCCGGCGAACATCGTGGTCAGGAGCGGGCGGGCGCTGGTCATGCCCATCTGGGACGACAGTTTCGAACGGGTGGCAAGTGATCCGCCGGCGCCCGGTACCAGCCAGGCCAGTGACCGGGACCGCCGCCTGGCGCTGTCCTGGCACCAGGATCTCGACGCCACGCTCGATTACCTGGCCCGGCACCCCGACTTCGATTCAGGAGGCGTGGCCCTGCTCGCCATGAGCCTCGGCGCGACAAGGATTGCACCGATCGTGCTGGCCATCGAGGGACGCATCAGGACTGCCGTGCTGATCTCCGGCGGCTTGCGCATGGACAGCGACCACGAGATGCGGAATCCATTGCACTACCTGCCGCGCATCACCATGCCGGTGCTGATGATCAACGGCCGGTATGACCATATCTTCGGGTACGACGGCGCGCGCAGGCAGATGTACGAGCTGCTGGGAACGCCCGAAGGGCTGAAGAAGCAGATCCCCTACGACGTGGGCCACTTCGAGTACCCGTCCAACTCACTGGCCGCGGATATCGACAACTGGCTGGACGAGCACCTGGGACCGGGCCGCTGACTTCACCTCAACGCCGGCCCGGCGCCGGCCTGCGCCCGGCATGCTCGCGCCTCACTTCTTGCCGACCAGCACCCGCACCGCGCGCCTGATCCTCCCGCGCCGCACGGCGCAGCGCAACGCGCGGTACAGTGCCCGATCCTGCCTGCCCGGGCGCAGCGCCAGCTCGCGCAGGTTCTCCTGCGTGAAGGCCAACTGTCCCTCGGTCTTCAAGCGGACCTTGCGCACGGCATGCGGCACCAGTGGCGTGGCGAATGTGGTGCACCGGCCAAGGGCGCCGTTCAGGTGAAGGCTCATCATCGTACGCAGGCACTTCTCGCAACGGCCGCAGTTGGAGTCGCTCCCCTTGCCGGTGTCCCAGCACACCCGCAGGTGCGCCAGGGCGAGATCCGACTGCGCAATGCGCGCCACCTTCTCGTAGCGGTTGAATTCGCAGCCGTCATGCAGCATCTGCAGGCCGGGCAGTGACCAGAGCGGATCCAGCAGGGGATGGCTGCCCCAGGGATGCAGCTGTTCGTAGGAATACGAGGATGGAACGATGAAAGTGCTGAACCCGCGGGACAACGCCAGTGACACCGCCGCCAGCACGCCACCATGGTAGTAGCTCCAGGATGCAATGGAATCGGTGAAAGCGCGGATGTTGGTGCTGACTTCCAGCGGCTGCTTGCCGAAGGCCACCGCCACCGCCTGCAACGCGGCGCGTGCCTTCTCCAGCACGGCGGGATTGCGCAGGCCCTTGTCGAAACCGGAGATCAACACCAGGTGGGTGATGCTGTCTTCATGCACCAGCAGCGAATGGAAGGAGTCCACGCCACCGGAGAAAAAGCAGCCGACGCCATGCCCGGGCGTGGCCGCCGCTTCCGGTGCGGTTGAACTGGCCGTGACGGGAATTGCCCGTGCGCGCTTCACCCAACGCCGATAGATCTGCTGCAGCCGTTCCGAGCTGGCAAGCAATGCAGGCGAGACGGCACCATCGATGTGCAGTGGTTCACCGAGGATCATGGCCGGCAGGAGCGTCAGCGCGAGGAACGGGTCGGCCGAAGCAGTGAGCATCGGCCGGTATTCCGGCGGGAAGCGCAACCAGCAATCAAGAGGCGCAATGTCCTTGCGGTCGGGGATCAGCCGCGCCCTGACGCCGCAGCTGTCCTGGTCACCGAAGGACTGGATTTGCTCTACCTTCATGGCACCTCGATGGGGGATCGCGCCTGCCTGTTCCCGGCGGGAAATTGTTGTCCGCGGGATTGTACGTCACGGGAAGATGATTGCCCTGTCGACGCGGCGGCGCAGGACCCGCACTATCAGTGCATCTCTTGCAGTGGTCAGTCCTTCCCGGGCGCCTTGACCACCCTCAGCTTGCCCGACTTCGCTCCGCCGCAGAAGAGGCGGGAGCGGCCATCGGACTCCAGTCCCGACACGACCTGGCCGGGGGGCATCGCCAGCTTTTCCTTCACCTCGCCCGTCCTTGCGTCCACCCGCCTCAGCTCGCTCTCATCACCCTCCCAGGTTCCATGCCACAGATCCCCGTCCAGCCAGGTGACGCCCGTGACAAAACGATTGGATTCGATGGTGCGCAACACTTCGCCTGTGGCCGGATTGACCTGGTGGATCTTGCGGTCGCGATATTGCCCGACCCACAGAGATCCCTCCGCCCAGGCCAGACCCGAATCACCGCCGCCACCGGGCGCGGGTATGGTGTGAAGCACCTCACCGCTCCGGGGGTCGATCTTCTGGATCCGTGATTCCGCGATCTGGTAAAGATGCCTGCCATCGAAGGCCGTACCGGCGTGGGCCGGCACCTCAATGGAACGGCTGATCCTGCCGCTGTCCGGAGCCAGTGCGTTGAGCCTGTCGCCTGAAGCGAACCAGACGTTCGTGCCGTCCCAGCTCACGCCGTGCACGGCGTCAACACCTGCAAAGGGCCCGAGTTCCGCGATGATTTCTGCCTGTTTCATCTGTCGATCCTTGTTTCTGCCTGTCGCTGCATCCTAGTCAGTGGGCAGCGAGGGCGGGAGTAACAAGAACGTCGCAAATCCGGGCAGTGGCAGCGGGGTGATCCATCGCCGGGCGCGGCCGCGACCCACGGGCTGCACCTTGCCGGCTCGCGCCAGTGCACCCAGCGCGCGTTGTACCGATCGCGCGCTCGTTCCAAGTGCCGCGGCCACTGCAGAGGCAGGCCAGGATTCCCCGTCGGAAAGCACGGCCAGGATATCGGCGTGCCGGTCTTCCACCAGCGGCGCCAGCACCACGACAGAGCGCGCCTGCAGTGGCCTGAGCATGAATCCACCTGGTGTGGACTCGACAGCGGCAACGGGTGCCAGCAACCTGCGGAGCCTTCCGATCTCGACGCGCAGCCGGGCACGGTGCGTTTCGTCGACGAACCTGATACGGAATGCGCGCTGGATCAGCGCCTCACGCGAGGCATCCAGCGGCCACGCCTCCGCCAGTACCCGCGCGATGGCCATCAACACCGGGCGTGTGGCGAGGGATACCACGGTGCCGACATGGCGGATCGCAGGTCGCCAGCTGTCCACCACCAGGGCCCGGGACGCCAGCAATGTCTCTATCGCCCCGACGGCCAGCAACTGCTCGCGCCCGCGGGAAATCTGCCGCGCGGCGGGAGCCTCCAGCGACACCAGGGCGGCTTCTGCTTCGGCCACCAGCGCCGGGACGGCCGCGCGGCGTGCCGCATGGGCCGCGCGTTGCATTGCTGCGCGTGCCGCCTTGGGGCGCACGCGCCGCAGCGCGAGCTGCGCCACGAGCAGTTGATGCCCAGCCGCAAGCGACGGCGCAAGGTGGCGGCGCCCGGGGTCGGCAGACAGTTCGCGCTCCAGCTCATCAAGCCTTCCGGTGAGCAGCAGTTGCCGCATCCGCAGCTGTCGGGCATGTGCGGCATTCACCGCATCACCATGGCGCTCCAGCACGCCGCGCGCGGCTTCCAGCCGCCGCGCCGCCCAGCCAACGTCGCGCGACGCGAGTGCGATTTCCGCTTCGGCCAGCACGCAGCGTGCGCGGGCCACCGGTTCGCGGGAGCCAAAGGCACAGGATGCGGCGCGCAGCAGTTCACGCGCGCGGGTGTGCTCGCCGAGTTGTGCCAGGGCAATGCCGCGAAGCGCGAGGCCGGCAGCGTCATTGCGCAAGGCCACCAGCCTCAATGCGGCGATGGGATCTCCGGCCGCCAGCCAGCGGGCAGCGGCGTTGATCAACGAGTCCATCGGCGCCGTACCCGGTTATTCAGCCTGCGCGCGCCGCATGGGCCGGCAAGGTATCACCCGATGATTCCCGGCGTCCATCCGCGGCGCCGCCGCGGGCGACGCTGCCCTGGGGGTTTCGTCCGATTGCCGCTTGTGCCGGGCCCCTCTAGTATCGCCCCTCCCTCGCGCCCTTCGCGTCTTCCTGGAGGAATCCATGCGCCCTGAAACCATCGCCGTCCACGGCGGCTATTCGCCCGATCCCACCACCAGGGCCGTGGCCGTGCCGATCTACCAGACCACGTCCTATGCCTTCGACAGCGCCCAGCACGGCGCCGACCTGTTCGACCTGAAGGTCGAGGGCAACATCTACACGCGCATCATGAATCCCACCAACGCAGTGCTGGAGCAGCGACTGGCGGCACTGGAGGGCGGCGTGGGCGGACTGGCGCTGGCCTCGGGCATGGCGGCGATCACCTATTCCATCCTGACCATCGCCGAGCAGGGCGACAACATCGTCAGCGCTGCGGCGCTGTACGGCGGCACGTACAACCTGTTCGCGCATACCCTGCCGCAATACGGAATCGAGGTGCGCTTCGCGGATGCCTCCGACCCGGCCTCCTTCGGCAAGCTGATCGACGGCCGTACCCGCGCCGTGTTCTGCGAGTCCATCGGCAACCCGCTGGGCAACGTCACCGATTTCGCCGCGCTGGCGGACATCGCGCACCGGCACGGCGTGCCGCTGATCGTCGACAACACCGTGCCCACGCCCTACCTGTGCCGGCCATTCGACTTCGGCGCCGACATCGTGGTTCACGCCCTGACCAAATACCTGGGCGGCCATGGCAACAGCATCGGCGGCGTCATCGTCGACTCGGGCAAGTTCCCCTGGGCGGGGCACAAGGAGCGCTTCCGCCGCCTGAACGAGCCTGACGTGTCGTACCACGGCGTGGTGTACACCGAGGCGCTGGGCCCGGCGGCCTACATCGCGCGCGCGCGCGTGGTGCCCCTGCGCAACATGGGCGCGCCGCTGTCGCCGTTCAACGCCTTCCTGATCCTGCAGGGCATCGAGACACTGCCGGTGCGCATGGACCGCATCTGCAGCAACACGCTGGAGGTGGCGAAGTTCCTGTCCAGCCACCCGCAGGTGACCTGGGTGAAATACGCCGGACTGCCCGATCATCCGGACCATGCGCTGGTGAAGAAATACATGAAGGGCCAGGCCTCGGGCATCCTCACCTTCGGCCTGAAGGGCGGCCGCGAGGCCGGCGCCAGGTTCCTCGACGCGCTGAAGCTCATCATCCGCCTGGTGAACATCGGCGATGCACGTTCGCTGGCCACGCACCCGGCCTCGACCACGCACCGCCAGCTCGGTCCGGAGGAGCTGGCCAGGGCCGGCGTGTCCGAGGACATGGTGCGGCTGTCCATCGGGCTTGAGCACATCGATGACCTGAAGGAGGACATCGACCAGGCGCTGAAGGCTTCGGCGCGCTAGCAGACGCGGCCAATCGCGAAAAAAAGCGCCCCGCCGCCAGGCGAGGCGCTTTTTCCGTCAGTGGTGCGGTTGCGTCCGGCTCAGTGGTTGAGCTCCAGCCGCGCGCCGCCATAGATGTAGCGGCCCATGAAGCCCACCGGATAGTTGGCCCCGGGGTAGCTGGGCTTGCGGTCGTACAGGTTGTTCACGCCCACATACACCTCCAGCCCGTTGGTCGGCACGGTGTAGGACGCCTGCACGTCGTGCACCCACTTGGCGCCGTAGTTGAAGTACCTGGGATCGGAAATATCCGGATTGGCGCGCTTCTGGTCCTCGCTGAAGCGGCGGGTCTTGCTGAAGTAGTTGATGCCGTAGTTCAGGGCCCAGCTGTCCCGGCGCCAGGTGAGGTCGGTGTTCACCGTGTACTTCGGAGCGTAGGAGTCCATGCGCTCGTCCGTCACCTCCGCGCCCGGGGTGGCAATGAACTTCAGCTTGTCCAGGTAGCCGCCGGCGATCTTCCACTCGAAGCGGCCCAGGTCCGGCAGCGGCGCGAAGGCATACCGCACCGTCAGGTCCGCGCCCGCGGTGGTGAAGTAGGCCACGTTGCGCGGCATCATCATGAAGCCCTCGACGTATCCCGTGTCGCCGTTGCGCTCGATGCCGTCGCAGAAGGAATTGTCGAGCGTGGGCTGGTCCACGCACAGCTCAACCAGTTCCTGCGCGGTCGCGGTGGCCACGGCATTCTTCAGCCTCACGTTGTACCAGTCGAAGCTCAGCATCAGCTGGGGCAGCGCGGCGGGACGCAGCACGAAGCCGGCGGTCCAGCTCTTGGCGGTCTCTTCCTGCAGGTCCGGGTTGCCGGCCAGGCTGCCGGGCAGGCTGGTCGTGGCCTCCGGATCGGCGCTCGGGTTGAAGCTGCCCGGGTCGATGCCGAGGTCGGTGAGCAGCGCCAGGCAGTTGGCCTCGCGGAACTCACTGCCCTCGGTGACAAACAGCGGATCGCAGGGATCGTCGATGAACTCGAACGTGCCCGAGGTTGGCGAGAACAGCTCGCTGATGTTCGGTGCACGGACGGCTTCGGACCAGGTGCCGCGGAAGGCAAGGTCGCGCACCGGCGCCCAGCGTGCATCCACCTTCCAGGTCGTCGTCTTGCCGACGGTGGAGTAGTCGGACATGCGCACGGCACCGCCGATGTCCAGCGAGTGGGCCAGCGGCACGTTGCGCAGCACCGGGATGTTCGCCTCGAAGAAGGCCTCCTTGACGTCGAAGCTGCCTGATTCCGGCTGGATCATCGGATAGCCGTACAGGTGCTCCTGCTGGATCAGGTCGTCGGGAGTGCTGCGGCTCCTTTCCTTGCGGTATTCCAGGCCCGCCGCCCACTCGACGTCGCCGGCCGGCAGCGTGAACAGGCGGTTGAAGTCACCGCTCAGCGTGGCGCCCACCACGTGCTGCGAAAGGCGCGACTTCGTGACCGGGTCCAGGCCGATGAAGTCGATGGAGGCCGCGTTGGCCATGCCGTCGCCGAAGGGGTTGAACGGCACGCAGCCGCTGTTGGCACCGGGGGTGAAGGTCTCGGGAACGCCGCTGCCGTTGCCACCGGGGATGAAGGTCTCCCAGAAGATGTTGTCCTCGTTCACCGGCGTGCCGGCCGGTTGCAGGTCGATGCGGCAGACGATGTTGCCGTTGGGCGTGCCGGTCAGGAACTCGCCCTCGTCGACCGCATCCAGTGCCGCGAAGTAGCGCTCCTCCACGCGGCTGCCGGTATCCACGCTGCGGATGCGGCTCTGGCCGAAGGTGTACGACAGCTCATAGCGCGGCCCGCCGGCACCCAGGGTGCCGTCGATGCCCACCACGCTGCGCAGCGTCTGGCGGGTGACGTCCTCCTGGCGGCGTCCCAGGTCGAAGTTGTCGCGGTTCATCAGCACGCCGGGGCCCATGCCCCACTCGGCCGCGGCGTCGGCGTCGATGGCGTCGCGGATCGAATCCGGCATGAACGGGTTCCCGGCGGAGATGAAGGTGTAGAAGTCGTAGCTGGGCTGGTTCAGGTTGCTGGTGCGGGTGTTGACGTATTTGCCCTCGGCGAACAGGCGCACCGAATCGTTCAGCTGGTAGCTGGAGAACAGGTTGGCCGAGTGACGGCGCATCTTCGACTGCAGGTCGCCGGAGTAGCCCGCCACCGGGGTGCTGTCACCACCCTGTACCAGGCCGGTGCTTGGCAGCGGCGTTCCGCGGTCAAACACTGCGCCGGAGCCGCCGAAGTCCGGGACAAGATCCCAGTCCGCGTCGAAGGCACCGCCCGGGGCCGTGTCCTCGTAGCGCAGGTCGTTCAGCGGAATCCGGTCGTAGACATCCGGATCGTCCGGGAAGTCATCCGGGTTGCGCTGCATCGACCAGGCCCGCAGCGGATCGCCGGCGCGCGGACGGCCGGTCTCCTGCACGCGGTCGTCGGCGTTGTATTCGTAGTTGAAGGTCACGTTGGCGCGGCCGTCGGCAAAGTTCTTGCCCCGGGTCAGCGAGAAGAAGCGGTTGCCGCCGTCGCCCAGTTCCGAAAGGCCGCCCTGGCCGCGGATGATCAGGCCATCGAAGTCGCGGCGGGTGACGAAGTTGACCACGCCCGATACACCGTCGGCGCCGTAGATGGCCGATACACCTCCGGTGAGGATATCCACCCGCTCGATCAGGTCCGTCGGGATGGTGTTGATGTCGACGGAGGCCGATCCGGGCAGGCCACCGATGTGGCGGCGGCCGTTGACCAGCACCAGCGTGCGGTTGGTGCCGAGGTTGCGCAGGTCCAGCAGGTTCAGGCCCGAGGCGCCGATCCCGGCGCGCGGGCCGGCGTTGTCGAAACGGGTGCTGGAGGCAACCAGCGCGGGAAGCTGCGCCAGTGCATCGGTGAGGTTGGTGTATCCGGATTGCCGCAGGTCATCGGCCTGCACGGTGAGCACGGGATTGGGCGTCTCGTCGGCGGCGCGTGGAATGCGCGAACCGGTGACGATGACCTCCTCGAGTTCTTCCTCCATCTCGAACTCGTCTTCTGCAGCCGTGGCGACGGCGGGGATCGTCGCGGCGAGAAGTATCAGCGCGACGAGGGTTTCATGGGCGGGCTTGCGTTGGTTCATGTTGGCACCCGTGATGTGGCTTGAAAGCTGGCGTCGAAATGCACGCATTTGAGGGAATTGTGGATGCGACGTACGTGGTTCCACATTCGCCAAAACCCTGATTCCAGCGGGCCGATCAGCGTTCGGGGTTATGAGTGGGCTTGCGTCGACGGAATGATTCCATTCAGGAATGCACCGACATTCCGTAAGAATCCGCCGACATGCAAATCGTGAATAACGAATTGCAGCGATGGACGCTGCATCGCGGCAGCAATCGCCACGCCTTCATGCAGAAGGCGCGGTTGAAGAAGACTCAGGCCAGGACGTCGCGGATGGAGGCATCCCTGGCGAACTGGGCGCTGGC
>CBFGXE010000051.1:0-16742 GCA_965652645.1 uncultured bacterium | reverse complement strand
ACCGGAAGCTTCTGCACACTGCGTAGCGGACCTCTCACGCTCCAGCAATCCGCCAGGCCAGAGCTTCGCCCTGGGTTCTCATTCCCGCCGCGTTATCACTGGCGCTGTTCGTATGGCGGCTCACGCACCTACGCCGCGCACGCCCTAGTCCGAACGGACGATCCTCCCGCGGCATGGCTTTGTGAAAGCCGTTGCTAGCGTCGCATGAAAGCTTCGAGGAGTCGTCATGCGCACCAGACCACACAACGTCCGCCCCCTGTTTCTCTCGCTCGCGCTGGCCGTTGGCCTCGCCGCCTGTGGCGGCAGCAGTGATGATGATGAGAGCCCCAACCCGCCACCACCTCCGCCACCGCCGGGCAGCACTGCGCCTTATGAGATTGGCGGCACGGTTTCCGGACTCTCCGGCACCGTGGTGCTGCAGGAAAGCCAGAGCGGCGACAGCATCGCCGTCACCGGCAATGGCACCTTCAAGTTCAATGAGGAAGCCGCGGAGGGCGCAAGCTACGCGGTGAGCGTGTACAAGCAGCCCGCGGGACAGGACTGCACGGTGACTTCCGGTTCCGGTTCCGCCACGGACGATGTCACCAACATCACCGTCGCCTGCAGCAACCATCCCTTCGCGGTCAGCGGCACGGCGACCGGCGTCACCTCCCCCGTGGTGCTGCAGTTGAACCTGGCGGACAACGTCACGGTGAATGCCGACGGCGGCTTCGCGTTCCCGGCACCGCTGGCATCAGGCGCACCGTACGCGGTGACCGTGGCGCCCCGCGAAAATCCCGCGCAGGACTGCACCGTGACCAATGGCACCGGCACGGCCGCTGGCGCCGTCACCAACGTTACCCTCACCTGCACCCCGCTGGATGCGGACCTGCCCGTTGGTGGCACCATCCAGGGCCTCGCCGGCCAGCCGGTGACGCTGTCGCTGAACTCCACCGGCGTTCCGCCGACCGTCACCACCAGCACCAATGGCGCGTTCGCGTTCGACACGGACCTGCCCGCCAGCACGCCCTACCTGGTCACCGTGACCACCCAGCCCACCGGGCAGTACTGTGTGGTGAACAACGCCGGTGGCGTGGTCAATGCCCTGAGCGCCAGTTCAGTGACCGTGATGTGCCTCGACGGCGTGCTGCCCACCGCCTACACCATCGGCGGAACCGTCACCGGCCTCAATGGCGCCCTGGAGCTCTCGCTGAACAAGAACAACTCGCCTCTGGTCGTGAACCCAGCCGGCACCAGCACGCCATTCACCTTCCCGGAAGCGGTGCCCGCCAATACGGACTATCGCGTCACCATTGCCTCGCAGCCGGATGACCAGACCTGCATCGTCGCCAACGGCGGCATCACCGTCGGCACGGCGGACATCACCGACGTCTCCGTGGTCTGCGTGGACAACGACACGGACCCGCTGTCCGGCACCTTCATCCGCTACGACGCCAACATGGCGCTGACGTTCTACCCGGATGGCATCTATGTCATGGGCACCGCCGAAGCCAGCGCCACCTGCGGCGCCAGCCAGGGCAATGGCGTGGAGATCGGCGCCTATGACTACAACGCCTCCGCCGGTACCATCTCCTTCATCAGCAATGTGCACGACACCAATGGCGACACCTGTGGCCTCTGGCGCAACGGTGCCAGCGCCCTCAACGGCACGCTGACGAAGAGCGGCGCCGGCCAGTCGCAGGTGCTCACGCTGAGGGTCGGCACCGATCCCGCGCAGGTGCTGGTCCCCGTCGCCTCCATTCCGAACACGCCCATCGGCAGCTTCACCAACGGCACGCTGTCGTTCACCGTGTTCACGCCCGAGGGCCGCTACCTCGAGACCAACGCCGTCAATGTGCCAGGCAGCAACTATGCCGCCGGGATTGAGACCGGCTGCTACACCCGCACCGGCACCAGCACCGGCATCATCACCGTGACCACCTGCACCGGCGCCCCGGCGGCAGTGGACACCGACGGCACCTCCGGCCTCTCCGCCCTCAACGGCGGCCCCCTGGCCTACCAGGCCGTCGGTGCCTACGCGGTGAATTTCAACAGCGGGCGCTACTTCGGGACGCGCATCGTGCCCGGCAACTGAGTCACTGGTCGAAGCGCAAGCTGGATGAGAGCCTCGGCGCCATCCAGCTGAAGCGCGCCATCGTCGTGCCGAACAGCCAGCTGGTGTATCTTGCCCGGCTGGCATTCGGCGAAGGCGACTGCCGCGTCTTCTACAATAACTTCATCGCACCGGATGCCATGAAACCTCGCATCTCACTCATCACCCTGGGTGTCGACGACCTGGAGCGCGCCGTGCGCTTCTACCGGGACGGACTCGGGCTGCAGACGCCGGGCATCGTCGGCACGGAATTCGAGCATGGCGCGGTGGCCTTCTTCGATCTGCACGGCGGGTTGAAGCTGGCACTCTGGCCGCGCGCCAGCCTGGCGCATGACGCAGGCCTTGCGGCTGGCCCATCGAACCCCACCGCGTTCAGCCTCGCGCACAACGTGCGCACGCGCGGGGAAGTGGATGCCGTGGTCGCGCAAGCCGTCGGCGCCGGCGCCACGCTGGTCCGCAAGCCCGCCGACACCTTCTATGGCGGCTATGCCGCCTACTTCCAGGACCCGGACGGGCACCTCTGGGAGGTGGCCTGGAACCCGGCCATGCTGCCGCCGGACTGAGAACGCTTGACCCTGGACCTATGTCCAGGGTTTACGCTGTGCCTGTACCGCAAAACCGCGGACAGCCCGGAGCGACCCATGCGCAGCCCATCCCGCGAAGCCACACCCACGCAGTCCATCGGCAGTCTCGCGAAGGCGGCCGGTGTCGGCGTCGATGCCATCCGGTTCTACGAACGCGTCGGCCTGATGCCGGCACCGGCGCGTTCCGCATCCGGCTATCGCCTGTATGGCGCAGGTGCCCGGCAGCGCCTGGAGTTCATCCGCCGCGCGCAGGCGCTGGGCTTCTCGCTGGAGGAGATCGCCTCGCTGCTGAAGCTCAGCCAGCCGGGCGGCAGCGTGGCGAGGGCGCGGTCGCTGGCTGCCGGAAAGCTCGAGGTGGTGGAAGGCAAGATTGCCGAACTCGAGCGGCTGCGGCAGGCGCTGCGCTCCCTCGTGGATCAATGTTCCGGTGCCGGCGATCCGGCACACTGCCCCATCCTCGGGGCGCTGAGCGCGGGCACGCCAGCGCAGGAAGCAGGCATTCCGGCCGCAAACACCAGCACGCGCCGCCGGCGCGGATGAGGCCACCATGGAAAGCCGTCACCCGCATCACGGGCATCACCACCACCAGCCACCGCCCACCGAGGCGCCCGCACCCTGCTGCGGTAGCTACAAGCCTGCGGCTGCGACTCCACCACCGCAGGCGGCGCCCGGCACGATATACACCTGCCCCATGCATCCGGAGATCCGCCAGGATCATCCCGGCACCTGCCCCAAGTGCGGCATGGCGCTCGAACCGGAAATGCCTTCCCTCGATGAGGAAGAGAATCCCGAGCTGAAGGATTTCCGCCACCGCTTCTGGTGGACGCTGCCGCTGACCGTGGCCACCGTGGTGCTGGCGATGTTCGGCCACAGCCTGGGCTGGATGGACATGAAGGCGCAGAGCTGGACCGAGCTGTTTCTCGCCACGCCCGTGGTGCTGTGGGCCGGCGCGCCCTTCTTCGTGCGCGGCTGGCAGTCCATCGCCAACCGCAGTCCCAACATGTGGACGCTGATCAGCATCGGCACCGGCTCGGCCTACGCCTACAGCGTAGTGGCCACGGTGGCGCCGCAGCTGTTCCCCGCCTCCTTCATGTCGATGGGCCGCGTGGGCGTGTACTTCGAAGCCGCCGTGGTGATCATCTCGCTCACGCTGCTGGGACAGGTGCTGGAGCTGAAGGCGCGCTCACAGACCTCCGCGGCCATCCGCTCGCTGCTGCAGCTGGCACCGAAGACGGCACGGCGCATCCGGCCCGACGGCACGGAGGAGGACATCGAACTCACGCACGTGCACGTCGGCGACCTGCTGCGCATCCGCCCCGGCGAAAAGGTGCCCGTGGACGGCGTGGTCACCGACGGCAGCAGCGGCGTGGATGAATCCATGCTCACCGGCGAGCCGCTGCCCGTGACCAAGCGCGTAGGCGACCGCGTGATCGGCGCGACCATGAACACCACCGGCGCGCTCACCATGCGCTCCGAGCGCGTCGGCTCCTCCACCATGCTGGCGCAGATCGTGCAGCTGGTGGCGCAGGCCCAGCGCTCGCGCGCGCCCATGCAGCGGCTGGCGGATGTCGTCGCGGGTTACTTCGTGGTGGCCGTGGTGCTCATCGCCATCGCCACGCTGTTCGCCTGGGGAATCTGGGGGCCCTCGCCCGGCTGGCAGTACGGCATCCTCAATGCCGTGGCCGTGCTGATCATCGCCTGTCCCTGCGCCCTCGGGCTGGCGACGCCCATGTCCATCATGGTGGCCACCGGCCGCGGTGCCACCCACGGCGTGCTGTTCCGCGACGCGGCGGCCATCGAGAAGCTGCGCGAAGTCGACACGCTGATCGTGGACAAGACCGGCACGCTCACCGAGGGTCGACCTTCGTTCGACCGCGCCGAAGCCGTGCCGGGCGTCGATCCGCAGGAAGTGCTGCGGCTCGCGGCCACCCTCGACCAGGGCAGCGAGCATCCGCTGGGGCATGCCATCGTCGCCGCCGCGCGTGCGCAGGGGCTGCCGCTGGCCACCGTGTCGGACTTCCAGTCCGTGACGGGCATCGGCGTCACCGGCGAAGTGGAAGGAAGGCACCTGGCGCTGGGCAACACGACGCTGATGGCGCAGTTCGGCGTGGACGTTGGCGCGCTGCAGCCGCAGGCCGAGGCGCTGCGCTCCGAAGGCGCCAGCGTGATGCACCTGGCCGCTGACGGCCGCCTGCTCGGTCTGGTCGCCGTTTCCGATCCCGTGAAGGCGAGCACGCCCGAGGCGCTGCAGACGCTGCGCTCCTCCGGGCTCCAGCTCGTGATGGCCACCGGCGATGGCCACACCACCGCACGCTCCGTCGCCGCGCGGCTGGGCATCACCGCAGTGCATGGCGAGGTGAAGCCCGCCGACAAGCTGCAGCTGGTGGAGAAGCTGCAGGCCGAGGGTCGCGTGGTCGCCATGGCCGGCGATGGCATCAATGACGCGCCCGCACTCGCCCGCGCCGACGTGGGCATCGCGATGGGCACCGGCACCGATGTCGCCATGAGCAGCGCACAGGTGACACTGGTGAAGGGTGACCTGCGCGGCATCGCCACCGCGCGCCAGCTCTCCGAGGCCACCGTGGGCAACATGAAGCAGAACCTGATGTTCGCGTTCCTGTACAACGCGCTGGGAATCCCGCTGGCCGCAGGCGTGCTGTATCCCGCCACCGGCTGGCTGCTGTCGCCGATGATCGCAGCGCTGGCGATGAGCCTGAGCTCGGCCTCCGTGATCGGCAATGCGCTGCGGCTGCGGGTGGCCAGCTGAGGCAGAATTGCCGCATGAACACCAGCACCGTTGCCTTGATCGGATCCGCCCTTGCCCTTGCCCTTGCAGCGACTGGCGCCCTTGCCACCGCTCCAGAAGAACCCGTGCGCCTTGAGACACCCGGCGGGATCGTTCACGGCACGCTGCTGGTTCCCGAAGGCGCGGGCAGGCATCCTGTCGTGCTGATCATCGCCGGCTCCGGTCCCACGGACCGCAACGGCAACTCCGCCGTACTGCCCGGTCCCAACAACAGCCTGAAGCAGCTGGCTGAAGGCCTGGCCGCCCGCAACATCGCCTCCCTGCGCTACGACAAGCGCGGCATCGCGGCCAGCGCTCCGGCCGCCCCCAGCGAGGCCGACCTGCGCTTCGAAACCTACTCCGAGGATGCCGCCGCCTGGGCGCGACGCCTGCGCGGCGACACACGCTTTTCGACCGTCGCCATCCTGGGCCACAGCGAGGGCTCCCTCATCGGCATGCTGGCCGCAAGGCAGTCCGGTGCGGATGGTTTCATCTCCCTCTCCGGCCCCGCCCAATCCGCTGCTGATCTGCTGCGCACGCAGCTGAAGCCGCAGCTGCCTCCCGCACTCTGGACGGAAAGCGAGCGCATCCTCACCTCCCTGCAGGCCGGCAGCACCGCGCCCGATGTGCCACCCGCGCTGCAATCCCTGTATCGCCCCAGCGTGCAGCCCTACATGATCTCCTGGCTGCGCTACACCCCCACCCGCGAGATTGCCACGCTGGCAATGCCTGTGTTGATTGCGCAGGGCACAACCGACATCCAGGTCGCCCCCTCCGAAGCCCAGGCCTTGAAGGCAGCCCACCCTGCCTCCACATTGGTCCTCATCGAGGGCATGAATCACGTACTCAAGGCCGTGCGCGGTGACGCTGCGCAACAGGCTGCCTCCTACTCCAATCCGGCGCTGCCCGTGGTGCCGGAACTCATCGAGCGGGTGAGCGGGTTCGTGCATTCACTGGAGAAGCGATGAGCACGGACCTGCTGCAGATCGTCTGTCCGCATGATGGCGCCATCAATCGCGTGCCGGCAGCGCGCCTGGCGGATTCTCCCCGCTGCGGCAAGTGCCACCAGCCGCTGTTCCAGGCACACCCCGTCGAACTCACTTCCGCGAACTTCGATCGCCACGTGGCCAGCAGCGGCCTGCCGCTGCTGGTGGATTTCTGGGCACCGTGGTGCGGCCCCTGCCGGGCGATGGCGCCCGCTTTCGAGAAGGCTGCGAGCCTGCTCGAACCCCGCATGCGGCTGGGCAAACTCAACACCGAAGATGCTCCGGACATCGCCAACCGCTTCGGGATCCGCAGCATTCCCACGCTGATCCTTTTTTCCGGCGGTCGGGAGGTGGCGCGTCAGCCCGGCGCGCTCACCAGCCCGGAACACATCGTGCGCTGGGCCACCTCGCAGCAGGGCTGAGTTCCCCAGATCGCATTCAGGGAGATGCCGCATGCGGACTGCACTGCCACTTCGTCTCACCGCAATCCTGCTGCTGTCGCTGGCAGTGCGCCCCGTCGTGGCCGCCGCCGCTGCATCGCCTGCCGGCGCCGCACGCGGGAGATCCGCGATGCCACCGCCGGGCAGATGGAGCGCCTGCACGACGCGGCCAACTACGCGGCGATCGCCGCCAGTCCCGATGGGCGCTACGTGGTACTGCACCGGCAGTTCTACGAAGGCGAGGCCAGCAGCTTGCTGGACCGCCGGACCGGTGAAGAGATCCTGCTCGCGGGCTATCCGCTGTTCTCTCCGGACGGACAGTGGATGGCCGCCGTGGGAGTAGACCTGGCGGCGGAGTTCTCGCCCAACGTGCTGCGCATCTACCGCATGACACCGGCCGGCCCGGTGCTGGAGCGGGATTTCGCGCCCTTCCGATGGGGACCGGTGGACACGGTGTGGACCTCGCCGACCACACTGCACTACCTGCACGGCACCTACGAGTGCCATACCGCGCATGGCACCATTCCCACGGGGTGCGAGAGAAAGGTGCTGCGCCTTGACGGCAGCCGCTGGATTCTCGCGTCGGAGACATCGCCAGCGCCGCAATGAGGCGCAGGACTACTTGCGCTTCAGCAGGCCGTCAAACACCCCGCCATCGGCAAAGTGCGTCTGCTGTACCTGTCCCCATCCGCCAAGGTCCTGCACCGTGACCAGCTTGAGCGCCGGAAACCGGTCCGCGTACTTCGCGGCCACAGTGGCGTCACGCGGCCGGTAGTAGTTGCGGGCGATGATCTCCTGGCCTTCGGCGGAGTACAGGTACTTCAGGTATTCCTCGGCCACGGCCTTGGTGCCGCGCCGGATCGCGACCTGGTCCACCACCGCCACTGAAGGCTCGGCGAGGATGCTCACCGAGGGAATCACCACCTCGTACTTGTCATCGCCGAATTCATCCAGCGCGAGGAAGGCCTCGTTCTCCCATGAGACAAACACATCGCCCACGCCGCGCTGGGCAAATGTGGTCAGCGCCGCGCGCGCGCCGGTGTCGAGCACCGGCACGTTGGCATAGAGCTTGCGCAGGTATTCCTGCGCCGTGGCTTCGCTGCCGCCGGGCTGCGCCTTTGCCCAGGCGTAGCCCGCCAGGTAGTTCCAGCGTGCGCCGCCGGAGGTCTTCGGATTGGGCGTGATCACCTGCACGCCTTCACGCACGAGATCGCCCCAGTCCCTGATGCCCTTCGGATTGCCCTTGTGCACCAGGAACACGATGGTGGAGGCGTAGGGCGCACTGTTGTCCGTCAATCGCGACTCCCAGTCCGGTGCCAGCAGCTTGCCCTGCTTCACCAGCGAATCGATGTCACCGGCCAGTGCCAGCGTCACCACATCGGCCTGCAGGCCGTCGATCACCGAGCGCGCCTGCTTGCCGGATCCGCCATGCGACTGCTTGATGCTCACCACCTGGCCGGTGGTGTTCTTCCAGTGCGTGACGAAGGCCTTGTTGTATTCCACGTACAGCTCGCGCGTAGGGTCGTACGAGACATTGAGCAGCGTCACTGCACCTACTCCCGACGAACCGGAACTGCCGCAACCCACCAGCAGCGCCGCCGGCAGCAGCAGTACGGCACGACGCGCGATCTGGATGGCGTTCATGCATCAACTCCTTCGGTCTTCAGAATTCCGTGCGGATGGTGAGGCCCCAGGTGCGCGGGTCGGCAGGCTGGCCGGCGATCAGGCCGGTGTTGCCGCCGGTGCTGGCATTGAGCGCCTCGAAGTAGTCCTTGTCGAAGGCATTCTTCACCCACCCATACACATCCCAGTTGCCCCGGGTGCGGAAACCCAGCCGGAAGTTGGCCAGGCCATAACCGCCGATATCCGTGTAGATCGAGCGCGACGGGTTCGAGGAGAACCGGCTGCGCGCACTGCCATCATAGCCAAAGTACACCTCACCCTCGCGGCCGAGGAAGTTCGCGGGA
Source organism: uncultured bacterium (assembly GCA_965652645.1). Classification (GTDB taxonomy): domain Bacteria; phylum Pseudomonadota; class Gammaproteobacteria; order Steroidobacterales; family Steroidobacteraceae; genus ZC4RG30. Next base: position 7,888 of record CBFGXE010000051.1, on the reverse strand, counting down.
CGCTGGTACTGGAAGCCCCAGGAACCAGCCAGCTTCGAGAGGCCAGGCACCCACTGCCCGGAGATGTCGCAGGATGCCGGGCTCGGCGCACCGGGAGTCGCCGGCTGCGGGGTCTGGCCCGGAGGCAGCACGGTGGAGTTGCCGGAGAGCTCGGGTGGGCACGGGGCACCGGTGAACTTCGAGTACTCGTGGTCGGTGAGCGCCGCGTTCACGTAGAAGTTCCAGTTGTAGTTCGGCCGGTAAGAGAAGTCGGCCTCCAGGCCCTGCACTTCCACGCCCTCGGCGTTGGCGAGATAACCGCGCACCGAACCACCCAGCGCGTTGTTGAACACGGTGGCCTGGTAGTCCTTCACTTCCGTGCGGAAGGCTGCCAGGTTCAGCGTGGCCGAACGATCCAGGAACTGCGTCTTCAGGCCCGCCTCGTACTGCGTCACCTTTTCCGGGCGCACCGTGGTGCCGGCGAGGATGGGGATGCCGTTGGCGTTCGTGGGCGCACCGTTGTTGGTGATGCCGCCGGTCTTGAAGCCCTTGCCCCAGGTGGCATACGCGAGCACGTCACGCGAGAGGTCGTAGGCCACCGTCAGGTTGCCCGAGAGGTTCCAGTCGCTGAAGGTGGCGCCATAGGCCTGCGGCGGCTGGTCGCTGCGCTGGGCCGCGCGCACCGCACCCAGCGTGGTGGTGCCACCGGCACTGGTGGTGACCGGCGTCGGATCACTGTAGAACGGATCGGTGGGATCCGTCGGCAGCACCTCGCTGCCCCAGGCCGGGCCGTTGGTGACCGTGGCCACATACGTGCCACGCTTCCTGTCGTAGTTCAGGCGCAGGCCGGGCTCGACGCGGAAGCGGTCCGTCAGTCTCCAGGACAGCTGCCCGAACAACGCTGCACTGGTGTTCTTGTAGTCGATGTCGTTGAGCGACGTTGAACCATCCAGGACCTCCGGCGCACTGGCCAGCACCGCCTGGTTCACCGGATGCAGGTTCCAGCGGCTGGCCGCCGGACCGCGCTGGGTGATGCCATCGGTATGAATGGCCTGGTGGTAGCCGAACACACCGACAACGTAATCGATCCTGTCACCCGTGAAGGCGTAGCGGAACTCCTGCGTCACCTGCTCCTGCGTGGAGGGATTGTTCGACTTCGTGGTGATCGGCAGGCCCGTGAAGTCGCGGTCGTTCGCCGGCACCCAATCCCAGTAGCGCCACGCCGATACGGCGGTGAACGTGCCCTGGCCCAGCCCCCACACCGCGCGCACTGCCGCGCCGCCCAGCTCGTTGCGCGCCGACAGCTCGCCATCCACGTCGGTGACGCGGTCGAACGGGCTGAAGGTGCGGCTGGCCAGGTCCGTGCCCGGCGCCACGTAGCCGAAGGCCTCGGCCAGCGCGAAGTACTGGCGGTTGGCACCCCGCTGCGTCACGCCGTAGCGCGCAGCGATCTGCGCGCAGCACTCGCCATTCTGCTTGTTGTAGTCACCGGAGAGGGTGACCTTCAGCGTGTCGGTGGCGCGCCAGAGGATCTGGCCGCGGATGCCGACATTGTCCAGCTCGTTGACGCGGTTGGTGGTGGCGACGTTGTAGAGGGTGCCGTGACGGCTGGTGGTGGAGACCGCCACGCGACCGGCCACCGTTTCACCGGCCAGCGGTCCGGAGATCGCGGCCTTGGCCTGGTAGAAACCCAGGTTGCCCACCGACAGCTCGGTGCTGCCCTCCGGCACGAAGGTCGGCGCACGCGTGGTGATGTTGATGGCGCCAGCCGTGGTGTTCTTGCCATAAAGCGTGCCCTGCGGGCCGCGCAGCACTTCCAGGCGCTCCACGTCGAGGAAGTCCAGGGTCGAGGCGGCAGCGCGGCTGTAGTACACATCATCCACATACAGGCCCACGCCCTGCTCGATGCCGTCGTTGGTGAGCCCGAAAGGCGCGCCGAAGCCGCGGATGTTCACGAAGGAGTTGCGCGGGTTCTGGCTGTAGAACTGCAGCGCCGGCTGCAGCTGCTGCAGGCGGGCCACGTTGAAGCTGCCCTGCTCCTCGAGGAAGGTGCCATCCACCACCGACACGGGCAGAGGCACGTCCTGCAGTTCCTCGTCGCGGCGGCGGGCCGTGACGGTCACCGCATCCAGCTCCTCTTCCTCTGCAACCGCGGCAGACACCGCTGCCGTCACGGCCAGCGGCGCCTCCTGCGCCAGGGCCGCCGCAGCGGGAAGGGCCGTCGAAACAATTGCTGCCGCCAGCAGATATCGCAGTTCCACCTTTACTACTCCTCAAGATGCCTGAATCGTCATGAGAGAGTGGCGGCGCGGCGGTTAGCGGGTCAGTCGCAGGGTGGTTAGCAACCGGTTACAAGGCGGCCCGTGCGCGTGTATAAGCAATTCCGCATGGCGCAACTGCACGCGCTCCTTCTTTATACAGCTGCCCCGGGATTCATCAATGGACGCCAAGCTCTTCCTCACCGTGTTCGGCACCGTCTTCCTCGCGGAACTCGGCGACAAGACCCAGCTCGCCACCCTGCTGTTCGCATCGAAGACCGGCACCAGCCTGGTCACCGTATTCATTGCGGCATCCATCGCGCTCATCGCCACCACGGCCATCGGCGTGCTCGCCGGCTCGGTGGCGGCCGCCTACATCCAGCCGAAGTACCTGAACTACGCGGCGGGAATCGGCTTCATCGCCATTGGCCTGTGGACTTTGTGGAAGGCGTGACGACAACAAGGAGAGCCCGATGAGCGAGGAACGCAATCCCTATGCCGCGCCGGATGCCGTGGTGGCGGATGTCGCCATTCCGTCCGATGTCCCAGCCGAACACCCGCATGTGAAACGGGCCTGCATTGTCCTGTGGGCTTCGCTGGCCGTGACCGTGCTGGCCGTGCCCCTCAGCCTCGGGCACAACGGGGTTTTTGCCTCGCTGGGGTTGAGTGGAGGCATGGTCGCCGGATTCATTGGCGTTGTGTTGGCAGCCCTGATCACCTGGTGGGTCGTTGCCAAGCTGAGTGCGGGCCGCAACTGGATGCGCTTGCTGGTCAGCATCGTCTTTGGCCTTTCAGTAGTGCTGACACCCGTTTCCTGGGCCACTTCACCCGAATTGATTGAGCAATCATTTCCCGACGTGACCACTGGCGCCCTTACCCTCGTGCAGTACGGCATGACCCTGGCCGTGCTGGTACTCATCAACACCCCGTCTGCCCGCGGGTGGTTCGCCGCCATGAAGCGCAGCCGCCGCTGAAGCGGCCTGAGGGATGCAGTACCGTCACGCCTTCCACGCCGGCAACTTCGCCGATGTCCACAAGCACATCGCGCTGCTGCAGCTGATCGGGGCGCTGCAGAAGAAGGCCAAGGGCTTCCACGTCCTCGACACCCACGCTGGCGCGGGCCTCTACGACCTGCACGGCGAGGAGGCGCGCCGCAGCACCGAAAGTGCCGCGGGCATCGCGCGGCTGGCCACTGCCGCGGCGCAGGCCGGTGAAGTGGTGCTGCCGCCCATCCGCCACTACCTCGATGTGGTGGATCACCTGCGCAAGCTGCACGACGGCGCCAGCGTCTATCCCGGCTCGCCGCTGCTGGCGGCCGCGGTGCTGCGCGCCGTCGACACCGCCACCTTTGTGGAATCACAGGCGCCCGTGGCACGCGCGCTGCAACGCGCACTGGACGCCAGTGCGGCGTACCAGGCCGTCACGCCACGCGTGCTGCATACCGACGGTTATCGCGAACTGCGCGCGCAGTTGCCGCCGCCCTCGCGCCGCGGCCTGGTGCTGATCGATCCGCCCTATGAATCCCGCGAGGAGGAGGAGCAGGTCGCCGACGCATTGGCGGAGGGACTTGCCCGCTTCGAGACTGGCGTATTTGCAGTGTGGTACCCGATCAAGAAGCTGCGCGACAGCGAGCTCTGGGTGGCACGTGTCATGCGCGGCATCGTGCGGCCCACACTCGCGGCCGAGTTCTGCCTGCACGAGGCCGACAACGCCGCCGCACTCAATGGTTCCGGTCTGCTGGTGGTGAATCCTCCCTGGGAGTTCGACGTCGCCGCGCAGGCCTGGCAATTGCAGCTGGAGGCGCTGCTGGGAGCACGGGGCGGCAGCCGGATCCGCTGGCTGGTGGAGCAGTAGCAGTCCGGCTCAGGCCGGTGACGCGCCGCTGCGCGATGCGATCGCGGCCAGCAGCTTCTGGTAGGGCTCCACGAACTTGCGCACACCCTCCCTCTCCAGCGCGCTGGCTGTCGCCTCCAGGTCGATGCCGAGTGCATGCAGCGCCGCCAGCTGGCGGCGTGGCGCCTCCTCCGAGGTCCCCAGGCGCAGTTGCGGCCGGCCGCGCTGGCGATAGGCATCCAGCGTCTGCCGCGGTACCGTGCTGATGGTATCGGCGGCGATCAGCGCCTCCACATACTTCAGTTCGTCGTAGGCCGGATCCTTCGTCGAAGTCGACGCCCACAACAGCCGCTGCGTGCGGGCTCCCCGCCGCTGCAGCCTGCCCCAGCGCTCGCCGGCCATCGTGCGGCGATAGTGGCCGAACGCCAGCTGCGCACAGGCCGTGGCCGCCACACCGCGCAGTGTGCTGGCTTGCGCAGTGGCCTGCGTATCCAGCCGGGCATCGATGGCCGTGTCGATGCGGCTGATGAAGAAACTCGCCACCGAAGCCACATCCGCCACCCCCAATCCGCGCGCGACGCGCATCTCCAGTCCCTCAAGGAAGGCGTCCACGACCTGTGCATACCGCTGCAGGCCGAAAATCAGCGTGACATTCACATTCACGGCCTCGGCGATCAGCTCGCGGATGGCCGGCACTCCCGCCGCGGTGGCCGGCACCTTGATCATCACGTTGGGACGATCCAGCTCCCGCCAGAGGCGGCGTGCCTCGTGCAGCGTCTGCCCGGTATCGTCCGCCAGCAGGGGCGAAACCTCCAGGCTCACGAATCCGTCCCTGCGGCCGCTGGCCTCGTGCACCGACGCCAGCAGGTCGGCGGCCATGCGCACGTCCTGCAGTGCCAGCGTCTCGCAAACGTGCGCGGGAGCCAGTGCGCGCGCGGCCAGGTCCGCCAGCTGCTGGCGATACTCGCCGCCCGCCGAGATGGACCGCTCGAGAATGGCGGGGTTGGATGTGACGCCGCTGATGCCGTCCTCATCCATCCAGCGCTGCAGCGTGCCATCCGTCAGCCAGAGGCGGCGCAGGTCGTCGACCCACAGGCTCTGGCCCAGGTCGCTGAGACTGCGCAGAGGATTGGGCGATATCACGGCGCGGCTCCGATGATGTGCTGTCCGCATCACATGCCACCGGTAGCCAGGTGTCGATGGGCAGAATTCCCTATTGAGTCGCGGCGCGGGCTGCCTCAGGCTCCGCAGGGATGAGGGTGCTGACCATCAACGCCGGCAGCTCTTCCATCCGCCTCGCGGTGATGGAGGAAGCCGGGCACACGCTGCGCCGCGCGGCGGCGCTCCATCATGCGCGCCCCCCGGCCGACGCTGCTTCCGCATTGCGCAGTTTCCTGGCAGAGCCGGGCGCAATGCCGGTGGATGTCGTGGCGCACCGCGTCGTGCACGGCGGCAGCGAACTGGTGGAGGCCTGTGTGATCGACCCTGCGGTCGAGGCGCAGATCCAGCATCTTGCGCCCCTTGCGCCGCTGCACAACCCGGCTGCGCTGGCCTGGCTGCAAGCCAGCCGGGCAGCCGTCGGGGAACATGTCCCGCAGGTCGCTGTCTTCGATACGGCATTCTTCGCCGCCCTGCCCCCGGTGGCCCGCAACTACGCGCTGCCCCGGGACCTCGCCAACCGCGTTCCCCTGCGCCGCTTCGGCTTTCATGGCCTCGCGCACCAGGCGATGCTGCGGCGCTGGGGCGAGCTGGCTCCGCACGCATCCCCGACCGCGCGCGTGATTTCCCTGCAGCTGGGCGCAGGCTGTTCGATCACCGCATCGCTGGGCGGCGTACCCCGGGACACCTCGATGGGCTTCTCGCCGCTGGAAGGCTTGATGATGGCCACCCGCTGCGGCGACGTCGATGCCGGGCTGCTGCTGCACCTGCAACGCACGCTGGCGATGACGCCGGATGCACTGGAGCAGCTGCTGAACGGGCGCTCCGGACTGCTGGGCGTGTCGGGCATCAGCGCCGACATGCGCGTGCTGCTCGAAGCCACGGATCCGGCTGCGCAGCTGGCCGTGGAGATGTACTGCTATCGTGCCCGCAAGTATGTGGGGGCCTACCTGGCGGTGCTGGGCGGAGCGGATGCCGTGCTGTTCGGCGGCGGTGTGGGCGAGAACTCGCCCGCCGTGCGGGCACGCATCCTCGGCGGCATGCAGTGGGCCGGCATCCGCATTGACGCGGCGGCGAACGCCGCGGCAGTGGGCAAGGAGTCACGCATCGATGCGCCGCCGCCTGCCGGTGCCACCGGCACCGCAGTCTGGACCGTGCCGGCGGATGAGTCCTCGTCACTGGCGGCGGAGGCACTGCGCTTGATTGGCACCGCGACAGGGAAACACACACATGACTGACATCCGGACTTCCGACGCACAGCTTGCGGCACTGGACGCCTGGTGGCGGGCTGCCAATTACCTTTCCGTCGGACAGATCTACCTGCTCGACAATCCCCTGCTCGAGGCGCCACTCGACATTTCGCACGTGAAGCCGCGGCTGCTCGGCCACTGGGGCACGACGCCGGGGCTGAACTTCATCTACGCGCACCTGAACCGGCTGATCGCACGCGACGCGCTCGACATGATCTTCATCGCCGGCCCGGGCCACGGCGGACCGGCGCTGCAAGCCAACACCTGGCTGGAAGGCAGCTACACCGAACTGTATCCGGACGTCACGCAGGACAAGGCGGGCATGCATCGCCTGTTCCGCCAGTTCTCCTTCCCCGGCGGCGTGGGCAGCCATGCCACGCCCGAGACACCGGGCTCCATCCACGAGGGCGGCGAGCTGGGCTACGCACTGTCACATGCCTATGGCGCCGCCTTCGACAATCCGGACCTCATCGTCAGCTGCGTGATCGGCGATGGCGAGGCCGAGACCGGGCCGCTGGCCGCCTCCTGGCATTCCAACAAGTTCCTCGATCCGGCGCGCGACGGCGCCGTGCTGCCCATCCTGCATCTCAACGGCTACAAGATCGCCGGCCCCACGCTGCTGGCTCGCATCCCGCAGCAGGAGCTGGAGCAGCTGTTCAGCGGCTACGGCTACAAGCCGCATGTGGTGGCGGGCAGCGATCCGGCCGTACTGCACCGGCAGATGGCCTCCACGCTCGATGCCATCCTCGCCGAGATCCGCGCCATCCAGCAGGCGGCCAGGAATGGCGAGGTCACGCGGCCCCGCTGGCCCATGCTGATCCTGCGCACGCCCAAGGGCTGGACCGGACCGAAGCAGATCGACGGCCGCAAGACCGAGGACTACTGGCGCTCGCACCAGGTGCCCTTCGGCAACCTGGAAAACCCTTCGCATCTGGTGGCGCTGGAACAGTGGCTGCTCAGCTACCGGCCGCGCGAGCTGTTCGACGCCAATGGCCGGCCGCGACCTGAGCTGCTGCAACTCACGCCGCGCGGCGCGCAGCGCATGGGCGCAAACCCGCACACCAACGGCGGCCTGCTGCTGCAGCCGCTGCAGCTGCCGGATCCGCGCGCCTATGCACTGCAGGTGCCTGCGCCCGGCACCGCCATCGGCGAGAGCACGCGCACCATGGGACAGCTGCTGCGTGACGTGATGCAGATGAATGCGCACGCGCGCAACTTCCGCGTCGTCGGGCCCGACGAGACAGCCTCCAACCGGCTGGGCGCACTGTTCGAGGTGACCCCCCGCACCTGGGTAGCCGAACAGCTGCCCGAGGACGAGCATCTCGGTCGCGACGGCCGCGTGATGGAAATCCTCTCCGAGCACACCTGCCAGGGCTGGCTCGAGGGCTACCTGCTCACCGGCCGGCACGG
>CBFGXE010000050.1:0-16902 GCA_965652645.1 uncultured bacterium | reverse complement strand
TGATGGTCCTCCCTGGTCGACTACCGTTTCTCGCTGTTGTGGGGAATATCATCAGCGACAATCTCAAAGAGTGAGACTGGGAGGTGACATGCTGCCAGTGAAGAAACTTAGAGGAGAAATATGTCCAATCCATCAAGAGGAGACAAAACCACACTCATGACCAACCCCATCGCCATCCTCCTGAAAGCCATCGACTTCGCAGCCCACAAGCACCGCGACCAGCGCCGCAAGGGCGTCGAAGCCTCTCCCTACATCAACCACCCCATCGACCTCGCCAACATCCTCTGCAATGAAGGCGGCATCACCGATCCGGTGATCCTCGCCGCGGCACTGCTCCACGACACCCTCGAAGACACCAAGACCAGCTGGGAAGAACTGCGTGGCCAGTTCGGCGAGGAGGTCGCCGATGTCGTCGCCGAAGTCACCGATACGAAGTGGATCAAGCAGAAGGACACCCGCAAGCGCCTCCAGATCAGCAAGGCGTCGCACTCCAGTGTCCGCGCACGAGCGGTGAAGATTGCCGACAAGATATCCAACCTCCGCGACATCCTGACGAGCCCGCCGTCGGACTGGCCCCTGGAACGCAAGCAGGCCTACTTCGACTGGGCGAAACAGGTCGTGGATGGCGTGAGGGGATCGTATCCCCAGCTCGAGCAGCGCTTTGATGCGCTGTACCGGCAGCGGCCGACTACTCCTCCGGCCTCCGCACCTCAACCCGTCCGCCCGTCGAATTCTTGATCCTCACCGACTTCGGCGCACCATTCACCTTCACGCTCGCGCCCGTCGATGCGCTCGCGGTGAGCCCCTGCGCCGCGGCCACCTTCGCTGCACTGCCGGTCGACGCCTCCACCGTCGCGCTCTCGCACAACAGCCGCCCGGCGTCGAGGTTCGAGCCACTGGAAACCTCGGCATCCACCGCCTGGCAGCTCCCGGCCACCTGAAGCGCACTGCCGGACGAAGACCTCGCCCGCACCAGCCCGCCCTTCAGCTGCGCGATCTCCACGCGGCTGCCGGAGGAAGAGCTGACGTCGAAGTCCCCGCTGAACGAACCCTTGACCATGACGCTGCTTCCCGAAGAGGCATCAAGCTCGCGCAGCGCCGGCATCACCACCCGCACCGTGTAGTCCGCACGCCGCCGCAGCCTGAACCAGTTGCCGGGCGGCCGGTCGATGCGCAGCTCACCCGCCTTCACCACGATGCGCAGGTCATCGAAATCCTCGGCCCTGGTATCGGCAGTGACGCTGCGCGCGGCACCCTGGGTGATGTCGACCCGGATTCCCTCCGCCGCGGACACCTTGTCGAATGACCCGACCTCATAACCGCGGGTCGCTGCATTGGCGGACAAGGGCAGGAGGAAGGCACCGGCCGCGACCGCAACCCTCTTCATGCGCGCTTCTCCTTGTTCCACTGCACCAGTGCGTACAGCAGGTTGCCCACGCCCACGGCGGCGGGAATCAGCCCGAACCAGGCCCCATTGCCTCCGCCGGTGCTCCTGATTCCGATCCACAGGATAATGCCGATGAGCACGAGCATCACGCCGCTGCGCAGCGACTTGGCTGCGGTGGCCGGTGAGGACCCATCGCCACTGCCGGCGAGGTTGCCCGGAATGGCCGGCAGCTCCAGGCCCTTCTCCAGTGCGTGCATGCGCTCGCGATGCAGGTGTTCGAGCAGCTGCAACTTGCGCTTGTGTTCGGACCACAGCGCCAGCATGCCGATGCCGATGCCCATCACGATGGCCACGATGGGGATGAAGACGCCGATGACTCCTGGGTCCATGTGCATTTGACTCCGGTGCATCGACGAGGCTGCCGGTCAACCCACCCGGGTGCAGGCTGCACCGGCGCGCAGGGCCGGCGCGGTGCAGTGGCTGCGCGCGGGCAATGCAGCGGCAATGCTGCTCGCCACGGTGCTGCTGGGGTACTACGGATTCCAGCAATTCGGTGGCAGCATCGCCCCGCAGATGCTGGCCGGGCCCGCGGTCGAATCCGCCCTGCCGTGGATGTCGCCGGCAGCATGGGCCATCACCGTCTGTGCGCTGGTGTATGGCCTGAAATTCACGGCCTTGAGAAAGTGGCTGGCCTGAAGCGTTTGTGATCCGAACACCTGCCGGCGCATCGGCAGGAAATGTTGTCCAGGTACCAGAAGCACGAAGCCGCATTGCCCGCCGCGCCCCAGGCCCGGTAGCATTCCGGCAATAGCTGCAAAAGCTGGACCACAGCACAGGGAGATGCGCGATGTCCGTCCTTTCCTCCTCCAGGATTGCCAGTTTCGAGCAGGTGCGGGTCATGTCCCCGCGGGCCGGCACCAGCAATGCCGCCACGCAGGGCGCCTGTCACAACTTCTCGCTGCACTGGTGTTCGGAAATCCTGACCAACCCGGGCGGCAGCGCGGCCGCGCGCATGTCGTCGCTGGGCCGCCGGTCCGGCGGCGCCAATCCCATCCTGCAGAAGGCCTTCGTCGACCGCTGGTCGCAGGAAGGCAGCTCCGGCGCCGATGACATGATGCTGAAGATCAACGGCCTCACGGCCGCCGCGGTGCTGCCCTACGCCAGCTTCAAGCTGATGGACCTGAAGAATCGCGTGGCGCAGGGCACGGGCAAGGCCTTCATCTACTCGTTCTGGTTCACGGGCTCACGGCCTGGCGCCTCGGGCGGCGCGCACTCCATCGCCTTCTATTGCTCGCAGCACGGCGGCCAGGCGGCGGTGCACTGCTTCGACCCGAACTTCGGGGAGTTCCTGGTGACCGGCGGCGAGCTCACCCAGATGCTGTCGGATCTGTTCGGGCAGTATGGCCCCGTCAATGCGCACGTCCTGCGCTCGGTGACGGCTACCAGCAAGCTGGTGCTCGGCGGACGTTGAAAACCCGGGGGCGCCGGCCTCGAGCCGACGCCCCCGGAATACTCACGGCTCCGGCTTCTTCTCTTCCACCGCGCCCCTCAGCGCGGCGGCCTGCGAGGGACCTATCGTGAAGGCCTCCTGGCGGTTCGAGACCACCAGCACCCGGTCGTCGCTGTCCGGCTCCTTGTAGAGGGTGTAGGTCACCGGTTCGCCGTCGCGCCGCTGCACGACCAGCTGCAGCTCTTGCTTGCCCGGCCCCTTGCGCGCTTCCTCGGCGGTTCCCTTCAGGTTCCGGAACTGCAGGCTGGCCAGGGACTCACCCACCCGCCTGGTGGCTTCCTCATCCAGCGCCTTGCCATTCGCCTCCACGCCGGTGACGTTGTCGGCGGCCATGCGCAGCAGGCCCTTGTCGAGCCACTCCTCGTCCCGCGTGGCCAGCTCGTAGGTGCCCCAGTTCGTGCCATACACGCCATCCTCGCCACTCTTGCGCGCGGCGGTCTGGCCTGAACCCAGGGAGTTGCCCAGCAGCAGCGTGGCTACGGACTTGCCGCCGACCTGCGCCTGGATGCGCCGCTCGAAGGACTCATCGCCCACCTTGAACCGCTCGGCCGCGGCGCTGCTGCGCGCCACCGGTGCGACAACCTCCAGTCCCTTCAGGCGGCTGAGCACCTGCTGCACACGAGCGATGTCGGCGGGGAAGTCTCCCGCGCCGGTCACCACCCACTGGGCCGCATCGCCATTGCCGCGGCGCTGCAGCTCCACCTTCTCCTGCTCCGGCCCCTCGATCACCAGCCGGTCCACGCTCTTGTCGTCGAAGCTGAACAGTGCCTCCGCTTCGGCCACGCCGCCGCGGCCCTGCCAGGCCAGCAGGCCCGCGGCGAGCACCAGCTGTGCCAGGAGCAGCAGCGCCAGGTTGCGCACCGGCGCGTTCGCTTGCGTCTTCAATGCCATTGTCGTCATGCCAGTTCCCTCCTCACGCCGCCTGCAGCACGCGCTGTGCGTGGCGCGCATCCGCGCGACGCACCCAGCGGCGCCATCCCCACACCAGCGCCAGCAGCGCCAGTGCGGCCGCGTAGTTCACGATCTCCCACCTGCGCTGTCCGCCCTCCGGCAGGCTCTCCAGCGTGCGCGCCAGCTGCGTGCGCCCGCGCAGGTCCAGCAGCAGCGGATCCTCCAGCGCCCAGTCGATGGTGTTCTGCAGGAACTCCAGCGGCTGCGTGTACAGCGTCTGCAGTCCCTGCGAGGCCAGGTCGATGGCCAGGTCCGAGGCAAAGGTGTTGCTGGCCACCAGCACCAGGCGCGCGGTTTCCGGCGACTGGCCGATCACGGAGGTCGGCGTGCCCTCATCGTCGGCCAGCGGCGAGCTCTTGCCCTTGTAGAAGGAGTTGAAGCGTCCCTGCAGGCTCACGGCCAGCACGCGCGGGGCGCGATCGCCCTCGGCATAAAAGCCCAGCGGCGGCTTGGTGCGCGGATCGGGCACCAGCCAGCTCTCGCGCGAGACCTGGCTCTCCTCCGAACTGCGCAGCAGTTCGGTGACGCTGAGGCCGGTGCTCTTCGCCTCGTCCACGAGGATGGGCGAGGCCCAGTTCAGCGTCAGCTGCTGCAGCGAGCGCGTGATCGGGCTGTCCGGATTCAGCGAGTCGCCGCGCAGGTCGGGGAAGTGCGGGTAGCGGATCATCTGGTACTCGCGGAAAGCGAGGCCGCCGATGTAACGCTCCACCGGCACCGGTAGCGAGGCGCTGCGCGGATCCACCACCATGGCGTCTTCCATCTTCACGCCGAAGCTGTCGAGCCAGTCCTCCAGGCCCGAGGCCTGCTGGCTGGCCGCAAGGCCCTGGTCCATGGCCACGTTGAACGGCGAGCTGGCCAGCACCACCGGCCCGCCGCGCATCAGGTACTGGTCGATGGCGAAACGCTGCTTGTCCGAGAGGTCGCGCGGCGCGGCCACCAGCAGCAGGTCCACGTCATCGGGAACGCGGCCATCCTCCAGGTCGTGGAAGCGCAGCCGCACGTTCTGGCCCAGCGCCCGCTCGAGGCGGTTGTAGCTGGGACCAGCCGGCTGCTGCATGCCGGGGAAGGACGCATCCGCCCCGGCCGGCGGCGTGACCAGCGCCACGGTCTTCAGGAATCCGGGGGCCAGTCGCTTCAGCGCGGCCTGCAGCGTGCGCTCCAGCGCCGCCTTGTCCAGCGTGTCGGGCAGCGGCACCTGCAGCAGGTCCGTGCCGTCATCCAGCAGCAGCGTGAACCAGAAAGGCTGCGGATCGGTGAGGCTGGCCACCTGCGGCATCAGGCCATACTGGTCGGCGAGCTGGCGGGCCAGCGCGCCCTCGCCGGCGTCCGGGTCCTCGAAGCGCGCGGTGAACTTGCCGCCGGAGCGCGGCACCTGTTCGTCGAGCACCTCCTGCAGGTGGCCGCGCAGTTCGCGCAGCGGTTCGGGCAGGCGCTCCTCGGCCGACACATAGGCCTTCAGCACCACCGGCTTCTCCAGCGCAGCGAACGCATTGCCACCCGCCTGGAACGCGCTCACTGCCTTGCGGATGGCGCGCGTGATGGCGTATTCGGGGTTCTTCAGCAACACCTCCAGCTCACCTTCGGCATCCCCCTTCACCTCGATGAGGTCGGAGTAGGCGAGGCGCTCCACCTGGTCGCCATAGCTCACCACTACGTCGAAGTAGGAGTTCACCACCGAGGCCTGGTAGCGGTCGGCGGTCTGGAAGGGCACGGGACGCACACCATGCTTGCTGGCGGCCTCCTCCTCGATCTCGGGATCGCGCGTGGGATCCAGGATCTCCACCCGCGCGCGCGGGCCGGCGGCGGTGCCGTATTCGCGCAGCAGGTCCTGCACGCGCGGCACCAGCGGGGCGAGGTAGGGATGCGTTCTGGCCGAGAAATAGCCGCGGATCAACAGCGGCTCGGTGAGCGAGTCGAGCTGCTGGCGCGTGGCTTCGGACAGCGTGAAGCTGCGCTCCGCCGTGAGATCCACGCGCAGCCAGGGCACGGCCACCAGCCACAGGTTCACCGCGGCCAGGTTGGCCACCAGCAGCGTGGCCAGCGCGGTGCGCCGGCGATGATGAGGGCTCGCCGGATTGCCGGCCCAGCGCAGGCGCTCCAGGCCATGCACGTTGAGCACCAGGAAGATGCCGGCCAGCGACAGGAAATACACCAGGTCGCGCAGGTCGAGCACGCCACGCGTGATCACCTCGAAGCGCGAGCCGGTGCCGATGAGCGCAAGCCAGCGTCCCAGCGGCTGCCCCACCAGCGAGGTGAGCGTGCCGGAGCCGATGAAGTGCAGCAGCGCGCACACGGCAACGGTGCCGATCAGCGCGATGATGGCATTGTCGCTGCGCGCGCTCACCGCCAGGCCCACGGCGATGTAGGCCGCGGCCAGCAGCAGCGTGGCCAGATAGCCGCCGATCACTGGACCCCAGTCCAGCGGACCGAGAAACGCCACCGTCAGCGGCAGCGGCAGCGTGAGCAGCAGCGCCAGCGCCACCAGCGCCTGCACGCCGAGGAACTTGCCCAGCACCAGCGACCAGGGCGACACCGGCGCGGTGAGCAGGCTCTCCAGCGTGCCGCCGCGCCGCTCCTCGCTCCAGGAGCGCATGGTCAGCGCCGACACCAGGAAAACCAGCAGCAGTGGCAGCCAGCGGAACAGTGGCCGCACGTCAGCGATGTTGCGTGCGAAGAAGGCGTCCACCCAGAAGAACACGAACAGGGTGGCGGCCACGAAGGCGCCGAGGAAAAGGTATGCGGCCGGCGAGGCGAAGAAGGCGCGGAATTCCTTGCGCGCCACGCGCAGCGCCGTGGGCCAGGGGGCGGGGATGCGATCAGCCATGGGCCACCTCCTCCTGCGGGGCTTCGTTCACGCGGGCGAACACGGCTTCGAGGTCCTGGCGCTCCGGCTGCAAGAGGTGCAGCGGCAGGCCGGCGCCGGAAAGGGCGCGCACCAGCTCCGGTGCCAGTGCGGTGTCGCCGCGCACGCGGTAGCGGCGCACGTCGCCGTCGGCCGCGAGTTCATCCACCCCCTGCACGCCCTGCACGCCGGCGAGCACGGCGCGGGCATCACCGCCCACGGCCAGCTGCAGCGAATGCGTGGCGGCAAGTTCGGCCAGGCGCGCATCCATCACCAGCCGGCCGCCGCGCAGGATCAGCGCGCGTTCGCACACCGCCTGCACCTCCTGCAGGATGTGCGTGGAAACGATCACCGTGGCGGTGCGCGCCAGCTCGCGGATCAGCTCGCGCATCTGGCGGATCTGCGTGGGATCGAGGCCGTTGGTGGGCTCGTCCAGGATCACGATGTCGGGGGAATGCAGCAGCGCCTGCGCCACGCCCACGCGCTGGCGGTAGCCGCGCGAAAGCGTCGAGATGGCGGCGGTGGCCTTGGCGCCCAGGTCGGTGCGCCGCACCGCGCGCGCCACGGCGGCGTCGCGCTCGTGCACGGGCACGCCATGCAGCGAGGCCTGGTAGTCGAGGTATTCCAGCACCGTCATGTCGGGCCAGACGGGGCAGTTCTCGGGAAGGTAGCCGATGCGCCGGCGGGTGGTGGCCGAGTCCGGCCGCACCGCTTCGCCCTCGATGAGCACCTGGCCCGAGGTGGGCTCCAGGTAGCCGGTCATCATCTTCATGATGGTGGTCTTGCCGGCGCCGTTGTGCCCCAGCAAGCCGACGATTTCGCCGCGCCCGATCTGGAAGCTCACGTCGCTCACGGCCAGCAGGTCGCCATAGCGCCTGCACAGCTGCTTTGCTTCGATCACGTTTTTTCTCCGAACGGTCTTTCTTGGTTGAACCCCCCAGGCGCTCCGGGGCGATTGCCCGGGCACTGGCTTCTACCTGCAGACCGTATGGAGGGGGTCCTCCGGGCCTGGGACAGGCGGCCGCGAGCGCAACTGGGGGCGGCCGGAGGGATTTCAAGGCGGCCGGGGACGAACCTTGCGCGATCTTAAGAAAGCGCGTCCGCGCGGCGGGCGGCCCCGGTGCGACCGGGGCGCTGGGCGGAGCGTGACAGGGCAGGCGGAGCTCAGATGATCGGCTTGCCCCCCGTCACCCCCACCGTCGCGCCCGACACGTAACTGGCCTCGTTGCTGGCCAGCAGCACATACACGCCGGCCAGCTCGCAGGGCTGCGCCGGCCGCTTCATCGGGTACTGCTCTCCGAAATGCGCAACCTTTTCCTTCGACATGGAGGCGGGGATCAGCGGCGTCCACACCGGGCCCGGCGCCACGGTGTTCGCGCGGATGCCCTTCTCCGCCAGCAGCTGCGCCAGCCCGCCGGTGAAATTCTGGATCGCACCCTTGGTGGTGGCATAGGCCAGCAGCTGGGGGCTGGGCATGTCCGCATTCACCGAGGCGGTGTTGATGATGGAGCTGCCGGGCTGCATGTGCGGCAGTGCCGCCTTGGTGAGGTAGAACATCGCCGAGATGTTCACGGCAAAGGTGTGCTCCCACTCCCCGTCGGGAATCTCCTCCAGGCTGTCGAAGGTCATCTGGTGCGCCGCGTTGTTCACCAGGATGTCGATGCGGCCGAATTCCTTCACCGCCGCGCCGATGAGCTCCCGGCACACCCCGGCCTCACCGATGTCGCCGGCGAACAGCAGGCAGCGCCGTCCGGCGGCCTTCACCAGCCGTTCGGTCTCGCGCGCATCCTCTTCCTCGCTGAGGAAAGCCACCACCACGTCCGCGCCCTCGCGCGCATAGGCCAGCGCCACGGCACGGCCGATGCCTGAATCGGCGCCGGTGATCACGGCCACCTTGTCCTTCAGCTTGCCCGAGCCCTTGTAGGACGCCTCGCCGTAGTCCGGCTCGGGATCCATGCGCGCGCTGCTGCCGGGCAGGTGCTGCGCCTGCGGGGGAAAGGGCGGCTTGGGGAATTCCGGCATCGCGCTCATGGCGGTTCTCCTCGGGGCGGGTGCCACAGGGTGGCCAATCGCGCGGCCGCGGGCTGTAGGCAGGATGCGCGGCCGACTGTCGGCGTGATCCATCGGTTGCGACTTGCAGGGGGCAGGGGAATACTCGGGTGAAACGGGCTGACGACAAGGAGAGTCAAGATGGCGGCAAGGAAGAAGAGCAAGTCGCGCGCGCGCAAGGCCTCCCGGGGCGCGGTGGCGAAGAAGGCCAGGCGGCGCGCCACAGGCGCCGCGGCAAAGAGTGCTCGCGGCAAGGCGCGCAAGAGCACGTCGCGCAGCGCGAAGCGGCGCAAGGCCGCACCGGCGAAAGCCTCGCGACGCGCCGCGGCGGCGAAGAAGTCGAAGGCCGGCGCCAGGTCGAAGGCCAGGGCAAAGTCGAAGACCAGTTCGAAGGCCAGGACCAAGGCCAGGACCAAGGCCAAGGCCAGGACCAAGGCCAAGGCCAAGACCGGGGCCGCCGTGCATCGTCTCGAAAACGTGGCGACGACACCCGACACGACGCCAGCTCCCCCGGAGCCACCCAGGCCCCGGCCCTCCGTGGATGTCGCCGCGCCATTCCCCGAAGGCATTCCAGTGGCCACCATCGAGGAAGACGCCGAGGACCGGTTCGAAGAGGAGGAAACCCGCGGCCGCGGTCCCACGGAACCTGGCCGGGACAACTGACCGGCACACCGGCAAAGCGGACATCACCGCATCGGAGGCAGGGCCCGCACAACGGCGCCCTGCGCCGCGGCGGTATCCTTCCCCGGTGAGTTCCGAGCCGGTCTCTTCGCCACCCCGCCGCATTGCCCACCTCGACATGGACGCCTTCTTTGCGTCCGTGGAGCTGCTGCGCTATCCGCAGCTCAAGGGGCTGCCTGTGGTCATCGGTGGCGCCCGTCGTCGCGAGGAGGACCTGCCCGCCCGGGCGAAGGCGCGTTATCCCGACCGCGACTGGTCCAGCCGGGCGCCCGCGGAATTTCCGCCCGAGGTGTTCCAGCGGCTGTCCAGCTACGTCGGCCGCGGCGTGATCACCACGGCCACCTATCCCGCGCGCCAGTTCGGCGTCGGTTCCGCCATGGGCCTGATGAAGGCTGCCAGGCTGTGCCCGGACTGCATCCTGCTGCCGGTGGATTTCGAGGAGGTGCGGCGCTACTCCCGGCTCTTCAAGCAGGCCATCGCGGAGATCGCCCCGGTGATCCAGGACCGCGGCATCGACGAGGTGTACATCGACCTCACGCAGGTGCCGGGCGTGGAGCGCGAGGGCGGGCGCGAACTGGCGGCCCGGATCCAGCGGCGCATCTTCGAGGCCACCGGCCTCACCTGCTCCATCGGCGTGGCGCCGAACAAGCTGCTGGCCAAGCTGGCCAGCGAATTCAACAAGCCCAATGGCATCAGCATCGTCACGATGGATGACCTCAGGCAGCTGATCTGGCCGCTGCCCTGCCGCAAGGTGAATGGCATCGGGCCGAAGACGGACGAAAAGCTCAAGGGCCACGGCATCCACACCGTGGGCGACCTGGCGGCGCGGGATCGCGCCTGGCTGGTGGAGCGCTTCGGCAACAGCTACGGCGCCTGGCTGCACGAGATCAGCTGGGGACGCGATGACCGGCCGGTGGTCACCGAAAGCGAGCCGGTGAGCATGAGCCGCGAGACCACTTTCGAGCGCGACCTGCATGCGGTGCATGATCGCGCCGAACTCGGCGCCATCTTCACGCGGCTCTGCCAGCAGGTGGCCGGCGACCTGCAGCGCAAGGGTTACGTGGGGCGCACCATCGGCGTGAAGCTGCGGTTCGACAACTTCCGCACGGTCACGCGCGATACGACCATCGACGGTTTCACGGCCGATGCCACCGTGATCCGCCGGCAGGCCGGGTTGGGCCTCAAGCGTGTCGATCTCTCGCGGCGCATCCGCCTGCTGGGCGTGCGGGTGGGCAAGCTGGCGCGTCGGCAGGAGCAGGATCCCGCAGGCTGAGTGCTGCCGTCCCCGCTGCAATTGCGGCATGATGTGGCCGCTTCGCGTCGAGCCCAACGTCCTCGCACAGGTAGCCCCGCCATGCGCAAGTCGCTCATCCCGCTGCTGCTTCTTTCCCCTTTTGGCGTGGCCCTTGCCCAGCCCGTGGGCATCACGCCCGAGATGATCAACACCACGCTGCCGGAAGAAGGCGCACCCCGGGCCGTGCCTGGCGCACATGCCGTGACCACGGAACCGGCCGCCGGCAACGCCGGCCTGGTCATCTTCCGGCCGTCCAGCCTGGATCGTCTTCCCCGCCAGGACACCTTGCCGGTGGTGGTATGGGGCCACGGTGGCTGCGCGATGAATGCGCCGGCCAGCCATGGCTTCCTCGAGACCGTGGCCTCGCATGGCTTCCTGGTCATCACCACCGCGGGGGCGGCAGAACCCGCTCCGGCCGGCGGCCGTCCGCGACAGGCCACGGCAGATGACCTGAAGGCCGGCCTCGACTGGGCGGAAAAGGAAAACGCGCGCGAGGGGTCACCGCTGCGCGGGCGCATCGACACGCAGCGCATGGCGGCCATGGGCCAGTCCTGCGGGGGCATCCTGGCCGTGGCGCTGGGGCTGGATGCACGCGTGGACACCCTCCTGGTGTTCAACGCCGGCGTGGATGCGGCCAGCTCCACCACGCAGCCCGGACGTCCCACCATCGAATCGCTGAAGAACCTGCACGGACCGGTGCTGCTGGTGAACGGCCATGAGCGCGACTTCCAGATGCAGGCCTCGCGCGCCACCTTCGACGCCATCTCGCATGTGCCCGCCTTTTATGGCGCGCGCCATGGCGCCGGGCACACGGCCACCTTGCGGCACAAGGGCGGCGGCGAGTTCGCCAACGTGGCATCGGCCTGGCTGCGCTGGCAGTTCAAGGGCGACCAGGAAGCCGCGAAGCTGTTCGTCGGCGCGCGCTGCGGCCTCTGCACCAACCCGGAGTGGGATACCGCCGCGAAGCTCGGGCCCTGATCGCTCCCGACACTGTCGCCGCACGGCGACCATCGGAACCGCGCGGTAGGAGTGGACCTACCCGCATCGCTTGCCGATGGTGACGGCGCACGCGGGTGCGACGCGCGCAAGCTTGGCATCCCCGATCTTCAGTCATGAGGATGCCAACATGAAATCACAACTTCTGCTCCTGCTGGTTCCCGCTGTGATGCTGGCGGCCTGCAACCGTGCCGATACACCCGAGCGATCGGACATGAGCGAGGCGCCGATGTCCTCGCCGTCACCCGGTGCGGATCCCGGTGAGTTCCGCGATCCGGCCCTGGACATCGACCAGAACGGCAATGGCGTGGTGAATCCGAATGCCGACCTGACCGGCCCTGGCGCGGACATTCCGGATGCAGGCACGCCGGGCACGGGCAACACCGGCATCGGCAATCCCGGCGCCGGCACGGATGACGCCAACTCCACGCGCAGCGACATCGAAGGCACGAACACCACGCGCCCGGATGGCGGCAGCGCGGATGACGCACGCCGCAATCAATAGCGGCTAGCGGAGCCCCTCGCAGGATCGTGCCGCACGCCCTTCCTGCGTCCACGTGAGCGCAGTGGCGGACTTGCCATTGCGCACCGTGTTGCGCTCACTGGCATACACGTAGCCCGAACCGGTATCGCGTCCTGCGAGCACATCATGGCCGCCACTCCAGGTGATGGCGGCCGTCTCACCTTCGAACACCACGGTCAGGGCCACGCCGTTGCAGTCGTACATGCCGCGCTTCGACCGCGGCATGTTGCCGGATGTGGCACCGGCCACTGGAATCACCGGCGACAACTCCAGCGCCCCGCCGGAACCGGTCAGGCTGATGCGTCCCTCCTTTTCGCGCCTGAGGGTGTGCGTGCCCTGCAGGACGCGCAGCAGCCGTGCTTCCTGCTGCTGCCGGTCGGCTTCCACGCAGGCGCGTCGCGTGCTCAGCAGTTCGCCCACCCGCAGCGTGTTGCCACTCTGGATCCACGGACCCGAGAACTGGTTGCAACCGCTGTTGCCTTCCACCTGTCCGTTGATGCTGAACTGCGCGAAGAGGTTTTCACCGCCCGATGGTGCGCGGCCATCGATGCGCGAGATGGACCAGCGGGTGCCGGAGAGGTCCGGTGGAATGGAATTGCCCGGTGCACTGGCACAGCCGGCCACGACGGCGCCGACCGTGCCGAGGGCAAGGCCGGCGAAAAGACGGTTGTGCATGGAGGTCCTTTTCCTGACTTTGTTTTGCCGGCAGTGTCTGCCGCCATGCCGGGACGGCGGTATCCGTGCCAGCCGTCCCCCAGGTGTAGGAATGAACCTACGCTGTGCGAAGGGTGCGGGGGCTGCAAGCCTTCCGCGCCGCCGTGCAGCATGCACCCGACAGGGATGCACCCTGCTTGAGGAGACCGGCCATGAAATCCACCCTGGTGTTGACTGCCCTGTGCCTGGCGATGGCTGGTTGTTCCCAGCGCAGCGCACCAGTGGGCGACGCGGATTCCGCGCCGCCTCCACCCACGTCGCTGCCCGACGTGCAGGCCGCGCCCGCGGAGGGCGCCGCCGTGGCCGTGCTGGCCGGCACGGTGGAAAGCCCCGTGCGCGGTGAGCTGCACCTGGCTTCAGATGCCGATGGCGTGCGGGTGACCGGCGAGATCGCCGGCCTTCAGCCCGGCTCCGAACACGGCTTCCACGTGCATGAACACGGCGACTGCTCCGCGCCCGATGCCTCCAGCGCGGGCGGCCACTTCAATCCCGGCGATGCGCCGCATGGCGGGCCGCAAGCCACGGCACGCCACCTGGGCGACCTGCCCAACATCCGCGCCAACGAGGACGGCACCGCGGACGTCAATGCGCTGGTGGCCGGCGCCACGCTGAACGACGGCGGCCCGAACAACCTGGTGGGCAAGGCCTTCATCGTGCATGCCAAGGCAGATGACTACACCTCCCAGCCCTCCGGGGATGCCGGCGCCCGCCTCGCCTGCGGCGTGGTGCAGTAGCCAAACCCCATTTTGCCGCCTCCTGCGTAAGAGACCTTCAGGTCCTCTTGCGAAAGGAGCGGAACAATGTCGCGCATGACCTGGCTGGCCCTGGCAGGGGTCATCTCCACACCCGCCCTGGCGGTGGGACACCTGGCCGACGTGAGCGTGATCGACCGCGACACCGGCCGGACACTCGAGACGCATTTCCACGATGGTGAATACTGGGTGGCCGGGCGGCCCGGCGCCCACTACGCCATCCGCATCACCAGCCACGGACGCCGCCTGCTGGCGGTGACATCCGTGGACGGCGTGAACATCGTCACCGGCGAGACCGCCGCGCACCACCAGCCCGGTTATGTGTTCGAGCCCCGGCAGGGTTATGAGGTGGCGGGCTGGCGCAAGAGCGACAGCCAGGTGGCGGCGTTCACCTTCACGTCGGTGCCGCGCTCGTATGCGGCGCGCACCGGACGTCCGGACAATGTCGGCGTGATCGGCGTGGCACTGTTCGCGGAGAAGCCGCGCCCGCCGAAGATGTCGCGCCCGGCGCCGCCTCCGGCCGCCGTGCTGGAACGCGCGGATGCCGGGGCATCGGCGGCGGAGGGGCAACCACAGGCAGCCCCGGACCGCGACGCAGGCGCCACGGCGGACCTGCGCGCGCGCCAGTCCGCGCCGGCGCCTGCGCTGGGCACGGGCCATGGCCGGCGCGAGCATTCACCCTCCAGGCAGGTGGAATTCGAGCGCGCCACCGCAAAGCCGGCGGAAGTGATCCGCATCCGCTACGACAGCCGCGAGAACCTCGTGGCGATGGGCGTGATCCCCGTGACGCGTCCGCGCGTGCCGGATCCCTTTCCCGATTCGCGGATGGGCTACGTGCCCGATCCCTGATGGCCGACGGCACTTCGGGGATAATGCCGCGGATGTCCTCCGCGGCACTTCCGGACGAAGCGCTCATCGCCCGCTATGTCGCGGGCGATGTCGGCGCTTTCGAAGTGCTGTATGAACGCCATGAACAGCCCCTGTGGCGGTTCCTGCTGCGCCTGGCGCGCGATCGCGCGGCGGCGGAAGAGCTGATGCAGGAAGCCTGGTTCGCCGTGGCGCGCGAGGCGCCGCGCTTCCGCCCCGACGGGCGTTTTGCGCCCTGGCTGTATGCCATCGCGCGCAACCGTGTGATCGACCGGCATCGCAGTGCGAAACCGCTGCAAAGCCTCGATGCCGAACAGGCTGACGGGCAGACACTGCTCGAACGCATCGCCGACGAGCGCAGTGCCTCGCCGCTGGAAGAGAGCGCACGGCAGGACCAGGGCAGGGCCATACGGGCTGCGCTCGAGCGCCTGCCGCAGGAACAGCGCGAAGCCTTCCTGTTGCAGGTGGAAGGCGGCCTGGGCGTGGAGGACATCGCCATGGCCACGGGCACCACCTTCGAGACCGCCAAGAGCCGCCTGCGCTACGCACGCGAGAAGCTCAAGGCATTGCTGCGGGACCACGCACCATGAGCCAGGAAGACGACAAGCTGGATGCGCTCTGGCGTCGTGCCAGCGCGGAGGATGCGGGACGGCCCGCGGCGAAGACGCGCGCGGCGATCCTGGCCGAGGCGGCGGCCGCGGCGCGGCGACGGGAGCCTGCGGCGAATGCGCCGCGCTACTGGATGCGCATGGTGGCCGGCGTGGCGGTGGTCGGCATCGGCGTGGTGCTGTGGCGGCAGGCAGAGGTGCGGCTGCCGGGCGAGGCGCCGGTGGCAGCGCCTGCGTCCACCGTTTCCGACGCGACGACACCCGCCCCCGCCCCCGAGCCTGCTGTGCCCGACGCACCGGCGATGCGAGGGGCGCCTCCTGCTCCGCCCGCACCGCCTCCTGCTCCGCCCGCGCCGCCTCCAGCCGTTCAATCCTTCGACAATGCGGCCCGCGCGCAGGAGTCGCAGGCACCGCAGGTCGCGCTGCGACAGCAGCCCGAAGCAGCTGCGCAGCAGGAAATGAAGGTGATGCAGGAGCGCGCACCGGCCCCCAGCGGTGCCGATCTGCTGCGCGAGCATTTCCCCGCGCAGTACGCCAGCGCGCAGGCACACCGCCTGTGGGTGGTGCTGGATGAGGCCGGCAAGGTGCTGCTCACCGGCGAACTGGCGCCGGAACAGCGGCTGGAAGACCTGGCGCCACAGATCCGTCGCGAGACAGGCCGCGACTCCTCGTCCTGGCGCATCGAATTGCTGGCCAACCAGCAGGACCGTCGCATCGAGATGGCGATCCTGCGCCTGCCGCGTTAATCACCGATCCGGCAAGAAATGTCGCTGGCGGTCGGCCGTTGCGCCACCTATGGTGGCCGCGTGTACCCTACAATCCGCGACTTGCCCCCCGCTCCTTCTCCAGCGGACGCCCTGCGCGTCCTTCGTGATGTCTTCGGCTACGACGCCTTCCGCGGCCAGCAGGCCGACATCGTCGCGCACGTGGCCGGCGGCGGCGACGCGCTGGTGCTCATGCCCACCGGCGGCGGCAAGTCGCTGTGCTACCAGGTGCCCGCGCTGCTGCGCGAGGGCGTGGCGGTGGTGGTCTCGCCGCTGATCGCGCTGATGCAGGACCAGGTGGCCGCGCTGCGCGAGGCCGGGGTGCGCGCCGAATACCTCAACTCCACGCTCGATTACCGCGACATGCAGCGCATCGAGCGCCAGGCGCGCTCCGGCGAGCTCGACCTGGTCTACATGGCGCCCGAGCGCCTCGTGGCAGAGCGCGGCCTGGCGCTGCTCGACGGGCTCAACATCGCGCTCTTCGCCATCGACGAGGCGCACTGCGTGTCGCAGTGGGGGCATGACTTCCGGCAGGAATACCTGCAGCTGGCCGTGCTGGCCGAGCGTTATCCCGGCGTGCCGCGCATCGCGCTCACCGCCACCGCCGACGCCGCCACGCGGCGCGAGATGATCGAGCGGCTGCAGCTGGGCGATGCACGGCTGTTCCTGCAGAGCTTCGACCGCCCCAACATCCGCTACCGCATCGCTGCCAAGGACAATCCGCGCCGGCAGCTGCTGAACCTGATCCGCGAGGAGCATGCGGGGGAGGCGGGCATCGTCTACTGCCTGTCGCGCAAGTCGGTGGAAGAGACCGCGGATTTCCTCGTGAACAACGGCATCGACGCCGTGGCCTACCACGCGGGCTTCAGCGCTGCCGAGCGCGAGGCGCGGCAGGACCGCTTCATCGAAGAGGACGGCGTGGTGATGGTGGCCACCATCGCCTTCGGCATGGGCATCGACAAGC
>CBFGXE010000049.1:0-17733 GCA_965652645.1 uncultured bacterium | reverse complement strand
ACTCCTCTTGCTCAAAGCGGCTCGGTCCCCTCATTGAGTATCTTCAGGTACTCATCATAGGCAAACACCCGGTTCCTCTTTCCGCCCGTCAGCTCCCTGACTAATCCTTCGCCAGTCAGCACGTCGACGGCCTTCGAAGCGGTTGGAAATGACACACCCGCACGTTCGGCGAGGATCTGGATGGTTGCCGCCGGCCTGTCGCGCAGCACCGCATAGATGCGCAATGCACTGGCAGTGCCGCGCCCACCCGTTGCCAGCCGCTGCTCATCCCTGCGGAACATCCCGAGCAGCCGATGGGCGGTATCCACCGCGCCTCCGGCCGTGGCGACAACGCCCTGGAGGAAGAAATCCAGCCATGCTTCCCAGTCGCCATCGCGGCGCACGCTGTCGAGCAGCCGGTAATACTCGTCCCGGTGTTGTTTGAGGTAAAGGCTGAGGTAGAGCAGCGGCTGGCGCAGGACCTTGTCCTGGTGCAGCAGCAGGACAATCAGCAGCCGCCCGACGCGGCCGTTGCCGTCGAGGAAGGGATGGATGGTTTCGAATTGCACGTGGGAGAGCGCCGCCGTCACCAGCGTCGGCGGCGGATGGTCCTGGTGGATGAAGCGCTCCAGATCGCTCATGGCATCGGCAACCGCGGCGGGTGGCGGTGGCACGAAGTGCGCATTTCCGGGCCGGGTGCCGCCGATCCAGTTCTGGGAACGGCGGAACTCGCCGGGCTGCTTGTCAGCTCCCCGCCCGCGCGCCAGCAGCCGGGCGTGGATCTCGCGCAGCAGGCGGCTGGAAATGGGCAGGTCCTCGCGCAACAGCGCCAGGCCGTGCTCCAGCGCGGCCACGTAGTTGGATACCTCGACCACATCGTCGAAGGGCACGCCCGGTGCTTCGTCCAGCTCAAAGAGCAGCAGGTCGGAGAGGGAGGACTGCGTGCCCTCTATCTGCGAGGACAGCACCGCTTCGCGACGAATGTAGGCGTAGAGAAAGAGGTCCGGATCGGGCAGGAGCGCGGAGACGCCGTCGAGGCGGCCGCATGCCAGGGTCGCCTGTTCCAGAAGCCTTTGCCGGGCACCGTTCAGGTCAATGGGCGGATCGGGAGGCAGCGGAGCGGGCACGAAGGCGCGGACCGGTTCTCCGCCGGTGGTTGTCACCTCGTAACGCCCGGAGGGCCCCCTTTGCATCGCGACTCCTGCTTAAGTCAGCTTTAATAACGCCGTAGTGTATTAAATAAATATGGCGTTTTGTTTAATAACGTTCCCGCCCATGCGCGTCAAGAGATGCCGAGGCATCGGAGCAAGGGGCTGCGATATCGGCGTCCTGATTTCACAGCACCCTCCACCACGGCGCCGCCAGCACATCCGGCGCCAGCCACTCGATCGTGTTGCCGGTATGCAGCAGCAGCGCCGCGCGAGCGCTCTTGCCGTACTCGGCGCGGAAGCTGCGCAGGTGCCTGGCATCGCCCAGCCGCGGTCGCGCGGTGGCCTTGATCTCCACCGGCAGCAGCTTGCCCGCGACTTCGATGACGAAGTCCACCTCCTCTCCACTGGCGGTACGCCAGTAGCCGATTTCCGCACGCTCGCTCCTGGCATCGCGCCAGGCGCAGAGGTCGTGCAGTACGAGGTTCTCCAGGCAGGCACCAGTGGGCTGCTCGTGTTCCGCCAGGTGCAAGGCCACGCCCGTATCACCCCAGTAGAGCTTGGGCGCCTTGATCAGCCGCTTGGTGCGGTTCACGGCATAGGCCGGAAGTCGCACGAGCAGGTGGGAAGTCTCGAGCAGGTTGAGCCAGCGATGCACCGTGGCCTGCGGGAGCGCCGCATCGCGGCCGAGTTCCGTCTGGTTGACGAGCTGCCCAACGCGCAGGCAGGCGGCGCGCATCAGGCGGCGGAAGTCCGGCAGGGCGCTGATGGAGGCGAGGTGCTGCAAGTCGCGCTCGAGCCAGGTGCGGATGTAGCCGTCGAACCAGATGGCGCGGTCCTTCGCGCTGTCCAGCTCCAGCGCCGGGGTGGGAAAACCACCCCGGCGCGCCAGCGCGGTCCAGTCTTCCTGATCCGTGTCGTCATCCTTGAGGAGGTCCAGCCAATCCTCGTCGCGGGCGGCGATCAGCGCCTCCCATCGGCCGCCCTGCCCCATGCCAAGTTGCTCGCGGCGGGTCATGGGCCACAGGGTGAGATAGCTGGCGCGGCCCGCCAGCGACTCGGACACCTGTCGCATGAGCAGCAGGTTGGCCGAGCCGGTGAGCAGGAAGCGGCCGGGACGTCGCCTGCGGTCGATGGCGCGCTTCACTGCGGGGAGGATTTCGGGGGCGCGCTGCACTTCGTCCAGCGTCACGGGGTCGTTGCCACCTACCAGGGCTTCCGGGTCGCGGCGGGCTGCATCGAGCACGTCGAGATCGTCGAGGGTGGCATAGCGGCGGGCACCGGCCACGCGCTCCCCGGCCAGGGTGCTCTTGCCGGTCTGGCGCGCGCCGGTGATGACCACGGCGGGCATGACGCGCAGCCTGTCGGCGAGGGCGGGTTCCACGAGGCGGGGGAGGGTTTTCATGGCGTGGATGATAATCATCCATGTGGTGGATGATCTACCTTCGCGACCGTTGGTAATTGGTGACGCTGCGCATCTGGCAGAACGGTCAGTGATACGCGGTTTACTGCGTCTTAGAGTATTTTCCGTGCTATAAATAGCGTATGGCTCGCAAGAACGCCCTGACCGCCGCCCCGCCCCTCCCGGTCGCCGCCGCCCTGCGCGACCTGGGCACTCGCCTGCGCGCCGCCCGACTCGCCCGCAACCTCACCATCGAAGATGTTTCCCGCCGCATCGGCACCGGCCCGCGCGCCGTCAGTGACGCCGAGGCCGGCAAGCCGGGTGTCAGCGCCAGCGTCCTGGTTGCCCTGCTCTGGGTCTACGACCTGCTGGAACCCTTCAACCACCTTGCCGATCCGGCCACCGACCTCACAGCACAATCACACCTGCGCTCGCGCGTGCGCGCGCGTCGCTCACGCCAGGACGACCTGGACAATGACTTCTGAGCTCTTCGTCTACGTGGTGCTGCCGGGCCGAACGGACTTCGTCACGGCGGGGCGCTTCGTGCTCTCCACAGACCGCCTCGGCAATCCGCGCGGCCGCTTTGTGTATGGACGCCGCTATCTCGAGCGCACGGATGCGGTCGCACTCGATCCGCTGGAGCTGCCGCTCGAAGACCGCACCTTCGACACTCTGCGCATGAACGGTCTGTTCGGCGCGCTGCGCGATGCAGGCCCGGACTACTGGGGTCGCCGCATCATCGAGCGCCACGCCGGTGTTGCCGCGTTGGGCGAGCTCGATTACCTGCTGCAGTCTCCCGACGATCGCGCCGGTGCGCTGGGCTTCGGCCTGAACGTCGAGCCCCCCGCTCCGGCGCGGCAGTTCAATCGCACCGCTCAATTGACCCGCCTGCAGGAACTCGCGGACACCTTGTTGCGGGAGGAGACGGATCCGGATCATCCGGACCGCATCCAGGCGCAGGACCTGCTGTTGCTTGGCACATCCATGGGCGGCGCGCGACCCAAGGCAGTTGTCGAGGACGGCGACGCGCTCTGGGTTGCCAAGTTCAATCGTCCCGATGACCGCTGGAATCACGCACGCGTCGAGCACGCCATGTTGTGCCTGGGGAGGGAATGCGGGCTCGACGTCTCGCAATCGCGCATTGCGCAGGTGGGCACGCGCGATGTGCTGCTGGTGCGGCGCTTCGACCGGGAGCAGGACGATGGCGGCTACCGCCGCGCGCGCATGCTTTCGGCGCTCACCCTGCTGCGCGCGGGCGATTCGCTCCGGGATCGCGAACGCTGGTCCTACCTCCTGCTGGTCGAGGAACTGCGGCGCCTGTGCGCGGATGCGCGGGCGGACGCGCGCGAGCTCTTTCGGCGGATGGTGTTCAATGCGCTCATTTCCAACACGGATGACCATCCGCGCAACCACGCGGTCATCGCACCGCAGGACGCGTGGCAGTTGTCTCCCGCCTATGACCTGACGCCCATGCCACAGGTGAGCATGGAGCGGCGTGACCTGGCGATGGCAATCGGCGATCTCGGGCGCCGGGCCAGCGCGCGCAACCTGCTGTCGCAGTGTGCGCGGTTCCTGCTCACTCCCGAGGAGGCGCGGCGCATCGTCGATGAGATGGAGCAGGTCGTGCGTGCGCGCTGGTACCCGGTGGCGCGTCGCGAGGGTGTCAGTGAGCGCGATTGTGCGGCGATTTCCCCGGCGTTTGCCTACGAGGGGTTTCGGATGGAATGAATCATCGCAGCGTCGCGCTGTCGAGGCTCAGCTTGTCGATCGTGATGGTTTCGAGCTTCGGGTACTTCGCCTTCAGCTGTGCGCCGAACTGCGCTGCGTCTCCCACCACAACCACACTCGCCTTCCCCGGATCAAAGTGCGCCTTCGCCGCGGCCGCCGCCTGCTCGGCCGTCACGCCCTCCACATCCTTCCCGAAGCCCTGCAGCTTCTCCAACGGCAACCCGAACTGCGCCAGCTCCGACAGCTGCCCGGCAAGCCCGCCAACCGTTTCCACCGACCGCCCGAACCCGCCGATCAGCACCGCCTTGCGGTTGGCCAGCTCCTCGGCCGGAATGGGCGTCGAGCCCAGCCGCCTGAGCTCCCCGCTCAGCAGCTCCACCACCTGGGGCACGGCATCATTCCTCGTCTGTGCCGCCGCCACGATCGGTGCCCCGAACTTCCGTGACGGCAAATCCGACCGCGCGCCATACGAAAGCCCGCGCTTGATGCGGATCTCCGCATTCAGCCGCGCGGAATACCCGCCGCCCAGCACGTCATTGGCCACCAGCGTCGGGAAGTAATCCTCCGCCGTGCGGCTCGGCCCCACGCTGCCCATCAGCACCGCGGCCTGCCCGATCCTCGGGATGTCGATCACCAGCGGCACCTGCGCGCCCGCGCCCGCGCTGCCTTCCGGCTGTGCCGGCAACGCCGCCTCCGGCTTCACCCATCCCCCAAACGCAGCCTCCGCCAGCCGGAACCCCTCCTCCGCACTGACATCCCCGGTGATCACCAGCAGCGCATTGTCCGGACGCCACCATGTGGCATGGAACTGCGCCGCATCCTCCCGCGTCAGCGCCGCGATGGAGTTGGGCGACGGCGTCTTCCCATAAGGCCCGTCCCCGAACAGCCGCCGGGTCATGGCATAGCGCCCCACCGTGCCCGGCTGGCGCAGCGACACGGTCAGGCTGTCGAGCACCTCCTGCCGCACGCGCTCCAGCTCCTCCTCCTGGAAGGCCGGGTTCTGTGCCACGTCGGCCATGATGGCCAGCACTTCGCTGGCCTGGTTCGCCACGGTGAACGCCGAGAGCCCGGAGGCATCGGCGCCGGAGCCGGCCGACAGCGACGCGCCCAGGCTCTCCACCTGGCGCGAGATGTCCGTGGCCGAACGGGTGGCCGTGCCGCGCGTGGTGAGCTCGGCGGTGATGGAAGCCAGCCCGGCGCGGCCGGTTGGATCAAACGATCCGCCGGCGGCGATGCCCAGGTTGGCGGCGACCAGCGGCAGTCCCGGACGGCGGGCGACGATCACGCGCAGGCCGTTGGCCAGGGTCTTCTCCTGCGCCTCGGGCACCCTGGCCGCGACCGCCGGACCCGGCGCCGGCGGCTGCACGCGCTGGTCCTCGGGCGCCAGCGCATAGGTCGGAATCTCTGCCACCGGGATGTCGATGGCGGTGGGCTGGATGGTGGGGGAATTGGTGATTGTGTCGCCTTCCGCACCACCTTCGTCCGGCAGGTAGCGGATTGTTACGCTGCGTGCATCATCCAGCAGCGACCGGGCCACGCGCTGGATGTCCGCCGCGGTCACGGCCTGGATCTGCGCCAGCAGGCGATCCGACGCTGCCGGGTCCTTGAACAGGATCACCGACCGCGCCAGCTCGAACGCCCGCCCGTCGGAGGTCTCGCGCGCCGCCAGCGCCTCGGCGAGCACTTCATTGCGCGCCTCCTCCAGCTCCTCCGCGCTCACCACGCTGTCGCGCACCCGGGCCACCTCGGCCTGCAACGCCGCCAGTCCCTCATCCACTGTCTTCCCCTCCGAAAGGATGGCCAGCAGCGTGTACAGCCCGGGATCGGCGCGTACCTCGAAAGTGGAGCCGACCTCCGCGGCGAGCTGCTGCTCGTACACCAGCGACTGGTATAGCCGCGAGGACTGGCCGCGCTGCAGGATGGCATCGAGCAGCGTCCAGGCGGCGATGTCCGGACTGCTGGCGGCCGGCGCGGGCCAAGAGATGGTGACCGCGGGCAGCGGCGTGTTGGCCTCGTACACAGTGAAGGATTCCGGCGCGGTGCGCTCCGGCTCCACGGCGGTGACGCGCGGGATGGGGCGCACCGGTTTCGCGATGGGCGCGAAGTATTCATCCACCCAGGCATCCAGCTGCTTCGGGTCGAAGTTGCCGGCCACCACGAGGATGGCGTTGTCGGGGCGGTAGTACGCGGCGTGGAAGGCCTTCACGTCATCGAGCGTGGCGGCGGCCAGGTCCTCGATGGAGCCGATGCCGGGGCGGCCATAGGGATGCACTTCGAAGCCGGTCTGCACCAGGTACAACCCGAACAGCTTCCCGAACGGCGCGGCGAGGATGCGCTGGCGCAGCTCTTCCTGCACCACGGCGCGTTCGGACTGGAAGTTCGCCTCGTCCACCACCAGCGAACCCATGCGCTCGGCCTCGCCCCACAGCACGCGCTGCAGGTGGTTGGCGGGCACGGTCTCGTAGTAGTTGGTGAAGTCGTCCCAGGTGGAGGCATTGTTGAAGCCGCCCACGTCCTCGGTGAGACGGTCGAAGGTCTCCGAGGGCATGTTGGTGGTGGACTTGAACATCAGGTGTTCGAACAGGTGCGCGAAGCCGGAGCGGCCGGGCGGGTCGTTCTTCGAGCCGACGTCGTACCAGACCGCCACCGACACGCTGGCGGTGTTGGGGTCGGGCAGCGCATAGACGCGCAGGCCGTTCTCCAGCGTGCGGGTGATGGGCTCGAGCTGCGGGATGCTGAGGCCGGCTTCGGCGGCGGGCTTCGGGGAGCAGGCGGCCAGGGTGAAGCCGAGGACGGCGGCGAGCAGAACGGAGAGTTTGCTGTGCATGGCAGCGAGAGTAGCTGAACCGGGGAAGTTGGACGGCACGCGCCGGGCCGCAAGGTTGCAGATCTGGATCTAATGCGCACTTTACTGGTTGTTAGCGGTGCTTTTTTGAGATTAACTACCATTCGGCTGCTACTTAACGCCGCTTGGGGAACATGGACCTGGAAATCCACCGCGACGGCAGATGGCACGCATGCGCCACCGTGGAACCTGTCGGGCCCGATCTGTCGATCCAGGGACCTGCCCAGCTCAGCTATGACCCCGACTACGCTCTGGCAAACATGGAAGCGCGGGATTTCAGGGCAATCAGTGTCCGAATCCCCGTCAGCCTGGCCTCACCGCGCTTTCCCGCCTGGCCGTCAATCCTGATCGACCTGCTTCCCCAGGGAGCCGCGCGTCGACGCCTGCAGGACCTTGTCGGCCCCGACCTCAATCCCTGGGAGATGCTCGCCCATGGCGCGGCAAACCCGGTGGGCAACCTGCGCGTGCGCCCGGAAGGCCCCAACCCCTGGTCACTGCACCAGGGATTCACGCTTGATGAGATGGCGGCTTGGGGAGATGCGTTCGTCGACTATGCGGCATCGGTAGGCGCCACTGTGGCCGGGGCAACCGACACGCAGGGTGAGGCACCGAAATTCTGGGTGGCACAGGATGCCGATGGTCGGTGGCACCCGGACGGTGGCAACCTCCCGTTTGCGATCCATCGCTACGCGCTGCTGAAATTCCCGGTGCCCGAGGCCGGAACCAGAGCGGGTCTGATCCTTCGCCACGAGGCGCACTTCCAGAAGGTAGCCGCGCGATGCGGCCTTCGGGTCACTGCGCAACTGCCCGAGGAACTCCCTGCGGCACCGGACGGTGCACTGCTGCTGCCCAGGTTTGACCGACGCTGGACAGAAGGCCGCGAGGTTCGCCTCGGCGTGGAGAGCCTGTACTCGGTATGCGGCGTCGTCGACTCGGCGCAAACGCAGCTGCGGCACGACCAGGTGCTCATCGAGCTGGCGAAGCATGTAACGGACTTCGCGGCGGAATTGGTGGAATACGTGCGCAGGGACCTGTTCAATCTTGCTCTGGGGAATCGTGACAACCACGGGCGCAATACCGCATTGCTGAAAGACATCGACGGCACGATGGGGCTTGCGCCTCTCTACGATTTCGGGCCTTCCTTCCTGGACGCACGAGGCATCGCGCGCGTTATCCGGTGGGATGGAGAAGAGCCTGGGGGGCAGGCCGGCTGGTTGCGGGTCATCGACAACCTCGACACGCGGTTCGAGGAAGCGGGGCTTGCTTCACCGCGCGCCCACTTCAGACAGGCTGTCCGCCAGTCGCTGCCGCAACTGCGGGAGTTGCCCCTCATCATGAGCGAATGCGGGGTCGACAAGGAAATCATCGACAGGCGCGCGCCCGAGATCGAAAAGCTCGTGAAGGGGCTGCAGGAAACCGGAGTGGCCGAATGAAACGCGTGCGCCGCAATCTCACGCGGGAAGAGGTCGATTCACTGCGGCGCGAGCTGGCTGCGCTGGTTCCCGACGCCGGAGAGGGCATTGCCGAGGTGTTGAGGCGCATGCGCTTCGTGGCGAAACTCTCGCAGGCAGAGTACGCGAAGCTCTGCGGTGTATCGCTTGGCACGCTCTCGAAGATCGAGGCGGGCGCGGGTGATCCCTCCCTCGGTACATTGCAGAAGTTGCTGCAGCCATTCGGGTTTACCATCGGCGTGGTGCGCAATCCGGCTGCCTGGTCACCTGAAGGGTAGGTATCTTGCCGAACTCCAGCCCCAACGGTTTGCGTGAGGTCCAGGTCTTCGGCCGCCGCGCCTCCCTCTTCACCCGCATTGCCCTGCTTCTCGCCGAGGAACTGCACGTGCCGTGGCGCCTCGTGCATATCCCCGACATGACCTCCCTCGACACCGCCGCCTACGGCGGCAACCCGGCGCTGAAGCTGCCGGTGCTGCGCATCGGCGCGGAGATGGTGCTGGGCACGGAGAACATCTGCCGCCGCCTCGCGGCATTGGCCGCCGCGCAGCGACCGGTCCATGTGGTTTGGCCGGAAAACCTGCCCGATGCGCCCTGGCGCAACGCACAGGAGCTGGTGTGGCATTGCTCGCAGGCGCAGGTGCAGCTGGCGATGGGCACGATGATCTCCGGGCTGCCGGCGGAGAACGTGTATTTCGTGAAGGCGCGCACCGGCATGGGGAATTCCCTGGCGTGGCTGGATGCGCACCTTGATGAACTCATCACCGGGCTGCCTGTCGAGCGCGACACCAGCCTGTTCGAAGTATCGCTGTTCTGCCTGATGGAACACCTGGTGTTCCGTCCCACGGTGCCGGTGGCGGCGTACCCGCGGCTGGAGGCCTTCGTCACCACCTTCGCGCAGCGCGATTCCGCGCGGGCCACCCTCTATCGCGTGGAGCCGGCATAGGCACCGGCATCCGGCGCAAAAGAAAATGGCGGAGTCCTCGCGGACCCCGCCATTCCTGCTCGAAGCACTCTCACGGGACTTTTTTATCCCGCTGCAACTGCATCGGAGCGTCCATCACTGGACATGGTCGCGCGCGTAGCATTTAACTTGCGCGCATCCCTCTATGGCCTCATGGCCTTGAACGAGATCCCGTTACGCGAGGACCTCGCCACCAGCCAATGCGCCCAGAGACGCGACCAGACCAGCGTTAGAGTGTGCCATTGGATCACCTCCTTTCAGTTGCAGCGGGCTCGAATGGGCGCCTGCCGCCCGCCGAAGCCGGGCGCCCCGAAGTCTGTCAGCCGAGAATGCCGGAAGTTGCGGCGCGGGGGAAGTTTTCAAGGTTTGCCGCCTCCGGCGGATGAAGAATGCGCAAGAAATGCGGGTTCTTGCGCTGTCGGCCGTAATCTTTTGCCGCCTGGACCGTCTGGTACTGCACCTGCAGGCCTGCCTGCGGGTGTTGTAGCTGCAACGTCTTTCGAAAGAAGAACAACGGAACACGGACGACATGAACAAGAGCGGCAGGGATTGGCGCGCATTGCGGAACCCGCGAACGGGATGGATGGTGGCGGCTTGCACCCCATGGCTTTTTGCAGGGCCCGCGCAGGCCGCCGAAGAGGCCCAGGAAGAAGCGGCGGAACCCGTCGAAGAGCCGGGACTGCCTCCCGAGGAACTGGAAGGCCTCGTTGAGCTGGAAGAAGTGATCGTCTATGGCACCAGCGGCAAGCTGGTGGCCGGGCTCACGGCCGAATCCGAGCTGAGCGCCGCGGACCTCGCGACCTACGGTGCCAATACCGTGGGGGAGCTGATCAATGAGGTGGCCCAGGACGTGGACAACAGTTCCGAGGGGCCGGTGATCCTCATCAATGGCCGTCCCGCCGCCGGCATCACCAGCGTGAACGATTTGCCGCCGGAGGTGGTGGCCTCGCTGCAGGTGCTGCCGCCGCAGGCAGCCGCGGCGCTGGGTTATGCGCCCACGCGCCGCGTGCTCAACGTGGTGCTGCAGCCGAGCTTTGCGCAGGAGACGGCGAACGTGACGCTGCGCGCGGCCACGGCAGGACGCGGCCGCAGCTCGGATGCAAATGTGAGTTCCATCCGGCTGCAGGGCAACAACATCCGCATGCTTTCGCTGCGCGCGTCGAAGACCGAGCCGCTGCTGGAGGCGCACCGCGACATCATCACGCAGCCCACGACCATGCCGTATGACCTGCTGGGAAACGTGGTGTCGTTCCCGATGCCGGGAGCGGACATCGATCCGGAACTGAGCGCGCTGGCCGGCTTCCCCGTGACCGTGGCCGGCTTGCCGGGAGATACGATGAGCCCCGGGCTTGAGGACTTCGTGCCGCAGGCCAACGAGGCGCACACCAGTGACATGGGGCGCTATCGCTCGCTGGTGTCGGACCAGTACACGCTGGGCGTCAACGGCAGCTGGAACTTCTCGCTGCCGCGCGCCACGTCGCTGAGCATGACGGCAAGCGTGGACCGCTCGCAGTCGGTGTCGAAGACCGGGGCCACGGGCGTGTTGCTGCACGTGCCGGCCTCCTCGCCTTTCTCTCCATTCAGCCAGGACGTGGGGCTGGCGCGTTACCTCGGGCGGCCGCTGGAACAGGAGGCGGATCCCTGGAGCGCGGGTTTCAACAGCACGCTCAACGCGCAGCTGGGCAAATGGCGCACCCTGCTCAGCACCAGTTTCAGCTGGCGCAAGTCATCCACCGTGAGCGAGCGGCGCTTCGATACGGCCGCGTTGCAGGATGCGATCGATGCGGGAACGGTGAATCCCTTCGACCTCGACTCGATGGACCTGGTGGGCGACATGCTCACGGACCGGGCGACTTCGCGTGGCTACAACGCCGGCATGCAGCTGCAGACCTCCGCCACGGTGTTCACGCTGCCGGCGGGACCGGCCACCTTCTCCGCGCGCGGCGAACTGCGGCAGAGCGAGCAGCGCTCGCGCACCGTTGGTATCAACAATGTGTCGAACCGCACCAGGCGGCAGGATGAGCTGGCGTTTGCGTCGCTGCAGATTCCGTTGTTCGGCGGACCGCCGCAGCAGCGGCAGCCCGTGCAGCAGGTGCAGGTGAGGCGGGAGGCCGGGCCGGGGCCCGGGGCGGGGCCTGGGCCTGGGCCTGGGCCTGGGCCTGGCCCCGGACCCGGACCTGGCCCCGGACCGGGTGCTGTCGGACCTGGCGGACCGCCGCCGGGCGGCGCACCCCCCGCCGGCCCGGGCGGCGCCGCACCGCCACCTGCGGCTTCCGGCCCCGTGGCCCCGGGTCCCGCGGCCGTTGCGCTGGGTCTCTACCAGCCGCCGGCCGGTTTCGGCATGGGCGTGGAGCTTTCCGGCAGTGCGCGCGATGTCACCGCCGTCGGCACGCTGTTCGACCACGGCTACGGCGTGAACTGGCGCTGGGGCAATCGCCTCACCATGCGCATCGGTGTGAACCATGAAAAGGTGGCACCGCAACCCGAGTCGCTCACCAGTCCCATCGTCACCATCGACGACTACCGCACCTACGACTTCGTGCGCCAGGAGACGGTGCTGGTGCGCTACATCACCGGCGGCAATCCGGACCTGGAAGTGGAACGTCGGCGCCGCCTGACCTTCGGCGGCACCGCGCGTCCGCTGGCCAATGTGGATTTCACGATCAATGCCGAATACCAGCGCATGATCGGCCGCAACGCGGTGTCGAGCCTGCCGGCCGTGAGCGAGGACGTGCAGCTGGCCTTCCCCGACCGCTATGTGCGCGATGAGGACGGCCGGCTGATCGAGGTGGACGCGCGGCTGGTGTCGTTCGCGCGCACCGAGACCGAGCAGGTGCGCTGGGGCGCCAACTTCCGGCGTGCCTTCGGGGTAACGCAGGGGCCGCTGACCGCATTGTCCAGCGGCCCGCGCATCATCATCAACGATGGCAGCGGCGGCGATGAGCTGTCGGGTGCGGGCTGGCGCGTGAATGCGAACTTCACGCACACCTGGATGCTCGCCAACAAGCGCCTGGCGCGCGAGGGCCTGCCGGAGCAGGACCTGCTCGAGGGCGGCGTAGGCCTGGGCAACAGCATCTCGCGCCACACGATACAGGGACGCATCGGCGCCGGACACAACGGCATCGGGCTGCAGCTCACCGGCAACTGGCGCAGCCGCACGCGCATCACGGCCGGCACCGCCGAGGATCCCAACGACATCACATTCGGTTCGCTGCTGCGGATTGATGTTTCCGCCTTTGCAAACCTGGGGACGGTGTTTCCCTCCAGCACGTTGCTGAAGGATTCGCGCATCACGCTGGCCGTGGAGAACCTGTTCGACGCGCAGCAGAAGGTGCGCGACGAAGACGGCATCACGCCGCTGCGTTACCAGCCATACCTGCTGAACTCGCTGGGCCGGACGGTCTCGCTGTCACTGCGCAAGATGTTCTGACGTCCGGGCTAAAGGCCGTGGCCACCCGAGCCCGATGCCGCCGCCACGGCGGCAGGGTCGGCCTTGCGGATGAGCGTCACGGCCAGCACCACACCCAGGGTCACGAAACCGGCGCCGGCGGCGAAGGCGAGCTGGTAGCCGGCGTTGAGGGCCTCGGTGGCGCCAACGCCAGTCGAGGCGACGCCGCGCGAATGCGCGGCGGCGAGGCTGGCCAGCACGGCCAGGCCCAGTGCGCCGCCCATCATGAAAGAGGTGTTCACCATGCCGGAGGCAAGGCCGGATTCGCTGGAGGGCACATCGTTCATCGCGGCCAGCAGCAGCGGGTTGAACGCGATGCCGGCGCCGATGCCCAGCAGCGCCATGGCGGGGACGACGTCCAGCCACATGCTGCCGTCCACCGGGGCGCGCGCGAACAGCAGCAGGCCGACGGCCGCGATGGAAAGGCCGGCGGCCAGCGGGATGCGCAGGCCGAAGCGCATCACCAGCCTGGCGGAGATGCCGAGCGAGCAGGCAGCCATGATGAGGTTGGCGGGCAGGAATGCGAGGCCGACTTCCAGCGGATTGCGGCCGAGCACCAGCTGCAGGTAGAGCGCCGAGATGAAGAACCAGGCGAACAAGCCGGCCGCCCACAGCATGGCGATGAGGTTGGCGGTGGTGACGCTCTTGCGCCGCAGCAGGGCAGGCGGCATCAGCGGCGCGGCAATGCGGGCCTCGATCAGCAGGAACGCCACCAGCATCAACGCGGCGATACCGAGCTTCACCAGCGTGCGGGGCGACAGCCAGCCCACCTCGTTGCCATTCACGATGGCATATACCGCGAGCAGCATGGCGACGGTGACGATGAAGGCGCCGGGCCAGTCCAGGCGCGGCGCGTCGGCCAGGCCGCGACCGGCCGGAACCAGCCTGTGGCAGGCCACATACACGGCAATGCCGATGGGCAGGTTCACCAGGAAGATCCAGTGCCAGCCCACGGAGTCCGTGAGCAGTCCGCCCAGCAGCACGCCGAGGCTGCCGCCTCCTGAACACACGAAGCCGTAGATGCCCATGGCCCTGGCACGTTCGGCCGGTTCGGTGAACACGTTCATGATCAGCGACAGCGCCGCGGCGGAGACCACCGCACCGCCCACGCCCTGCACTGCCCGGCCGATGATGAGCATGGCCTGCGTGGTGGCGAGTCCGCAGGCCGTGGAGGCCAGGGTGAACAGCGCCAGGCCGCCGAGGAACACCCGCCGGTGGCCAAGCACGTCGCCGAGTCGCCCGCTCAGCAGCAGCAGCCCGCCATAGGTGAGCAGGTAGGCGTTGACCACCCACACGAGGGAGGTTTCGGTGAACCTGAGGTCCTCGCGGATGGAGGGCAGCGCGACGTTCACGATGGTGCTGTCGAGCACGATCATCAGGACGCCGAGACACAGGATGTAGAGCGCCAGCCAGCGCTGGCTGTGCGAGATGCCGTGGGCCATGGGAGTGTGGATCGGGAGGGGCGCGCATCCTAGCGCAGTGTCGGGCGACATGCCTGTTGTTGGCGGCCGGGGTGGCCGCGCGGCCTTGCAGCTGCGCGCCACCCCGGCAGACAGTCGCCCTCTTATATGAGCTTCCGCTCCCCCCCGTCTGCGCCGATCATAACCCGGGCGACGCGTGCCGCGAGGCCATTGTCCGCCGGTCGCCGCGGCCGCCGGGCCCGGGACCGGATTTGCGAAACGTGGCGTTTTCCTGTTCCCGGCCCCGTGCTAAGGTCCGCCCGTCCTCGCCGGTCTCTTTATCTGGGTAGAAGAAGTAGAACATGGCCCGAACCGCACTGCCGCAGATTCCCCGCCACGAACTTGACCAGCTGCGCGAGATGCGCCTGCTGCCGAACCTCACCAAGATCCCGCTGTTTGTCGGCCTGATGGTCGGCCTGAGCTGGGTGGCCTGGAACTCGGACAACCCCTGGGTGCTGGTGCCGGTGTACATCGCGCTCGGCTACCTGTGGATGGGCATGGTCACGTTCATGCACGACGCCCTGCACCACACCCTCTTCCGCAGCAAGGCGGCGAACTGGGCGTTCGGCATCCTCTGCATGCTGCCGATCTTCGCCACCTTCGTCGGTTTCCGCGAGGACCATATCGAACACCATCGGCACAACCGCTCGCCGCGCGACCCGGATGCCTTCACCATGGGCAAGCGCGGCATCGGCGACTTCGTGCTGTTCTATGCCTATGCGGCAATCGGCGGAGTGCTGAGCTTCATCCACTTCAACTTCATCTATCCCTTCCAGAAGTTCGGGCCGAAGCTGTGGGCCATCCAGCTGTTCGAGCTGGCGCTGAAGGGCACGGTGTACTGGCTGGTGCTGTCCTGGGCCGCGGAGCAGGGCATGCTGGGCAAGGCGCTGGAGGTGTGGCTGTATCCGGTGCTGGTGCTGTCGCTGCTGAATTCGATGCGGTTCATCGCCGAGCACTACGGCGCGCCGTGGGACGAGGGGCAGATGGCCGGCACGCGCACGGTGATCTCCAATCCCGTGCATTCCTTCTTCTGGAACAACATCAACTGGCACATCGGGCATCACGTCTACCCTTCCGTGCCCTGGTACAACCTGCAGAAGCTGCACAAGGTGCTCGAGCCGCAGATCATCGCCAGCGGCGCGCCCGTGGACAAGAGCTACCTGGCGGTGTACTGGGATGCGCTGCGTCGCGGGCCGGAATCGCCGGAGCAGCTGGCGGAAGTGCTGGCCTCCCGCAATCCTGCCGCGCGTTTCGGCGCGGCAGGGGTTGAAGCGGCCTAGGGCCTAGAAGCCGCCCGGGGCACCGCCGGGAGGCGGACCACCCGGACCACGCGGCGGGCCACCCGCGCCCGGAGGACCGCCCGCACCGCGCGCACCACCACCGCCCATCGGCGCATTGGTGTCATTGCGGAAGCGGCCCACGTAGGCAGCCTTGGCCACTACCTTGCCCTTCATCGCGTCGAGCAATTGCTGGCGGCCGGCGTTGGCGGGCAGTTCCACCTTCGAGCTCAGCGCATAGAACTCGAACACATAGTGGTGGTAGCGCGGGCCGTTCGGCGCGCCCGGACCGGCAAAGGTGCCGGTACGCGAACCGCCGGCGGAAGCACCCGCAGGCAGCTTGCCCTCTTCAATCGTTGCGGTGCCGTTGCTCACCGGGATGTTCCACGCCATCCAGTGCAGGTTGTCGTCGGTGTTGCCGCCCATTGCCACGTCGAGGTCGTGGAAGATGATGGCAATGCTCTGTGCGGTGGCCGGCACGCCGGAGATCCTGAAGTCCGGCTGGATGTTCTGGCCGTACATCGAGTGCTTCAGCGGGATGATGCCGCCGTCTTCGAAGGCCTTGCTCTCCACCAGCATGGGCGCCAGTCCGAAACCGCCGCCGCCGCGCGGCGGACCACCGGCACCAGGACCGCCCGGCGGCGGGCCGCCCGGAGCCTGCGCGAGCACCGGGCCCGTGCCCAACGCTGCGAAAGCGAGCAGTGCTGCGCTCTTGAGGAATGTCCTTCGCATGTCGAACCCCTTTCCCTGGTGTGTCACCGGGTGTGCCACGATGGGCCGAGTATATCGCAGGGAAAAATGAACCCCGGCGGGGGCGCGCGGTACGTCTGGATCAGGCTATGGCTTGCGCGCGTTCGCGCTGCACGGCCTGCACCGCGGCAAGCGGCAGATGAGTCTGCTGCGCGATCTGCGCGAGGATGGCGTGCGCTGGATCCTGCGGCATGCGCAGTTGATGCACGCGTTCCCAGATGCGCACGCGCATCTCGGGGGAATGTTCGAGCGAGCGTTGTTCCAGCAGATCCTGGCTGCGACGCTGTTCGGCTTCGAGCCGGCGGCGTTCAAGCTGCGCGCGGAAATCGCTGGCGTAGTCGGTGTTGATCATCTGGGCTCCGTTGCGCGCAATGTGGCGCTGATGCTGACGTTGACGCGGTTCGGACACGGCGTGCGACAGACGACCCTGGAATGGCACCTCACGTCGGGCCGCTTGCCGGCCTGGGCCCAGGTGCGACGAGTGCGCTGCCTTCATCGGCCACGGGAGCCTCACCGCGCCGGCGCATGCGTTCATCCTGCCGCTGCTTGCGGACAAGTTCCCGCTGTCGCTTCTGCTGGCGGAAGTTCACCTTCGCCATTTCACTGCTCCCGGAAAGAAAACGGGCCGGCATTGCCGGCCCGCATTCGATTTGCTGGCTTACCAGCGGCCGCCACCGCCGCCGCCGTAACCACCGCCGCCACCGCTGCGGCCGCCGCCGCCGTAGCCGCCGCGACCACCGCCGCCGCCGCCGCGGGGCTTGTCCTGCGCCTCATTCACGCGCAGCGGACGACCGCCGAGATCCTTGCCATTGACGGCCTGGATCGCACGCGCGGCATCGGCGCTGCTCATCTCGACGAAACCGAAGCCACGGGGGCGGCCGGTCTCGCGATCGTTGGGAAGGGACACCGACTCCACGGTGCCGTGCGGTGCGAACAGCGCGCGGACCTGGTCTTCGGTAGCAGTGAACGGCAGGTTGCCGACATAAATCTTGGCCATGTGTGTGAACTCTTCTCTATGACTTGATGAAATGACAATGGCAGGGAAACGGAGTCGTAGAGAGCCGCATCGCGGCAGACCATGATCCAGTCCTGACACCTGATCGGCAGGCGTTTCGGCTCGAGCGAGTGCACCCGGACAGAGGTGCATGGACGATACAAACGAACGACGATCTGAAGCCAGTCTATCTGGTTTGTTTCCGTCCGGGGGGAAATCTCACCAGAAATCAGGGATTTCCGGCTGTCATGGCAGCTAATTCCGAATTGCGTCGTCAATTGCCTGCGGCG
>CBFGXE010000048.1:0-18381 GCA_965652645.1 uncultured bacterium | reverse complement strand
AGCAGGCCAAGAAGCACGCGCCCTGCATCATCTTCATCGACGAGATCGACGCGGTGGGCCGCCACCGTGGCGCCGGCCTCGGCGGCGGGCATGACGAGCGCGAGCAGACGCTGAACCAGCTGCTGGTCGAGATGGACGGCTTCGAGGGCGGCGAGGGCGTGATCGTGGTCGCCGCGACCAACCGCCCCGACGTGCTCGACCCGGCGCTGCTGCGCCCGGGCCGCTTCGACCGCCAGGTGGTGGTGCCGCTGCCGGACGTGCGCGGCCGTGAGCAGATCCTGCGCGTGCACATGCGCAAGGTTCCCGTGGCTGACGACGTGAAGCCCACGCTGATCGCCCGTGGCACGCCCGGCTTCTCCGGCGCGGACCTCGCCAACCTGGTCAACGAGGCCGCGCTGTTTGCTGCGCGCGCCAACCAGCGCCTGGTCACCATGGAGCAGCTGGAGAAGGCCAAGGACAAGATCCTGATGGGCGCCGAGCGGCGCTCGATGGTGATGAGCCCCGAAGAGAAGAAGATGACGGCCTACCACGAGGCGGGCCACGCCATCATCGGGCTCACCGTGCCCGAGCACGACCCGGTGTACAAGGTCACCATCATCCCGCGCGGCCGCGCGCTGGGCGTCACGCAGTTCCTGCCCGAACAGGACCGCTACTCCATGAGCAAGCGGCGCATCGAGAGCATGATCTGCACGCTGTTCGGCGGCCGCCTGGCCGAGGAGCTCATCTTCGGTCGCGACGCCGTGACCACCGGCGCCTCCAACGACATCGAGCGCGCCACCGACCTGGCGCGCAACATGGTCACCAAGTGGGGCCTGTCCGACCGCATGGGTCCGCTCACCTATTCGGAGGAATCCGGCGAGGTGTTCCTGGGCCGCCAGGTCACCCAGACCAAGCAGGTTTCCGACGAGACCGCGCACGCCATCGACGAGGAAGTGCGCCGGGTCATCGAGAGCAACTACAACCGCGCCAAGGCGATCCTGCAGGAGAACATCGACAAGCTGCACGCCATGGCCGACGCGCTGGTGAAATACGAGACCATCGACGACCGCCAGATCCGCGAGATCATGTCCGGCCAGGCGCCCACGCCCCCCGAGGGCTGGGACAGCAGCGGGCTGGGTGGATCCACCGGCGGCAATGGTGCTCCGGAGCCGCCGCGCCCGGCCTTCGGTTCCGCCGCCGGCAATCCAGGCTGACATCCACCGCGGGCCTTCTTCCGTGAGGCTGGTCTGCGGCGCCCGCGTGCTCGACCTGTCGCGCCCCGTCGTGATGGGCGTGCTCAACGTCACAGCCGATTCCTTCTCCGATGGCGGCCGCTTCCGCGACTTCGACGCGGCGCTGGCCCAGGGCCGGCTGCTGGTGCAAGAGGGCGCGGCCATCGTGGATGTGGGCGGTGAATCCACGCGCCCCGGTGCCGAGCCGGTTGGCGTGCAGGAAGAGCTGGACCGGGTCATCCCGGTGATCGAGGCGCTGGCACGCGAGCTTGACGTGGTGGTCTCGGTGGACACCATGAAGCCCGAGGTGATGCGCGAGGCCGTGAAGGCCGGCGCCGGGCTCATCAACGACGTGATGGCGCTGCAGGCGCCCGGTGCGATCGAGGCGGCTGCCGCCAGCGGTGCCGCGGTCTGCCTGATGCACATGCAGGGCACGCCGGGCACCATGCAGCAGGATCCGCGCTATGACGATGTAGTGCGCGAGGTGGCAGCATTCCTCGACCTCCGCGCCGCCGCCTGCACCGCCGCCGGCATGCCTCCGGACCGCATCTGCCTGGACCCGGGCTTCGGCTTCGGCAAGACCGTCGAGCACAACCTGCAGCTCCTGAACGGCCTGTCCTCCCTGGCCGCAGGGCCGCTGCCCGTGCTGGCCGGCCTGTCGCGCAAGTCGATGCTGGGCCGCCTGATTGGCCGGCCTGTGAACGAGCGCCTGCCGGGAAGCCTCGCACTGGCTACCATTGCGGCCCTGCATGGCGCACGGATCCTGCGCGCGCATGACGTGCGGGCCACCGCGGATGCGGTGGCAGT
Organism: uncultured bacterium; assembly: GCA_965652645.1. Lineage (GTDB taxonomy): Bacteria > Pseudomonadota > Gammaproteobacteria > Steroidobacterales > Steroidobacteraceae > ZC4RG30. The sequence continues at coordinate 16,363 of CBFGXE010000048.1, read as the reverse complement.
GGCCTGGGCGGTGCGCATGAACGCCGCCGGCGCCTGACAACAGCAGAACCAGAAGGGACTTGGAAGGATGGCCAGGAAATACTTCGGCACCGATGGCGTGCGCGGCAAGGTGGGCGAGGCGCCGATGACGGTGGACTTCACCCTGCGACTGGCCAGCGCCGCGGCGCGCGTGCTGGCGCCCGAGGGCGGCAAGGTGATCATCGGCAAGGACACGCGCGTGTCCGGCTACATGTTCGAATCCGCGCTGGAGGCCGGATTCGTTGCCGCCGGCGTCGACGTGTGGCTCACCGGTCCCATCCCCACCCCGGGCGTGGCCTACCTGATCCGCCACAAGGGAGACAGCTTCGGCGTGGTGATCAGCGCCTCCCACAATCCCTACGACGACAACGGCATCAAGTTCTTCGACCGCACCGGCGAGAAGCTCTCCGACGAACTGGAAGAGCGCATCGAGGAAGAAATGGAGTCCGGGGTGCAGACCCGCCCCTCCAACCGACTGGGCAGGGCGCGCAACGCCAGCGCGCTGCTGGACGCCTACCAGGACTTCTGCGCCACCACCGTGCCCGCCGGCTTCGACCTCAGCGGCATGAAGCTGGTGATCGACTGCGCCAACGGCGCGGGCTTCAAGGTGGGGCCGCGCCTGCTGGCGGCGCTGGGGGCCGAAATCATTCCCGTCGGCTGTTCGCCCAACGGCCGCAACATCAACGATGCCTGCGGCTCCACTTCGCCGGGGCTGCTGCAGCTGACGGTGCCGGGCGTCGGGGCCGCAGCCGGCATCGCGCTCGATGGCGATGGTGACCGCCTGGTGATGGTCGATCACCTGGGTCGCATGGTGGATGGCGACCAGCTCCTTTACATCATCGCGCGCGACCGCGCCGCGCGCGGCGAGCTGTCGGGCCCGGTGGTCGGCACGGTGATGAGCAACCTGGGCCTGGAGCTGGCACTGCGGGACCAGGGCATCGGCTTCCATCGTGCCAACGTGGGCGACCGGTACGTGCTCGCCATGCTCAAGGAGAAGGGTGGCTGCATCGGCGGCGAGACTTCCGGCCACATCCTCTGCCTCGACCGCACCACCACCGGCGATGCGCTGGTGAGCGCGCTGCAGGTGCTGGACGTGATGCGCCGCACGGGACAGTCGCTGGCCCAGCTTGCCTCGGGCATGCCGCGCTTCCCGCAGGTGCTGATCAACGTGCGCGTGGCGCAGCGTTTCGATCCGAATGCCGAACCATCGGTGGCTGCAGTCACGAAACAGGTGCAGGCCAGCCTGGGAGAGGAGGGCCGCGTGGTGCTGCGCGCCTCGGGCACCGAACCGGTGATCCGGGTGATGGTCGAGGCCCGCGAGAAGGGCACGGCCGCTGCGGCTGCCGAACGCATCGCCGCAGCGGTGCTGGCAGTGAGCCGGTAGGAGCACGCAATGCCAGCGCCATTGCCGATGCGTTTGCGGCAACCCGTCCACGCCGCTATCATCGCGCGCCCGCGGCTTCTGCACCCGGCAACGACCTGATGGACATGCCCGCCAACAACCGCCGCCCCATTGTGGCCGGCAACTGGAAGATGCACGGCTCGCGTGCCGCGAACCATGCATTGCTGGAAGCATTGCTGCTGGGCGCGGGCGACGAGTCGGCGCAGTGCCTGGTCTTCCCGCCCTTCGTCTACCTGTCGGAAGTGGCCCGGCAGCTCTCCGGCACCAGCATCGGACTGGGCGCGCAGGATGTCTGCGCCGAGGCGCAGGGCGCCTTCACGGGTGAAGTCTCGGCCGCGATGCTGGTGGATGTCGGGGCCACGCATGTGCTGGTGGGGCATTCGGAGCGGCGCGCGCTCTACGGCGAGGACGACACGCTGGTGGCGCGCAAGTTCGTGGCGGCGCAGGCCGCCGGGCTGGTGCCCGTGCTGTGCGTGGGGGAGACGCTGGCCGATCGCGATGCCGGCCGGACCCACGAGGTGGTGGCGCGGCAGCTGGATGCCGTGCTCACGGTTTCCGGCGTGGCGGCCCTGGCGCGTGCCGTGGTGGCCTACGAGCCGGTCTGGGCCATCGGCACCGGCCGCAACGCCTCGCCCGCCCAGGCGCAGGACGTGCACGCCTTCATCCGCGGGCGGGTGGCCGCGCACGATGCTAGTATCGCGGCCGGCCTTGGCATCCTCTATGGAGGCAGCGTCAAGGCCGCCAATGCCGCCGAATTGTTCGGCATGCCGGATGTCGATGGCGGACTGGTCGGGGGTGCGTCCCTGAACGCCGAGGAATTCCTGGCAATCCGGTCGGCGGCCGCAAAGGTGTAAGGAATAATGCTGCATACGCTTCTGATGATCGTCCATATCGTCAGCGCCACCTGCATCGTGGCGCTGGTGCTGGTCCAGCGCGGCAAGGGTGCTGATGCCGGTGCGGGTTTCGGCGCGGGCGCCTCTGGCACCGTGTTCGGCGCACGCGGCGCGACCACGGCGCTGTCCCGGGCCACCGCGGTGCTGGCCACCGTGTTCATGGTGACCAGCCTTACGCTGGCCTACATGGGCACGCGCGCTGCCGCGCCGCAGAGCGAGCTGGAGCGCCTGGCCACCGAAGCCGCCGCCAGCGAGGTTCCGGTGCCCCAGGCTCCCGCCGACGTGCCGCAGGCCACGGCACCGCCGGATGCGGCGCCGGTGCCCCAGGCGCCGCCAGCCGAATAGGAACGGATTGCATTGCCGACGTGGTGGAATTGGTAGACACACTAGCTTGAGGGGCTAGCGCCGCAAGGTGTAGGAGTTCGAATCTCCTCGTCGGCACCATCAATCTGCATGGTTTGTTACAATCCGGGGCGGTCGCGGGGCGGCGTCTCCTCCGGGTGAGGGGACGACAGCCCCGTTTTGTTGTGGACGCGAGATGCTCGCCAATTATCTACCGGTACTGATATTCCTCGGCGTGGCCACCGGCCTCGCAGTGGCCTTGCTGGGCCTGGGCAACCTGTTCGGGCGGCTGGGCGTCCGCCATCGTGGCGACCCGGAGAAACTCTCCGCCTACGAGTGCGGCTTCGAGGCCTTCGAGGACACCCGTGCGCGCTTCGACGTGCGCTACTACCTCGTGGCCATCCTCTTCATCGTCTTCGACCTGGAGATCGCCTTCCTGTTTCCATGGGCCGTCTCCATGAGCGAGACGGGCACGCTGGGGCTCATCGCAATGGGCATCTTCCTGCTGATCCTGGTGATCGGCTTCATCTACGAATGGAAGAAAGGGGCGCTGGAGTGGGACTAGAAGCGGTGGAACTGCCACCCGAGAATCCGCAGGCCTTTGCCCAGCGCGGTTTCCTCACCACGCAGGTCGACAACCTGGTGGCCTGGGCGCGCACCGGTTCGCTCTGGCCCATGACCTTCGGCCTGGCCTGCTGCGCGGTGGAGATGATGCACGCCGGTGCCTCGCGCTATGACCTCGACCGTTTCGGCGTGGTGTTCCGCCCGAGCCCCCGCCAATCCGACGTGATGATCGTGGCCGGCACGCTGGTGAACAAGATGGCCCCGGCGCTGCGCAAGGTCTACGACCAGATGCCCGAGCCGCGCTGGGTGATCTCGATGGGTTCCTGCGCCAATGGCGGCGGCTATTACCACTACAGCTACGCAGTGGTGCGCGGCTGCGACCGCATCGTGCCCGTGGACGTCTATGTGCCGGGCTGTCCGCCCACGGCCGAGGCGCTGCTTTACGGCATCATCCAGCTGCAGAAAAAGATCCAGCGCACCAGCGTGATGTCCGGCGGGGTCGAGGCACGATGAGCGCCGTCAGGGAGCAGATGGCCGCGCGCATCGCGGAGCGCCTCGGCGGGCAGCTGGCGCCGCGCGAATCGGCAACCGGCGAGCTGCTGTACGACGTGGCCGCCGCCGACCTCATCGCCGTGGCCACGGTGCTGCGCGAGGAGATCGGATTCGAGACGCTCGTTGACCTCGCGGGCATGGACTACAGCACCTTCGGCATGGATGAGTGGCGCACCGTTACGGCCACGCGCAGCGGTTTCGGCCGCGCGGTGAACCGGGGCGGGGAGGGCCGTCGCCACCAGGGGCCGCGCTTCGCCGCGGTCTCCCAGCTGCTTTCCATCCGGCACAACGAGCGGCTGTCGCTGCGTGCCTTCTGCCCGGACGACGAGGAGCCGGCGCTCGACACGCTCACCACGGTCTGGCCGTCGGCCAACTGGTTCGAGCGCGAGGCATTCGACCTCTACGGCATTGTGTTCACCGGCCATCCGGACCTGCGCCGCATCCTCACCGACTATGGCTTCATCGGGCATCCCTTCCGCAAGGACTTCCCGCTGATCGGCAATGTCGAGGTGCGCTACGACGAGGCGAAGCAGCGCGTGGTCTACGAGCCGGTGCAGATCGTGCCGCGCACGCTGGTGCCGCGCGTGATCCGCGACGACGAACGCTACAACCCCGAGATCAAGGGGCTTGGCTGATGGCAGAGATACGCAATTTCACGCTCAACTTCGGCCCGCAGCACCCGGCGGCGCACGGCGTGCTGCGCCTCGTGCTCGAGATGGATGGCGAGACCATCCTGAAGGCCGACCCGCACGTGGGCCTGCTGCACCGGGGCACCGAGAAGCTGGCCGAGTCCAAGCCCTTCAACCAGTCCATTCCCTACATGGACCGGCTCGACTACGTGTCGATGATGTGCAACGAGCACGCCTACGTGCTGGCCATCGAGAAGCTGCTGGGCATCACCCCGCCGCTGCGTGCGCAATACATCCGCACCATGTTCGACGAGATCACCCGCATCCTGAACCACCTGATGTGGCTGGGTGCGCACGGCCTCGACATCGGCGCGATGAGCGTGTTCCTGTTCTGCTTCCGCGAGCGCGAGGACCTGATGGACTGCTACGAGGCGGTCTCGGGCACGCGCATGCATGCCAACTACTACCGACCGGGCGGCGTGCACCGCGACCTGCCCGACACCATGCCGAAGTACCAGCCCTCGCGCTGGCGCTCGAAGAAGGAAGTCGACAAGCTGAACGAGGCGCGAAGCGGCTCGATGCTCGACTTCATCGAGGACTTCACGCGCCGCTTCCCGGCCTGCGTGGATGAATACGAGACGCTGCTGACCGACAACCGCATCTGGAAGCAGCGCACGGTGAACATCGGCGTGGTGTCCCCGGAGCGCGCCATGCAGCTGGGCTTCAGCGGGCCCATGCTGCGCGGCTCGGGCATCGCCTGGGACCTGCGCAAGAAGCAGCCCTATGAGGTCTATGCCGACATGGACTTCGACATCCCGGTGGGCGTGAACGGCGACTGCTACGACCGCTACCTGGTGCGGGTCGAGGAAATGCGCCAGTCCAACCGCATCATCCAGCAGTGCGTGGCGTGGCTGCGTGCCAACCCCGGTCCGGTGATGCTCGACAACCGCAAGGTCCGGGCGCCGCGGCGCGAGGAGATGAAGGGCGACATGGAATCGCTGATCCACCACTTCAAGTTCTTCACCGAGGGCTACAGCGTGCCCGCCGGCGAGACCTACGCCGCCGTGGAGGCCCCGAAGGGTGAGTTCGGCGTTTACCTCGTGTCCGACGGCGCCAACAAGCCCTACCGCCTGCACTGTCGTGCGCCGGGCTTTGCGCACCTGTCGGCGCTGCCCGAAATGGTGGAGGGCCACATGCTGGCCGACGTGGTGGCCGTGATCGGCACCCAGGACATCGTGTTCGGCGAGGTGGACCGGTGAGCACTCCCGTGACCGGCAAGGCGGCCCTGCTCAACGAGCACACCCGCCACGAGATCGATGAATGGGTGGCGCGCTTCCCCGAAGGGCGCCAGCGTTCGGCCGTGCTGTCGGCGCTGCGCTTCGCGCAGGAGCAGAACAACGGCTACCTCACCCCCGACCTGATGGATGCGGTGGCCGAATACCTGAAGTTGCCGCCCATCCAGGTCTACGAGGTGGCCACGTTCTATTCGATGTTCGAGACGCGGCCCTGCGGCCGGCACCACGTGAGCGTGTGCACCAACATCTCCTGCATGCTCAACGGCGCCGACGACATCGTCGCCTACATCGAGAAAAAGCTGGGCATCACCACCGGCGAGAGCACGCCCGACGGCCGCATCTTCCTCAAGCGCGAGGAAGAGTGCCTGGCCGCCTGCACCGGCGCGCCGATGATGATGGTCGATCACGTCTATCACGAGTACCTCACGCCCGCGAAGGTCGATGAGGTGCTGGACAAGCTGAAATAAGCATGGGCAAGTGGGACGACAAGATGAACCTGGTGTGCTTCGAGGCCCTGAAGCACCCCGAGTCGTGGAAGCTCGAGAACTACCGCAAGGTCGGTGGCTATGAGGCGTGGGAGAAGATCCTCGCCGAGAAGACGCCGCGCGAGGCCATCATCGAGACCGTGAAGGCCTCGGGCCTGCGTGGCCGCGGCGGCGCGGGCTTCCCCACGGGCGTGAAGTGGAGCTTCATGCCGCGCAACGCGCCGGGCCAGAAATACGCCGTGTGCAACTCCGACGAGTCGGAGCCCGGCACCTGCCACGACCGCGACATCCTGCGCTACAACCCGCACCAGCTCATCGAGGGCATGGCCATCGGCTGCTACGCCATGGGCGCCACGGTGGGCTACAACTACATCCGCGGCGAATTCCTCGGCGAGCCGGTCCCGCGCTTCGAGGCTGCCCTGAAGGAGGCCTATGCCGCGGGACTGCTCGGCAAGGACATCAAGGGCTCGGGCATCGACGTCGACATCTACTGCGCGGTCGGTGCCGGGGCGTACATCTGCGGCGAGGAAACGGCGCTGCTCGAATCGCTCGAGGGCAAGCAGGGCAAGCCGCGCTTCAAGCCGCCATTCCCGGCCAACTACGGCCTGTATGGCAAGCCCACCACCATCAACAACACGCAGAGCTACGCCTCGACGCCGACCATCCTGCGCAAGGGCGCGGAGTGGTTCGCGGGCCTGGGCGTGCCCAATTCCGGCGGCACGGTGATCTTCTCGGTGTCCGGCCACGTGGCGAAGCCGGGCAACTACGAGCTGCCGATGGGCATTCCCTTCGCCGAGCTGCTGGAGATCGCCGGCGGCATGAAGGGCGGGCGCAGGATCAAGGCCGTGATCCCGGGCGGTTCGTCCGTGCCGGTGGTGCCGGGCGAGATCATGATGAAGACCAACATGGACTACGACTCGGTGAAGGCCGCAGGTTCCGCCATCGGCTCGGCCGCCGTGATCGTGATGGACGAGACCACCTGCATGGTGCGGGTGCTGGAGCGGCTCTCGCGCTTCTACATGTCCGAGTCCTGCGGCCAGTGCACGCCCTGCCGCGAGGGCACCGGCTGGCTCAACCGCATGCTGAAGCGCATCATGGCCGGGCAGGGCCGCCGCGAGGACATCGACCTGCTGGTGCAGGTGGCCAACAAGATCGAGGGCCACACCATCTGCGCGCTGGGCGACGCCGCGGCGTGGCCCGTGCAGAGCTTCATCAGGCACTACCGGCACGAGTTCGAATACATGATCGACCATGGCGGCCGCAGCATCGTGGATGCGGCGCAGGAGGCCGCATGAGCGCCGCGCCTCCGGTCGCCCCGGCCAGCGACACCGTCACCGTCACCGTCGACGGCGTCTCCGTACAGGCGAAGAAGGGCGAGATGCTGATCCGCGTCACCGACGCCAACGGCGTCTACGTGCCGCGTTTCTGTTACCACGACAAGTTGCCTGTGGCGGCCAACTGCCGCATGTGCCTGGTCGAGGTGGAAAAGGCTCCCAAGCCCATGCCCGCCTGCGCCACGCCGGTGATGGATGGCATGGTGGTGCATACCCGCTCGCCCAAGGCCATTGCCGCGCAGAAGTCGGTGATGGAATTCCTGCTGATCAACCATCCGCTCGACTGCCCCATCTGCGACCAGGGCGGCGAGTGCGAGCTGCAGGACCTGGCCCTGGGCTACGGCCGCGACGTATCGCGCTTCGCGGAACGCAAGCGCGTGGTGAAGGACAAGAACCTGGGACCGCTGGTCTCCACCGACATGACGCGCTGCATCCATTGCACGCGCTGCGTGCGTTTCGGCCAGGAGATCGCCGGCTTTCCCGAGCTGGGCACCAACAACCGCGGCGAGAACAACGAGATCGGCACCTACGTCGAGAAGAGCGTCGACCACGAACTCTCCGGCAACATCATCGACCTCTGCCCGGTGGGCGCGCTGAACAGCAAGCCCTTCCGCTACCGTGCCCGGGCCTGGGAGATGACACAGGTGCCGCTGGTGTCGCCACACGACGGGCTTGGCACCAACCTCTACGGCCACGTGCTGCGCGGCCGCCTGATGCGCGTGGTGCCGCGCCAGAACGAGGCCATCAACGAGTGCTGGATCGCCGACCGCGACCGCTACTCCTACGAGGGCATCTACAGCCCCGACCGCCTGCGCACCCCCATGGTGCGCGATGCCGATGGCGTGTGGCTGGAAACCGACTGGCAGTCGGCCCTCGAGGCCGCCGCGAAGGGCTTGAAGGAGGCCGCGGCTGATCGCCTTGGCGTGCTGGCCGGTGCTTCCTCCACGATCGAGGAATATTCGCTGCTGGGCCAGCTGGCCGAGGGCCTGGGCACGACCAACATCGACCATCGCCTGCGGCAGCTGGATTTTACCGCCGATGCGGCCGATCCCGCGCTGCCCTCGCTGGGCGGCACCATCGCCGACGTCGACTCCCTGCAGGCCCTGCTGGTGGTCGGCTCGAACCTGCGGCGCGAGCTGCCGCTGCTGGCGCATCGCGTGCGCAAGGCGGCAGTGGCCGGCTGCAAGGTGAGCTTCCTGAACCCGGCCCAGTTTGAATACCTCTTCCCGGTGGTGGCGCAGCTCGTTGAGGCGCCGGCCGCGCAGCTGGCGCAGCTCAATGCGTTGCTGTCCGTGGCGGGCCGGGACCCGGTGGGCGTGGCCACTGCCACCATCACTGACCGGCACCGCGAGATCGTCGAGCAGCTGCGCGGCGCGCAGCGCAAGGCCATCTGGCTGGGCGCCCTGGCGCTGCGTCATCCGCAGTATTCCACGCTGCGTGCGGCGGTGCTGCGGCTCGCCGAGGCCACCGGTGCGCAGGTGGGCGTGCTCGCCGAGGGCGGCAATGCCGCCGGCGCGCACCTGGCCGGCGTGCTGCCGCATCGGGCCGCCGGCGGCGTGCCGCGTGCGCGCAGCGGGCTCACGGCAGGCGCCATGCTTTCCAGTGCGCTTGACGCCTACCTGCTGTGGGACATGGAGCCGCAGGATGCCCTGCATCCGAAGGCACTGGAGACCCTGCGCCAGGCGCGGTTCGTGGTGGCAGCCTCGCCCTTCGTGACCGATGAACTGAAGTCGGTGGCCAGCGTGCTGCTGCCCATCGGCACTTTCGCCGAGACCTCGGGCACCTACGTGAACCTCGAGGGCCAGTGGCAGAGCTTCCCCGGCGCGGCGCAGCCGGTGGGGGAGGCGCGCCCCGGCTGGAAGGTGCTGCGCGTGCTGGGCAACCTGCTCGACCTGCAGGGCTTCGATGCGGTGTCTTCAGAGGAAGTGCGCGATGCGCTGCGCGTGCTCGTGGAGCGCAATGCGCGCCCGCTGCCGCCGGTGCCCGCCAGCACGGCTCCCCTGGGCGAGGGCCCCGTGACGGTCACCGACGTTCCCATGTACCAGAGCGATGGCATCGTGCGCCGGGCAGTGGCGCTGCAGCGCACGCGTGAGGCCCGCGCGCACCGGCGCGTGCATGGCGAGGCGGGGGCCTGAGCATGCTTGATTTCTGGAACAGCCTGCCCGGGTTCGTGCACTCCACGGTGTGGATCGTGGTGCTGACGGTCGTGATCATCCTTTGTGTCGCCTACCTCACGCTGTGGGAGCGCAAGCTCATCGGCTGGATGCAGGTGCGCAAGGGGCCGAACCGCGTGCGCCTGCTGGGCATCCTGCCCGGCTTCGGCCAGCCCTTTGCCGACGTGATCAAGCTCCTGATCAAGGAAATCGTGGTGCCGAAGCAGGCCAATGGCGTGCTGTTCCGGCTCGCGCCGGCCATCACGCTGATCCCTGCCTTTGCATTGTGGGCGGCGGTGCCCGTGGCACCCGGGTTCGCCATCGCCGACATCGACGCCGGCCTGCTCTACATCCTCTCGCTCACTTCGGTGGGCGTGTATGGCGTGATCCTGGCCGGCTGGGCATCCAACTCCAAGTACGCCTTCCTGGGCGCCATGCGCTCGGCGGCGCAGATCGTCGCCTACGAGATCGCGATGGGCTTCGCGCTGGTGGGCGTGCTGATGGCCGCCGGCAGCCTGAACCTCGGCACCATCGTCGAGCAGCAGTCCGGCGGGTTCCTGTCGTGGAACTGGTTCTGGCTGTTCCCGCTGTTCATCGTGTATTTCATCTCCGGCGTCGCCGAGACCAACCGTGCGCCCTTCGACGTGGCCGAGGGCGAGTCAGAGATCGTGGCCGGCTTCCACGTGGAATATTCCGGCGCGGGCTTCGCGATGTTCTTCCTCGCCGAATACGCCAACATGATCCTGATCGCGGCGCTGACGGCAGTGTTCTTCTTCGGCGGCTGGCAGAGCCCGCTGCACGGTTACCTGGCCGCGGACGCCGCCCTGTTCCAGGTTCCGGTGCTGGGCATGCTGCTGAACGACGGCACCCACTGGCTGGCGGCGAAGATCTTCTTCTTCCTCTGCGTGTTCCTGTGGCTGCGTGCCACCTTCCCGCGCTACCGCTATGACCAGATCATGCGGCTGGGCTGGAAGGCGCTGATCCCGGTGACCATCGTGTGGATCTTTGCCGAGATGCTGATGGCCTACTTCAAGATCGGACCGTGGAGCGCCTGATGTCCGTTTCCAGCTTCATCAAGACCTTCACCCTCGCGGAGCTTGCCAGGGGCATGACCGTGACGCTGCGGACGCTGTTCCGCCGCAAGGTCACGCTCGAATACCCGGACGAGAAGACCCCGCAGTCCGTGCGCTACCGCGGGTTGCATGCGCTGCGCCGTTATCCCAACGGCGAGGAACGCTGCATCGCCTGCAAGCTGTGCGAGGCCGTGTGCCCCGCGCTGGCCATCACCATCGATTCCGACGTCAGCGCGGACGGCACGCGCCGCACCACGCGCTATGACATCGACCTGTTCAAGTGCATCTACTGCGGCCTGTGCGAGGAAGCCTGCCCGGTGGATGCCATCGTGGAGACCCGCATCCACGAGTTCCACATGGAGCATCCCGGCGAGAACATCATGACCAAGGACAAGCTGCTGGCCGTGGGCGAGCGCTACGAGGCCATGATCAACGCCGACAAGGCCGCGGACGCGAAGTACCGCTGAAGGGAAGGGGAGTCGCTTGCTGGTCCAGATCCTGTTCTACGCCTTCTCGCTGGTGCTGCTCGCCGCGGCGCTGGGCGTGATCGCCCTCAGGAACCCGGTGCACAGTGCGCTGTGCCTGGTGGTCACGTTCTTCTCCGCCGCCGCCATCTGGCTGCTGCTGGAAGCGGAGTTCCTCGCCATCGTGCTGGTGCTGGTCTACGTCGGCGCCGTGATGGTGTTGTTCCTGTTCGTGGTGATGATGCTCGACATCGACATCGAGGCCATGCGCAAGAACAACGCCGGCCACCTGGCCCTGGGCATTGCTGCTGCCGTGGTGGTGGGCGTGGAGATCATCCTGCTGGTGGTGGCCAGGGGCCTGGGTGGCAACCTCGACATGAAGGGCGGCTTCACGCCGGCTGCCCCGGATGCGAGCAATACCACCGAACTGGGCGCCGCCATCTACACCAGGTACCTGTATCCCTTCGAACTGGCGGCCGTGCTGCTGCTGGTGGCGATCATCGCGGCCATCGTGCTGACCATGCGCCACCGCCAGGGCCTGAAGGTGCAGGACATCAGCGCCCAGGTGGCCGTGCGGCGCGAGGACCGCGTCCGGGTGCTGAAGATGCCGGCGGAGAAGCGCGAATGATCACCCTGCAGCATGTGCTGACCCTCTCGGGACTGCTGTTCGTCATCGCGGTGGCGGGCATCTTCATCAACCGCAGGAACCTGATCCTGCTGCTGATGTGCGTGGAGCTGCTGCTGCTGGCGGCCAACATCAATTTCGTGGCCTTCTCGCGCTACCTGGGCAACATCGACGGCCAGGTGTTCGTGTTCTTCGTGCTGACGGTGGCGGCGGCCGAGGCGGCGATCGGGCTTGCCATCCTGGTGGTGCTGTTCCGCAGGAAGAACAGCATCAACGTGACCGACATCGGAACGCTGAAGGGTTGATGACGTGGGCCTGAATCCGACTCTGCTGCTGTGGATCCCGCTGCTGCCGCTACTGGCGGCCATCGTGGCCGGCCTGGGCGGGCGGTGGATCCCGCGTGCCGGCGCGGCCGGCGTGACCATCGCCGGCGTGGCCACCTCCTGCCTGCTGTCGCTGGTGGTGCTCAAGCAGGTGGCCTTCGACGGCGCGCCGGTGTTCAACGAGGCCGTCTACACCTGGCTGGTGAGCGACGGCATCCGCATGGAGATCGGCTTCCTGGTCGATCCGCTCACCGCGATGATGATGGCGGTGGTGACCTTCGTGTCGCTGTGCGTGCACATCTACACCATCGGCTACATGCAGGATGATCCGGGCTTCAAGCGTTTCTTCAGCTACATCAGCCTGTTCACCTTCTCGATGCTGATGCTGGTGATGGCCAACAACTTCCTGCAGCTGTTCTTTGGCTGGGAGGCGGTGGGCCTGGTCTCCTACCTGCTGATCGGCTTCTGGTACACGCGCCCGACGGCGATCTTCGCCAACATGAAGGCCTTCCTGGTCAACCGCGTGGGCGACTTCGGCTTCCTGCTGGGCATTGCCGGCGTGGTCTATTTCACCGGCTCCCTGCAGTACAGCGACGCCTTTGCTGCGGTGGAGCGCATCGCCGGCCAGAACTTCTTCGTGCTGGGCGGGGAGGGCTGGAATGCCCTGACGATGATCTGCATCTGCCTGTTCATCGGCGCCATGGGCAAGTCGGCACAGGTGCCGCTGCACGTCTGGCTGCCGGACTCCATGGAAGGCCCGACCCCGATCTCGGCGCTGATCCACGCCGCGACGATGGTGACCGCGGGCATCTTCATGGTGGCGCGCATGTCGCCGCTGTTCGAGGGTTCGGAGGCCGCGCTGCAGTTCATCCTGGTGATCGGCGCCACCACGGCGCTGTTCATGGGCCTGCTGGGCATCGTGCAGAACGACATCAAGCGCGTGGTGGCCTATTCCACGCTCTCGCAACTGGGTTACATGACGGTGGCGCTGGGCGCCTCGGCCTATTCGGCCGGCGTGTTCCACCTGATGACGCATGCCTTCTTCAAGGCGCTGCTGTTCCTTGCGGCGGGCAGCGTGATCATCGGCATGCACCACGACCAGGACATCCGCAACATGGGTGGCCTCGGCAAGTACATGAAGATCACCTGGATCACCTCGCTGATCGGCTCGCTGGCGCTCATCGGCACGCCATTCCTGTCGGGCTTCTACTCGAAGGACAGCATCATCCTGGCCGTGGAGCACAGCGACCTGGGCTGGGCCTCGGGCTACGCCACCTTCGCGGTGCTGGCCGGCGTGTTCATCACCGCCTTCTACAGCTTCCGCATGTATTTCCTGGTGTTCCACGGGCCCGAGCGCTTCCGCAACAAGCCCTTCCCGGGCGAGCACGACGCACACGCGACCCATGACGACCATGGCGACGGCGCGCATGACAGCCATGGCCCCGATGACCATGGGCACGGGCATTCGGGCGAGCCCCATGAGAGCCCCGCCGTGGTATGGGTACCGCTGGTGCTGCTGGCCATCCCCTCGCTGGTGATCGGCGGCCTGACCGTCGCTCCCATGCTCGCCGGCGACTTCTTCGGCAATGCCATCTACATGGCCTCCGGGCACGAGGCCATGCACCACGTGGCCGAGCATGCCGCGCACCCGGGTGGCATGGCCCTGCACGGCTTCATGACCCTGCCGTTCTGGCTGGCTGCCGCCGGCGTGGTCGCGGCCTGGTTCCTGTACCTGAAGCGGCCGGACCTGCCGGGCGTGATCGCCCTGAAGCTGAAGCCGCTGGTGACGCTGCTGAACAACAAGTACTACTTCGACTGGTTCAACGAGAACGTGATCGCGCGCCTCTCGCGCCTGCTGGGCACCTTGCTGTGGAAGGCCGGTGACCAGTTGGTGATCGACGGCGCGCTGGTGAACGGCTCGGCCTTCACGGTGAAGTGGGTGGCGGGCATCGCACGCCGCGTGCAGACCGGATTCCTCTATACCTATGCCTTCTGGATGGTGATCGGTCTTGCAGTCTTGCTGGGCTGGTACCTGGTGGCGCGCTAGGCCGACATGAACGACATCCTTCTTTCCATCCTGATCTGGCTGCCCATCGCGGGCGGCGTGGTACTGCTGGCACTCGGCGAGCAGCGCGTGGCCGCGGCCCGTTGGGTGGCGCTGGTGACTGCACTTGCCACGCTGGCCTTCAGCATCCCGCTGTACACCGGCTTCGACGGCGCCACGGCGGCCTTCCAGTTCCAGCAGCGGCTGCCCTGGATCCCGGCCTTCAGCGCCGACTACCACCTGGGCGTGGACGGGCTGTCCGTGCCGCTGATCATCCTGACCGCCTTCATCACCGTGCCGGTGGTGATCGCTGCCTGGAACTCGGTGACGAAGCGGGTGGCGCAGTACCTGGCGGCCTTCCTCATCATGGAAGGCCTGATGATCGGCGTGTTCGCGGCCATGGACGCGCTGCTGTTCTACTTCTTCTGGGAAGCCATGCTGATCCCGATGTTCCTCATCATCGGCATCTGGGGCGGCCCGCGGCGCATCTACGCCACCATCAAGTTCTTCCTGTACACCTTCCTCGGGTCGGTGTTCATGCTGGTGGCGCTGATCTACATGTACCTGAAGGCCGGCGACTACGACATCGGCGTGCTGCAGGCCCTGAAACTCTCGCTCACCGAGCAGCGCTGGATCTTCCTGGCTTTCCTGGCCGCCTTCGCGGTGAAGGTGCCCATGTGGCCGGTGCACACCTGGTTGCCAGACGCGCACGTGGAGGCGCCCACCGGCGGCTCCGTGGTGCTGGCGGCCATCATGCTGAAAATGGGCGGTTACGGCCTGCTGCGCTTCGCGCTGCCGATCGCGCCGGATGCCGGCCGCGAGCTGGACTGGCTGATCATCTCCCTGTCGCTGGTCGCGGTGGTGTACATCGGCTTTGTCGCCCTGGTGCAGCAGGACATGAAGAAGCTGGTGGCCTATTCCTCCATCGCGCACATGGGCTTCGTCACGTTGGGCGCGGTACTGGCCTATGACATCGTCGGCACCACGGGATCGTCGGCGGGGGCGGGCATGGGCCTGGACGGCGCCATGGTGCAGATGATCTCCCACGGCCTGATCTCCGGCGCCATGTTCCTGTGCATCGGCGTAATGTACGACCGCGTGCACAGCCGCGAGATCAGCGCCTATGGCGGCGTGATCAACACCATGCCGGTGTTCGGCGCCTTCGCGGTGTTCTTCGCCATGGCCAATGCCGGCCTGCCGGGCACCTCGGGTTTCGTCGGCGAGTTTCTGGTGGTGCTGGCCGCCTTCAAGGCCAACTTCTGGTACGCCGCACTGGCCGCGCTCACGCTGATCCTGGGCGCTGCCTACACCCTGTGGCTGGTGAAGCGCACCATCTTCGGCGCGGTGGCCAACCACCACGTGGCGGAGATGAAGGACATCGACGGCCGTGAATTCCTGGTGCTGGCCATGCTGGCGGTGGCGGTGCTGCTGCTGGGCCTGTGGCCGGCGCCGCTGCTGGACGTGATGCGCGGCACCATCGAACAACTCGCCCAGCAGATACTGGGTACCAAGCTATGACGCCTTTCTCCTCCAGCGAGCTGGCCCTGGGCCTGCCCGAGATCTACCTGACCGCGGGCATCTGCGTGGTGCTGCTGTTCGACCTGTTCATCGCAGGCAGGAACACCGGCCGCACGGCCACCTTCACCCTGGCGGTGCTGCTGGTGGGCGCCGTGCTCACCTGGCGGCAGGGCATCGACATCCGCACCGTGGCCTTCGACGGCCTGTACGTGGCCGACCGCGCCAGCGCGCTGCTGAAGGTCTGCGCCTTCGTGTTCACCGCCATGGCGCTGTTCTACAGCCGCAATTACCTGGCGCGGCGCGGGCTGATGAAGGGCGAGTACTACGTGCTCACCCTCAGCGCATTGCTGGGCGTGCTGGTGATGGCCTCCGCGCCGCACCTGCTCACCATCTACATCGGCCTGGAGCTGCTGTCGCTGTCGCTGTATGCGCTGGTGGCCTTCGACCGCGAGTCGGGCGTCGCCGCCGAGGCCGCCATCAAATACTTCGTGCTGGGCGCGCTGGCCAGCGGCGTGCTGCTGTTCGGCATGTCGGTGCTGTATGGCATGACCGGCACGCTGGAGCTGGGTGAACTGTCCGCGCGGCTGGGTGATGACCCGGGCCTGGGCTACATCCTCGCCGTCGCCTTCGTGGTGGCCGCCATCGCCTT
>CBFGXE010000047.1:0-18922 GCA_965652645.1 uncultured bacterium | reverse complement strand
TTGCGAGATGACGGAGGCGAGGATGATCAACGGCTTGACGTCGAACCAGCGCGCCGCGCTAGAGTGTTTTCAGGACGCACAGAAGCACGGAGTGGCCTTGAGCGCGCAGGCTCGCGAGCAAGGCTTGAACGTGCGGGTGACCTACGACGCGGTAGCGGCTCTGCGACGCAAGGGCGTGTTGCCGCCGGGTCGGCCATCCCGGCATGTCGCGGCCGGGGATTTCGTGGCGGTGAGCGTAAGCGATGCCCCGCCGCTGCCGTCCGCGGCGGTATGCCGCCTGCGCTGTCGGTGCGATGCTCATCGAGTGCAGAGAGCTTCGACCACGCGGTACGGAATTTCGCGGATTCTCTGCCCGTTAGGCAAGATCGCCTTGCAGCAGCTGCAGTGCGGCCAGCGCCGCCAGCCCCGCAGTTTCCGTTCGCAGGATGCGCGGCCCGAGCCGGCACGGCGCGAAATCTGCGCCCGTTGCCGCGCGCGTTTCTGCGGGATCGAATCCACCTTCCGGGCCGACCAGGAGCGTGACGGGTTCGCTTTCAGCCAGGCCGGCCAGCAAGGCTGGCAGGGCCCGGGCCTGGTCAGCGGCGGCGAGCAGCAGCTTCAGGCCCGTGCCCGCAGCCTGCATTGCCTGGGTCAGGGTGATCGGAATGGCCACCTCCGGCACGCGATTGCGCCCGCACTGCTCGCAGGCGCTGGCCACCACGGACTGCCAGTGGTCCTGCTTGCGCACGGCGGTGTCGCGCGTCAGCCGCACGGTGCTGCGCATCGATGCCACCGGCACGATGCGCGCCACGCCGAGTTCGGTGGCCTTCTGCAGGATGAAGTCCATCTTCTCGCCGCGCGCGATTCCCTGCAGCAGCGTGACGCGCAGCGGGGATTCGCGTTCCACGGCCAGGTGTGCGCCCACGCGCACGGTGACGGTGTCGCGGCGGATGCCTTCGATCACCGCCCCGAACTCTCCGCCCTCGCCATTGAATACCGTCACCGGTGCTCCCGCAGGCAGGCGCAGCACGCGCGCCAGGTGCCGGCCCTGCTGCGCCGGCAGTTCCAGCAGCATTCCGGTGGAAAGCAGCGCCGGGACATGGATGCGGGTCACCCGCATGTCGCCGCCTCGATGCCGGTGCGCGCCACGTCGGCCAGGAAATCGATCTCTTCGGTCGTCACCACGTAGGGCGGCATGAAGTAGATGACATTGCCGATGGGCCGCAGCAGGGCGCCGCGCTCCAGCGCATGGCGGTAGACGGCAAGACCGCGGCGCTCGCGGAAGTCATAAGGCTCGCGGGTGGCGCGGTCCCGTGCCATCTCGATGGCCAGGATCATGCCGGTCTGGCGCACCTCGGCCACGTGGGGATGCTCCGCCAGCGGCGCGGTCGCCTGGGCCATGCGCGCCGCCAGGCCCCGGTTGCGCTCCAGCACCGGCTCGGTGCGGAAGATCCGGAGCGTGGCGCGCGCCGCGGCGCAGGCCAGCGGGTTGCCGGTGTAGCTGTGGGAGTGCAGGAAGGCGTTGAGCTTCGCGTATTCGTCGTAGAAGGCCTCGTACACCGCGCCGGTGGTGAGCACCGCAGACAGCGGCAGGTAACCGCCGGTGAGTCCCTTCGACAGGCAAAGGAAGTCCGGCGTGATGCCGGCCTGCTCGCAGGCGAACAGCGTGCCGGTGCGGCCGAAACCCACCGCGATCTCATCGGCGATCAGGTGCACACCGAATTCATCGCAGGCCTGCCGCAGCAGCGTGAGGTAGAGCGGGTGGTACATGCGCATGCTGCCCGCGCATTGCACCAGCGGCTCCACGATCACGGCGGCGGTCTCCTCGGCGTGCCGCTCGAGCAGCGCCCGCATGGCAGCGGCCTGGCGACGGGCTACTTCCTCCGCCGATTCGCCGGGCTCGCCTTCATACGCATCGGGCGAGGGAGCGGTGATCACGTCCATCAGCAGCGGCGCGTAGATGTCCTTGTAGAGGGCCACGTTGCCCACGGCCAGCGCGCCCAGCGTCTCGCCGTGATAGCTGTTGGCCAGCGTGATGAAGCGCGTCTTGCGCGGCCGGCCGGCATTGCGCCAGTAGTGGAAACTCATCTTCACCGCCACTTCCACGGCGGCGGAGCCGTTGTCGGCGAAGAAGCAGCGCGCCAGGCCCGGCGGCGCCACGCGCAGCAGCTCCTCGGCCACCTCCACCGCCGGCTCATGGGTGAAGCCGGCGAAGATCACATGCTCCAGCTCGTCGAGCTGCCTTGCCACGGCCGCGCTGATGGCCGGGTTGGCATGCCCGAACAGGTTCACCCACCAGGAGCTGATGGCGTCCAGGTAACGCCTGCCATCCACGCCCTCCAGCCAGGCCCCGCGGCCACGGCGCACGGCCAGCAGTGGCAGCTCGCGCTCGTGGTCCTTCATCTGCGTGCAGGGGTGCCACAGGCAGGCGAGGTCGCGCGCCGCCAGCGTGGCCTGGTTGTCCGGAACGGGGTTCATGCGCGCATAATGATCCTACACTCAGGGGGCTTCGGGGGTTCCGGGATGATTTCCACGCGTCACCTGGCGGGTATCGCGCTCGCCTGCATCGCCGCCGCATCCATGTCCGGCTGCAGCCGTTCACCCGGCGCTGGCACGCCGCAGCCCACGGGCCGGGTCGATGCCGCGCGCCTTGCGAACATCGCTGCCGAGCCCGGACAGTGGCTCACGGTGGGACGCGATGCCGGCCGCACCCACTATTCGCCGCTCGATGCCATCGACCGCGACAACGTGGACCGGCTGGGTTTTGCCTGGGAATACCGCACCGGCACCAACCGCGGCATGCAGGCCACGCCCGTCGTGGTCGACGGCGTGATGTACACCTCCGGGGTGGCGGGCCGCGTCTATGCACTCAACGCCGCCACCGGCGAGGAAATCTGGAGCTTCGAGCCACCGCTGAACCTGCGCAACGCACGTGACTCCTGCTGCGACATCGTCAATCGCGGCGTGGCGGTGTGGAACGGCAAGGTGTACGTGGGCGCCTTCGAGGGCATCCTCTTTGCGCTGGACGCGCGCGACGGCAAGGTGCTGTGGCAGGCCGACACCTTCCTCAAGGACGGCCGCGCCTATTCCATCACCGGCGCACCGCAGGTGGCCGGCAAGGTGGTGGTGATCGGCAATGGCGGCGCGGAATTCGACTCGCGCGGTTATGTGACGGCCTACGACCTGGAAACCGGCGCCATGGCCTGGCGCTTCTTCACCACGCCCACCGATCCCTCGAAGCCGCAGGACAACCCGGCGCTTGAAGAGGCCGTGAAGACCTGGGATCCGGATCGCGAGTGGCAGTGGGGCGGCGGCGGCAACGCCTGGGACGCCATCATCTACGACGCGAAGACCAACCTGGTGTATTTCGGCACCGCCAATGGCGCGCCGTGGAACCCGGCGCTGCGCAGCCCGGCCGGCGGCGACAACCTCTTCCTCGCCTCCATCGTGGCGCTCAAGGCCGATACGGGCGAATACGCCTGGCACTACCAGCAGACCCCCGGCGAGCGCTGGGACTACGACGCCACGCCGCACCTGATGCTGGCCACGCTGGAGCTTGATGGCGCGTCGCGCGACGTGCTGATGCAGGCCTCGAAGAACGGCTTTTTCTATGTGCACGACCGGGCCACGGGCGAGCTGCTGGCCGCTGACAAGTTCGTCGATGCCAGCTGGGCCACGGGCATCGACCTCGCCACCGGCCGTCCCATCATCAACCCGGCCAGCGACTACACGAAGGGCCGGCCGGTGATCGTGTTTCCCTCCGGCGCCGGCGGGCACAACTTCAATCCCATGTCGCTGTCGGCCAGCACGGGACTGGTGTACATCCCGGCCATCCACAGCGGCATGATGCTGGCTTCCACCGCGCCCAGGCCGCGGGCGCCGGGACAGATGGCGGGCGGCTTCCAGGCCAGCTTCATCACCGGGCCGATCGCGGCCGAGGCGCTGCCGCCCATCTTCAGGTCGCTGGCGGATCCCGCCTATCTGCGTACCGTGCCCAGCCTCGAGGTGCACGCGTCGCTGAAGGCCTGGGATCCGGTGGCGCGCAAGGTCGTGTGGGAGCACCGCTATCCCTCGTTCAACGACCATGGCGGCGTGCTTTCCACGGCCGGCGGCCTGGTGGTGCAGGGGAGCATCGACGGGCACCTGCGATTCTTCGATGACGCCACCGGCCAGGTGCTCAGGGAGATCGATACCGGCACCTCGCTGGTGGCGGCGCCGATGAGCTACACCGTCGATGGCGTGCAGTACATCGCCGTGCTGGCCGGCACCGGCGGAGGGGGCTGGAACATGTGGACGCCCGACAAGGTGGCCTCACGCCGCGGCAACGACAACCGCATCCTGGCCTTCCGGCTGGATGGCGGCGCCACGCCCGTTCCGCCGGAGCTGCCGCCGGTAGGCCCCCTGCCCGAGCCGCCGGCACAGGCCGCAAAGGCAGAAGACATCGCCGCCGGCGCCGCGCTGTTCGGCGCCTATTGCGGCAGCTGCCACGCCAACATGGATCGTGCCCCGGTGCCTGACCTGCGCCGCTCGCCCCTGGTCCGCGAGGCCGCGGCCTTTGCCGGCGTGGTGCATGCCGGCGCGCTGATGAAGCGCGGCATGCCGGCGTTCGACGACCTGCTCAGCCAGGAGCAGGTCGAGCAGATCCGCGCGCATGTGATCAACGTGGCGCGCCAGGCCTGGGAGGCGCAGCAACGCGACATGGCGCCGCAGGGCTCCGCGCCAGCCACTACCGAAGGGCATCTGTAGCCGGCAGGCAGCCCGGCCCCGCCGCGGGAATCCCCGGGCTACAACGGTTCCTCGACCGTGTAGCCCCGGGAGCGCAGCTGCGCCAGCACCCCGTCCTCCTCGAGCAGCTTGCCGATGGGGAGCGTGGTGAAGCTGGTCTCATGCGTCAGCAGCATCCAGTCCACGATGCCTGCCCAGTCCCGGGCAAACAGGGCTTCCTCCGTCTTCTCGAGCTGCTCGATGCGCGTGCCCTCGCCAAGCTCGATGCATTGCGGTTCCAGCGCGGCGGGCGGCAGCCCGCGCAGGGCCCCGAGGTCGCCCAGGGCCCAGGCCTCGGCGCGCCGCTTCATCTGCGGTATCTCATGGTCGATGAAGTCCATGATTTCCACCAGGCAGGCCACTTCCTTGTCGCGCGGCAGGTCCCGGAGCTCCGCGAGCATGCCCTTCGGGTCCTCGATCTTCACCCGGAAGCGGCGCTGGCGGATCTTCACCTTGTGTTTCCTGGCCACCTTCGCGGCGCGCTCCCACACCAGGGGCTCTTCGGTGAGGCCGGACTTCTCCAGCGCGCGGCTGTACAGCAGCATGGCCGCATACAGGGGCCGCGCGCGCTCCTTCGGGCTCGGTTTCCCGCCGAACCAGCGGCGATGCGCGGCATGCCAGCGTTCGTAGACGTCTTCGGGGAGCACTTCGCGCAGCGTGGAACCATCGGCGTTGTGGCGCAGCTTCAGCAGCGTGCGGATCATGCCGATGGATTCGCGGAAGCCAAGGTCCATGTCCCAGTCGCTGGTGGAGGTAGCGAGGATCTCGCCGGAGGCCTTGATGACCTCCTCGGCGCGCTTCTGGCGCCAGCTCATCTTCGCCGGCATGGGCGAGAGGGTGCCCATGATCCACAGCATGTGTCCGTCACGGGACACCTTCCACATCGCCGGCCCCGGGCGCTCGCCCGTGACCAGTACCTCGTCGAGTTCGGTGTCCCCGCGCGCGGATTCCGCACTGCTGGCCGAAGGCGGACCAACGGCCAGCAGGGAAAACGTTGCCAGCACAACGGAAAGGGCGCGCAGGCCATCCATGGATCAAGCCTCGGGTGGACGGGACTGCCCCTGCAGTCGGCGGAGCCGGCGTTCCCTTACAGCGCCGGCCCCGCCTGCGGGATTCATTCCGTGTCCCGGCCCAGCCAGCGGTGCACCAGCCCGCCCAGCGCCGCGCCGGCCAGCGGCGCCACCCAGAACAGCCACAGCTGCGCCAGCGCCCAGTCGCCGACCACCACCGCCGGACCGGTGCTGCGCGCCGGGTTCACCGAGGTGTTGGTGACGGGAATGCTGATCAGGTGGATCAGCGTGAGCGTGAGGCCGATGGCCAGCGGCGCGAATCCCGCGGGCGCGCGCGCCGAGGTGGCGCCGAGGATCACCAGCAGGAAGAACGCGGTGAGCAGCACCTCGATCACCAGTGCCGACTGCAGCGTGTAGCTGCCGGGGGAATGCTCCCCGTAACCATTGGACGCCAGTCCATCCGAGATGGAGAAGCCCGGCGCACCGCTGGCCACGTATTGCAGCAGCAGCGCCGCGGCGATGCCGCCCAGCACCTGCGCCACCACATAGGGGCCGAGGTCCTTCCATGCAAAGCGCCCGGCAACCGCCAGGCCCAGCGACACCGCCGGATTGAAATGCGCGCCGGAGATGTGCGCGAAGGCATAGGCGGCGGTGAGCACGGTGAGGCCGAAGGCCAGCGACACGCCCGCGAAGCCGATGCCGAGGTCCGGCCAGCCGGCGGCAATCACGGCACTGCCGCAGCCGCCGAATACCAGCCAGAAGGTGCCGAGAAACTCGGCACCCAGACGTTTCGTGACAGGCATAATCTCCTCCCGGTTCGTATTGGTTGTCGGATTACCAGATCAGCCCGCCGCAGGTGTAGCACCGCCGGATGGGGGCGGCAAGTTCGGGAGGAATGTTGGACCTGCGCGTGCACGTGGCAACCGGATTGATCGAGGGCGTGCGCCAGGTGCTCAGTCCGCACCGGGATGCGCGGCCCGCCGGCGTCGCGCCCGACCTTGTGGTGGTCCATGGCATCAGCCTGCCGCCCGGCGGGTTCGGCGGGCCATGGATCGAGCGGCTGTTCACCGGCAGCCTGCCGCCGGGGGAGCATCCCTATTTCGCCACCATCGCGGGCCTGCGCGTGTCCGCCCACCTGCTGGTGCGGCGCGATGGCGAGCTGGTGCAGTTCGTGCCCTTCCACCTGCGGGCCTGGCACGCGGGGGTTTCCTCCTGGCAGGGTCGGGAAGCCTGCAATGACTTCTCCGTCGGCATCGAGCTGGAGGGTGATGACGACACGCCCTATGCCGATGCCCAGTACGACAGCACCGCGGCGGCCCTGCGCGCCTTGTTCGCGGCCTATCCCGGGCTGCGGCGCGAGCGCATTGCCGGGCACAGCGACATCGCGCCGGGACGCAAGAGCGATCCGGGCCCGGCCTTCGACTGGCAGGCGCTGCACGCGCGGCTGGACTGAACCCGGCTGCCCATGAATTCGACAGGAATGAACATGCAGTCACGTGAACTGCGGGCCGCGCTGGAGGCGGCCCGCGCCGCCGATGCCGTCATCGCACCGCTGTACCGCGCCAACGTGGCGGTGGAGTTGAAGTCCGACCGCTCCCCGGTCACCGAGGCCGACCGGCGTGCCGAGCAGGTGATCCACGAAGTGCTCTCGAAACACTTCCCCGACTACGGGTTCTACGGCGAGGAGGGCGGACGCACCCTTCCCGACGCCGAGAACATCTGGCTGGTGGACCCGCTGGATGGCACCAAGTCATTCGTGCGCGACACGCCCTTCTTCTCCACGCAGATCGCGCTGCTGCGCCGGGGCGAGCCGGTGCTGGGTGTGTCCTCGGCCTGTGTATATGGCGAGCTGGCCTGGGCGGAGCGCGGCCGCGGCGCCTTCCTCAACGGGGACCGCATCCGCGTCAGCGGCACCAGCCGCCTGGACGAGGCCATCATCTCGGGCGGCAACCTGAAGACGCTGGCGGCGAGCCCGCAATGGGGCAACTACGGCGCGCTGCTGCAGAAGGTGAACCGCAGCCGCGGCTACGGGGACTTCGTGCACTACCACCTGCTGGCCCGGGGTGCGCTGGACATCGTGGTCGAATCCGACGTGAACGTGCTCGACGTGGCGGCGCTGTCAGTGATCGTCACCGAGGCGGGCGGACGCTTCACCGATTTCGCCGGCCGCCCGGTGGGCCTCGCGACCACCACCGTGCTGGCCAGCAACGGCATGCTGCACGAGACGCTGCGCGCGGAACTCTGGCGCTGATCAGCCGCCGGCGGCGGCGCGCATGGCCGAAGGATCGCCGGTGGGCGGTGGAGCCTGGTCCACCGCGGCAGGCGGGCCCAGCCATTCCAGCAGGATGGGTCTGAGCGCCGCGGCCCACGCTTCGTAGGCAGGCAGCGCCAGGTGCAGCTGGTCCGGATCGGTCATGCCGGGCAGCAGCTTGCCGCCGGCGTCGGTCATGCGATCCTTCAGGTCCACGAAACGCACGCGCTGTCCGTCGGCCAGGCGCGCCACGCGCGCGTTCACGCTGTCGATCACCGGCTGGTATTCGGGCACGTCACCGCGCGGCGCGATGCCCGTCAGCACGATGCGCGCCTGCGGCGCCAGTGCCTGGCAGCGGCGCAGGATGGCCTCGATGCCGCGCGCGATGTCGGTGGCCATGGCCTCGCCATCGACCACCGGGCGTGCCAGGTTGTTGGTGCCGGCCATTACCACGATCACGCGCGGATTCACGCCGTCGAGTTCGCCGTTGTCCAGCCGCCAGAGCATGTTGCCGGTGGTGTCGCCACCCCAGGCGAAGTTGCCCGCGTTCCAGCCGTGGAAGCTCTTCTGCCAGTGCTCGAGGAGCGCGCGGTAGCGCGGCTCGGCCGCACCCCAGCGGCGCGTGATCGAGTCGCCCACGAAATACAGGTCGATGCGGCCCTTGCCGCGCTTGGCCAGCAGGTCCTGGTGGGCCTGGCGGGAATTCTCGTCGGTGCGCGGCACGGGCACGTCGGCCGCGGGTCGGGCCGGCGCCTGGCCCGCGGTCGCCCCGGAGAAGGCCAGCAGCGCGGCCAGCGGGGCCGCGAGCAGTGGTTTCAGTTGCTTCAGCTTCACGTGGCGCCCCCTCCGGTGCATGGCGGCTGTCCGCCGCTCAGTTGTTCAGCAGGTTGGCCGGGGAATACTGGTCGGTGAGCACGCGCGCGGTGGGGTCCCAGTCCGTCCCGGTGCTGAACATGCCCAGCACCTGCTTCACGTCCACGCCGTAGCCACGCAGCGCCAGTTCGAAGTCCTGCGCGCGCGCGGCCATCTGCTGCGGCGTGGGCAGTCCTGCCGGGCGGGCCACGATCACGCGGTTGGCCGCCTTCAGGTTGTAGAAGGTCTTGAACACGGCCGCGTAGGTGGTGGACTCGTGGCTGTAGAGGCGGCTGGACGAGAAGGTGTTGCCCACCAGCACGCCCCCCGGCGAGAGCAGCGACTTCACTTCCTCCAGGAACTCGCGCGTCAGCAGGTGCTCGGGGATGTATTCGTGGTCGAAGGCGTCGAGCAGGATGGCGTCGTACCTGCGGCCTGCGCGCAGGGCACTCTTCACGTACCGGCGACCGTCCATCTCGTGCACCTTCAGCTTCGCGTCGTCCTTGAAGCCGAAGTAGCGGCGCGCCACCTTGGTCACCGCCGGGTCGATCTCCACCGCGTCGATGGTGGCATCGGGCAGCACCTCGCGCAGCGCGGTGGGAATGGTGCCGCCACCCAGCCCGATCACCAGGATGCTCTTCGGCGCGGTCTCGGTGGTGAACAGCAGCCCGCCCATCACCATGTGGGTGTAGTTGAGCGCGAATTCGCGCGGCCGCTTCAGGTTCAGGCAGGACTGGCGCCCGATGCGGCACATGCGCGTGAAGCACATGCAGCGTTCCTCCGAATCCTCGTAGACCAGCACCTCGCGGTACAGCGAGCGCTCGGAATGCACCAGCTTCTGGGCGAGGGCGTGGGGAGCCACCAGCAGCAGCGCCAGGGGCAGCAGTCGGGCGAGCATTCTCATTTGCGTTCACTCCTGGACAGGACCGCGAGCACGGACAGCACTGCGGAGATGGAAATCAGGCCGATGAGGATGGTGTTCACCTCGAACCATTTCACGAAATAGAACGAGGTCATGATGGTGCCGCCGGCGCTGCCGAAGGTCGAGACGAAGTAGAGCTGGCCCGCGCGGCGGCCGGAGGTCTCGCTCTGGTCCACCAGCAGGCGCACGCAGTACGGGGAAACCATGCCCGAGAAGAAGGTGGGGACGAAGAACAACGCCGAAGCGCCGGCCATGGAGCCGAAGCGCACGTCGGGGATCGCGATCGAGAGCGTCTCCATCGCCTCGCCGGACAGCGCCAGCACCGGCAGCGCGGTGAGGGCCGCCGCGCCCAGCAGCAGCCCGAGCCGTGCCAGGCTGGGATTGTGCTGCGACCAGCGTCCGCCGGCGAGGTAACCCAGCGACAGCGCCAGCATGAACACGGTGATGATGGCGCCCCAGACATAGATGCTGCTGCCGAAGTTCGGCGCCAGGATGCGGCCACCGAGAAGCTCCACGCCCATCACGAAGAAACCCGACCAGAAGGCGATCAGGTAGCACAGTCCCATGCGCAGGCCGGTGATCAGAAGGCGGTCATTCAAGGTTGCAACCTCGTTGCTGTCCAGGGTCCTGCCAGGGGTAGGGTGCCGCAGGCGGAGGATAGTTCCCGGCTCCAGCGCGCCCGCTCGTGCAGTCGCGCGTCCCCGGCTACCCACAGTTCCACCGACTCGGCACGGAAGATGTAGCTGCCCCAGTTCTCCGGCCGGGGCACTTGCGCGCCCTGGTAACGCGTGCGCACCGCCTGGGCGCGCTCGCGCAGCGTGGCCATGGAATCGAGCGGCTCGCTCTGCCGGCTGGCGTGCGCGCCGATCTGGCTGTCACGCGCCCGCGTGGCGAAGTAGCTGTCGCTGTCGGCGGCGGCGGCACGGATGACCGTGCCCTCCAGCCGCACCTGGCGACGCAGGTGGTCCCAGAAGAACACCAGCGCGGCATGCGGGTTGGCCGCCAGCTCGCGCCCCTTGCGCGAATCGTAGTTGGTGACGAAACGCACCGAGCCGGTGTCCGCATCGATCTGCTTGCAGAGGACCACCCGGGCCGAGGGCCTGCCGCCGTCGGCCGTGGCCAGCACCATGGCATCCGGGTTCGGCTGGTCGCGGCGCTGCATGGCTTCACCGAACCACTGGGAAAGCAGCGTCATGGGCTCGGCCGGCAGCGGATCGGGCAGCGTCTGATCGGGTAACATTGCGCGAGTTTAGCCGCATAACGGTTTGCAATGGCCACCACTTCCCTGGAGCAACTGCGCCAACAGCTTGATCAGCTCGACGGCGAGATCGTCGAACTGATCGGCCGGCGGCAGGCCATTGCCCGGGAGGTCGCCGCGGCCAAGCGGGCCACCGGCTATCCCACCCGCGACTACCAGCGCGAGCGCGAGGTCATCATGGGCGCACGGCGTCGTGCCGAGCAGCAAGGCCTCTCGCCCGACGTGGCCGAGAAAGTGCTGCGCCTGCTGATCCATTCCTCGCTCACCACGCAGGAGCAGGTCAGTGTCGCCACGCGCGGCGCCGGCAGCGGGCGGCGTGCGCTGGTGATCGGCGGTGCCGGCAAGATGGGCGGCTGGTTCGTGCGTTTCCTCGCCTCGCAGGGTTTTGCGGTGCTGGTGGCCGATCCGGCCGGTGCGCCGCAGGGCATCGACCAGGTTGCCGACTGGCAGGGACTGCCCGACCTCGACGCGTTCGACTACATCGTGGTGGCCACGCCCCTTGGTGCCAGCAGCGCCGTGCTTGAGCAGCTCGCCGCGCGCAAGCCGAAGGGCGTGGTGTTCGACCTGGGTTCGCTGAAGTCGCCGCTGCGCGCGGGGCTGGCAGCCCTGAAGGGCGCCGGCGTGAAGGTGACCTCGCTGCATCCCATGTTCGGCCCCGATGTGGAGATGCTCTCCGGGCGCCACGTGATCTTCATCGACCTGGGCAGCAGCGAGGCGCTGGCTGCCGCGCGTGCATTGTTCAGGCCCACCATGGCCGAGCAGGTGGTGATGGACCTCGAGGAGCACGACCGGCTCGTGGCCTACGTACTCGGCCTCTCGCATGCGCTGAACATCGCCTTCTTCACCGCGCTTGCCGGCAGCGGCGAGGCGGCGCCGAAGCTCGGGCGCATGTCCAGCACCACTTTCGATGCGCAGGTCGAGGTGGCCAGCGTGGTCGCTGGCGAGAACCCCGAGCTCTATTACGACATCCAGGCGCTCAACGACTACGGCGGCGAATCATTGCAGGCGCTGGCTGCCGCGGTGGAACGCCTCCGCCACACCGTGCAGCTGCGCGACCGCGAGGCTTTCCGCCGCCTCATGGAACAGGGACAGGCCTACCTGAAGGGCCGCCGCATGCAGGCGCAGCGGGCCTGAGCATGTCGCGCCGCGGGGTCGCCTTGCCACGAACCCCGCAACCCGGTTACAAGTTGACGATCATGACGGACCTGATCGATCGCGACGGTTTCCGTGCCAATGTGGGCATCGTGCTGATGGCCGGGGATGGCAACCTCTTCCTCGGCCGCCGCACCGGCGGCAAGGGCTGGCAGTTCCCGCAGGGAGGCATGCGCAAGGGCGAGTCCGCCGAAGAATCGCTGTTCCGCGAGTTGCACGAGGAAATCGGGCTTGCCCCCGGGCAGGTGAAGTTGCTCGGCTCAACCAGCCGCTGGCTGCGCTACCGGCTGCCCACGCGTTACCAGCGCCACGGCCAGCGCCCGCTGTGCATCGGGCAGAAGCAGCGCTGGTTCCTGCTGCAGCTCTCCGATGCCGATTCGGCCATCCGCCTTGATGCCACCGCGGAGCCGGAGTTCGATCGCTGGCGCTGGGTGGACTACTGGCAGCCGGTGAAGGAAGTGATCTATTTCAAGCGGCCGGTCTATGTGCGTGCCCTGCACGAGCTGGCGCCGCTGGCACGACCGGCGGGCCTGCCGCCCTATCCCTCATGGTGGGCGCGGCAGTCGCGCCAGCGTTCCACCACGCGCAAGGAGAACGCCCGCGCAGGCAGCGGCGCAGCGGCTGAATGAGCAACAATTCGACTGCCAGGATCCCGCGCGTGGTGGTGCGCCAGGAGACTTCCGTGCGGCGCTGGCTGTGGCTGGCGCTGCTTCCGGTGGCATTGCTGCTGTGGGTGGCCTTCGAATGGGGCCGCGGCAACCTCGGCCTGCCCGGCGGCATCACGCCCGACCGCGTCACCCTGCGCGAGCGGGTGAGTTTCCTCGAGGATGAATTGCGCACCGTGCGCGTGGAGCTGGCGCAGCGCGAGAGCGAGCGGGTGGGCCAGATCAGCGAGCGCAACGAGCTGGCGCGCACCATCAGCTCGCTGCGCGCGGACGTGCAGCGCCTGCAAAGCGAGCTGGGGTTTTATCGCGGCGTGGTGGGTGACGACGCCAGGATCGATGCCGTGAAGGTGCAGCAGTTCCGGGTCACGCGCACCACCGAGGCGGGCGCCTACCGCATGCGGCTGGTGCTCGGCCGCCCCATCAACCGCGATGGCAACATCAGCGGCAAGCTGCGCATCACCATCGAGGGAGCACCGGGCTCGGAGCCCGCCAGCCTCGACCTGGCGCAAGCCGCGGGGCTGGAGACCAGTGAACTGGGCTTCGACTTCCGCTACCTGGAGGAAGTGGAGCAGATCGTCCGCCTGCCGGCCGGCTTCATTCCCGCCCAGACCGTGGTGGAGCTCATCCCGGCCCGCAAAGGCGTGAACCCGGTGCGCGAAACCTTCCCCTGGGCCGAGGAGAATTGAGGACCATGTTCGGCAAGGGCAAGGCGGCCGCGCCCGCCATCGATTCGCTGCTCGGGGCGAGCACCCGCATCCAGGGCGACCTGCAGTTCGCGGGAGGCCTGCACCTGGACGGCGCGGTCACCGGCAACGTGCGCCCGGGCGAGGGCGCCTCGCGCCTGGTCATCGGCGAGACCGGCGTCGTGGAGGGCTCCTGCGAGGCCCAGCTGGTGGAGCTCTACGGCACGGTCAAGGGGGATATCCGGGCCCCCCAGAAGGTGGTCCTGGGCCCCAGGGCCACGGTGGAGGGCAACCTGCACTACGGCGCGCTTGAAATGGCCGCCGGGGCCACCATCAAGGGTAAACTGCTGAAGTTATGAGTGAAGAAGCCATCCAGTTCACCGACGCGGCGGCCGGCAAGGTCGCCGAACTGATCCGCGACGAGGGCAACCCGGCGCTGATGCTGCGCGTCTATGTGCAGGGCGGCGGCTGCTCGGGCATGCAATACGGCTTCGAGTTCGATGAGGCCGTGCAGGAGGGCGACACCCTGGTGGAAAAGCTGGGCGTGAAGCTGCTCGTCGATCCCATGAGCTTCCAGTACCTCAGCGGCGCGGAGATCGACTACCGCGAGGGGCTGGAGGGCGCGCAGTTCGTGATCCGCAATCCCAACGCGCACACCACCTGCGGCTGCGGTTCGTCCTTCGCGGCCTGACCTGCCGCCAGCGGCGCCCCGAAGCAGCCGCACCTCTCAGTCCGGCGCCACCCCGCCGCGATACAGCCCGCCCAGCACCCGCGGACCACGCGCGCCCGTGACGGCCGTGACATTGCCCGGCTGCCCCTGGAGGAAACGCCAGGCCAGCCAGGCAAACAGCGCCGCCTCGACCTGGTCGGGCGGGATGCCGCGAGTCGCGGTGCTCATCACCTTCTGTTGCGGCAGCCGTGCGGCCAGTCGCCGCATCAGCTCGTCGTTGAAGGCGCCGCCGCCACATACCAGCAGTTCATCCGGCGCGAAGCCCGGCACCGCCTGCAATGCAGCAGCAATGGTGGTCGCGGTGTATTCATTCAGCGTGGCCATCACGTCGGCCGGGGAGCCCGGATGGCGCGCCAGGGCAGGCGCCAGCCAGGCGCGGTGGAAGAGCTCCCGCCCGGTGCTCTTGGGCGGTGGCAGCGCCAGGTAGGGTTCGGCCAGCAGGGTCTCCAGCAGGGCCGGCTTGACCGTCCCCTGCGCCGCGAGCGCGCCACCGCGATCGCATGGCGCACCCAGGTGTTCCTCCGCCCACAGGTCCATCAGGCAGTTGCCGGGCCCGGTGTCGAAGCCGCCCACGCGCCCGTCCGCCTGCAGCGTGGTGATGTTGGCGATGCCACCGATGTTGACCACGGCGCGGTCCTGGCCGGCCACGCCGAAGGCGGCGGCATGAAAGGCCGGCACCAGCGGTGCGGCCTCGCCGCCGGCGGCCAGGTCGCGGCGGCGGAAGTCGGCCACCACGTCGATGCCGGTGCGCTCGGCAATGCGGTTCGGATCGCCCGCCTGCAGCGTGTAGCGCCGGGTGCCGCGCGGCCGGTGCAGCAGGGTCTGCCCATGGCTGCCGATCGCACGCACTGCGGAGGCGGGAACGCCGGACTGTTCAAGCAATGCGGCCGCCGCGCTGGCGAAGACCTCGCCCACTTCGGCGTCCAGGGCCCCGAACTCATCCAGGCCACAGGCGTCGGGTGCGGCCACCGCGCGCTTCAGGCGCAAGGCCAGCGAAGCCGGGTAATCCAGGTGCAGGGCATGGCGCAGCGTGAAGGCGCCATCGGTGATCTCCAGCAGCACGGCTTCCACGCCGTCCATGCTGGTGCCGGAGATCAGGCCGGCGCAGAGGGTCATCGGCCGTCCGTGGCGGGTGCGGCTCAGCGTGCCGCGTAGGCGGCAGGTGCCTGGACCGGCACGCCGTCCAGCCGCGCCAGCAGCGGCGCGATCTGCGAGGCGAACTGCTCGCGCTCGGCGGCCGGCACCGGCGGGCCGGGTTCACCGCGGCGGATCTCCTTCTGCGGATCCACGTGCTGGCCGTTCTTGATGAACTCGAAGTGCAGGTGCGGCCCCGTGGCAAGCCCGGTGCTGCCCACGTAGCCGATGAGCTGTCCCTGCTCCACCTTCTGGCCATTGGCCAGGCCCTTGGCGAACTTCGAGAGGTGGCCGTAGCGCGTCACGACCTTGCCCGCGTGGGCAATCTCCACCACGTTGCCGTATCCGCCCTTCACGCCGCGGAACTGCACGCGACCGGCGCCGGCGGCATAAACCCTGGTGCCGGTGGGCGCCGCATAGTCCACGCCCTTGTGCGCGCGGATGGTGTTCAGCACGGGGTGCTTGCGCCGCGGATTGAACACCGAGCTGATGCGCGAGAACTGCACGGGCGTCTTCAGGAAGGCCTTGCGCAGGCTCACGCCCTCGGGGGTATAGAAGTCGACGGTGCCATCCGGGCGCTCATAACGCACGGCGCGGTAGCGCTGGCCGTCATTGACGAATTCCGCAGCCAGGATGCCGCCGTCCTTCAGCACCTTGCCATCGCGCGAGAGCTGCTCGTAGACCACCTTGAAGGAGTCGCCCAGGCGCAGGTCGAGCGCGAAGTCCACGTCGAAGCGGAAGATGTCGGCCATCTCCAGGATTGTGGCGTCGCTCACGCCGGCGGTCGCACCAGCCAGGAACAGCGAGGAGGTCTTCCCGTCGATCATGCCGCCGGCGGTGCGCTGCTGGCGGTCCACCGGCAGGTCTTCCACGGTGGCCACGAAGCCGGCTTGCCCGTCGCGCTGCACACGCAGCATCTGGGTGACCGACAGCGGTCGCAGCAGGGACACGAGCTGGCCGTCGCGCGTGGCAAGCGTCAGCTCATCCCCGACCCGCAGGCGATCCAGCTGCGCACGCACGCCATCCAGGTTGCGGATGCTGGCGAGGTCGCTGAGCGAGAATTCCAGCCGCCGGAAGATGGCGTCCAGCGTTTCCGAGGGCTTCACCACCACCTTGATCTCGGAGAGTCCCGCCAGCGCCGCCTCGGCTGCGGATTGCGCCGCGGTCATCTCCAGTGCGGCCCGCTCGAAGGCGCCCACCGCCGCCTGCGTGGCCGATTTCTCGTGGTGGAACAGGCTGGCGGTCATGTGGACGCCCAGCCCGGCCACGGCGGCCACGCACAGCAGCTGCAGGCCCTTGAGTGGCACCATGCTGCCGGGAGCTTCGGGACGGACGCGTTTCTGGTTCACCAAAGGGCCACCGGATCAGTGAATTACATAATATTTGTGCGGGCGAAACTAACTGATGCGGCGCGCGGGTGGCAACCCGGAAATCCCTGTGTCGTTCGCAAAGTGGGAGCCACGGCACGCCCCCGGGGGGTTCCGCTATCCTGTTGTCGCACATGACAGACCACAATCCATCGCCGGAACCTGCCGGCCCACACGCCACCCAGCTCGCCGAAATCGCCCGCGGAACCCAGGAGGTGCTCACCCAGGCCGACCTGGTCCGCAAGCTTGCCCGGGGCAAGCCGCTGGTGATCAAGGCCGGCTTCGATCCCACCGCGCCCGACCTGCACCTCGGCCACACGGTGCTGCTGAACAAGATGCGCCAGTTCCAGCAGTTCGGGCACGAGGTGGTGTTCCTGATCGGTGACTTCACCGGGATGATCGGCGATCCCACCGGCCGCAATGCCACGCGCCCGCCACTCACCACTCCCCAGATCAAGGCCAACGCCCGGACCTACGAGAAGCAGGTCTTCAAGATCCTCGATGCCGGGCGCACGCGCGTCGACTTCAACTCCCGCTGGTTCGGCCAGATGAGCGCCGCCGGCCTGATCGAAATCGCCGCGAAACACACGGTCGCACGCATGATCGAGCGCGACGACTTCAGCAAGCGCTTCAAGGCCAACCAGCCCATCGCGCTGCATGAATTCCTCTATCCGCTGGTGCAGGGCTACGACTCCGTCGCGCTGCAGGCCGACGTGGAGCTGGGCGGCACCGACCAGAAATTCAACCTGCTGGTGGGCCGCGCGCTGCAGGAACAATACGGGCAGGAGCCGCAGGTGGTGATCACCATGCCACTGCTGGAGGGCCTCGACGGCGTCAACAAGATGTCCAAGTCGCTGGGCAACTACGTAGGCATCGCCGAGGACGCGGACACGCAGTTCGGCAAGCTGATGTCCATCTCCGATGCGCTGATGTGGCGCTATTTCGAGCTGCTTTCGTTCCGCCCCCTGGCCGAGATCGCGGCGCTGAGGAAGGCCGTGGAAGAGGGTCGCAATCCGCGCGACGTGAAGTTCGAGCTGGCGGCGGAGATCGTCGCGCGCTTCCACGATGCCGCGGCAGCCAGCCGGGCGCAGGAGACTTTCATCGCGCGTTTCTCGCAGAAAACCCTGCCCACCGACCTGCCGCTGCAGTTCCTGTCGTGCCCGGAA
Organism: uncultured bacterium; assembly: GCA_965652645.1. Lineage (GTDB taxonomy): Bacteria > Pseudomonadota > Gammaproteobacteria > Steroidobacterales > Steroidobacteraceae > ZC4RG30. The sequence continues at coordinate 989 of CBFGXE010000047.1, read as the reverse complement.
CAGGCGGGCCTGCGCCTGGCTGCCGCACTGCGGGAGGCAGGCCTTGCAGCAAGCAACTCCGAGGCCAACCGCAAGATCCTGGAGGGGGCGGTGAAGGTCGACGGCAACCGCACCACCGACAGGGAAATGCGCCTCGCGCCGGGCACCGAATACGTGCTGCAGCTGGGCCCGCGCCGCTTTGCCCGCGTGCAGGTGTCGCCGCCCGCCTGAAAAGCCCTGTGATGCCGCGGGGAGGCGCCATATCCCTCCCCGCGAGCCCTCCCGGGGGCTGTCCGGACCCCTCCGGAAGGGCCTCCAGAAATCTTTTCCAGGGACCCCCCAAAGGTCGTTGACAGGGCAGTTGCCTTGTCTATACTGCGCGCCCTCGCGAAGCTCACCGCGGCGCAAAAAGCGCAACGGCGAGACCCGCGAAAAGGATTGGAAAACAAGGGTTGACGAGTTGCGGAACGCCGCTATACTTGCCGCCCCTTCGCCACTGACCCGAAACGGAAAGTGGCAAATCCCCGGTGTCCTGGCGACCCCGGTGCTGTTTAAAAGTCTGGCAAGTAATTTGTGTGGGGACTCGTGTCATGCACTTTGGTGCCAAGTGACCGAGTGACCAAAAGTCCAGCAATGGGCCTTTGATTGCTCTTTTTGTTTGAAAGCTCAAAACCTTCAAGTGAAGAGTTTGATCCTGGCTCAGATTGAACGCTGGCGGCGTGCTTAACACATGCAAGTCGAGCGGTAACGCGGGGGCAACCCTGGCGACGAGCGGCGAACGGGTGAGTAATGCTTCGGAATCTTCCTCGTAGTGGGGAATAACTTGGGGAAACTCAAGCTAATACCGCATACGAACTACGGTTGAAAGCGGGGGATCGCAAGACCTCGCGCTATGAGATGAGCCGAAGTCGGATTAGCTAGTTGGTGGGGTAATGGCCTACCAAGGCGACGATCCGTAGCTGGTCTGAGAGGACGACCAGCCACACTGGGACTGAGACACGGCCCAGACT
>CBFGXE010000046.1:0-19081 GCA_965652645.1 uncultured bacterium | reverse complement strand
AGCCGCAGCGCGCCGCTCGCGCAGCTTGTCCGTGCTGTCCATACCTGATTCTAGATGATGTTCCGGTTAGACTGCTCTGCCCGTGCAGACTTCGCATTCCCCTTTTTCGGCCGACGACCTTGAGGCCTGCCTGCGAGTGCTGCGCGCCATCCAGGCCGATCGCGGCACACTCGCAGGCCTGTCCGTGCAACAGCGGCGCGAACTGCTCACCCTGGCCGGCCTGGTGTCGAAGCCGGAGCGCAGCGAACTGCGCGCGCTTTCAAAGGCCTTCCGCCGCGCCGAGCGCCAGGCCCGCCAGCAGCAGGACCGCCAGCAACTGGAAACCGCGGGCGTGCGCATCCAGCGGCGCAGCGAAACCTGGTCGCCGCTGTGGCTGCCGCCGCCCACCGAAGTCGAAGAGGCACCGCGGCTGGCCGCGGCACGCACCTGCTACATCTGCAAGCAGCCCTACACCGAGGTGCACCGCTTCTACGATTCGATGTGCCAGCCCTGCGGTGACTTCAACTACGCCAGGCGTTCGCAGACCGCAGACCTCACCGGCCGCGTGGCGCTCGTCACCGGTGCGCGCGTCAAGATCGGCTACCAGGCGGCGCTGATGCTGTTGCGCGCCGGCGCCCAGGTGGTGGCGCTCACGCGTTTTCCGGTGGATGCCGCGGCACGTTACGCACAGGAAGCGGACTACGGGAGCTTCCGTGACCGGCTGCGGGTCCACGGGCTGGACCTGCGCCACACACCCAGCGTGGAAATCTTTGCGCGCTGGCTCGCCGAACAGCTGCCGCGGCTGGATTTCATTCTCAACAATGCCTGCCAGACGGTACGGCGGCCGGCCGGGTTTTTCCGGCATCTGCTGGAACGCGAGGCCGCGGGTGCCGCGGCGCTGCCGCCGGCACAGCGTGCGCCACTGGCCGCACACACTGCGCTGTGCGGGGAACTGGGCGCCCTGCCCGGGGCCAGCCGGAAGGCCGGACAGGATCTGCTCTCCCAGCCACACGGCTTTCCCGATGGCCTGGCGGACAGCGCCGCGCTCTCGCAGCGGCGCTACCTCGACGAGGACTACCTGGAAGGCGAGGGCCTTTTCCCCAGCGGCCGCTACGACGAGGACCGCCAGCAGGTGGACCTGCGCGAGGTGAACAGCTGGCGCCTGCGCCTGCACGAGGTGCAGACCCCTGAACTGCTGGAGGTGCAGCTGGTGAACGCCGTTGCGCCATACATCCTCAATGCCCGGCTGAAGGCCCTGATGATGCGCAGTGGCGCCCGTGACCTGCACATCGTGAACGTGAGCGCGATGGAGGGCCAGTTCTACCGGACCATGAAGACGGACAAACATCCGCACACCAACATGGCCAAGGCGGCGCTGAACATGATGACGCGCACCAGCGCGCCGGACTACGTGCGCGACGGCATCCACATGAACGCAGTGGACACCGGATGGGTCACCGACGAGGATCCCGCCGTGCACGCGGCGCGCAAGGCGGAAGCCGGGTTCACCCCGCCGCTGGACATCATCGATGGAGCGGCCCGCATCGTCGATCCTCTCTTCTCCGGCCTCAACACGGGCACGCACGTGTGGGGCCAGTTCCTGAAGGACTACAAGCCGGCGCCATGGTGATGCCTTTCGATGCTGCGAGGGCAGAGGCCGAGACACGCGCCTGGGTGGACCGCGTGGTGATCGGGCTGAACCTGTGTCCGTTCGCAAAGGCCGTGCAGGCGAAACAGCAGGTGCGCTACGTGGTCAGCAGGGCCACGACGGAGGCAGACCTGCTGGCCGCCCTGGCGGAGGAAATGCACCGGCTGGTGGCCACCGACGCAGCCGAGGTGGATACCACGCTGCTGATCCACCCGCTGGTGCTGGTGGATTTCCTGGACTTCAACGATTTCCTCTCCGTCGCCGACGCGCTGGTGGAAGAGCTCGGTTATGCGGGCACGCTGCAGGTGGCAAGCTTCCACCCGCGTTTCCAGTTTGCCGGCACCACGCCGGATGATCCGGGCAATGCCACCAACCGTTCTCCCTGTCCCACGCTGCACCTGCTGCGCGAAGAAAGCATCGATCGCGCCGTCGTCGCTTTCCCGGAGGCGCAGATGATCTACGAGAGGAACATCCGCACGCTGGGGGAACTGGGCGCCGAAGGACTCGCGGCACTGCAAAGGCAGTGCAAGGCAGACGCGGGCACCTGAGCCGGAACGCGTCGCCTACTTGACCAGCGTGACCGGCACGGCGCTCAGGTGGATGACTTTCACGGCCACCGAGCCCAGCACCAGGCCGGACACACGCCCCAGGCCACGCGTGCCCATCACGATCTCCGTGCAGCGGGTGCGGCGCGCGAACGAGGCAATCACCGCCGCCGGCTCACCCACCCGGAAATAACACTGGAAATCCGCGCCCAGCTTCTGGGCCAGCTTGCGCGCCGGCTCCAGCGCCTCTTCGGACATGCGCAGGTGATGGTCCTTGATCGCCGCGCGCGGCACATGGCGGCTGGGCGGCATGCCGTGCTGCACGTTGAGCAGCAGCAGGCAGGTGCTGGAGTCGCGACAGCGCCTGGCGGCATGCGCCAGGGCTCGCAGGGAACCCGCCGATCCATCCACTGGAACCAGGATATTCCTCGTCGTCATGCGCACAACTCCAGGAAGCGACTGGCCGCGATGCTACCATCGCCCGATGTGGCGGGCAGTCGCTTCCGTGCTGTTGTCAGGCTGGCTTTGCGCCTGCGCGGAGGCTGCCGGGGCCGGGGCCCTGTGCAGTCGCTGGGCGGCCGCCGAGGTGCTCGGCCAGCTCGATACCCGGCTGCTGCCCGAGGCCAGCGGCATTGGCATCGCCACCGGCGGTGACCTGCTCTACCACAACAACGACGGCAACGAGCCGGGCTTCCTGGTCACCGGCCGCGACGGCGGGAATGCGCGACGCATCACAGTGGAAGGCTTTGACACCGTGGACGTCGAGGATCTCGCCGTCGGCCCCTGCGGCAACCAGACCTGCCTGTTCCTCGCCGACGTGGGAGACAACGGCGCACGCCGATCCTCGGTGCAGATCGCCATCATCGCAGAGTCAGGCGGGTTTGCCGCCAGCGTGAAACCACGCCACGTGGTCACCGCCCGTTTCCCCGACGGCCCGCACAATTCCGAAGCCATCGCGGTCTATCCCTCGGGTGACCTGTTCCTGGTCACCAAGGCCGGCAGCGGCATCGGCGGTACAGGTCCGGCAAAGGTGTACCGGCTCACTGCTGCGCAGCTTGCTGCCAGCGGCCCGCAGACCTTCCAGTTGCGGGGCGAGATCCCCGTGCCGGCGCTGGCCGGTCGGGGCCTTCCCGCGCGCCAGGTCGTCACGGCAATGGACATCGCGCCCGGCGGCAAGCGCTTCATGCTGCTGACCTACGACTTCCTGCTGGAAATTGCCGTGGATCTGGCCGGACCACTGCCGGAGGCCACGGCCTGGATTGAGGGGAACACCCATCGCGTGTCCTCCATCGCCTCGCTGATCCAGGCGGAAGCCGTCGCCTACGACCGGGACGGCCGCTCGGTGCTCTACAGCAGCGAGTCGGTGCTGGGCTCGCGGGCGCCGGTGATGCGGCAGCGCTGTGAAGAGTGAATAATTGCGCCAGTTTTCAGCGACGAGCACCACCATGCCCAAGGCCTACTGGATCTCCTGTTACCGCCAGGTCTCTGACCCGGCCAGGCTCACCGCCTATGCCCAGCTTGCAGGTCCCGCCATCGAAAGTGGCGGCGGCCGTTTCCTGGCCCGCTCTACCGCCGTGAAGGCATATGAGGACGGCAAGCTCGACCGCACCGTGGTCATCGAGTTCGATTCGGTGGAACAGGCCGTCGCCGTGCACGACAGCGCGGCCTACCAGCGCGCCCTCGCAGCGCTGGATGGCGGCGCCGTGCGCGACCTGCGCATCGTGCAGGGCGTCTGACGAGCCCCGGCACCGCCCTGCCCGGCTACCAGTGGGTCGGTGAGCCGTCTGGACGCAGGTAGGTCGGTCCCGGCGCGCCCTGCGTCATCTCCTCGACGAAGGTGAGCTGGCTCTCGTCCACGGTGACGCCCAGGCCCGGCCGGTCGTTCGGCCACACCTTGCCGTTGCGGAAGTCCACGAAGTCCGGCATGTAGGGCACCGGACGGTCGTGCTGGTTGTATTCCATCAGCACCTGGCCCGGGAAGGCGGTCATGGTGTGCACATGCGCGGCCGTGGCGATCGGACCGGTGAAATGCGGCACGATGCCCACCTTGTGCGTGTCGCACATGGCCATGATCTTCAGCATCTCGGTGATGCCGCCGACATTGGGCAGCGAGACGCGCGCGAAGTCGATGTCGCGCTGCTCGATCAGCGGGCTGAAGTCGGCGCGCGTGCCCCACTCCTCGCCCGGCGCCAGCGGCACCGAGGTCATCAGCCTGAGCTTGGGCAGCTGGGTGCGGAACTGCTCCTCGCGCAGCGGATCCTCCACGCAGAAGGGCCTTGCCGGCTCCATCAGGCGGCACACCTCCACCGCCTCGTGGAAGTCGAAGCTCTGGTGCAGGTCGATCATCCAGTCGCCATCCGGACCCACGCCCTCGCGAATCTGCGCCACGGCCTCGGCGATCTCGCGGATGCGCGAGCGTGAGTTGAAGGTGCCGCGGCCGCGCACGCCGATGGGGCCATCCGCCACGCCGGTTGCGCCGCCACCGCCACCCCGGCCACCGGGACCGCCGCCCCGGGGGCCACCAGGAGGACCACCGGCGGGCGGACCACCCGGCGGCGTCGGCCGGATGGCGCTGTCCACGCGGAACACGCGGTAACCGGCCGCCATGGTGGCCGCCGCGCGCTCCTTCAGGCTCATGCGCTGTGCCTCGGCAAAGGGGATCAGCCCCGGTGGCACGCCGTTGGTGGCATACAGCTCGATGTGCTGGCGCACCTTGCCGCCGAAGAGCTGGTACAGCGGCACGCCCAGCGCCTTGCCCTTGATGTCCCACAGCGCAAGGTCGATGGCGCCCAGGGCGTGCAGCCGCTCCTTGCCCGGCGAATAGAAGCCGTCCATGAAACCGTGCTGCCAGATGAATTCGGTATCGAAGGCGTTCTTGCCGATCACGCTGCGCGCCATGTTGCGCACGGTGTCGGGCGAACCGCCCTGGCCGATGCCGGTGATGCCGGCTTCGGTGTCGACCAGCACCACCATGTTGCTCTGGGGGAAGGCCTGCGGGCCGTTGCGGTCGTAGTTGGGCGGATAGAAGGTGCGGATCCGCGTGACCCTGTTGACTCCGAGCCCGGCGGCGTCGGCGTGCCTGACCCACGATGGCAACGCCACCGCGCCGGCGGCCATGGCCAGGGACTTCGCGAACGACCTGCGGTTCATAGTCATCTTTTTCCCCCCGGGATCATCATTTTCCCCGTGCCCGGATTATAGGCAGAACGGCGCCGGCCTCACCGGGGCCATGCGCCGGTTTTCGCTAGCGCACATCCTGGATTTCGCTGGACATGGACTGCTCCCAGGTGCTCCAGCCCGAGCCCATGCCGAAGGGTGCGCGGTGGAAGATGGCCTCTATGCGGCGGATCTGGCCCTTTTCCACCCGGAACAGCTCGGCGATCTGCCAGGTCCAGTTGATGCGGTGGTGGTCGAAGAACGTGAAGGCGAAAACAATGCCGCGCTCCCGGTCCACGGCCACGAAACGCCGGTCGCGAACCCGGTCCACGATGCCCTTGAGGCCTTCCTCGAACTGCTTCCTGCAGGAGGTTCGCTCGCCGCCGCGCGCCAGCACGTCGACGCCGTTCTCGAAACGCACGCAGTCGTCGGTGAAGGGGTAGTAGCCCCTGCCGTCGTTGTTCTCCAGGCCGGTGAAATAGTAGTTGGAGGTCTCGATCAGGTCGGCGCGGGACATGCGCTCGGCGACCGGAACAGGCGTGGTGAAGATGCGATGGGGCGCACCCATGGCCTCCACGCCCTGGCCGGTGGGAGGAAAGTCGCCGCGACTGCTGTTCGCATTGGAGGGGCGGCTGACGATCTGCTCGACCTCGGTGATGCGCTGGTCGCGAATCCTGAGCCTGAGGGCGATGGCCACGACATCCCCGTCCGACTGCGTTGTGCCGTTCTCCCGCACCGTGCCCAGGAAGGCCACTTGCTGGGTGTCCACGTCCGGCACGTAGAACCTGTAGGTACCGATGCCGCTCATGCCCCACCACAGACCCTCCTTCCCGAAGGGCAATTGCACGCCGTTCTCCGTGAAGCGCACCTGCGGGGCAAAGAGCGCCGGGTCGACCTTCTGGTTGCGCATGGCCACCAGGTAGTCATCCACCCATTTCTGCAGGCAGGCGCGATCACACTCCGGTGCCGCAGGCTGCTGCGCAAGGGCCGGTGCTGCCAGCAGCACGGCAAGCGTCAATGCGGTGATCCTCGGCAACATGTGTCCTCCCTGCCCGCCCGTGCAGGATCGTCCTGAAATCATTGTTGTCCGCCGACCGGTCAGGTGCAACCATCACCGGCATGGCAGAAACCACGATCCGCTCTTTCGGAGAGCTCGACGACGGCACCGACGTGGAAGCCGTCACGCTGCGGGATTCACGCGGCCACGAAGCCACCATCCTCACGCTGGGCGCCACGCTGCAGGCGCTGTGGCTGCCGGATTCACGTGGCGATCGCGCCGATGTCGTGCTGGGGCACGATGAACCGGGCGCATACCTTTCGCATAACCACTATTTCGGCAGCAGCGTGGGCCGCTTCGCGAACCGCATAGCGCAGGGCCGTTTCCAGCTGCAAGGCCGGCACCACCAGCTCGAACGCAATAACGGCAACAACCACCTGCACGGCGGCGGCCCCATGGCCTTCCACCGCCGCCTGTGGAAGATCGTGGCGGCGGACGGCGGCGCCGTGGATCTGGCCCTGCGCAGCGAGGATGGCGAAGGCGGTTACCCGGGTCGGCTCGACGTCACCGCACGTTACGCACTGCAGGAGGATGGCGCGCTGATGATCGAATACGGCGCGGCCACCGACGCGCCCACCATCGTGAACCTCACCAACCACAGCTACTTCAACCTGCGCGGACGGGGCAATGTCATGGGTCATCACCTCACCCTGCACGCCACGCGGTTCACGCCGGTGGATGCCGGGCTCATTCCAACCGGCGAGCTGGCCGATGTGGATGGCACGCCGTTTGATTTCCGCACCGCCATCGCCGTGGGAGAACGCATCCGCCAGCCGCACCCGCAGTTGCGGCATGGCCGGGGCTACGACCACAATTTCGTCGTGGACGGACCGCCCGGGACACTGCGTCCCGCCGCCCGACTCGAAGATCCGGAATCCCGGCGGGCGCTTGAGTTGCACACCACGGCGCCCGGCCTGCAGTTCTACTCGGGCAACTTCCTGGACGGCACCATCCACGGCAAGGGCGGGCTGGCCTGCCGGCAGGGAGATGGCCTGTGCCTGGAGCCGCAGGGCTATCCGGATGCACCCAACCAGGCGGCATTCCCCTCCGCGACGTTGATGCCGGGCGAGACTTACCTGAACCGCATCCTGTTGCAGTTCAGCGCCAGCTGACGTCCGGCCACATCAACGTGCGGGCGAAGAGACCGCACTGAGCGGGGTGTCTCGCGGAACCTCCTCGAACTTCAGGTCGCGCGCCCACACCTGGCCCGTCCCCACCAGTGAAATGCCGACGGGAATGTAGGGACCGCCGGCCGGGATGTCGGCCACCAGCTCGTGGTAGGTCCACTCCGTGGTACCGATCACCGCGGACTCGTACAGCGGTCCATTGGTGTCGGTGGCGCTGAGGAACAGCGTGACGCCGGGACGTCCCGCGCCTTCAGTCCGCGGCACCACGTTCTCCGTCCTGATCCAGGCCGACAGGCGCACGCGCTTGCCTCGCCACGGATAGGACGCGAAGGCCTGGCGCAGGTACACGCGAACCGGCACGCTGCAGGCGATCGACAGGTTGCGTTGCTCCGCGGACAGCATCCTGGCGTCGATGCCGGCATCGCAAAGCTCGAAGTTCGATTCCCCCACAGCCAGCCATTTCTTCGGTGGCGGCAGGAAGCGGTCTTCCGGCCGGGGATTGCTGGACGCGGCCAGCGTGAAGTCGGGCAGCTGGTCCGGCCGCACGGCATTGCGGTCAAAATTCACCGGCACCGTGGCGGGCACCACCTCGACCATCAGGTTGCGCATCCAGACCTGGCCCTTGCCCTGCATCCAGTAGCCGGCATTCAGTTGTGCGGCGTTTGCAGGAATGTCCACGACGAAGTCGCGCGTCACCCAGTCGGTCGTGCCCCTGATCGCGCGCTCCTGCATCCGGTCTGTACGCTGCCCCTCCCCCGGCGTGACCACGCTGATCCACAGGCCTGCCTCCCCTTCCACGTGCGGCCACTGCGGATTGGGCACGCTGGTGATATCGGCCGCCATCAGCTCGGCCGAGATGCGCACGCGCCTGCCCCGGTAGGGCGCCAGGTCGAAGTTCCTGTGGGCGCCGCCGAAGGAAGGCAGCACATTGCTGGTGCACCGGACCGAATAGACCGGCGCCTCGGCGGTGGACATCAAGGTATCGGTGCCGAGGTCGCAGCGCCCCGGCAGGGCCAGCGGTCCGCCGTTGCCCATGAAACTCCAGGTGGGAGTCAGCACGGCCAGCGGCGTCATGTCGACGGACGGCGCCTCGGCGGCAGCGGCCAGTCCGGCAAGAATCCATGCACCAGCCACAACCCTGGCATCGACAAAGGACAAGAGAGCCGGTACGCGTGCCATGTCGCCGATCGCGTGCTGGTGCCTTTCAACATCGCCTGCGGCCAATGCCATTTCTGCAAGCAGGGGCTGTTTGGCAACTGCCATGAATCCAATGCGGAGGCCACCGCGATCGGCGGCATTTTCGGCTACTCCCACACCGCCGGCGGGTTTGATGGCGGCCAGGCTGAATATGTGCGGGTGCCCTATGCGGACGTGGGCCCCACCGTGATTCCGGACTGGATGGACCTGGACGATGCGGTGCTGCTCACCGATGTCGTTCCGACCGGCTACCAAGCCGCGGAGATGGCCGGCATACAGCGCGGTGACACCGTGGTGATCTTCGGTGCCGGACCCATCGGCGCCATGGCCGCCCGCTGTGCGTGGCTGTTCGGGGCCGGCCGCGTGATCGTCTTCGACCACCTGGAATACCGGCTGGACTTCGTTCGCCACTATGGTCCGGCAGAGGTCTACAACTTCCGCGACATGGACGTGGTGGTGTTCATGAAGAAGACCACAGACGGACTGGGCGCCGACGTGGCCATCGACGCCGTGGGCTGCGAGGCGTCGGGCAATTTCTGGCAGACCCTCATCGGCCGCAAGCTGAAGCTGCAGTCCGGTTCAGCCATTGCGCTGCACTGGGCCATCAACTCGGTGAAGAAGGGCGGCATTGTTTCGGTGGTGGGCGTCTATGGCCCCACCGGCAACCTGGTGCCGATCGGCAATGTGCTCAACAAGGGCCTCACGCTGCGCGCCAACCAGGCATCCGTGAAACGGCTGCTGCCGCGCCTGATCGAGCACGTGCAGGCGGGCTATATCGAACCGAAACGGCTGATCACGCATCGCGTGCCGCTGGAGGACGTGGCTGACGCCTACCACATCTTCTCGCGCAAGCTCGATGGATGCATGAAGCCCGTGCTGATTCCCGCTGGCGCCTGAAGCAGGAGCAATCATGGACCAGGCCAGAGAAAGTTCACCCCGCGCGATCGATCCGGCCGCTGTCATCGGCTGGGGCGTCGACGCCGATCCCTCCAACAACCCGACCTACCCGTATCGCGACCGTTCGCGCGATGATCATTCGGGCAGCTGGCGACGGCCCCTGCCCCAGCAGACCGGCGTGGAGATCCTCCAGTCCATCGAGCACAAGCAGCGACCCGCCGTGGTGGGAACCTCCACGCCGCCCTCCGGCATCAGTGGCACGCTGCGCCGCCTGGCCTTCAGGAAAAGCGAGTCGAACCTGCTGCACTGGATGCTGCTGCTGGGTGCTGATCGCATCAACATGGCCGAGGGCGTGGCGCAGGACCTGCGCCATGGCAGGGTGCCGAACATTCCCGCCGAGATGGGAATGCGGGCCGCATGGCGGCACAACCGGGGACCATTGCTCATCAAGGTGGCCGTCGCGACGGCAATGGTCGCTTTTGCTGTTGCCGTGGCGAGGACCCGCAAGGCCGGTACCACTTCCCGGTGAGGCCCCGCAGTCAGGCCCCTTCTTGCGCTGCGGACTACGGACTGACTGCCGCTGGCATGGCCTGTATCACGGCGCCCGTGGCGGGGAGCGAACTGCCCTGCCCCTGCGCCGCCTGCTGTTGCACCGCCATGCGGAAGCTCGCGCGCGATATCGCCACCTGCTGGTCCAGCGTGGCCTGCATTGTCTCCAGCTGCCGGGCATTCAGGTGGGGCCGTGCCGCATCGAGCAGGCGCCGGTTGCTTTCGATCTGCGCATTGAGCCGGGCTTCCAGCAATTGCGCCCGGTCCCGGAATCCTCCGGGCGTTGCAGGCTGCCTGCTCTCGATCTCCTGGCGTTGCCACTCCTGCTCCGCAGCGAAGAGGGTCGCCAGCACCCTGGATTGCTCCGGCGTTGCCGGCGTGCCAACACTTTCGAAAGTGCGGGCCAGTGACGCTGCCTGCATGCGGGAATTCCGGGTCTTCTGGTATGCCTCCCACTGGGGATAGCGGCTGCCGAGCATGGCCTGCAATTGCAGTTCCTGCTGTTGCTGCAGTTCCTGCATGCGACGATTGGCGGCTTCCATCTCGACAGGGTCCGTCGTCCCGTCAGGACCGACGGCCAAGGTGGCGTTGCTCATCTCGGCCTGGCTCTCCGCCAGGAGGGTGAACAGCCGGTCGGCCTCTTCGGCGCTGAGGCCAAGTTCCTCCACGAGACCGGGATAGTTCTGTCGCAGGCTCAGGCGCAACTGGGCAAGCTGGGCCTTGCGATATTCCGGATCCTTCATCAATTCGCGCTGGTCCAGGATGGAGGCGGCCAATGCGGCGGCAACCTGGTTCACGGACCCGGCAGGGGCGACGTTGCCTTGCTGTGCCGGGACCGGAACCTGCTCGGTGCCATCACCGGGCTGCACATCCGGCGCTGGAAACCGTGTCGTGGCGGGCTGGAAGGCACGGCCTGCCCGCAGCTCTTCCATTCCCGCGCGCAGCTGCGCAGTCAGCTCGCGCTCGGCGCGCAGTTCCCGCCAGAGGTGCATTGAAACGACGCCGCCCATGACAGCCAGGCCAGCGCAGACCAGAGCGAGATTCCGCATCACAACCCCCGCATTCCATGCTTTGTTCGAAGGACCGGACGCTTACAGAACCAGCCTAAACGCAGGCCCAAAGACAGTCAATGAAGGCTTGCCCCCGACAGTGCGATTGCGTCAGCCCGTGCCCAGCACCGTCCAGGTTTCGATTGCCGACTCCCTGGCCACCAGGTTGCCGTCGAGCGTGAGGATGCGCACGCGCTCAAGTTCCACCATCGCCCCGGCCGGCAGCTGCATCTTGTCGATGCCCTCCCCGGCATAACGGAAGCGGGCGACGAATTCATCGATGACCTTGTCGTCGCTGGTGCTGCGGCGCACGCGCGTGAAGGCCAGGGACTGCATGGCCGCCGCCTCGCGCAGCAGGTTGGCCACCACTTCGTCGCGGCCGTTCCAGCACACGCCGCGGCGGGGCGCCGTCCAGACGACGTCCGGTGTGTAGCTGGCGCGGAAACCCTCGATCAGCGCGAGCGGAAAGTCGAGGCTGGCGGGAAGCGGCTTGCGGTCGGAGTGCTGCATGCCGGCCAGTATCCGGTGGCCCCTGCAAGCCGGTCATGCATCCAAAGAGCCATCAGGCGCGCATGGCCTTGCGGAACCAGTCCGCCGCCTGGCCGCGGGAGTCGCAGTCCAGCTTGTCCAGGATGTTGCAGACGTGGCGTTTTACCGTATGCAGGCTGAGGTCGAGCGCGCGTGCAATATGTTTGTTGCTGGCACCGGAGGCCACCAGCTCGAGCACCTCGCGCTCGCGATCGCTGAGCTGGGCAGCCTCGGCCGGATCGCTGGCCGGAGCAACTTTCTCGCGCGGACTCCACTGCTGCAGCAATGCGCGCAGCGACTGCATCGCCGCCGAACTGCGCGCGGGCGCCGGTGCGGCGTCGAGCAATTCGGCCACGTTGCTGCGCGAATCCATCAGCAGCAGGCCCACGCCCTGGTGGTCGGTGGCCTCGATGAACACCGGCTCGAAGGTGCGCCAGGCCGCCGCCGCATCTCCGCTGCGCAGCCGGGCAAAGGCCAGCGAGATGCGCGGGTCCGAATAGATCATCGGCAGGCGCAGCTCGGCGTAGTCGTCGAGGATGGCTTCCAGCACCCCGGCCGCGCCACGCCAGTCGCGCGCCACCAGCAGGTGCTGGCCGCGCACCACCTGCGCCGCCACGTCGATGAATGGCCACTCCACGCGCGAGCGCGGGGCAAGCAGCGGCTGGCTGAGCGCCTGCCAGGTAGCGATGCTGCCGTGGATCCAGTGCATGCGCGCATGCGCATGGCGATACGCCCGCTCCCACACCGGCCGATGGGCGGAAAGCTCGGGGGATTGCAGCCCCATGATCATCTCGCGCGCCACCTGGTCCATGCTCGCCAGGTCGCCGGACACGCCGCCCAGCAGCGTGCGGAACTGGGCGAATCGCTCGCTCATCAGGCGGATGCCGCGGAACTGGCGATAGATCGAGGCCGCGCGCGCCATGGCGGCCTCGGCGCCGGTGCGATCGCCGCGCCAGACGCGCGCCCAGCCGTCCACCGCGTGCAGCGGGAGGTGCCATGGACGCGCCACGGGTTTGCGCACCTGCTCTGCCAGCGCCACGAAGCGTTCGAAGGTTTCGGCCACGCCAGGGTTGCCCACCAGCAGGCAGTGGATCAGTCCGGCGGTGACTGGGCAGATGCGTTCCGGATCGCGCGCGGCGTAATCCACGAACTCCTGCATGTGCGCCACCAGCCGCGCGTTCTCGCCGCGGGGCGCCAGGCACCAGGCGCGCTGCAGGGCGAGCTGGGCATGGCCCAGGTCATCCAGGGGCAGGCGGGAGACTTCATCCAGGCGCCGCTGCGCCTCCTCCAGTTCACCCGCGGAATTGAGCGCATCGACCAGCTGGAACAGCGCACGCACGCGGCGCGGCAGTTCCTGTGGCTGGGCGAGTCCGATGATGGCCGGCGGCAGGTGCAGCTTGGCGCGCACCCAGTCCCAGCGCAGCCAGCCGCAGGTGCCGTTGAGGTACGCCACGTGGGGATCTTCCCTGCGCAGCGCCTCGGGGATCTGCTCGAACCAGCGCTCCACCGCGCCGATAGCCCCTTCGGCCAGCAGGCCCTCGCCGATGGTGGCGATGCGCGACAGCGCCTCCTTCCAGGCACGCGCCTCGATCAGGTGCGCCACCGCACGTGCCGGCGCGCCCTCGGCGTTGGCCGCTCGCACATGCAGCCCCGCAAGCTCTTCGGTGGTGAAGCGGCGCCTCGCGGAAGCCTGCAGGAAATCGCGGAACAGGTCGTGGAACCGCAGCACCGGCACCAGCTCGTCGATGGGCGTGACGAAGAGGTTCCGGCGATAGAGCTCGCGCAACTGCCCCTCGGCATCGTCCTGGCCGCTGACCGCGGCGCAGAGGGCCGGGTTCAGCTCGTCCAGGATGGAACAGGCCAGCAGGAATTCGCGCAAGCGGCCGGGAAGCTCTTCCAGCACCTCTTCAGCCAGGTAGTCGAACAGCAGCACGTGGCTGCCGCTGCGCTCCAGCGCCGCGGCATGGCTGCCCTCGCCCTTCGCCGCCTGCAGCAGCATCGACAGGCCCACGGCCCAGCCATCACTGCGCTCCAGTGCCTTCTGCACCAGCGCCGGATCGGCATCGGCATTGAGCTTGCGTCCGGCCAGTGCACGCGCATCCTCCTCGCCGAAACGCAGGTCGGCCGGACCCAGTTCCAGCAGCTCGCCATGCGCACGCCAGCGGGCCAGCGACAGCGGCGGCTCCACCCGCGTGCCGATGACCACGGCCACGTGCTCGGGCAGGCGCTCGAGCAGCGCTTCGAGCAGGGTGAAGACTTCGGGATGATCGAGGCGGTGCAGGTCGTCCAGCACCATCACCACACGTTCGGCCTCGGTGGTGCACAGGGCGTTCACGAAGGCGGCCAGCGCCGCGCGCAGCTGGGCCCTGCTGGCACCGGCAGTGGCAGCCAGTGCGGCCGGGTCAACCTCCCAGGTGAGACCCAACGGCGCCACCGCCCGGCAAAGCGCGGCGAAAAAGCGGTTGGCATCGTTGTCGTCGCCGTCGAGTGCCACCCACAACACACGGCGCGTGCCGCCGATGCCCGCGGCGAGCTGCGACAGCAGCACTGTCTTGCCCGAGCCGCCGGGCGCACGGACGATGGTCAAGGGATTGGCTTCGACCGAATGCACCAGCCGCGCCAGCAATGCGGCACGCGGCACGGTATCCCAACGCAGTTTCGGAACCCGGAACTTGGTGAGCGGAATCGCACTTTCCACCCGATCAAGTATGCCGGAGCCCCCGCGAGGCTGTCATCGCGGGGGCTGGCGGTGGTTGCACCTCTGGTTGGTGTCACATCCCTGTTGTCGAGTGCTGGTCAGCGGGCCGCTGTCACCGGCTGCGTCTGCGGAACGAAGTCGATGAAGGGTGTGCCCACCACCGCACCCGGACCCACCGGCCGCGGTGCGCGCTCGCCTGCCGGACCCATGGAGCGCAGGAAGCGGTACAGCGCGCGCAGGTCATCGTCGGCCATGTCGCGCAGGTTGAACCATGGCATGGGCGGCAGGCGCGGCGCACGCGCGATGTCCATCCACTGCTCCTCGCTCATGTCCTGCACCGTGAGGCGCAGGTTGGTGGGATAGGACACGCCCCAGGGCCCCTTGAACCCGACGGTCCTGCCGGTGAGCCAGCGGTCCTGCGGCACGTCGCCGGCCGCCTCCGTATAACCATCGGTGTGGCAGTCGTGGCAGCCACCAAGCATGGCCACGTAGCGGCCGCGTTCGACCAGCGGATCCGCGCGGCCGGCGGGCGCGACCTTGGCGGGGGGTGGCGCCAGGTCTTTTGCGACCGCCGGCCGCGGCAGGGAAACCGTGAGGACGACCAGTTGCAGGGAAAGGGTGGCCACGGTGGCGGCCAGGCCAAATGCAGTCCGACTCATCATGATTCTTCTCCAGTACTTCCTTGATGGTCCCGGCCGTGCCGTGACCCGATGGAAGGCATTTTCTGGATTGCGAACCGCCCTCTCATCGCTCCGAGGGAGCAGGAACGGGCTGGCGGAGAGCCATGAAGGCTGGGTCGGGGGAGCCATTGCCCATGGCTCCCCAGGTAGCACCATTCCAGAGTGGCAGGGGGGACGCCGGGGCCGGCATGCCGTTGATTTGACAATGCCGCGAAATTGGACAGGCCATCCCCGGGCAGGTAGTTTCGGCCTTGCACGGGGCTCGACCTACAACTACCACCTGTCCCCGTCGCTTCCAACTCCCCTGTCGGCCACCCAGGAAACTGCCGTGACCCAACCCAGCCGCCGCTACGGATGCACCCTTGCGCTCGCATTGATTGCGGTGCTGCTGCCGGCCTGTGGCGGGGGCGGGGGCGATGCAAAGCCGCCGCCCGGCCCTTCTCCCCGCCTGGGCGTCGCTGCGTCGCAAATGATCGCTGAAGTGGGCCTGTGGGACTCCGCGGCGACACGCTCCATTGAACTGACCATCCAGGATGCCCCGCCCGAGGGGGTCTACCTCTCCGGAACCTATTCCAACATCGGCATCGAGTCGGCGAACTTCAGCACGCAGGACGCGACCGCTTCGCTGGTCGTCCACTTCCGCACTCCCCTCTCCCTGGGTCCCGGGACCTACAACGACACCATCACGTTGCGGGCCTGCATGGAGTCTCCCTGCGAGAACCACATTGCCGGCAGCCCGAAGTCGGTGGGAGTCAAGTACGTGGTGAAGGACATACCCGGCGGTTCCGGCGTCCCTTCCGTGACCTACAGCACCAAAGCCATAACGGTTACCGGTGACAACCTGCAGTCGCGCGCTTCGTTCAATGACACTTCAGTGAAGGTTTCGGTTACCAATCCACCGGCCGGGGGACTGTGGTACCGCGCCACGACCACCGGCAAGGTGGTGCTCAACGCCGCAGCGTCCTGGCCGGACTGGCCGAATGTGTCGCAAGGGCACCTCGAGCTCACGATCCGTCCCCCGTCAACGCTGGGCGCGGGCACCCATCCGGATCAATTCCAGATTGAATTTTGCGCGGACCCGCAATGCAACTGGATCGTTCCTGACAGCCAGGCCACGATCTACGTGGACTATGAAGTCACGGGCAGCGCCAACCCCACGGTCACTGTGGATTGGAGCCAGACTGCCATCACTGGTGCGCAGCTGGTCACCACCGAGACGCGCGCCCCGCAGCTCACCCTGACCCTGGACCCGTCTGAGGACGTCCATGACGGCGTCTTTGGCCGGCACTCCGAATCCGCCACCGGCCTGATCACCCATGTGGTCGAAACCTCGGTGGCACACGGCTCGCAACTGGACTCCCACCGCGGCAGGTACGAGATATTCCTCAAGCCGCCCGCAACGCTGGGTTCCGGCGTATTCACCGACACCATGCAGTTCCGGGCGTGCTTCGACCCCGCGTGCGTGAACCCGGTGCCGGACAGTGAATACGAAGTGCGGGTGGAAGTCGTTGTGCTCGCTTCCGAGGGGACGGATTTCACACGCCAGACGGTGTCGGCCGCGGGCACCAGGGATGTGGTCTGGTCCGAGGCAAACCAGCTCCTGTATGTGTCCACCACGTGGAGCAACGAGCACCGGCTTGTCGAGGTGGATCCGGTGACTGCGACAACCCTACCGGGACCTGCGCTGGACGCGCAGGACCTGCACCGCCTGGCGGTCACGCCCGATGGCAGCTACCTGTATGCCGGATCTTCCTCGCAGCCGTTCGTCCTCCGGTTTGCGCTGCCTTCCCTCGCGCCGGATCTTTCGGTCTTCCTGGGCGACTCCGGTTTGTCGACGCCTTATGCCGTGACCGACCTGCAGACGCTCGCCACGCAGCCCCGGTCTTTTGTCGTCGCAGTGAATTCCCGCAGCAGCAATGCAGGCGTATACGTCTTCGACGACGCCACCGCGCGCCCGGAATCGGTCCAGCCCCTGCCCTCCCAGACCTTCGAGCAGGAACGCTGGCTGGTGCCAGGGCCCACTCCGGACACGTTCTATTCGCAGTTGCATGGCCAGTCCTTCCCGCCAGTCAACAACTTCGAACTGCTGACAGCAGGCGCCGGCGGCATCAACAAGAGCAGCAGCACGCCGACCGGGTACGAGACCTTCTACTCCAGGCCGGCCCGCGCCGGCGAAAGGATGTTCACGAACAACGGTGCCGTCCTGGATGCCGCCACCGGCGAGGTCGTGGGCCAGGTCGAGGGGCTCGGGACCACGCTCGCTTATGCAGTGGCGGCCGACGAGGACCGCAATCGCCTCTATGTCTGGTGGTCGCAAGACAACGGCAAGTTGCTGCTGGTCCATGACCTTGCCACGCTGGAGCAGGTGGCAATCGTGCCTGTATACGATGGTCCAAACAGGCCTGGCGGCCATGCCAACAAGAGAATCGCGACCTGGGGCGACAACGGACTGGCACTGGTGGACGGCACCCAGCTGATCCTGTTGTCCGGTCCGGCGCTAGCCGAGTGACATCCGCCGGTCATCGCGACCTGGCATTCAGTGCCGCTGGCGCGCCCCAAGCGTCCCAAGCGCCTCTATGGCGGCGCGCACCCGTGATGGCAACAGCCGCCCGGAGGGGTACACGATATTGATCGGCAGCGGCGGCGGCCTGAACGAGGGAAGCAGTTCGACCAGGCGCCCCGATGCGATCGGACCCTCCACCAGGTAGTCAGGCACCTGGCAGATTCCGATGCCCAGCAGCAGCGCCTCCAGCAGGCCATTGGTCTCGCTGATGCGTGCCTTCGGCCGCGGCTGCACGTTGACGCTGGAACCACGCTGGCGGAACTGCCAGGGCCGGTCGCGGCCCGTGTTGGGCAGGCGGAACACGATGGCATCGTGGCTCTCCAGGTCTTCGAGCCTGCGCAGCGTGCCGCGCCGGGCGAGATATTCCGCGCTGGCGCAGAGCACCAGGTGCTGCCAACCCACGCGACGCGCCACCAGGGTGGAGTCTGACAAGCGGGCAATGCGTACCGAAAGATCGATGCGATCGCGCACCAGGTCGGTGAAACTGTCGGACAGGCGCAGGTCGAGAACGAGCTGGGGATAACGGGCCTGCAGGCGCGCCAGCACGGGCATCACGAAGTGGCGGCCGTAGTACACCGGCATGTCGATGCGCAGCACGCCGGCCGGATCCGCCGCCGCGCCGGAGGCTTCTGCCTGCAGTTCCTCCAGCTCCAGCAGCACCCGCTCACAGCGCTGGAACAGTCGCTCGCCGTCAGGCGTAAGCCGCACCTGCCGCGTGGTGCGGTGGAAGAGCTTGACCCTCAGCGAACGTTCCAGCCGGGCGACGGACTTGGCTAGCGTGGAAGGGGCAACGCCGGTTTCACGCGCGGCGGCCGCGAAGCCACCATGGCGCGCGGTGTCGGCGAATGCGATCAGCGGCTGCAGTCCCTGCATGCGAGGGATTCTCGATCAAGGACATTTTGTCGTCAATCTGACGATATTCAGCGTCTTTGTTCCGTATCGGCGCCGGCCACAGAATCCGCCGCCACAAGCAACCCGACTGGAGGCCAAGGCAATGAACGCCATCCCGGAAACCCTCGCGGCCGCGCCGCGCCTGCACCGCGCCATCACGGACCGACAGGTGTTCGTCATGACCGCCGCGCTTTTTGTGCTGCTCACGCTCGCGGGATTCATCCCCTCCTCGCTGGCGAAGATCGACGCCGTGCAGGCCGGGCAGCGACCACCCTTCCCGGTGGTGCTCCACGTGCATGCCGCCACCATGGGTCTCTGGCTACTGCTGCTGCTCGCGCAATCCGCGCTGGCGGCCACCGGCCGGCGTGCCGCACATCGCGTGCTCGGCATCGCTGGTGTCGTGTTGCTGCCAGTGATCATCGTGACCGGCGTGCTGCTCATCGATGCCACCTGGAAGCAGTTGTGGAGCCCGGCCACCGCGGCCGCAATGCCTGAACCGGCGCTCACCGGAACGCGC
>CBFGXE010000045.1:0-21222 GCA_965652645.1 uncultured bacterium | reverse complement strand
TTCAGGAAGCCGGCGCGGTAGCGGCCGCACGCGGCATGTCCGCGTGCAGCCAGCGACGTCGCGCCAGCCCGCGCAGCGCGACGATCGCCACGGCCAGCAGTGCGAGCCGCCAGGGAGATCCTGCCGGCCCGCCATATACGAAAGTGCCCATGTAGGCGGGTTCCAGCGTCACCACCGCCACCACCAGCGCAGCCAGGGCGGCCACGCCGCTTCGGTTGAGCGCCGCATAGGCGGGCAGCAGCACGGCGCCGGCCACCGATCCAAGCCCCAGGCACAGCAACCCGGCGGGCGACGCCGACGCCAGGGGTGACAGCCTCCACAGCGCCACGAAGAAGGCGCCAGCCACAAGGGCCAGCCCCGCTGCCAGCCGGAGCAACGTGCCCTCGCCCAGGGCAAACAGTTCCGCCCGCGAACCACGGCAGGTCAACCACAGCGACCTCAGGCGCGCGGCCACGAGCCAGGAAATCGCCCCCATCACCGGCAGCACCAGCGCCAGGCCGAAATACTGGAACGGCGCCACCTGTTCCGGCGCGGCATCCGAGAACCGATGGATCAGCGCCAGGATCACCTGCAACAGGCCCAGCGCCAGCAGGAACTGCAGGACAAGCCTTCCGGTGCCGCGACCGCCCAGCAGCAGCCGCTCCAAGGCTTTGCTGCGCGTGGGATGCGCGCCGATCCCGCCGGTATCCGCCTGCGTCACCACGGCTTCGTCCTCGACGCGGCGCGATGTCCAGGCTGAATGGGCAATGCGCCGCGCACGCAGGAACCAGGTGCCGAAGACGATCCAGCACAGCAGGATGAAAGACAGCCCGCCGCCCGGCAGCCACTGGTCGGGCAGCGGCAGGTCGAGCCGGGTCATCAGCAGGCTGCCGCCCAGCACCACCAGCAGCACGGTGAGGGTGGCCAGCAGCGAGCGTGACGCCGCGAAGCTGGCCATCATCCAGAGGCTGGCGAAGGCAAATCCGCCGTTCACATCCGACAACCATGCGGCAAAGGGACTCTGCCATGGGTTGGCCAGCCAGCCGAACAGCACGAAGAGGTACGTGCTCTTCGCCACTGCGAACAGCAGGGCAATGGCGATGCAAACCGCCAGCAGGTGCAGGCGTCCGTGCGGGGCCAGCGCCACGGCACGCTGCGCCGCCAATGCGCGCAGCAAGGGGCCGCCGGCGACTATCGGCGGGAGGAAGAGGACGGTGAGTCCGTTGGTGGCCCAGAGCAGCACCTCGCGCGACCCCTGCGGCGCAAGCCAGAGGGCGGCGTATGCCATCAGCCCCAGCCCTGCGACGGTGCACAGGCGCTGCGCCGGCAGCGCCCAGAAACACAGCTTCAACGCCTGCAGCAGCAGCTTCATGCCTGCATCGCCAGGAAGATGTCTTCCAGCCCCAGGGGTTCCACCTCCACTTCGGCCGGCACGCGCTCGCGCAGCACCTGCAGCGCCGTGTCGTTCCAGCCATTCACGGTGTAGACGGCGGTGCGACCGGTGACGCTGCCGGTGAGCTGGCCGGGCAGCCTCAGCGCCGGATCCAGCTCCAGCGTGGCGCGCAGGTGCACGCGCACCACCGATTCCTTCAGTGCATCGAGCTCGCCCTGCCACACGAGGCTGCCCTCGCGCAGCAGCCACAGGTGGCTGGCCACGCGCTCCAGGTCACCGATGATGTGCGAGGCATACACCAGCGTGCGCGTGCCCTCGCCGGCGATGGCCAGGATCTCCTGCATGAAACGCCGGCGCGCCACCGGGTCGAGGCTGGCGGCCGGTTCATCCAGCACCAGCAGCTCAGGCTCATGCCCCAGCGCGCACAGCGTGGCCAGTTTCTGGCGCTCGCCGCCGGAGAGACGGCCGATGCGCCGCTCCAGCGGCACTTCCCATTCATGGGCGAGGCGCGTCACCAGCGGCGCGTTCCAGCGGGAATGCAGCGCCGCCACCAGCGCCAGCTGCTGCGCGCCGGTGAGCAGGCCGGGCAGCTCGTCCTGCTGCGGCACGAAGCCGATGCGGGCGCGCGCCGCGGCAGACAACGAAGCACTTGATTCACCGAACACGCTGCAACTTCCCACCGTGGGGCGCGCGAATCCCAGCAGCAGGTCGAACAGCGTGGACTTGCCCGCGCCATTCTTGCCCACCAGGCCCACGACACAACCACGCGGCACCTGGAAGGAGACGTCCTTCAGCACGGCGCGCCCGCCGATGTGCTTGCCCAGCGCTTGCGCGGCCAGGACCACTGCCTCACTCATCGCCTGACTCCCATTGGCGCCGCAGCAGCGCCATCGTGTCCTTCGGGGAAACCTCCAGCTGTCGCGCCGCGGCGGCCAGCTCGCGTGCCAGCGGCTCCAGCTGCGCCAGGCGCCGGGCGAGTGGCGCCGCGCCCTTGCGACCACCCGTCACCGTCATGGGCTTGCCGCGGTTGCGCTCCAGCAGGCCCTCGGCCTCGAGCAGCGCATAGGCCTTGGAGATGGTCATCGGGTTGACCGCGTGCGCGGCGGCCAGCTCGCGCACCGAGGGCAGCTCCGCACCCGGCGGCAGCTGGCCGCCGGCAATGAGCCGGCGCACCTGGTCCATCAGCTGCCGGTAGATGGGAACGCCGGATTCGGGATGCAGGGAAAACAAGTCGCCGCCATCGCTATGTGTATTACGACAGTAATACACATTGGCGCGGTCGTCAACAGGCGGTCAGACGATGGAAGCGCCCAGTTCGCGCGAGCGGTGCGCCAGGCCCGGGTAGGCATTGCGGATGAACTGCGCCGGATCGCCCCACTCCGCCTCGAACTCGGCGGCCGGCCGGGCGGCGATCATCTCGCTGGCGCTCTTGCCCTGTGCCAGCAACCGGATGAGGCGCTGGCGCACCGTGTCGAGCATGGCATGTTCCTTCTTCAGGTACGCCAGCCCCTGCGCAGCTCCCCTGCCGGGCACGACCTTCGTGCCCTCATCGGCCAGTCCCACCAGCTTCTCCACCGCCGTGGTGATGCCGCCCACCCAGCCATTGCTGTCCGGATCGACGAGGGGAAAGCGCCCCACCGACACCACGTCGGCCGCCACCAGCACGTTGGCGCGGCGGAAAAACACGTAGATGTCGCCATCGGTGTGCGCCTGGCCCAGGTGCCCGTAGTCGATCTGCTCGCCGCCGAAGGCGAGCGAGCCGGTGGTGTAGAAGGTCTCTGTGGGCAGCGCCGCCTTCGGCAGCGGCTGGTAGGTGCGGCCTTCCGAGCGCACGTGTACGTCGGTGGTGAGCCACAGCTTCGTGTATTCGTGGGCGATGATGCGCGTGCCGGCAGTGCCCAGCGCGGGGTTGGCGCCGGTATGGTCGTGGTGCCAGTGCGTGTTGAACAGGGTGTGCACGCGACCCTTGCCGGTGAGCGTGCGCACCTGCTGCAGCAGGGCCGCGGTGTGCTCCGGCGCGCCGCCGTCCACCAGCAGCACGCCTTCCGGCGAATCAAACACCGTGACATTGCCGCCGCAGCCGGCCACCAGCCACAGGCGGTCGGCCAGCGGCGTTACCGTTACAGGGTCGGATGCAGCCCGCGCGCCGCGGGAGGCACAGGCCGCCGCGGCGCCGGCGGCAAGCAGGAAGCGGCGTCGATCCATCAGCGCGCCGGTGGCGTGGCCGCAGCCATCAGTTCACGCAGCAGCGCCTCGGTTTCCGGCCGCGCGGGCACGGCAGCGCCACGGCCCGAGGTAGCGGCCTCGCCGCGCGTCAGGTCAACCGCCATGCGGCCGCGAGCATCCTTGGCGAACAGGTCGGCACCCCGCTTCGCCAGCAGGCTGACCAGGCTGTTCCAGCCTTGGCCGGTCGCGCCGTGAAGCGCGGTGGCACCGGTGGAATCGCGCGCCTGGACGTCGGCGCCGGCATCCAGCAGCAGCTGCACCACCTCGAGGCCATTGGCCTCGTCGCGATAACGACCGCGCGTGTCGAGGCCCGAATGGCCCACGCCCGCGGCCGCCAGCAGCGGCGTCATGCCGCGCGTGGTGGGCAGGTCCGGACGCGCGCCGTACTTGAGCAGGAGGCGCACGGCCGGCACATCCACGGCCTTGGCGGCGCGCAGCAGCGGCGTGGTGCCCACGGTGAGCATGGTGTCCGCCCCGCGGTCGTCACGCAGCGAACGGTAAGGCGGGAACAACTTCAGCTGCATGTCCGGATTGGCACCGGCTTCCAGCAGCATGGCGATCAGTTCGATGCCGGTGGTGCGGTCGGCGGAAGGCCGGTCGGCGCGCCCGCCCGTGGGCACGGTGTTCACGTCCACCGCCGCGTACAGCGGCGCCCGGCCCCAGGTGTCCCACTTGTTCACGTCGGCGCCGCGCTTCACCAGCAGCGCCGCGGTGTCGAAGTTCAGGTTCAGCGTGGCCAGCAGCAGCGGCGTCACGCGGTCCGGGTCGGTGAGGTTCACAGTGGCGCCGGCGTCCAGCAGGATGGCGGCGCATTCGGCGCAGCCACGCCGCGCGGCATAGAGCAGCGGCGTGAATCCGCCGGAGGGACGCGCCTGCATGCGCGGCTCCGCGGTGACCTGGCGTTCCCAGTCATTCACCGCCGAACGGGCGTCCACTTCGGCGCCCTGCTCCACCAGCAGGCGCACCATCGCGGGCTGGCCCTCGGCGGCGGCCCACATCAGCGCCGTCTGCCCGCGCCATTCCTCGCGCTGGTTCACGTTGGCGCCGCGGTCGACCAGCAGTTTCGCCGCCGCCACGTTGCTGGTGCGCGCCAGCACCATCAGCGGACTCTGCCCGTCGGCGTTGGTGGCGTTCACGTCGGCGCCGGCCTTCAGCAGCGCGCGGATCACTTCCACATTGCCGGTGACGGCCGCCTCCGACAGCGGCGTGGCGCCATAGTCGTTGCTGGCGTTGACGTCGGCGCCGGCGGCGATCAGCCGCTTCACCTCGGCCAGGTTGTCGCGGTACACCGCCCAGTGCAGCGGCGTGGTGCCATCGATCTCGCGCGCCGTGGCGGCATTCTCCTTGCCACCGGCCAGCACCGCCCCGCTGCCGCCAAGCAGGGCGACCAGCGGCAGCAGGATTCCCCAGGACCGGATGCCTTGCCTCATCGCCTCAGATCTCCGCCACGGCGCCCGTGCTGTCGCCGAACTGTTCGAGGGGGATGCCTGCCCGCTGCAGCAGCGTCAGCAGCACGTTGGCCAGCGGCGTGCGCTGGCCGAAGTCGATGTGCTGCCCGCCCTTCAGTGCCCCGCCGCCGCGCCCGAGGATGGTGGTGGGCAGCGGAAACTGGTTGTGGGCATTGCTGTTGCTCATGTTGCTGCCGAACAGCAGCATGGAGTTTTCCAGCATGTTGCCGTCGCCGTCGGGCAACGCCTGCATCTTCGCCAGGAAGTCGGCGAACACGTCCACGTGGTATTTCTGGATCTTCGCCAGCCGCTCCTTCTTCGCCGGGTCATTGGCATGGTGCGAAATGGCGTGGAAGGCATCGGGGATGCCGATGTGGTTGTAGGTCATCTCGCTGACCTCCGGCGCCAGCATGAAGCTCTGCACGCGCGTGAGGTTGCCCTGGTAAGCCAGCAGGATGAGGTCGAACATCAGCCGCAGGTGCTCGTCGAAATTGTCCGAGGTGGCACCCGGCACCTCCGGCAGCACGAGGCCGGCCAGGTCGCCGCTGGCGCCGTTCTGCAGGCGGCGCTCGATCTCGCGCACGCTGGCCAGGTAGTCATCCAGCGTGGCGCGGTCGCGGGGCCCGAGCTTGCGGTCCAGCGCCGCCATCTCGCCCTGGATCATGTCGAGGATGCTGCCGGTCTGCTCGGTGAGGTAACGCCGCTCCGCCGCCGTGTCGCCCTGGCCGAACAGGCGCAGGAACAGCTGCCGCGGATTGCTCTCCACCGGCAGCGGCGTGGTGGCATTGGCGAATGACAGCGTGCCCGTGTAGGTGCAGCCGTAGCCGCGTTCGCAGGCACTGCCCGTGCCCTGCCCCTGCGCCGTGGCCGTCTCCAGCGAGGGCCAGGGGGTGTCCTGGCCGATGTGCTGCGCGGCGATCTGGTCCGCGGTGGGCGCCATGTGGGGTTCCAGCGTCTCGCGCGGATGCACGCAGGACAGCCAGGTGGCCGGCACCAGCGCATGCACCGCGCGGCTCTCGGCCGGCTTGTTGCCCAGGTTGCTGAGGAGGGTGAGCTGGTCCCTGAACGGGGTGAGCGCCTGGTTGATCTCGTTGAGCTCGAAGTCGCGCCCGGTGGTGGCCGGTGTCCACTTCTCCATCACCGCGCCATGCGGGAAGTAGAAGAATCCCAGCCGCGGTTTGCGCGCGGCGGCGGTCTGCGCCAGCGCCACGCCGGCCGGGACCATTGCGTCGAGCAGCGGCAGGGCGATGCTGGCTCCCACGCCACGCAGCACCGTACGGCGCGACAGGTGTTTTTTGGTGATGAACATGCCCTACCTCCCGGTACCGGCCTGCGCAAGCGGCTGCGCGGCGCCCGGCTCCTGCCGCGGTGGTGCGCGGCGCATGCGGAACGCGTCGCTGGCCACAATGCCCTGCACCAGCGCCTCCAGACGATACTCCTGCCCTGCCGCCTCGCGCACGATGCGGCGCACAGCCGGCATGTCCTGCGCGCGCAGTGGGCGCCCCAGTGCATAGGTCATCAGCTTCTCGGTGAAGGCCTGCGCAAAGACCTGTGGCCGCGCAAGGATGGCCCGGGCCAGATCAGCCGGCCCGTTCACCTGCACGCCGCCAGCAAGCTGGCCGCTCGCGTCGATGTCCTCGCCGGCATCCAGGTCGCGCGCGCGCCAGGCACCGGTCACGTCGAAGTTCTCCAGCGCGAATCCCAGCGGATCGATCACGCCATGGCAGGCGTTGCAGGACTTCTGCTGGCGATGCTGCTCCAGCCGCTCGCGCACCGTGCCCATCGCCTTGCCGGGTTCGTTCTCCGGGAACTGCTCCACGCCCGGCGGCGGCGCGGTGGGCGGCGTGCCGAACAGCGTCTCCATCACCCACGCGCCGCGCAGCACCGGCGAGGTGCGGTTGCCATAGGAGGTGGCCAGCAGCAGCGCGCCCTTGCCAAGCAGGCCATGGCGGTTGCGGTTGGCCAGGCGCACCGGCCGGAACTGGTCGCCGCGCACATCCGGCACGCCGTAATGCAGGGCCAGCCGCTCGTTGAGGAAGGTGGTGTCCGAGCGCAGCAGGTCAAGCACGCTGCGCTGCGCGCGCAGCGTGTCGGTGAGGAACAGCCGGATCTCCTCGCGCAGCGCCACGAACAGGTTGTGGTCGAAGTCCGGATACAGCGTAGGGTCGACCTGGAAGTTGCCCATGCGGGCCACGTTCAGCCACTGGAAGGCGAAGTTGTCCACCAGCGCGCTGGCGCGCGGATCATCCAGCATGCGGCGCACCTCGCGGCGCAGCACCTTCGCATCGCCCAGCCGGCCTTCGGTGGCCAGCTTCACCAGCGGCGCATCGGGACCCGAGCTCCACAGGAAGAAGGACAGCCGCGTGGCCAGTTCCAGGTCCGACAGTGGCTCGGCCTTGTCGCCACTGGCCGCCGGCGCGGCGCGCAGCAGGAACTTCGTGCTCGACAGGAGGGCCGTGAGCCCGGCCTCTATGCCCGCTTCGAAGTCGCGGTTCGCGCGGCCGCGCGCAAAGAATTCCATCGGCGCCGCGAGTTCCTCCCCGGCCACCGGCCGCCGGAACGCCGCCGCCGCCAGGTCGCCGAGAATGCGGCGTGCGCAGGCCGCCTCTTCCGCGCCCTCGTCCGGATGGCAGGTGAAGATGCGCCGCCGGCTGGGCGTGTCGCCCACGCCGGTGACATTGAACGGCCCGGCCACGGTGAATCCCGGGATGCGCGGCACGCGCTCCATCTCCGGCAACATGGCGATGGGCTGCAGCGGCGAATCCGATTGCGCGAAGGAACGCTGGATGAAACTCACGCCGACGCGCCGCACGCCGGCCTTCACCGCCACGCGGATCTGGTTGAAGCGGTTCTGGATGTCATCGGCGGCGATGGCCTGGTTCTGGTCCACCGCCTTCAGGTCATCCGGTCCGCCATAGTCCTGCTGGAACACGCGCCGGCCGTCGATGGTGAGGATCACCGTATGCGGGTGATCCACCTTGGTCACGTATCCCGCACCCATCGCGAAGAACTCGCGGATGCTGAACACGTATTCGCCGTCGGCGGGAAAGTGGTGGTCCACCCAGAAGCCGCCGCGCGTGCCCAGCGGCAGGCCATCGATGTGCTTCGACTGGTCAAGCGAGGATGGCGCGCGGTATTCATGGCTGGCGGACTTCGCATCCACGCGGCCGATGGCCTGGCGCGCCACGCTGCGCGCGGCGGTGATGTACTGCTCGAGGAAGGACGGCGACATGCGCAGCGTCGCCGCCTGGTTGTCGAAACCGTCGCTGAACACGTCCTTCGGCAGCAGCGTGGCCACGTCCACGTCGAGGTCGAGGATGCGCCGGATCTCGCGCGCGTATTCGTTGCGGTTCAGGCGGTGCAGGCCCACGTGGCCCGGATCAGGCGGCGCCGCGGCGGCGGCGGCATCGAGGCGGGTCTCCAGCCAGCCGGTGAAGGCATCGATCTCGCGCTGCGCCGGCTGCGGCTCGCCGGGCGGCGGCATCAACCGTCCGCGCAGCTTGCGCAGGGTTTCTTCCCACACCTCGGGCTCTGCGGCCGGGTCATCCAGGGAGAGGGTGTCGAATGCCAGGCCGCCGGCCCAGTCGGTGCTGTTGTGGCAGGCGAGGCAGCTCTGCTCCAGCAGGGCGTCCGGGCCAGCGTGCGGGGCAGCCCCGAAGCTCATGCCGCCGGCGCCCAGCAGGGCCAGCGCCGCCAGCGCGGCGCCGCGCGGACGGCCGCGCCGGCCCGCGATGCGCTCCGGCCTCCCGGCATGTGTTTTCCCCCGCCCCATCGTCACTTGGGCCGCCTGTTGCCGGCAAAGTTCACCGCGGCCTGTACGGCAGGTAGCCGATGCGATCGCCCCTGTAGGTGCCGATCCAGATGTCATCGCCAACACGAATGCCCACCGAGGTACCGTCCATGCCGGTGATGCGCTCCTGCCCCGCCACGGTGCGGAAGGCCAGGGTCGCCGGATCGATCTCCAGCACCTTCCAGCCTCTCGTGCAGGGCGGTGTGCCGCAGGTGTTGCTGCCGGCGGCGAGGATCTTGCCTTCGGGCGTCCAGCGCAGGTTGTCGGCGCCGATGTCCACCTTCACCACCTGCCTGCCCAGGGTGTTGCCCTGGCGCTCGAACTTGTACACCTCGCCGGTGCCGAACGCGGCGACGTACAGCGTGCGGCCGTCCGCCGAGGCAAGGATGCCGTTGGGACCGGACATTTCCGTGCCCGGGATCACCCGCACCGCGCCACCCGGGTGCCATTCATACAGCGCACCATTGAGCTGGCGGCGCTGCACGGCGCCGAAGGCCTGCGCTTCGGGCTGGGTGCGGTCGAGGAACTTGGTGACCACGAAGCCGCCGTCCGGAAGCATGGTCACGCTGTTGGCCATCACGTCATCGGGCAGCACCACGCAGCCCACCCAGGCCACGGCCGGACGGGCCCCGGTGGCGTCAATGTCGAACACCTCCACTGCCTCGCGCGCGCCGTGCGCGGTGACATAGAGCCGGTAGCGTCCGGCCGACTGCGCCTTCAGCGACAGGCCATGGGCCGAGAAGGCCGTGGTGTCCACCGGCCCCGGGCAGCCGCCGAACGTCGCCTTGTCGTGCCTGGCGGGCGAGGCCTGTGCGGGGAACCAGTCCATGAAGGTCTTTGCCTGGTGGTCCACAAGGTAGAGGTGGCCGCGCGCCGGGCCACCGCCCATCAGGGGGCCGTCCATGCCCGAGGCGATGAGCCAGCGGGTCTCGCCCAGCCGCACCAGGTCCTCGGCATTGGCCGGGCCGCACAGGTATTGCAGCTCGCCATCCGCGTTGCAGCCCGCCGCCGCGGGGGTCGCTCCACCCGCCGCACCCGAAACCACGGCCAGCGCGGCCACCGCCAGCACGGCCCTCGCCCGACTCCCCTGCCCCATGTCCTTCCTCCTTGCGCGCGGCACCGTCCCGCGAGGGCGGAAGAATAGCGCGGCAGCCCCGTTGCGCCGGGCGGGGATTCAGGTATTATCGAGAATAATTCTTATTTGCATCTGACCGGTCACAGGCCGGCCCGGCGGCAAGGTTCCAGGCCCCGAGAGACCCCCGAAGCACTCTTCCGGCCGCCTCCCCCTTCCGCCGGGCCGCCCTTTACCGGCGATCCTCGTAGCAGTAGCCCACGCCATACACCGAGTGCACGAACTCCTCGCCGGGCACCACTTCGGCGATCTTGCGGCGCAGCTTCTTCACGTGGCTGTCCACGGTGCGGTCGGCCACGATGCGCTCGTCGCGGTACATCTGGTCCATCAGCTGGTCGCGGGAATAGATGCGGCCGGGATGGGCCGCGAGCACCGACAGCAGCTTGAATTCCACCGCCGTGAGGTCGAGCGGATGGCCGTCGAGCGTGGCGCGCCAGGCGGATTCATCCAGCACCAGCCCGCCAGTGGTCCGGGACGCCGTCCCGGCCGCCTTCGCCGGCGGGCGCGTCCGGCGCAGCACCGTGGCCACGCGCGCCACCACCTCGCGCGGACTGAAGGGTTTGCAGATGTAGTCATCCGCGCCCAGTGACAGGCCCAGCAGGCGGTCGATCTCGTCCACCCGCGCCGTCACCATGATGATGGCGGCATCGGAAAAACTGCGCAGCGCGCGGCAGACTTCCATGCCGTTCTGGCCGGGCAACATCACGTCGAGCAGCACCAGGTCCACCGGATGCTCGCGCACCCAGGCCTCCACCTCGTCGCCGCGCGCCAGGCGGTGCACGCTGTAGCCCTGCTGCAGCAGGTAGTCGCGCAGCACCTCGGCGATCTTGTCCTCGTCCTCGACGATCAGGATGCGGGCGGAAGTGTCACTCTGGCTGGTGGTCATGCCTGGCGATGATCCGCCAGCGGCAGCCAGATGCGCCAGTGCAGGCCGCCCAGCGCGCTGTGGTCCGCCTCCATGCGCCCGCCATGACCGCCGACGATGGCCAGCACGATGGCAAGGCCCAGGCCCGTGCCGCCGCTGGCGCTGGAACGCGAGGCATCCACGCGGTAGAGGCGTTCGGTGAGCCGGCCGAGGTCCGCACCGGACACGCCCGGCGAGGAATCCTCCCAGTCGATGCGCGCCTCGCCGCCCTCCACGTTCAGGCGCACGCGCAACCTGCCCGGTGCATCGGTGTAGCGCAGCGTGTTCTGCAGCAGGTTGCCGAACACCTGTGCCAGGCGGTCGGGGTCGGCAACCACCATCACATCCGGCTGCAATTGCAGCTCCACGTCGACGCCGGCCTCCTCCATCGAGGCACTGCTGGCCGCCAGCGTTTCGGTGATGGTCTCGCCCAGGTCAAGTTCCGCCTTGCGGTAGGTGAGCGCGCCCAGGTCGGAGAGGGACAGCAGGCGAAGGTCATCCACCAGGCGCGTGAGGCGGTGCACCTCCTGCCCCACCGAGGCGATGCTGGCCTGCGTCAGCGGACGCACGCCGTCCTGCACTGCCTCGATCTCCGCGCGCAGCGTGGTCAGCGGCGTGCGCAGCTCGTGCGCGATGTCGGCGATCCATTGCTGGCGCCCGCGCTGCGCGGCTTCCAGCGCCTCGGCCAGATGGTTGAAGTCGTTGGCCAGCTGCGCCACTTCGTCGTGGCCCTGCACCGCCAGGCGCGTGCCGTAGTCGCCGCGGGCGAGCGCGCCGGCACCGGCGCCGAGCAGGCGCAGCCGTCGTGCCAGCCAGCTGGAGATCAGCGCCGCGGTCAGCAGCACGGAGAACAGCATGCCAATGGCGATCACGCCGAAGCGCAGCGACTGCTGCCGTGCGGTAATCGATTCGAGCGATTGCAGCACGTCAAGGCGCTGTCCGTATCCGAGGTATCCCACGACCTTGCCATCCACCTGAATGGGCAATCGCGTGGCCTTTTCGGGATCCGTAGGTTCAAACCAGGGGGGAGGCTGGATCAGCACCCGGCCATCGGCATCGAACAGCATCAGGCGCCAGTCGATGGTAAGGGACGGCCAGGTTCCCGTATCCCCGGGGGCAGGCCTCGGGATGCGCTCCTCCAGATTGGGGGGCTGGAAGCGCGACCACTCGGTGCGGCCATCCCGCCGCCCCGTGCGCCAGCCCAGCGTGTCGGCCAGCAGGTCGTTCCAGCGCTCCCGGTTGACCGTCACCCAGGCCCAGTTGCCATTGAGGCGATAGCCCTCCGCCAGCTGGGAAATCACCGGCACCAGCCGGGCCTCCTCGGACTGGTTCACGTAGTCGAACAATCCCTTGTCGAAGCTCCAGCTATAGATGAGGTAGACCGCCGCCACGAGCACGAAATTGGCCCCGGCAATGGCAAGGAACAATTTGACCCGCAGCGTGTCCAATCCCCTCCGCAGGGGGCCGGGTCCGCCAGGAGCGCGGGCCGAAGATGAATTGTTCGTAAGACTGTTCACGATCGGGCAAAGACTAAATGGAGAACAAGCAAGCTTTGTGCACGGCGGCGTCCAAAATTCTTCCTCACTCAGCCCCCATCCTTTCCAGCATCCGGTGGGGTGGCAGCCATTGCTGCCGCCCGCATTGACTGGACCTTCACCAATACGGAATACGTTATGAACGACTCGATCTCTGACACTCCCCGGCGGCGCAAGAAGGGCCGCGGAAAGCTCGCTGTCATCGCTGCGGTGGCAGTGGCCCTGGCCGGCTTTGGCGCCTGGAAGCTGCTGGGCAGCAAGGGCGAAGAAGAAGCCTACATCTTCGCCAAGGTCGAGTACGGCGACATCGAAGACCTGGTGAGCGCCACCGGCATCCTGGAACCGCGCGACTACGTGGACGTGGGCGCGCAGGTGTCCGGCCAGATCGAGAAGATCTTCGTGGAGGTGGGCGACCGGGTGAAGAAAGGCGACCTCCTGGCCAAGATCGACGCCACCACTTCCCAGGCCCGCATGGACGCCAGCCGCGCCCAGCTCGAGAGCGCCAAGACCAACCTGCTCACGCAGAAGGAAAACCTCGCCAAGGCGGAGCGTGACCTCAAGCGCCAGGAAAACCTGCTGAAGGAAGACGCCACCACGCAGGAGGCGTACCTGAACGCGCAGACCACGTATGAGAACGCCGTGCGTTCCGTGCGTTCCCAGGAGCTGTCGATCCAGCAGCAGGAAGCCAACATGCGCGTCGAGGCCAAGAACCTCGGCTACACCGACATCACCGCGCCCATTGACGGCACGGTGATGAGCATCGCCGTGAAGGAAGGCCAGTCGGTCAATGCCTCGCAGAGCGTGCCCACCGTGCTGCGCCTCGCGGACCTCGCCATGATGACCGTGCGCACCGATGTGTCCGAGGCCGACGTGGGCAAGGTGAAGGAGGGCATGCCCGCCTACTTCAACCTGCTCAGCTCCAACCAGAACCGCCGCTGGTTCGGCCAGGTCAAGCGCATCGAGCCCACGCCGAAGACGCAGCAGGGCGTGGTGCTGTTCCCCGCGCTGTTCGACGTGGAGACCGAGGACGATGGCACCCTGCTGCCGCAGATGACCACGCAGGTGTTCTTCGTGGCCGCCGAAAGGCGCAACGTGCTGACGGTGCCGATGGCTGCCCTGCAGCAGGGACAGCAGATCGCGCGCGAAATGGCGCAGAAGGAGCGCGAGAAGGCGGCGGCCGCGCCGGGCGGCACTGCGCCAGCCGGCAACAACATGGCGGCGGGCGGCATGCCCGCGGGCGTGGCCGGTTCGGCCCCTCCGGGCGTCGCGCCTGAAGCAGGCGCTGGTGCGGGCCCGAATGCCGGCGCAGGTGGTGCGCCCGGTGGCGAACGCGGCATGGGTGGACCTCCCGGCGGCGGCCGCGGCTTCGGCGGCGGCGGCTTCAACCCCGGCGACCTCACGCCCGAGCAGATCGAGCAGTTCCGCGCCCGTCGGGGCGGTGGTGGCGGCGGCGCTGGCGGCTTCGGCGGCGGCAGTTTCCGTGGCATGGGTGGAATGGGCGGCGCTGGTGGCCAGAACGGCCAGCAGCAGACCCGCCGCGGCACCGTGATGGTCAGGAAGGCCGACGGCACGCTCGAGGCGCGCCAGGTGGTGGTCGGCGTGAACGACCGCGTGCGTGGCGAAGTGATCGAGGGCCTGTCGGAAGGCGAGGAAGTCGTGGTGGGCAAGCGCGAGACGGAGCCGCAGACCGGCCCGACCGCCACCGGCACCCAGAACAACAACCAGAACTTCAACAACAACTTCCGTGGCCAGGGTGGTTTCCAGGGCGGCGGTGGGTTCCGCGGTCCCTTCTGATGAGCGAGCAGCAGAAACAGGACCCCCGCGTTCCCATCATCGAACTGCGGGGGGTCACCAAGACCTACTTCAACGGCGACCTGGCCACGCAGGTGCTCCATGGCGTGGACCTGAAAATCTACGCCGGCGAGTTCGTGGCCATCATGGGCGCGTCCGGCTCCGGCAAGTCGACGATGATGAACATCCTCGGCTGCCTGGACCGCCCCACCACGGGCAAGTACCTCTTCAAGGGCCGCGACGTCTCGGACTTCGACCGCGACGAGCTGTCGGACCTCAGGCGCGAGTCCTTCGGATTCGTGTTCCAGAGCTACAACCTGATCTCGGCCAATACCGCGGCCGAGAACGTCGAGATCCCGGCCATGTACGCCGGCGTGCAGCTGCAGGACCGCCATGCCCGCTCCAAGGAGTTGCTGACGCGCCTGGGCCTGTCCGACCGTATCCATTTCCGTCCCAAGCAGCTCTCCGGCGGCCAGCAGCAGCGCGTATCGATCTCGCGCGCCCTGATGAACGGCGGCGAGATCATCCTCGCCGACGAGCCGACGGGCGCCCTGGACAGCAAGAGCGGCGTCGAGGTGATGAAGCTGCTCGACGAGCTGTCGGCGCAGGGCCACACGGTGATCCTGATCACCCACGCCAAGGAAGTCGCCGACCACGCGCGCCGCGTGATCGAGATCCGCGACGGCAACATCGTTTCCGACCCCGGCCCCCAGCCGCCGCCCAATCCGCCGGCGGTGCACAGCTGGACGGCCCGCCGCGGGCGCATGAGTGCGTTCGCCGAGGGCTACGAATCGGCCAAGGGTGCGGTGCGCGCGCTGCGCACCAACATGCTGCGCTCCTTCCTCACCCTGCTGGGCATCGTGATCGGCGTGGGATCGGTGATCACCATGCTGGCCATCGGCGACGGCGCCAAGAAGCAGGTGGTGGACGCCATCAGCTCCTTCGGCGCCAACCTGCTGAACGTGAACGCCGGCCAGGGAGGGAACAGCCGCGGCAGTGAACGCGGCCAGGGCACCCTCACCCTGGAAGATGCCGCCGCGCTCGAGGAGCAGATCGACAACATCGTCGGCGCCATCCCCTGGCAGGAAAAGATGGCCACGCTGCGCTACAAGGACTACGACATCCGCGCCCAGGTCTACGGCACGTCGTACAAGTTCCCGATGGTGCGCAACTGGCCGATCTCCCAGGGTGCGTTCTTCGAGCAGGAGGACGACGACGCCTATGCGCCGGTGGCAGTGATCGGGCGCACCGTGGCCGACACATTGTTCCCGGACGGGGCAAACCCGCTGGGTGAGTGGATCATGGTGGACAACCTCAGCTTCCAGGTCATCGGCGTGCTGTCGCGCAAGGGCGCGAACTCCAGCGGCCAGGACCAGGACGAGGTGGTGGTGGTCCCCTTCAAGACCGCCCAGCTGCGGGTCAGCGGCCAGAAGAACGTGAGCCGCATCCAGGTGGCCGCGGATGACGTGAAGAAGATCCTCGATACGCAGGTGCAGATCGAGAACCTGCTGGCCGAGCGGCATGGGCAGGTCGACTTCCGCGTGTTCAACATGGGCGCCATGCTCGACCAGCGCGTGGAGCAGGAAAGGACCATGACCATCCTGCTGGGTTCCATCGCGGCCATCTCGCTGCTGGTGGGCGGCATCGGCGTGATGAACATCATGCTGGTGAGCGTCACCGAGCGCACCCGCGAGATCGGCATCCGCATGGCCACCGGCGCGCGCACCCGCAACATCATGCAGCAGTTCCTCATCGAGGCGCTGGTGGTGTCGCTGATAGGTGGTGTGCTGGGTGTGCTGGTGGGCATCGGTGCTGCCTGGCTGGTGGAGGTATTCACCGAACGGGCCATCCACTACACCCTCTTCCCGGTGCTGCTCGCCTTCTGTTCGGCGTTCAGCATCGGCCTGATCTTCGGCTGGCTGCCAGCCCGCAAGGCCGCCTACCTCGATCCGGTAGTGGCGCTGCAATCGGAGTAATCGTGAGTCCTGTGACGAAATCGCGGCCGCGCGCCGCAGTGAAAATGGTGACCGCTGCCGTGGCTGCTGCCCTGCTGGCGGGATGTTCCTACAACATCAAGTCGGTGGACAACCCGGTGCGGATGCCCTCCGCCTGGGATGCGACCATCGCCCCCGCCGCCACCGACTCGGTGACGGCGGAATGGTGGAAGAACTTCAACTCCCCGGTGCTCAACGAGCTGATCGAGCAGGGGCTGCGCGACAGTCCCACGCTGATCGCCGCCGAGGAGCGCATGAAGCAGGCAGAGCGCAACTTCGCGCGCAGCCGGGATGACCTGTTCCCCGAGCTGAGCCTGAGTGCCCGCACGGGGCGCACGCGCACCGGTGGCAACCAGCAGCCCGAGCGCACGTCCGACTCCACCTCGCTGGGCCTGTCGACCAGCTACACGGTCGACCTGTTCGGCGCCCAGGCGGCCCGCTACCGCTCGCAGGTCGCTGGCTTCATCGGCTCCAAGTACGACACCGACCTGGCCCGCATCCAGCTGGCCGCCAACATCTCCCGCGCCTACTTCAACCTGCTGTCGATCCGCTCTCAGGTGAGCGTGGCACGCGAGAACCTGCGCATTGCCGAGGACCTGCTGCGCATCTTCGAGGTGCGCTGGCGCGAAGGCGTGTCGCGGGAGTTCGACTTCACGCAGCAGACCACCCAGGTGCTGCAGCAGCGCACGCAGCTGATTCCCCTTGAGAACCAGATGCGCCAGGCCGAGACCACCCTCGGCCTGCTGCTGGGAGTGACTCCGCAGGACTTCCACATCGAGGGTGAGCCCATCGACCAGCTCGTGGTGCCCGAAATCGCACCCTGGGTACCGTCGGAGCTGCTTTCGCGCCGCCCGGACATGGCCAGTGCGGAAATGACCATGATCTCCCAGCGTGCCAACCTTGCTGCGGCCCGTGCCACACTGATCCCGGTGACGCTGACGCTCAATGCCAGCGGCAACATGGCCGGGCAGGAGCTGTTCCAGCTCACCGATGCGCGCACCTTCTCCGTGGGTGCCGCGCTATCGATCGCGGAGGGCATCTTCAACTTCCGCCAGCGTCGCACCAACATCCTCAACGCCGAGTCGAACGAGTACATCGCGCTGATCAACTACGCGCAGACCATCCGCCAGGCGCTGAAGGACATCGATGACACGCTGGCCACGGCCGTGGCCAACCAGCGCTCCGAGGAAACCACGCGCCAGACGCTGGCCAACGCGCAGCGCTCGCTGCAGCTGGCGGAGATCGAATACCGCGAAGGTGCCGCCAACCTGCAGGAAGTGCTCGATGCGCAGCGCTCGCTGTTCTCCGCGCAGGACAGCCTGGCCCGCGCGCGGCTGACCCGCCTCAACAGTGCCGTGAACCTGTACGTGGCGCTGGGTGGCGGCTGGGCCGGCCCGGACGAGTACTGATCGGGCCCTGTTTCGGGGGCGCGCCGTCAGGGCGCCCCGAGGGCTGCCAGGATGGCCTCCAGGTCCTTGGTGAGGACCTGCTGCAGGCCATCCTTCACCAGCCGGCCATCCGCCACCACGCCGCCGTCGGCGGCGTCCAGCACCACCAGCCGGGCGCCGGCATCGCTGATCGCCTTGCGGATGGCTTCTGACGGCACCCACCTGTGCAGCACGACCTTGATGCCCGCGTCCGTCAGGTGATGCGTGAGCGCCGCGAGGTCCGCCGGCGTCCAGCGCACGTCCTGCTTGATGAAATAGCCATCCACCAGCAGGCCCATGTCGTTGGTGAGGTAGATGAAATCGCCGCTGAGCGCGAACACCAGGTCATTGCCCGCCTCGATCAGCCGGGCCTGGAAGTCGCCCCGCTGGCGCAGCAGGCCGCGCTTCAGGCGCTCGAGGTTGGCGCTGATCACCGGCGCCGACTGCGGGAACAACGCCACCAGGTCGTGCGCCACGATGTCGGCCATGCGGATGACATTGGAGATGCTGAGCCACAGGTAAGGCGCGGTGGAGCGTGCCGGCGGGTCGGCGTCGCCTCCCCAGGCCACCGTCGTGGCCGGCAGCGATGCCAGCGCCACGCCCGGCATCTCCGGTGACCAGGGCACGGCGGCGTCGATGTTCACGATGCGGATGTTGGCCTCCCGGGCGAAGCGGTAGAGGGGATCCTCCGGCAGCGCGTTGGTCAGCGTGACCACGGCGGTGGCGGCCGCGAACACGGGAGCCAGGCCCTCCTTGCGGCGCGCGATGTAGTCCGGCAGCACCGCCATCTCCCGGCCATCCGCGGGCACGTTGCGCACCTCGACGGCCGTGCCTTCGAGCAGCGTCGCGGTGATCGAGTAGGTGGCCTGGTTGCCGGTGAGCACCACTGGGTTGGTGGCCTCGGCTGTGGGGACGGGCCGCGCACCCGACAGCGCAACCAGCGCCAGCAGCGCGGCAGCAAGTCGGCGTGGGCTGCGGTCCGGCTTCTTCATGCCTGCCTCGGGATTGCCGCCGTTCAGAACGTGGCCTCGCGGAACCGCGGCAGCGCCATGCGCAATGCCATCGTGGCGAGGAAGATGATCGCGGCGGCCAGGATGATGGCCCCGCCCGAGGGCAACGGCAGGTCCCAGCGCATGGGCACGTAGATGCCGGCCACGCAACTCGCCGTGGAGAACACCATGGCCCAGCCGACGAAGCCGCGCAGCGTGCGGTTCACGTTGCGGGCGGCCGCCGCCGGGATCAGCAACAGCGCCTCCACCAGCACGGCGCCCACGATCTTCACGCAGGCCACGGTGAGGAGGGTGATGAGCACCACGAACACGTATTCCAGCAGCTTCACGCGCACGCCGCGCACATGCGCGAGGCTGGGATTGAGCGTGGCCAGCAGCATCTGGTTGTAGAGCGGCAGGGCCACCAGCGCGCAAATGAGCGTGGTGGCCAGCAGCACGCTGATGTCGGTGTCGCTCACGGTGAGGATGGAACCGAACATTACAGTGTCCAGGATATGGGTGTTCACCCTGGCCGACACCCACAGCAGCACGGTGGCGCCGATGGCCAGCGAGATCGAAAGGAACACGCCGATCAGCGTGTCCGATGCCATCTTCGTGCGGTTGCGGGCGAAGTTCAGGAACAGCCCGAACAGGAGGCAGAAACTGAACATCGACACATAGGGCGCGGTGTACGACTCGCCGATGATCACGCCGATGGCCACGCCGGTGAGCGCGGCATTGCCCACCGCCTGCGAGAAGAAGGCCATGCGCTTGGCCACCACCATGGTGCCCATGCCGCCCAGCAGCGGCCCGATCACCAGCGCGCACAGGAACCCGTTGACGACGAAGGCGTAGGTGAACGTGAAATGGATGTGGCCGGATTCGGCCAAGCCGATGATGAACTGGCGGGGGATGTCGTACAGCGCGCTCATGCCCCCACCCCCCCGGCGAGGGCGGCGAGGCTGGGGAACAGGCGCGCGGCCTGCTCGCCGGCCAGCACTTCGCGCGGCGGCCCGTCGAGCAGTACGCGGCGATTGATGCAGGTCATGGCGTCCGCCACCTCGCGCACCTGCGCCAGGTCGTGGTTGATCCACAGCACCGTGCCGCCGCGGCGGGCAAAGTCCCGGATGGCGGCCTCGATGATGTCCTCGCCGGAAAGGTCCACACCGGCAGTCGGCTCGTCCAGCACCAGCAGCGCCGGCTCCGGCACCATGGCCTGGGCAAAGAGCAGACGCTGGCGCTCGCCACCGGAAAGGCTGCCGATCATGGTGCGGCGCCGGTCCTTCAGCCCCAGCCGCTCCAGCACTTCGTCGACCTGGCGGCGGCGCGCCTTCGACAGCCCGAGGAAGGCCGGCCGTCGCTGTCCGGCCAGCGCCATGAAGTCCGTGACGGTGACCGGCAGGCTGCGGTCGAAATCCAGCACCTGCGGCACGTAGCCGGTGACGCGGCCCGCCTGCCAGCTCACCTCGATGTTGCCGGTGTGCGGCATCTGGCCGAGCAGCGCGCGCACCAGCGAGGTCTTGCCACCCCCATTCGCCCCGACGATGCAATGGATGCTGCCGGCGCGCACGCTGAAGCTCACCTCCTCCAGCACGCGCGTGTTGCCCAGGGTCAGGCCCACGCCGGTGAATTCGATTGACGGACCCAACATGCCGAGCCTGCCTCAGTTGCCCTGCGAGCTCTCGTTGATGGCGGTGGCCAGGGTGGCCAGGTTCCCGCGCATCTCCTCCACGAAACGCTCGCGCGTGTAGGGACCGCTGCTGATGTGCGAGATGGAATACATGCGCACGCCGGTGGCCTCGCGGATGGTGTCCGACAGCTTGCTGGCGAAGTATTTCTCGGCGAACAGCACGTTCACCTTCGCTGCCTTGATGCGCTCGATGGTCTCGGCGAGCTGGCGCGCCGTCGGCTCCACGCCGTGGCGGGGCTCGATCACGGCGGTCACCTGCAGGCCAAGTTCCTGGAGGATGTAGTCGTAGCCGCTGTGCATGGTGGCGCAGCGGAACTTCGCCAGGTTGGCGCCGGCCACCTTCGAGTCGAACTCCGCCCGCAGCTTGCGGATCTCCAGCGCGTAACGGCGCGCGTTGTCGCGGAAGAAAGTGGCATTGGCGGGATCCAGCTCGCCCAGGCGTGCGGCGATGGTGTACACCTGCTGGATCGCGGCCGTGGTCGAGATGAAGGTATGCGGATTGACCACCTTCTCGCCGGCAGGCGCGCCGGCCACGGGGATCAGCGACACCCCGTCGTTGGCATGGATCAGCTTGAGCTTGTCGCGCCGTCCGGCTGCATCGAGGATCTCGAAGGCCCAGGTGTCGTGGCCGATGCCGTTGACCACCAGCACGTCCATCGAGCCGATGCGCACCATGTCACCAGGCTGCGGGGTGTAGCCATGCGGATTGGCGTCGGCGTCGATCAGGGGCACCACATCGGCGCGGTTGCCGACGATGCTGGCGACGAAGCTGTAGTAGGGATGCAGCGTGATGCCGATCTTCAGCCGCGGCGCGGCAGCCGCCGACCGCGCACGCGGTGCCAGCAGTACCAGCGCCGACATGCCAAGCAGCCCCGCCGCCGCCCGCCTCGTGCACCTCATGGCGCCTCCCCGAACAGTTCATCG
>CBFGXE010000044.1:0-22635 GCA_965652645.1 uncultured bacterium | reverse complement strand
ACGGCACCTTGGCCTCGCCGGCGATGGCGCGCGCCAGCAGCGTCTTGCCGGTGCCGGGGCTGCCGACCATCAGCACGCCCTTGGGAATCTTGCCACCCAGCTTCTGGAACTTGCCCGGGTCCTTCAGGAAGTCGACGATCTCACCCACTTCCTGCTTGGCTTC
Source organism: uncultured bacterium (assembly GCA_965652645.1). Lineage (GTDB taxonomy): Bacteria > Pseudomonadota > Gammaproteobacteria > Steroidobacterales > Steroidobacteraceae > ZC4RG30. The sequence goes on along the minus strand of CBFGXE010000044.1, from coordinate 22,472 downwards.
GTCGACACCCGCCACGTCGGCGAAGGTGACATTGACCTGGTCCTCGCCGAGCAGGCGTGCCTTGCTCTTGCCGAAGGACATGGCCCCGCGTCCGCCCGCCGCGCCCTGCATCTGGCGCAACATGTAGACGAACACCAGGATCAGCAGCAGCGCCGGGGCCAGCTGCAGCAGCAACTGGGTGAGGAAATGCGGCTGCTCGGGCGGCTTGCCCTCGATGGTGACATCGGCCTTGCGCAGGGCGCCGATCAGCAGCGTGTTCTCGGTCTCCGGATTGAAGATGCGATAACGCGTGTTGTCCTTGCCGAGCGCATCGATGATCTCGCCCTGCAGGGTCACCGAGCTGATGCGGCCGGACTCCAGCTGGTCGAGGAAATCCGAATAGCTGATGGGGGTGGCCGGCGCGGTGGGCGGCATGAAACGGCTGAACAGGAACAGCATGGTCCCGATGACCACCACCCAGATCAGCACTTTGCCTGTCATGTCATTCACTTAGGACTCCTTAGCAGGGACCACGCTACACCAACACAGGGCCACCTGCCAGCAAGAGAGGCAGGTTTGCGGGTCCTCGCCGGAAGCCCCGATGGCAGGTTGATGAGGGTGAAGCCGCAGCTTTCAAGCCATGGCCTGCCCGTCGGGTAGAATGCGCCCCGACATGCAACTGAGCGAAAAGCAGCGCCGGCACCTGAAGGGCCTGGCACATCCCCTGAAGCCCGTGATCCTGATGGGCAATGCGGGGCTGACGGAGGCAGTGATTGCCGCCACCACGCAGGCACTTGCGGATCACGAGCTGATCAAGGTGCGCCTGCCGGGCATGGAACGGGAGGACCGCAATGCCGCCCTCGCCCTGCTGGCCGAGCGTACCGACAGCGCGCTGGTGACGCGCATCGGCCACGTGGCGGTGCTCTACCGGCGCAATCCGGACCTGCCCCGCATCGTCCTGCCGGCCTGAAGGGCCCGTACCGGCCCCTGGGGGGGTTGGTTAACCGTTCCCAACCGTACCTTTCGTGACAGGCGGGCCGCCCCCCGGTCTCATCGCAGGCTTTGCACTGGCCCGGGATGGGAGGGAACTGATGCGAAGGATCTGTGTGGCCGGCACCCTGCTGGCGGGTGCGATCACCGGGATGGCGGCGGAAGCGCCGGACACCGAGCTGGACGAGGTGGTGGTCTACGGCCGCGGCGAGCGGCTGATCGGCACGGCCACGGCCGCCAGCGAGGGCGCCATCGCCGGGGCGGACCTGGCGGTGCGTCCCCTGCTCAGGGTGGCCGAACTGCTGGAAGCCGTGCCTGGCATGATCGCCGTCCAGCATTCCGGCAGCGGCAAGGCCAACCAGTACTTCCTGCGCGGCTTCAACCTCGACCACGGCACCGACTTCACCACCCTGATCGACGACGTGCCCATCAACCTGCGCACGCACGGTCACGGCCAGGGCTACCTGGACGTGAACGGCCTGATGCCCGAGACGGTGCAGCGCATCGACTTCCGCAAGGGGCCCTACCGGGCCGACTTGGGCGACAACGCCCTGGCGGGTGCGGCGCTGATCCGCACCGTGGACCGCTTCGAGCGTCCCTTCGCTGCCTTCGAAGCCGGCAGCTTTGGCTGGCTGCGCGCCGCGGGCGGCGGCACCATAGCGCTGGGCCCTGGCGAGCTGACCCTGGCCGGCCAGTGGAAGACCTACGACGGTCCCTGGGAACTGCCCGAGGAGCTGAAGCATTTCTCCGGCTTCGCCAAGTTCCGCGCGCCCACGGGCTTCGGTCACTGGGAAGCCAGCCTGATGAGCTACGACGCGCGCTGGAAGCCCACCGAGCAGATTCCCGAGCGCGCCATCGGCACGCCGGCTTGCGAGGACGCGTACTGCTCGCTGGACGACACCGCCACCGGCGAGACCACGCGGCACATCGGCACGCTCAGGCTGTCGGGCAGCGACTGGCGCACCACCCTGTATGGCCAGTACTACGACTGGGACATGTTCTCGGATGCCACCTACGCGTTCCAGATCCACCAGTGGGACAGACGCTACACCTTCGGCGGGCTGGCGCAGAAGCAGGTTGCGCTCAACGACGCGCTGCAGCTGACAGTGGGCACGGACACGCGCCTTGATGACATCCGCAACGTGCGCGTGGACCACACGGTGGAGCGCGAGCTCGTTGGTGCCCTGGGTGCGCACAGCGCGCGGGAATTCTCGCTGGCGGGCCACGCCGAGCTCACGTGGCAGCCGGTGGAGCACCTGCGCCTGATGGCCGGGGTGCGCGCCGACTGGTACGACTTCCACACGCGCGCGAAAATGGCTGAATTCCTCGATCCGGAGGACGTGGAGGCCACGGTGCCGGCGCTTCACGGCAACGACACCGACAGCATCGTGTCGCCGAAGCTGGGCCTGGCCTGGCAGGTCTCAGACGGGGTGGAGGCCTATGCCAACTTCGGCCGCGGCTTCCATTCCAATGACGCGCGCGGCGTCACCGCCAGCGACACGCCCGTGCAGGGGCTGGTCAGGGGCACCGGCGGCGAAGTCGGTGCGCGCTTCCAGCGCGGCAGCTTCTCGTTCACGGCCACGCTGTGGCAGCTGGATGTCGACAGCGAGCTGAAGTTCGTCGGAGATTCCAATTCGGTGGAACCGGGCCCCTCCAGCCGCCGCCGAGGCTACGAGCTGGTGTCGTTCTGGAAGCCCGTGCCAGGTCTTGCGATCGATGCCACGTGGACGGGGTCGCGCGCCCGTTATCGGGGCGCACTGGCCACGCCGGGCGAGACCCGCATCGCGGGCGCCGTGGAGACAGCCGGCGAACTGGGCGTGTCCTGGCTCACCGGACCGTGGGAGCTGTCTGCCCGCCTGCGCCACCTGGGTGCATTCCCCCTCATCGAGGACAACTCCGAACGCGCCGACGGCGAGCAATGCCTGAACCTGCGCGCTGCCTGGAAGCGCCGCAGCTGGTCGGTGTATGGCGAACTGCTGAACGTGTTCGACAAGCGCGGCAAGGACATCGTGTACTGGTACGACAGCCGTGTGCCGGGCGTAGATCCTCCCGATACGCTGGTGCCGGGCCGGGTGAGCCGCGTGGAGGAACCGCGCACGGTGCGCGTGGGGCTGCGCTTCGAGTTCTGAGTTGACGCCACGCGGACAGGGATGAGGGGGCTGTTGCGCCTTCCCCCGCTCCCGAGACCCTCTCCCCTCCCTCCCCCCGGTTCAGGCCGGCTTGCTTCCCTTCTTCAATGCTGCTACCTTTCTATAACAAGGTAGCTTTATGTCCTCCCAGACCGACCAGATCAGCGAGAAGTTCGCGCCCATCCGCAAGGGGCTGCTCGAGTTCGCCGTGCTGCGCGTGATCGCAGGCGAGAAGCTGTATGTGGCCGAAATGCTGCAGCGGCTGGCGGGCACCGCGTTCGCCACCCAGGAGGGAACGCTCTACCCTCTGCTCTCCCGCCTGCGGCGCGAGGGCATGGTCGATTACGAATGGCGGGAGTCCGAGGCGGGACCGCCGCGCAAGTACTACCGGCTGACCGCAGCCGGAGAGCAGGCCCTGGCGGGTTTGCAGGACTACTGGCAGCACCTCACCGAAACCCTCAACCGCATTGGTAAATGACATGCGCAAAGTCACCCTCGCCAGCCTTGGCGGAATGGCCTACCAGTTGGAGGAAGGCGCGCACGAGCAGATCGCCGGCTACCTGGACCGCGCCGCGCGCGCGCTGGCCGGCAATCCGGACCGCGCGGAGATCCTTGCCGACCTGGAGCAGGCCATCGCCGACAAGTGCGACAGTTTCCTGGGCAAGCACAAGAATGTGATCTCGGCGGATGAAGCCGCGCAGATCCTGCGCGAGATGGGCCCGGTGCAGGCCGGCGCGGGCGCCGGGGGCGGCGCCAGTCCTTCCCCCCACGAGGATGCCGGCACGGCGCCGGGAGCCGGATACCAGGACGCTGACGACGCCGGCTACGCGCCCGCGCGCCGCAAACGCCTGATGCGTATTCCCTCGGAGGGCATGGTCGGTGGTGTGTGCGCCGGCTTTGCCGCCTACTTCAACATCGATGTGGTGTGGGTACGGCTGGGGTTTGCGCTGCTGACGGTGTGCACCGGCATATGGTTCTTCGCCTGGCTGGTGCTGCTGATCGTGATGCCCGCGGCCCGCACGCCGGAGCAGATTGCCTCCGTGCGCGGCGATGCGCTCAACGCGCGCGAGGTCATGGAGATGGCGCGGCGCAAGTCGGCCGAGTTCCGCCGCGCCGCCGCCTCGGGCCTGCGCGATGCGGAGGAGAACCTGCGCCAGACCTTCCGCCCGCGCAACTGAGCCGTTCAGCGGCGCGCCAGCCAGGCGCGCCAGCCACCGAAGGACGTGATGTCGGTGGCCTCGCGCGTGGCCGCCCATTCGCACAGGAAACCGCAGGCCTCCCTGCCCTCCTCCGTGCGCAGCCGGCCGATGCCCAGCGGCGCGGGAATGCCTGCCACGAAGTCACCGAAACGTTCCACCGGCATGCGCCAGACCTCGACCTCGATGGCTGCGCCCTCGCCCGGCAATTGCACCAGGCCTGGTCGCAGCGGCGGCCCACCGGGCAATGCATACAGGCGATAGTCCGGGGTGGTGCGGGTGATGGCCACGAGCCGTGCACCACGCGTGGTGAGCTGCCAGTTCAGCGGCAGGCCGGACATGTGGGCGCCGCAGACGGCAACGTCCACGAAGGCTTCTGCCGCGGTGGGCTGCGGCAGCATCGCGGGCTGCGCGGCCAATGGCACCGGCGGCTCAAGTGCGCCGAGGCGACCGCCGGCCGCATGATGCAGGCGTGCCGCGAAACGCAGCAGGTCCTGGTCCTCGAACGCCGGCGCGATGAGTGAAACGCCGAAGGGCAAGCCGGCGGCGGTGAAACCCGCCGGCACGGCCACGGCTGCCAGGTCCAGCAGGTTCACGAAGTTGGTGTAGTAACCCAGGTCCGTGTTGCGGGCGAAGGGTTCCGCCTCTACCTCGGCAAGGGTGAAATGCGTGCCGGCCGTGGGCAGCAGCAGCACGTCCGCCTGCTCCCAGAGGGATTCACAGGCGCGCCGCAGTTCCTGCAGGCGGTACTGTGCGGCGAAGCCGTCGGTTGCCGTGAAACGCGTCGCGCCGCCGATGATCTGGCGGACCACCGGCAGCAGCGCCTCCGGATCTTCACGCAGCAGCGCACCTGCCGTGTGGTGACGCTCGGCCACCCAGGGGCCGCCGTACAGCAGGCGGGCCGCTTCGAGCAGCGTCGTGATATCCACTTCCAGCACCGCGCCGCCCAGCGAGCGCACGCGCCCGATGGCCTGCTCGAACAGCTGCGCACAGGCACTGTTGCCGAAGAACTCGCGCTGCGCCGGCAACGGCACCGCCACGCGCGCGCCGTGCTGCAGCGACCAGCCACGACGTGGCGACAGTCGCGGCTGGCGCGAGAAGGGATCGCCGGCATCAAACCCCGCGGCCACCGAGGCCACCTGCGCGGCGTCATCCGCGGTCAGTGCGAACACCGACACGGCGTCCAGCGTGCGACAGGCCGGCACCACACCCTGCGTGCTGAGCAGCCCGGGCGTGGGTTTGTAGCCGACGAGGTTGTTGAGGGCCGCGGGCACGCGGCCGGAGCCGGCGGTGTCCGTGCCCAGTGCAAAGGCCGCGACACCCTGCGCCACGGCGATGGCGGAACCGCTGGAGGATCCGCCGCTGATGTACGCCGGATCAAAGGCATTGGCGCAGGCGCCATAGGGAGAGCGCGTGCCGACCAGGCCAGTGGCGAACTGGTCCAGGTTGGTCTTGCCCAACGCGATGGCGCCGGCATCCAGCAGCCGTTGCACCACGGTGGCCGATCTCTCCGGCGAATACCTGTAGGCCGGGCAGGCCGCGGTGGTGGGCAGGCCGGCAAGGTCGATATTGTCCTTGATGGCAAAGGGTACGCCGTACAGCGGCAGGCTCGCCGGGTCCAGCTTGCACAACCCGGCAGCGCGGGCGCGCAGGGACTGCTCATCCACCAGGCTGATCCAGGCTTGCTGCTGCGAGGCACGCCGACGACGGATGGCCTCCTCGACCACCTCGACGGGCGTGGTGGCGCCACTGCGATAGGCGGCGAGCAGCGCCTGCACGCCGGCGATCATGCTGCGTCCTCCGCCGGCCGCAGCGCCACCAGCAGGTCGCCGGCGCTGGCGGGCCGACCGGCGGTGCAGAAGGTCGCAGCCACCTCGCCTGCCGCGCTGGCGCGCACGCTGATCTCCATCTTCATCGATTCCATCACCAGCAACTCTTCGCCCGCGCCGACCTGCTGTCCCGGATTGACCTTCAGCTGCCAAACGCTGCCGGACACCGGTGCCCGCACGGCGACACATCCATCCGGCAGTCCGGCCGGTGGCGGCGGCGCAGCCGCTTCCACCTGCGGCGCTTCGGCCAGGCCCGCGGCCCGCCACCGGGCGCGCTCTGCCTCGAAGGCGGCGCGCTGGCGGGCGCGGAATTCCGCGATGGAGGCGGCATTGGCGTCGAGGAACCGGCGGTAGTCGGCCAGGCGCAGCGTGGTGCGTTCCACGCGCAGTTGATGCCGGCCCCACAGGAAACCGGCGCGCAAGGCAAGCAGTTCCTCCGCATCCACCGGATAGAAGCGGATCTGGTCGAAGAAACGCAGCAGCCAGGGTTTGCCGGGCTCGAAGGCACCGCCGGTGCGGTACCGGTTCCACATCTGCAGCGTGCGGCCCACGAACTGGTAGCCGCCCGGTCCCTCCATGCCATACACGCACAGGTAGGCGCCGCCGATGCCCACGGCATTTTCCGGCGTCCAGGTACGGGCGGGGTTGTACTTGGTCGTGACCAGGCGATGGCGCGGATCCAGCGGCGTGGCCACCGGAGCACCGAGGTACACATCGCCCAGGCCCATGACCAGGTAGCTGGCATCGAACACGATGCGCTTCACGTCGTCCACGGAATCCAGCCCGTTTATGCGGCGGATGAACTCGATGTTGTCCGGGCACCAGGGCGCATCGGCGCGCACCGACTGCATGTAGCGCTCGGTGGCCAGCTGCACGGCCGGGTCGTTCCAGGACAGCGGCAGGTACACGATGCGGCTGGGCAGTGTCATCGATTCCACGTCCGGGAGTGAATCGATCACGCTGGAGAGCTGCGCCAGCATGTGCCGCTGCGGCTGCCGGCGGGCATCGAAATGCACCTGCAGCGAGCGTATGCCGGGCGTCAGGTCGAGCACGCCGGGGATATCCGCGGCACGCAGCGCCTCGAGCAGCGCCTGCACCTGGAAGCGCAGCACCAGGTCCAGCTCCTGCGGACCGAACTCCACCAGCAGGTGGTCCTCGCCGGCCTGGCGGATCATCACCCCGGGGCGGTGGGCCGTGGGTTCCAGGCATTGCACGATGCCGTCTGCCACGCGTGCCGCCGTCACCGCCTTGCGCGTGGCCTCCGGAGCGGGTTGCGGGAAGGCCGCGCACTCCGGCAGGCCCGCGATGAAGGCATCCTGGGCGGCGAGCGCGGCCTCGGCCTGCTGCACCGTCCAGCGTTCGAACTGCAGGTGGTCGCCGGGACGCAGCTGGCCCAGCTTCCACAGCTCCGCCAGCGCCACTGTGGCCGGGCATACGAAACCACCGAGACTGGGACCATCCGGACCCAGGATCACCGGCATGTCGCCGGTGTAATCGATGCTGCCGACCGCATAGGCGTTGTCGTGGATGTTGGAGGGATGCAGTCCCGCCTCCCCGCCATCCAGCCGCGCCCACTGCGGCCTGGGGCCGATGAGGCGCACGCCGGTGCGGCTGGAGTTGTAGTGCACTTCCCACGTCGCGCCGTAGAAGGCCTCGATGTCCGCGGCGGTGAAGAAGTCGGGCGCACCGTGCGGGCCATCGATCACGCCGATGCGCCACACGGCGGGATAGTCGGGGCGCGCGGTGGCAGGCAGCGGCACGGCAGGAGCCGGCGCCTCGTGCACGGCTGCCGGCGGCACGCGCAGCACGTCGCCGGCACGCAACGCACGCCCGCCATGCCCGCCGAAGCCACCGAGCGTGAAGGTGGAACGGCTGCCCATGTAGGGCGGCACGTCCAGCCCGCCGGCCACAGCCAGGTAGGTGCGCTGGCCACGGCCGTCGATGGAACCCAGTTGCAACGTGGCCCCTGCGGGAACGTCCACCGGGGCCCACCACGGCACCTCCCTGCCATCCAGCCGTGCCGGCATGTGTGCGCCGGTCAGCGCAATGCGCGTGGCATGGGAGAAGCGCAGCGTGGCGCCAGTGGCCGTCATCTCGATGCCGACCATGCCCTCCGGGTTGCCTGCCAGGCGATTGGCCATGCGCAGCGCCAGCGCATCCATGGGACCGGATGGCGGAATGCCCACGTCCCAGAAGCCGCCACGCCCCGGCCAGTCCTGCAAGGTGCTCATCGTGCCCGGTTCGATGACCTCGATGCCCGCCAGGGCCGGCCGATGCTGCTCGAGGAGCCTCGTGGTCGGACGGCCGGCCACGAACGGCGGCATGGCCAGCACAGTGCGCAGCCAGGCGAGGTTGGTCTCGATGCCATGAACAGCGGAACCGGCCAGCGCCGCATCCAGTCGCGCCAGCGCCTCTGCCCGGTCCCTGCCGTGCACGATGACCTTGGCCAGCATCGGATCGTAGAAGCCGGTGACCTCGCTGCCGGTCTCCACCCAGCCATCCACGCGCACGCCATCGGCAAAACGCACATCGGTCAACAGCCCGCTGGCAGGTCGGAAGTTGCGTGCCGGATCCTCGGCATAGATGCGCGCCTGCACGGCATGGCCGCGCGGCGTGAAACGGAAGTCCGCCAGCGGCGGCGGTTCTCCCGCCGCCACGCGCAGCATCCATTCCACCAGGTCAACGCCGGCGATCTCCTCCGTGACACCATGCTCCACCTGCAGGCGGGTGTTCACCTCGAGGAAGTAGAAACTCCCGGCATCCGCGTCATAGACAAACTCCACCGTACCGGCATTGCGGTAGGCCACCGCGCGACCCAGCTTCACGGCAGCCTCGTGCAGCGCCCTGCGCGTGCTGTCGGCGAGACCCGGGGCCGGAGCCTCCTCGATCACCTTCTGGTTGCGCCGCTGGATGGAGCAGTCGCGCTCGCCGAGGGCAACCACCTGCCCCGCTCCGTCGCCGAAGATCTGCACCTCCACGTGGCGGGCATTGGCAATGTATTTTTCGAGGAACACGCCCGCGTCGCGGAAGTTGCTGGCGGCCAGGCGCTGCACGCCCGCGAAAGCGCGCTTCAGCTCATCTGCAGAGGCGCACTGCTGCATGCCGATGCCGCCGCCACCGGCGGTGCTCTTGAGCATCACCGGGTAGCCGATCTGCTCCGCGGCCACGAGCGCGGCGTCCACGTCGGCCAGCAGCCCGGTGCCGGGCAGCAACGGCAGCCCGGCCTCGCGCGCCATCGCACGCGCGGTGTGCTTGAGGCCGAAGCTGCGCATCTGCTGCGGCGTGGGTCCGATGAAGGCAATGCCGGCTGCCTCGCAGGCGGCGGCGAAGTCCGCGTTCTCCGACAGGAAACCGTAGCCGGGATGGATGGCCCGGGCACCGCTCTGTCGCGCCACCTCGATGATCCGTTCCTGCTGCAGGTAGCTCTCGGCTGCCGGCGGCGGGCCGAGGCAGAATGATTCCGCTGCCGCGCGCACATGCGGCGCGTTGGCGTCGGCCTCCGAATAAACCGCCACGCTGGCGATGCCCAGGCGATGCAGCGTGCGCTGGATCCGGCAGGCAATGGCGCCGCGGTTGGCGATCAGGACCTTGTCGAACATGGCAGGACTTTCCAGGGCGGCGGCCGGGTCGTCCCGGCATGGATGCTGGCAGGCGGGTCGTCCCGCCGCCCTGCTGCCCGCGTCACACGCCGTTCCGGATCAGCACGCGCACGGGTGTGGGGTTGTAGGCATTGCAGGGGTTGTTGAGCTGCGGGCAGTTGGAGATCAGCACCCGCACGTCCATCAGCGCTTGCAGCTCCACGTGCCGGCCCGGGGCCGACAGGCCGTCCTCGAAGGTCAGGCCGCCCTCCGGGGTGACCGGCACGTTCATGAAGAAGTTGATGTTCGGCGGCAGGTCGCGCCGCGTGAGGCCTGCGCCATCGCGCGCCAGCGCCAGCAGGAAGCTGTCCCTGCAGTTGTGCATGTGGCGCTTTTCCAGCGCGTAGCGCACGGTATTGCTCTCCGCCGAGCAGGCGCCGCCCAGGGTGTCGTGGCGGCCGCAGGTGTCCTCGGTGATGCGCAGCAACGGCCGGCCGCGGTTGCTCATCAGCACGCTGCCGGTGGCCAGGTAGATGTTGCCCTGGGCACGGATGGTGCCGGTGGCACAGTAGTGCTCCTGGCCGTCGGCCGCGTTGTAGAACAGCGTGTCGACCGCCTGGTTGCCCTCCAGATCCACGATGGTGAGCTTCTGCCCCGCGCGCACGATGCCCATCCAGGGTTCACCGGCGGGGACAATGGTGTCGGTAGTGGTGCTCATGCCGCGCAATACCGTTCGGTGTTGATGAAGCCGCGGGTGTTTTCCGGGCAGCGCGTGCGGCAGGCGTCATCAGCCGCCACCGGCGGCGCACGCCAGGCCTGCAGCAGGACGTCCGGCGGCGCCCATCGCGGACCGGGGTCCAGCGCATGCGGGCCGTTGTACAGCAGCACGATGGTGTCCATCTCGAAACGCAGGTCCACGGCATCCCCGGCGCTGCAGTGCCCGGCCTGCCAGTGCATTGCGCCTGCGGAATCCACCCACACCTTGCTGAAGAAGTTCACCGGCGCCACCAGGTCGCGCTCACCCAGGCCGTACTTGCCCAGTTCCACAAGCATGGCCTCGAGGCCGCTCACGTGGCGGTCGTTGCGGTGCTGCTGGAAACTGGTGATTCCGTAGCGCGACTCGACGAGCGCCGCATCGGTCAGGCCGCCGATCGGGTCATGCCAGCCCAGGGTGTCGCCGGTGATGGAGCACAAGATGCGACCCATGTCCGAATAGAGGGCGCAGCCGGTAGTCAGGTGCGCGGTGTGCTGGGCCTTCAGTGTATCGGCCATGTTGTAGCGCTCCATTGGCATCTCGCGGCTGTAGAACAGTGCGGACACGCAGGCATTGGCGCCGCGGCTGGCCAGGCGCAGTGCCTGGCCCCGGCGCAGCACGCCAGACCAGTGCGCACCACCGCGCAGTGTTTCTTCCCAGACAGGCTCGATGGCCGGCAGAGAACGCATCAGCAACAGACCTCGCATGACATTGCGTGGCCAAGGTGCAAGGGCTGTACCAACCGTTGTGGCCGCGCACATCAGGGCGAGCAGTCACCAATGGCGCGCCTGGCACGATGCTGGTGCAGGCCGTCGCCACACTGCCCCGAAGGTGTGCACGCATGCGTGCCAGTTGGCCCGGCGCATGGTCGAGCCGCCCAATGTGACCCGGCACACGAATTGCACGACATCACGGCAAATGTGCGTCTAGGGTTCCGGCCGAGCAATCGGTGCTGGTCCGAGAGAGGCAGTCCAGCGACCCGCCATGCGGGCCGGGGATACACGGCGGGACAAAAGCCCGGGAGATCGGCCGCCATCATCTCGAGAGGAGACCGCCATGCTGCGTTTGACCCGCCTGTTGCAAGTTGCCGTTTTCGGGCTGCTGCTCACCCTCAACCAGGCCGCCACGGCCGCCGAGAAGACCTCCTTCAAGGTGGCCTGGAGCATCTACGTGGGCTGGATGCCCTGGGACTACGCCGAATCCAGCGGCATCCTGAAGAAGTGGGCCGACAAGTACGGCATCAAGATCGAGCTGACGCAGGTCAACGACTACGTCGAGTCCATCAATCAGTACACCGCCGGCCAGTTCGATGCCTGCGTGATGACGAACATGGACATGCTCACCATCCCGGCGGCCGGCGGCGTGGATTCCACGGCACTGATCATCGGCGACTATTCCAATGGCAATGACGGCATCGTGCTGAAGGGCACGGGCAGGAAGCTCGCCGACATCAAGGGCCAGCAGGTGAACCTGGTGGAACTGTCGGTGTCGCACTACCTGCTGGCGCGGGCGCTGTCCACCGTGGGCCTGGCCGAGCGCGACGTGAAGGTGGTGAACACCTCCGACGCGGACATCGTTGCCGCCTCCACCGCCTCCTCCGTCACCGCGGTGGTGACCTGGAAGCCGCTGCTGACGGAAATCCTCGCCCGTCCCGGCAACACGCTGGTGTTCGACTCGAGCAAGACGCCCGGCGAGATCCTCGACATGATGGTCGTGAACAGCAAGGTGCTGAAGGACAATCCCAAACTGGGCCGCGCGCTGGTCGGCGCCTGGTACGAGACGATCGCGCTGATGAAGGCGGGCGATCCGAAGGCCCTGGAACACATGGCCAAGGCCTCGGGGGCCACGGTGGAGGAATTCAAGGGCATGCTGGCCACCACCCACATGTACTGGACGCCGGCCGAGGCGCTGGCCGCCTACAACAACCCGGACCTGGTGAAGACCAACGACCTGGTGCGCAAGTTCTCCTTCGAGAAGGGCCTGCTGGGCGAAGGCGCGAAGTCGGCGGATGCGGTGGGCATCGAGTTCCCGGGCGGCAAGACCCTGGGCAGCACCAGCAACATCCGCATGCGCTTCGACCCCACATACGTGAAGCTGGCGGCGGACGGCAAGCTCTGACCGAAGCGTGCGCAGACTGATCAACCAGCGCCCGGAACGCGGCGAGCGTCTGGCGCTGGGAATCCTGCCGTTCATCGCCCTGCTGGTGGTGTACGTCATCGCCTCGCAGCTGCGTCTGGCCGAGAATCCCGATGACAAGCTGCTGCCCTCGCTGGGCAGCATGGCCGACACCATCGTGCAGTATGCCTTCAACGAGGACACCCGCACCGGGCGCTACCTGTGGTGGGCGGACACCTGGGCCAGCCTCAAGCGCATCGGCAGCGCGCTGGCGATCAGCGCCTCCGTCGGCCTGTTGCTGGCCATGGCCATCGGCGTGGTGCCGCGGGTGCGCGCCCTGCTCTCCCCGCTGCTGTCCACGGTGGCGATGATCCCGCCGCTGGCCATGCTGCCCATCCTGTTCATCGTGCTGGGCCTGGAGGAAGCGGCCAAGATCGCCCTCATCGTGATCGGCGTGCTGCCCTGCGTGGCGCGCGACCTGTCGCTGCGCATCGGCGAGCTGCCGCGGGAACAGCTGGTGAAGGCGCAAACGCTGGGCGCCTCCACTTGGCAGGTGGCAGTGCGCGTGGTACTGCCGCAGACGCTGCCGCGGCTGATCGATGCGCTCAGGCTGTCGATGGGCGCAGCCTGGCTGTTCCTCATCGCCGCGGAAGCCATCGCCTCCACCGAAGGGCTGGGATACCGCATCTTCCTGGTGCGGCGATACCTCGCCATGGACGTGATCCTGCCCTACGTGGCGTGGATCACCGTACTGGCCGTGACCTCGGACTGGCTGCTGCGGCGGCTGCGCTCCGCGGCCTTTACCTGGGCGGAGCCGGAGCGCTGATGGCCACTGTATCCGTGCGCCACGTGTGGAAGCGTTATGGCGACCAGGTGGTACTGGAGAACCTGAACGTGGAGGTGGCGGACCATGAGTTCGTCACCATCGTCGGGGCCTCCGGCTGCGGCAAGAGCACATTCCTCAGGCTGCTGCTGGGCACCGAGCAGCCGAGCAGGGGATCCATCCTCATCGACGGCGAGCCGGTGCGTCCGGAGCCGGACCCGACGCGCGGCATCGTGTTCCAGCGCTACTCGCTGTTCCCGCACCTCACCGCGATCGGCAACCTGGTGCTGGGCCTGGAACTGAAGCGCTCGCGCCTGCTGGGCCGCCTGTTCGGGGCGAAGCGGCGCCAGGCGATGGCGCAGGCCGAAGCCATGCTGGAACAGGTGGGACTGGCCGCGGCCCGTCACCGCTACCCTGCGCAACTCTCCGGCGGCATGCAGCAGCGGCTGGCCATCGCGCAGGCGGTGATCGCCGAACCGCGCATCCTGCTGCTGGACGAGCCCTTCGGGGCGCTGGATCCCGGCATCACCGCCGACATGCATGCGCTCATCCTCAAGTTGTGGGCTGAGCACCGCATGACCGTGTTCATGGTGTCGCACGACATCCGCGAGAGCTTCCAGCTGGGTACGCGGCTGCTGACCTTCGACAAGCTGCGGCATGACCCGCAGGCGCCGGAGGCCTATGGAGCCGGTATCACCTATGACATTCCGCTCAACCGCGGACGGTCCGGTGCGATGGCACAGGACCTGGAAACGGGTCGCGCCGCGTGAGCGGCGCGACTACACGTAGCGGACGGCGATGATCTCGTAGCCGCGGCGGCCACCGGGCGCGGCCACCTCGACCACATCCCCCTCGCTCTTGCCCACCAGCGCGCGCGCAATGGGCGAACCGACGGAGATGCGGCCGGACTTGATGTCGGCCTCGTCCTCGCCAACGATCTGGTAGGTCACGGAATTGCCGCTTTCCTCGTCCTGCAGCTCGACCGTGGCCCCGAAGATCACCTTGCCGGTATTGGCCATCTGCGTGACGTCGATGATCTCGGCGTTCGACAGCTTGGCCTCCAGCTCCTGGATGCGGCCCTCGATGAAACCCTGCTGCTCGCGCGCGGCATGGTATTCGGCGTTCTCGGACAGGTCGCCGTGGCTGCGCGCCTCGGCGATGGCCTTGATGATGTTGGGCCGGTCCTCGCTCTTGAGCTTGCGCAGTTCGTTGCGCAGCGCCTCGGCGCCGCGCAGCGTGATCGGCACGCGCTTCACGAGGCCAGCTCCTTGTGCAGGTCCTGCAGCCGGTTCACATCCGTGTCCTCCAGGTGGTCAAGTGCCTCGCAGGTGGCGAGCCCCGCCGCCAGCGTAGTGAAATAGGTGACGCGCCGGCTCACCGCCTCGCGGCGGATGGCCATGGAGTCGCGCGTGGCCTGGCGCCCCTCGGTGGTGTTCACGATCAGCACGATCTCGTCGTTCTTGATCATGTCCACGATGTGCGGGCGGCCCTCGCGCACCTTGTTGACCCGCCTGCAGGCCAGTCCCGCGCCAGTGATCGCCTTCGCCGTGCCATCGGTGGCCACGATCTCGAAGCCGCGCGCGATCAGGCGCCGCGCCAGGTCCACCGCGCCGGCCTTGTCGCGTTCGCGCACGCTCACCAGCGCCACGCCCTTGCGCGGCAGCGCCTCGCCGGAGGCGGCCTGCGACTTGGCATAGGCCTCGCCGAAGGTGCGACCCGTGCCCATCACCTCGCCGGTGGACTTCATCTCCGGCCCCAGGATGGGATCGGCCTCGGGGAACTTGGCGAAGGGGAACACCGCCTCCTTCACCGAATAGAACCGCGGCACGATTTCCTGGCTGCCGCCCAGTTCGGCCAGCTTGCGTCCGGCCATCGCCAGCGCGCCCAGCTTGGCGATGGGCCGGCCGGTGGCCTTGGAGACGAACGGCGCGGTGCGCGAGGCACGCGGATTGACTTCCAGCACGTACACCACGCCGTTCTGGATGGCGTACTGCACGTTCATCAGGCCGATCACGTTCAGCGCCAGGGCCATCTTGCGGGTCTGCTCGCGCAGCTGCTGCTGGATCTCGGCCGGCAGGCTGTTGGGCGGCAGGCAGCAGCTGGAGTCACCGGAATGCACGCCGGCCTGCTCCACGTGTTCCATGATGCCGCCGATCAGCACTTCCTTGCCGTCGCAGACGGCGTCCACGTCGACCTCGATGGCCTGGTCGAGGAAGCGGTCGAGCAGCACGGGGGAGTCGTTGGACACCCGCACCGCGTCGGTCATGTAGGTCTTCAGGTCTTCCTCGGCATACACCACTTCCATGGCGCGGCCGCCCAGCACGTAGGAAGGACGCACCACCAGCGGATAACCCACCTCGCGCGCCAGGCGCAGCGCCTGCTCCTCGGTGCGCGCGGTGGCGTTGGCCGGCTGGCGCAGGCCGAGCTTGCGCACCAGGTCGGCGAAGCGCTCACGGTCCTCGGCAATGTCGATGGACTCGGGCGTGGTGCCGATGATGGGCGCGCCATTGGCCTCCAGCGCGCGGCACAGCCGCAGCGGCGTCTGGCCGCCGTACTGCACGATCACGCCCTCGGGCTTTTCCCTGGCGATGATCTCCAGCACGTCTTCCAGCGTCAGCGGCTCGAAGTACAGGCGGTCGGAGGTATCGTAGTCGGTGGACACCGTCTCCGGGTTGCAGTTGACCATGATGGTCTCGAACCCGGCCTCGCGCAGCGCCAGCGAGGCGTGCACGCAGCAGTAGTCGAACTCGATGCCCTGGCCGATGCGGTTCGGGCCGCCGCCCAGGATCATGATCTTGCGCCGCCCCGTGGGCTCGGCCTCGCACTCCTCCTCGTAGGTGGAATACAGGTAGGCCGTGGAGGTGGCGAACTCCGCCGCGCAGGTGTCCACGCGCTTGTACACGGGCACCACGCCGAACTGCCGGCGGCGGTCGCGCAGCGTCTTCTCGGTCTGGCCGGTGAGGCGCGCCAGGCGGGCGTCGGAGAAACCCTTGCGCTTCAGCGCGCGCAGTCGCGCGGCATCCAGCGCCGGCAGCCCGCCGGATGCAACCTTCGCCTCCTCGCGCACCAGGTCCTCGATCTGGGCCAGGAACCAGGGATCGATGTAGCTGAGCTCGTGGATGCGCTCGCGCGACCAGCCTGCGCGGAAGGCATCGGCCACATGCAGCAGGCGCAAGGCGCCGGGATAACGCAGCTCGTAGGCCAGCGCATCAGCGGCATCCTCTCCGGCCAGGGGCAACGTGTTGATGCTGCCCAGCCCGTCGAGGCCCGTCTCCAGGCCACGCAACGCCTTCTGCAGCGACTCCTGGAAGGTGCGGCCGATGGCCATCACCTCGCCCACCGACTTCATCTGCGTGGTGAGACGCGGGTTGGCGGCCGGGAACTTCTCGAAGGCAAAGCGCGGGATCTTGGTGACCACGTAATCGATGGACGGCTCGAACGAGGCCGGCGTGAGCCCGCCGGTGATGTCGTTCTTCAGCTCATCGAGCGTGTAGCCCACGGCCAGCTTGGCCGCGATCTTCGCGATGGGGAACCCGGTGGCCTTCGAGGCCAGCGCCGAGGAGCGCGACACGCGCGGGTTCATCTCGATCACCAGCAGGCGGCCGTTGGCCGGCGACAGTGCGAACTGCACGTTCGAACCGCCGGTCTCCACGCCGATCTTGCGAAGCACGGCGATGGAGGCATCGCGCATGCGCTGGTATTCCTTGTCGGTGAGCGTCTGCGCCGGCGCCACCGTGATGGAGTCACCAGTGTGCACGCCCATCGGATCGAGGTTCTCGATGGAGCAGATGATGATGCAGTTGTCGTTGCGGTCGCGAACGACTTCCATCTCGTACTCTTTCCAGCCGACCACTGATTCCTCGATCAGCACTTCGCTGGTCGGGGACGCGGCCAGGCCACGCGAGACGATGGCCTCGAACTCCTCGCGGTTCCAGGCGATGCCGCCGCCGGTGCCGCCCATGGTGAAGGACGGGCGGATCACGATGGGGAAACCCAGCTCCGCCTGCGCAGCCGAGGCTTCCTCCATGGTGTGCGCGATCAGCGAGCGCGGCGACTCCAGGCCGATCTCGGCCATGGCGTTCCTGAACTTCTCGCGGTCCTCGGCGGTGTCGATGGCGTCGCGGCTGGCGCCGATCAGCTCCACGCCGTGCTGCTCGAGCACACCCTCGCGCACCAGGTCGAGCGCGGTGTTCAGCGCCGTCTGGCCGCCCATCGTCGGCAGCAGCGCATCCGGCTTCTCCTTCTCGATGATGCGCGCCACGGTGCGCCAGTTGACCGGCTCGATGTAGATCGAATCGGCCATCTCCGGGTCGGTCATGATGGTGGCCGGGTTGGAGTTCACCAGGATGACCCGGTAGCCCTCCTCGCGCAGTGCCTTGCAGGCCTGGGCGCCGGAATAGTCGAACTCGCAGGCCTGCCCGATGACGATGGGGCCGGCTCCGATGATGAGGATGCTCTTGATGTCTGTACGGCGTGGCATGTGCGGTCAGTCGTTCCCGCCGACCATGGCCCGGGCGCGTTCCCGGAGCTGGTTCTGCAGGCGGCGGATCATCGCCTGGGTGAAGCGTTCGAAGAGGGGCAGCAGGTCGTGCGGGCCGGGGCTGGCTTCCGGGTGGCCCTGGAAGCTGAAGGCCGGGCGGTCGGTGAGCTCGATGCCCTGCAGGGAGCCATCGAACAGCGACACATGCGTGACGCGCACGTTCGGCGGCAGCGTGGCCGGATCCACGGCGAAGCCATGGTTCTGGCTGGTGATCATCACCCGTTTCGTCGCCAGCTCCTGCACCGGGTGGTTCGCGCCGTGGTGGCCGAACTTCATCTTCACCGTCTTCGCGCCCACCGCGAGGCCCAGCAGCTGGTGCCCCAGGCAGATGCCGAACAGCGGGATCTCGGTCTTCAGGAACTCGCGGATCGCCTCGATGGCGTAGGTGCACGGCTCCGGGTCGCCGGGGCCGTTGGAGAGGAAGATGCCGTCGGGCTTCAGCGCCAGCGCCTCGGCCGCCGGTGTCTCGGCGGGAACCACCGTCATGCGGCAGCCTGCATCGGCCAGCAGGCGCAGGATGTTGCGTTTCACGCCGAAGTCATAGGCCACCACGTGCAGGCGCTGCTGCGGACGCAGCGTAGGCCGCGCCGGATTGCGCCAGATGCTGCCGTCGTTCCACTGGTAGCGCTCGCGGGTGGTGACGACCTTGGCGAGGTCCATGCCGGCAAGGCCGGGGAAGCGCCGCGCGGCATGCACGGCGGCTGCCGGGTCGATGTTCTCGCCGGTCATGATGCAGCCGGACTGGGCACCCTTCTCGCGCAGGATCCGCGTGAGCTTGCGCGTGTCGATGCCCGCGATGGCCACGATGCGGCCACGCTCCAGGAATTCACCCAGGGTCAGGTTCGAACGCCAGTTGCTCTCCAGCAGTGGCAGGTCACGGATCACCAGCCCTGCCGGCGCCACCATGGAAGACTCCTGGTCTTCCGGCGTGGTGCCGGTATTGCCGATATGCGGATAGGTCAGCGTAACGATCTGTCTGGCATAGGACGGGTCGGTCAGGATTTCCTGGTACCCGGTCATCGCCGTATTGAAGACAACCTCGCCGGTGGTATTTCCCTTCGCCCCGATGCTGATGCCGTTGAAAACGGTGCCATCGGCCAGGGCCAGTACGGCGCTCACACTCACTCACCGGCCTCCGCGTGTTGGTAGCGGCTTCTCATGTCGTCGTTCACGTTCGGTTTGCTTGGCGCGGATGCACAAAGCGGGAGGAGTTCTTGTGGAACGCCCTCCCGCCTTGCGCGGACTAAACCCGCAACTGGATGTAACGGATTCGCCGCGAATTCTACGTTTTTTGCGCTGTTGCTGTCCATGTGAATCGGCCGTGGAATGCCCTGCCAGCGCCTTGATCTCCCGCTGCGGAATATCCTGTAAGTTATTGCCCGGGAAACAGAAAATCGGCCATCCGATAACGGCCCGGCGGCTGTTTTGCCAGCCACAGTGAGGCCGCAACGGCGCCGCGGGCAAAGATTGCCCGGTCAGTTGCCACATGCGTAAGGCGCAACTGCTCGCCGCTGCCCAGGAAACGCACGTCGTGCTCGCCCACCACATCGCCGCCACGGACCACCGAGAAGCCGATGCCCGCCTGCCGCGGGCCCGATACGGCGCCGGTCAGCGGTACCGGGCGGGCCAATGAAATATTCCTGCCGGCGGCAGCGGCATCCCCCAGCGCCAGCGCCGTACCGGAGGGAGCATCCACCTTGTGACGGTGGTGGGCCTCGGTGATCTCGATGTCGTAGCCGGGGGGCAGCGCGCGGGCCGCCCGCTGCACCAGCTCCAGCAGCACGTTCAGCGCCAGGCTGGTGTTGGCGGCCAGCAGCACGGGCACGCGCCCGGCGGCGGCATCCAGGCGCGCCAGGGTGGCGGCATCCAGGCCAGTGGTACCCACCATCAGGGCCACGCCGGCTGCGGCGCAGGCATCGGCAGTGGCGGCGACCGCTCCGGCGCGCGAGAAGTCGATGGCGACGTCGAGGCCGGGCAGCGCCGCGCCGAGGTCACTGCTGACGTTGACGCTTGCAGGCAGCAGGCCGGCCATCATGTTGGCGTCCTTGCCCAGGGCCGGGTGGCCGGCGCGCGCGATGGCTGCCGCGAGCTGCGCGCCATCCGCGTTGTGCAGGGCCTTGAGCAGCTCCAGGCCCATGCGCCCAGTCACACCGATCACTCCCACCCGTATCGTCACGCCTGTCCTCCGCTGCCGCACCGGCCGACCGCAGGCGTGCACCTGCGGCGGTTAGTTTTCCGCTCCCGTGAAGAAACGCTTCACGCCTTCGAAGAAACCTTCCTCGCGCGGCGAGTGCCGCGCGCCTTCCCGGAGCGAGGTGTCGAATTTTCGCAGCAATTCCTTCTGCTCGCTCGACAGATTCACCGGCGTCTCCACCATCACGCGGCAGAACAGGTCGCCGCGGGGACCGCCGCGCACGGGCTTCACGCCCTTGTCGCGCAGGCGGAATACTCGACCGGACTGCGTCTCGGCGGGGATCTTCAGCGACACCTGGCCATCGAGCGTGGGCACGATCACCGTGCCGCCGAGCGCGGCGGTAACGAAGCTGATGGGCACCTCGCAGGAGAGATGCTCGCCGTCGCGCTCGAAGATCTCGTGCTGGCGCACGTGCACCTCGACATAGAGGTCGCCCGCAGGCCCGCCGTTGCGGCCGGCTTCGCCCTCGCCCGCCAGGCGGATGCGATCGCCGCTGTCCACTCCCGGGGGAATTTTCACCGACAGCCGCTTCGTGCGGCGCACCCTGCCCTGGCCAAGGCAGGTATCACAGGGATTCTTCACCACAGTGCCCGTGCCGCGACAGCGCGGACAGGTCTGCTGGAAATTGAGCATGCCACCCATGGACATGCGCACCTGCCCCGAGCCATGGCAGGTCTCGCAGGTAACCGGGTTGGAACCCTTGGCCGCACCGGAGCCATGGCAGGTCTCGCACTCGGCGAGCCTGGGTACGTCGATCTCGACGGCGGCGCCGAACACGGCCTGGTTGAGCGTGAGCTCCAGCTCGTAGCGCAGGTCGGCGCCGCGGAATACCTGCGAGCGGCCACCGCCCCGGCGGCCCCCGAAGATATCGCCGAACACGTCGCCGAAGATGTCGCTGAAACCCTCGCCGGGATTGAAGCCGCTGCCCCCGCGCTGGGCCTCCAGCCCTTCGTGGCCGTGCTGGTCATAGACGGCCCGTTTGGCCGGGTCAGTCAGAACCTCGTAGGCCTCCTTGGCCTCCTTGAACTGCTCCTCGGCCTGCTTGTCGTCCGGATTGCGGTCGGGATGCAGCTTCATGGCAAGGCGCCGGTAGGCCTTCTTGATCTCGGCCTCCGACGCCCCGCGCGCCACGTCCAGAATCTTGTAGTAGTCGCGCTTGGCCATGTGTTGCTGCTACGTCTCCCTGTCCGCGGCCGGCCTTCAGGCCTTGCGGTCCTTGTCCTTCACTTCCTCGAACTCCGCGTCGACCACGTTGTCGTCGCCGGGTGCTGCGCCCGTGCCGGCCGAAGCACCGGCACTGCCGCCGGCGGAGGCGCCATCGCCTGCCGCCCCGGCACCCGCCTGGGCCGCGGCCATCAGGCCCTGGGACGCCTTGGCCAGCGCCTCGGACTTGCGGTCGATCTGCTCCTTGTCGTCACCCTTGATGGCAGTCTTGAGGTCCGACAGGGCCGATTCCGCCGCGGCCCGGTCGCTGCCGGAAACCTTTTCGCCCAGCTCGGAGAGCGACTTCTCCGTTGCATGCACCAGCGCGTCGGCACGGTTGCGGCTTTCCACCAGCTCGCGGAACTTCTTGTCTTCGGCCGCATGCGCCTCGGCATCGGCCACCATGCGCTTGATCTCGTCCTCCGACAGGCCGGAGCTGGCCTTGATGACGATCTTCTGCTCCTTGCCGGTGGCCTTGTCCTTGGCGGACACGTGCAGGATGCCGTTGGCGTCGATGTCGAAGGACACCTCGATCTGCGGCATGCCGCGCGGCGCCGGCGCGATGTCGGTGAGGTCGAAGCGGCCCAGGGACTTGTTGTCCGCGGCACGCTCGCGCTCGCCCTGCAGCACGTGGATGGTCACGGCGGACTGGTTGTCGTCGGCGGTGGAGAACACCTGCGACTTCTTGGTCGGGATGGTAGTGTTCTTCTCAATCAGCGCGGTCATCACGCCACCCAGGGTCTCGATGCCCAGGGTCAGCGGGGTCACGTCGAGCAGCAGTACGTCCTTCACGTCACCGGCCAGCACAGCGCCCTGGATGGCGGCACCGATGGCGACGGCTTCGTCCGGGTTGACGTCCTTGCGCGGCTCCTTGCCGAAGAAGTCGGCAACCTGCTTCTGCACCAGCGGCATACGGGTCTGACCACCAACCAGGATCACTTCCTGGATGTCAGATACGTCGAGGCCGGCATCTTTCAGGGCGATGCGGCATGGCTCGATGGTACGCGCCACCAGATCCTCGACCAGCGCTTCCAGCTTGGCACGGGAAATCTTCACATTCAGGTGCTTCGGACCGGTCTGGTCTGCGGTGATGTACGGCAGGTTGACGTCGGTCTGCTGGCTGGAGGACAGCTCGATCTTGG
>CBFGXE010000043.1:0-24002 GCA_965652645.1 uncultured bacterium | reverse complement strand
ACCTGGCCATCCAGACCAAGTGCCACACCTCCAAGCCCTGCGTGCCGACCAACCTGGCGGCGGCCGGGGAGATGCCGGATTACGACAACCGCAACGCCGTCAGGAACGGCGGCCAGCAGTCGAAGGACGTGCTGCTGCCTTCGGACAATACGGTGGCCAGCTTCTGGATCACCAACCCGGACAATGTCTACCGTGACAACGTGGCCGCCGGCTCCGACGCCAATGGCTTCTGGCTGTCGCTGCCGGAGCACCCCAACGGCCAGTTCGAAGGCACGGAGATCAGCAAGAACATCTGGCCGCGCCGCACGCCAATCCGCGAGTTCAAGGGCAATGTCGCCCACTCGAACTACGACGGCTTCATGTTCGACCGCAACATCAACGCCAACAACACCTTCGGCGTCACGGGCAATGCCCACATGCCGAAGGAGAATCCCGCCGATCCGAACAGCAGGACGGTGGAGTCGGTGTTCGAGAACCTCACCGCCTACAAGAACCGCAATGGCGGCGTGTGGGGCCGCGGCGAGATGCACACCTTCAGGAACCTGAAGGTGGCCGACAATGCCATGGGTTACACCCATGCCTCCGGCTCTGCCGGACGCGATCCCTTCACTTCGCTGGTGATCGACTCGCTGTTCGTGGGCGAGACCGAGAACATCGGCAACCCGCGCACGCCGGAGGAGAAGAAGTACGGCCGCAGCCTGCCCAAGCCGATGATGCCGGACTTCCCCATCCGAGGTTACGAGTATTACGACTACCGGCATGACGTGGTGAACACCACGTTCCGCAACTACCAGGACAACGCCACCCGCAAGACCGGCGCGCTCTCCTACCTGATGTACACCAGCGCCGGCGTGAGCACCGAAAACGCCATCGAGAAGGCGAAGTTCATCAATGCCAAGCCGGTGTATTTCCCGCCGATGGAGCGCAAGTGGGGCAATGACAACCTGAACGGCGTGGCCTGGAAGACCTCGGTGATCCATGACAAGGATGGTTCGGTGGGCGGCATCCCCGACTCCTACATCCTGATCCACGACGGCGAGTTCGACAGCATCGCCACCGACAACAAGGCCTGCCAGATCAAGCGCGACTGGAATGCGGCCATCTGCAAGGGCGACGTTGGTCGCCTGACCTTCGGCGGCGGTGGTTTCCCGCCGCGTGGCGGCGGAGCCGGTCCAGGTGCAGCACCTGCGCGTGGTGGAGCACCGGCGCGTGGCGCCGCACCTGGCGCCGGTGCCGGACCTGGTGGTGCAGGACCCGGCCCGGGTGCCGCCGGTGCGGCCCTCGGTGCAGCCGCGCCAGTCGGCGGTGGCGGGGTCACGCCCATCACCGTGCCGCGCGGCGGCAATGCCCAGCCGCCGGTGATCCTCAGCCGCAACGGCAAGGACTATTCGGTCACGCAGAGCACCGTGCGCGCCGGCACGGAGATGACGGTGAAGACCGAAAGGCCCTCGCTGGCGCTCACCCTGAACGAAATGGATGCCGGCTCATGGGTGATATTCGAGCTGCCCGGATTCACCAGGGCCGAGACGGGCACGGCGGTGGACAGCCTGGATGCGCTGCGCAAGAGCAGCGCCACCGCCTACTACAAGGCCCGGGATGCACTCTGGGTGAAGGTCGTCTCCAACGGCAATGGCGCCCGTGGCCCCATTGGCGGTGGACCAGGCGGGGGGACCAGCGTCCAGGTCAGCCGGTAGCGGCAGGCAGGCGCTCCACAGCAGGCCCCCGGCTGCGGCCGGGGGCCTTTTTTATTTCCCAAGGGGCTGTCAGCACTTCACCGTCTTGCGCTTGCGGCCGAGGGCGCCCCGCGCCTCCGCCTTGCGGATGTAATCGCCGGCGTCGGGCACCTTGCAGGCAGTATTGCCGACGTCGACGGTCACGCTGCCGATGGCCCCGGCTGCTGACAGCGCGGCGGCCTTCAGGGGCGCCACATGGATGCCAAGGGCCATCACGAAGCCGTTCATCGTGTAGCGCACGCGGTTGCGTTCCTCGTGGATGGTGTCCTGCACGCGCTGCAGGAGCTTGCGCAGCTGCTGCAGGTCGAGCTCATCGTCGGGCAGGATGGCGACCACGCCGGACAGCGTGGCCCAGCCAGCGGCCGCCACCTGCTCCCTGGTGGAGTCGATCCACTTGAGGCCCAGCTTCCAGCCGTGCTGGCTGCCCGCCGTCACCCAGGCGACGGTGTATTCGGCAATCCCGCTGCAATACGCCTTGTCGGCCCAGCGTTGCAGGTCCTGCTGCGTCATCCGGGCATCGTCGGCGACCAGCCCGGCCAGGTACATCGCGTCGTAGTTGCCGGTGTCGAACAGGTCGAGGGCGAGCTGATGGTCCGTGCCGACGCGCTTGCGGATCTTCTGCAGGTCGCCGACCTTCACGCCGAAGAGCGGATCGCGCGCGCCGTGGTTGCGCAGCACCTTGCGACAGCTTTCGCTGCCGAGGCCTTCCAGCTCCTTCAGGATGGCTGTGGAGGTGTTACCCATGGTGGCGCTTCCCCTGCTACTCCTGTCCGCGGTCCCGGCGCTTCTTCTGCACGGCCGATCTCGCCATCTTTCCGAACCGGCGCGCACTTTCGCGCCGTTCGTGGTCGGTGCGACTGGCGTTCTCCGCCTCGCGGCGCAGCTTGAAATAGCTCGCGAGCCGGCGGCCGTCAAGGTCATTGCGCTCCATGGCCGCCGCCACGGCGCAGCCCGGGTCACCCTGGTGCGAGCAGTCCCGGAACCTGCAGGCTGACCAGCGTTGACTTGCCAACGCCGGATGAGCCCACGAAGGCCACCGTCTGCCCGGACTCCAGCCAGGGCGACAGCACGGATGTGCTCCCCGCGGACAGGGCGTTCACGGGACAGGTTGGGACATGCGGCGCAATGGTGCGCAGCGCATCCAGGTATTCATCAAGGCCGGGCGCAAGGTCCATCTTCGTCAGCACCAGCACCGGCTGCACGCCTGCCTCCCCTGCCAGGGCAAGGTAGCGCTCGAGGCGTGAAGGATTGAAGTCCTCGTTGCACGAAGTGACGATGAAAAGTGAATCGACATTGGCTGCAATGAGTTGCCGCTGCTGCCGATCGCCGGCGGCGATGCGGGCCAGCATCGACTGTCGCTCCAGCACGCGGACGGCCCGGCAGGTGTGCGGTTCGAGAAGCACCCAGTCTCCCACCGCGATGCAGGCGGAAGGCGTGGGTTGCGAGATCATGCTGCCCAGCGTGGCGCGCACCTCCCCGGCTTCGGTCAGCACGTCGACCAGCGCGCGGTGCACGGCGGCCACCCGCGCCGGCACGAGACCGTCGGTCGCATCCAGCTCCAGCTTGGGTGAAGAACGGCCGCCAGCCCAGTGGACTGAGGCGCGAAAGTTCCAGTGACATTGGCAAACCCCGAGGCAATACAGGACGGCTCCGCGCAATGGTTGGCAACTCTGTGCGGGTGCGGATGGCCGGGTGCGGATGGCGCAGCAGGGTTCAATGTCCGCCTTCCACCTTGATTCCCGCATCCGCCAGCGCCCGGGCCAGCTGCGCCTCGATGCGGGCCGCCTCCCCGCGCGCAATGCGCTGCAGGTGCAGCACCGGTCCGGCAAGCACCTCGAGCCCCCGCTGCAGCACGCTGCCCGCCGCGCGGATGCCCGCCTTGTGCTGGTCGAACCGTTGCGCCGGCGAATAGTGGCTCATGCCGACATAAACCCCGTGGTCATCACCGCGTCGGTCCGCAAAGTCCAGCAGCACCAGGTAGATGTTGGTGCGCCCGCGGCCCGTGGCCGTGAACTGCGCTGCAACTTCATATGCCACCGGCAGCCAGCTGATGTAACGCATGGGCAGCCAGTCGGGAATGGATGGCGCAGCGCTCTTCCACAGCGCCGCAAGGTCGGCCTCGATCTGCTGCGGGAAAACCTCGCCCCGCATCCACCGCTCGTGGACGCAATGCGCGCCGGCAATGCCGTCACCTTCAGCAAGAGACGCCTGGAAGATGGCGCCAAGCTCCGCCGCGGACTTCAGCCGCAGCGGCCTGGCGCCGGGAAGACCGGAGGCTCCCGCGGCCCTCACGCCTGCCGGACACTCCTGTCGATGCGCCAGATCAGCACGCTTGCCAGCAATCCGGTGACCACGACGACATAGCCGGCCACGTTGTAGTGCTGCAGCCTGCCATCCGCGCCCTCCGTGACGATGTAGCCGGCCACCACTGCGGCCAGGCCACCGGCAAGCTGCGCCAGCGAGGCGGTCACGGCATTGAAGGCGCCACGATGGGTGGGCGCCGGCACCTGCGTCATCAGCGCCTGGAAGGGAATCATGCGCGAGAAGATGCCGAGGAACATCACCACGTTGATGAGCGACACCATCACCACGGTGGAGGTGGAGAGATTGGTGTAGATGACCACCATCACCATCATGATGCCGGTGCCGATCAGGAACATGCGCAGCTTGCCCACCGCGTCCGTGAACTTGCCGACGATCGGGCCGATGAAGATCATCGAGATGCCGGTGGCCAGGTAGATGATGGGCAGGTGTTCCAGGTCGATGCCCAGGTTATAGACGGTGAAGGCGCTGCTGAAGGGCATCAGCATGAAGCCGCCGGTCGTGAGGAACAGCACCGCCAGGAACGACAGCGCATGGCGCGGCTCCACCACGGTGTGCACCAGGTGGCCCAGCGGGCTGCGCTCCTGCTTCAGCGCCAGGTGGGCGTTGACCGGCCGCATCACCAGGGCGATGAGCAGCCCCACCGCCAGGCCCAGCACCGCCAGCGTGAGGAATGGCACCTGCCAGTCCCAACGGGTGGACAGCCAGATGCCGGCCGGGATGCCCAGGATCTGGCTCGCGGCAAAGGCCGTCTGGATGAAGCCCATCACGCGGCCGCGCTGCTCGGGCACGAACAGGTCGGTGGCGATGGCCAGCACCACCGAGCCGATCACGCCGCCGAACAGCCCCGTGAAGACGCGTGCGGCCAGCAGCGATCCGAAGCTGCCCGCCATGCCGCACCAGGCCGTGCCGATGATGAAGCCCGCATAGAAGAAGAGCAGCAGCTTCTTGCGATCGAAGCGGTCGGCGAACCCGGCGGCGAGGAATCCGGCGGCGCCCGCCGCAAAGGCATAGGCCGAGACGACGGTGCCGAACTGCGCCGTGGTGGCGTTGAGAGCCGGCATGATCAGCGCCCCGAGGGGCGCCATCAGCATGAAGTCGATGATCACGGCGAACTGCAGGAAGGCCAGCATGGCGATCACGGCCTTCTGGTAGCCGGTGAACAGCGGCGCGGCAGCGGGCTTGGAGGACATCGGTACCTCGGAGGCGGACGGACAGGGCGGCGCAGTTTAGGTCCACGTCATGCCGCCGCCATCCCTCGCAAGAGCGATTCACAGCGGGGATGCGGGGAGTTATGATTGCACTGTGGATTGCTGCCGTTCAGGCAGCGGCTCCGGTTTCCTCCCTGATCCCTGTTCCGCCCTGGTCAAGGCGTGGCGATGGCCGCCTCGCTCTCCAGCCCGCCCTGCTCCCTTCCTTCCGCCTTCCGTGCGGACCGCGCCAGGTAAAGCAGCTGGGTGGGAAATGCGAATTCCACGTCCCGCGCCGCCAGCTCCTCGTGGATGCGCAGGTTGATCGCCTGCTGGATATCCATGTAGCGGTTGTAGTCGGGGGACAGCACGTAGTACACGGACTCGAACTCCAGCGCATCGGGGCCATGTTTTGCGAAATGGGCCCGGTCAAAGCGGGTATCCGGCTGTGCTTCGATGGCCTCGCGGATGAGCCGCGGAATCTCCCGCACATGTTCCAGCGGCGTGCCGTAGGCAATCCGGTGCCCCATCACGACACGCCGTTCGAACATGCGACCGTAGTTGCGCACCCTGCTCTTCAGCAGGTCCGCGTTCGACAGGATGATCTGCTCGCCACTGAGGCTGCGCAGGCGCGTGCTGCGCACGCCGATGTCCTCCACGGATCCCAGGTAGTCATCCAGGATGAGGAAATCGCCTACCAGGAAGGGCTTGTCGAATGCGATGGAGAGGGAGGCGAACAGGTCGCCCAGCACGTTCTGTGTTGCCAGTGCCACGGCGATGCCGCCGATTCCCAGGCCGGCGACCAGCGCGGTGACGTCGATGCCCAGGTTGTCGAGCGCCACCAGCAGCACCAGGCTCCAGATGGCCACTCGCACGATGAAGGCGACGATGCCCAGCGAACCGGCAACCGCACGATCGGTCAGCGTGGCGGTGCGGCGGCGGCGGCGCTCCAGCCAGGCCATGGCGGCTGCGGACGCCCAGATGCCCGCCTGGAAGAACAGCGCGAGCATCAGGCCGGCGCTGAGCACGGCCTGTATGCGATCCGGCATGTCCAGCGTCGAAAGCCCCGCAAAAACCGCGACAACAACAAAGAACAGCAACGTGGTGCGGCTGAGGATCTCCAGCGGTATCTCCATCAGCTCGGTGTCGCTGGTCTGCCTCATGCTCCCGTGATAACGACGAATTGCCGAGCGGATGGTCAGCAGCGCGAAGAACAACACCAGGATCACGCCCAAGGCGATCAGCCAGGAAAGCAGGGAGTTGCCGAGGAGGCTTGTCGAATCGAATGAAGTGAAATCAGGCATGACCGGATCCTTGGTTCTGCGGCGAGAAGCCCTCTGCGCCATCTGGCGCCTGCGGGTGACGGGGAGCCTGAAACTATACCCATCAGGCAGTGCGCTCAACCCGGCGCGGCGTGGTCATGGTCCTACGGGTGTTGCTCAGCTGGCCTGACAGCATCACGGGGGAATATCCGCAAGGATTGCGGTTCGCAGCCTGATTTCCGGCTTCCTTCACCCACGCAGGAGACAGACCTCATGCGGTGGCCTGTTGCTTCAGCTTCGCTGCGGCCGATTGCCCCGATGATCGTGGGCGCGCTGATCGCCCTCTTCGGCCTGGTACTCACCCTCGGCGGCGCGTGGCTGCTCGCACTGGATGGCTCGGCCTACTACCTGGTCGCGGGCGTGGCGATGATGACCTCGGGGATGATGTTGTATCGCCGGTACATCGTCGGCGGCTGGATTTTCGTTGCCATATTTGTCGGCTCCGTGTTCTGGGCGTTTGCCGAAGTCGGACCGCAGGGATGGGCATTGCTGCCAAGGGTCGTCGCGTTGATGGTGCTGCTGATAGCGGTGTTCCTGGTGATGCCGACGCTGAGCGTTTCACCTCTGCGCTGGAAGGCCGGCATCGGCGCCGCCGCCGTGACTGTGCTGCTGGCAGCTGTTGCGACCATGGTTTTCGCACGCATCAACGCGCCCGCACCGCTGCGCGACCTGCCGCCGCTGGAACTGGACATGGCTGACACCGCCCTGCTTCTGCCCGGCGCGGACTGGCCGGCCTATGGTGGCAGCTACAGCGCCCGGCGTTTTTCGCCGCTGGGCCAGATCACGCCGGAGAACGTGGGCTCGCTGCGGCGCGCGTGGTCGATCCACACCGGCGACATGCCTTCCCGGGCGGCGAAAGACATGTATGGCGCGGAGAACACGCCGCTGAAGATCGGCAACCTCCTCTACATCTGCACGCCGAAGAACATCGTGCTGGCGGTGGATCCAGCCACGGGGGAGGAGCAGTGGCGCTTTGATCCACAGGTGTCGGACGACTCCATCCCCTACACGGCGGCCTGCCGGGGTGTGTCCTACTTCGTGGTGCCTGATGCCGGGGCCACGGAGGCCTGCGCCTCGCGGCTGATCTACGGCACGCTCGATGCACGGCTGCTGGCCATCGACGCCCGAACGGGCCGGCGCTGCGCGGCCTTCGGCAGCAACGGGGAAGTGGACACCACGATCGGCATGGGCGAGACGCCGCCGGGATTCGTGTCGATCACCTCGCCACCCACCATCGTGCGGGGCATCGTCGTCACCGGCCACCAGGTGCTCGACGGCCAGGACCGGTGGGCCCCCTCCGGCGTGATCCGTGCCTACGACGCCGTCAGCGGCGAGCTGCGCTGGGCGTGGGACATGATGCATCCGGACTGGTCCGGCTATCCCCCCGAGGGGGAAACCTGGGCGCGTGGCACGCCGAACATGTGGACTGCCGCAAGCGGTGACGAGCAGCTCGGCCTGGTCTACCTGCCCATGGGCAATGCCTCTGCCGACTATTACTCCAGCCTGCGCAGGCCGGAGGAGCGGGAGTATGCAACCTCGCTGGTGGCCATCGATGTGCTCACCGGCAAGCCGGCCTGGCGCTTCAAGGCCGTCTACAACGATGTGTGGGACTACGACTTCGGCGCGCAGGCAACGCTGGTGGACTGGCAGGGCGTTCCGGCCCTCATCCTGCCCTCCAAGCAGGGTGACATCTACGTGCTGGACCGCCGCACCGGCCAGCCGCTGACCCCGGTGGGAGAGATGCGCGTGCCTTCAGGGGGCGTCGAGGCCGCGCAGCGCACGCCCGCCCAGCCTGTTTCGCTGTGGCACACCCTGCGCAAGCCGGACCTCACCGAGCGGGACATGTGGGGCATGTCACCCATCGACCAGATGATCTGTCGCATCCAGTTCCGGCGTGCGGCTTATGCGGGCCCCTACACGCCGCCGGAGAGCGGGCGCCGCACCATCCAGTATCCCGGCTACAACGGCGGCACCGACTGGGGTGGCATCGCCGTGGATCCGCGGCGGGGCGTGATCATCGCCAACTACAATGACATGCCCAACTATGTGCAGCTCGTGCCGCGCGAAGAGGCGGACCGGATGGGCTGGGCGCCGCGCAACGAGACTCGCGGTGGTTTCGGGGGCGCCGAAGGCGCGGGTGATCCGCAGGCCAATACGCCCTACGCAGTGGACGTGAACGCGGGCTGGCGACTGCCGGTCACCGCCATGCTGTGCAAGCAGCCTCCCTATGGTGGCATCCGGGCGATCGACCTGCGCACCGGAGACACCATCTGGGACCGGCCATTCGGCCAGGCCCGCCGCAATGGCCCCTTCCGCATTCCCTCGATGCTGCCCGTCGAGATCGGCACGCCCAACAATGGCGGGCCGGTGGTGACAGCCAGTGGCCTCATCTTCATTGCCGCCGCGACCGACAACCTGATTCGCGCCATCGACCTGCGCACCGGCGAGACCCTGTGGAGTGATGTGCTGCCCGCCGGTGGACAGGCAACCCCCATGACCTATGCAGTCAATGGCCGGCAGTACGTGGTGATCCATGCCGGTGGCCACCACTTCATGGAGACGCCCATTGGGGACGAGGTCATCGCCTATGCGCTCCCATGAGATGGAGGCGCCACCGGCGCGCGGCCTCGGCCGGTCGCTGAAGTTGCCGGCCTGCCTGCTGGGCGGGCCGGCATTGTGGCTGGGAGCGATGGCTTCCGCGCGCTCGCTGGCGCAGTGGCGATGCGGAATGATCGTGCCGGTGGTGATCCACGCCGTGGCAGCGGCAGGCTGCCTGCTGATCGTCCACGTGGCACTGCGCAGCGTTCGTGGCGAGGGGCGCGAAGTCGAGACGGTCGAACGTGCGTGGTATTTTGCTGCCGGATTCATCGCGGTGCTGTGCATGACCGGCATCGCCGCCACGGCGGTGGCCTCCGCGGTGGCCGGAAGCTGCTGACCGACACTGGATTGCACACCGGACAAGGAGACCGACATGACAGAGAAGCACGCGAGTATCCATTGGGAAGGTGCCGGCAAGGCCGGCACCGGCAGGATCAGTACGGAAACGGGCGCCCTGAAGGACTACCCCTATGGTTTCGCCAGCCGCTTCGGCGACGACCGGCGCGGCACCAATCCCGAGGAACTGCTGGGTGCGGCCCATGCCGCGTGCTTCACCATGGCCTTCTCCTTCGCCTGCGATGCGCAGGGCATCGCAACAAAAACCGTCGACACCACGGCGGCGGTCCGGCTCGTGAAGGATGGTGACGGTTTCACCATCGATCGCATCGCGCTCACCCTGAAGGCCTCCATTCCAGGCATCGACGAAGCGAAATTCCAGCAGATCGCCAGGGGCGCGAAGGAAAACTGCCCGCTCTCCAAGGCGCTGGCCGGAGTGGCAGAGATCACCCTGCAGGCCTCGCTGGTGACCTGAGCGGCCTATAGGCGCCCTCCTACAGCACGCAGCGATTGCGCAAGCTGGCCTTCGCACGCAGGCGGCGGAAGATGGGCGCATCCACACGCGGAGGTGCCCATGGCCCGTACCAGACCCGTCGACATTGACGCGCTGCTCGATGAATCCGGCAACGAGATCGCGCGCGGCCACAACATCCGCTCCGTGGGCCCCAGCGACAGCTCCGACACCGGGGCGGACATGGTGGGCCTCGGCGGACTGGACAGCACCAGCGACCGCAATGGCACCGGCGAGCGCGTAAGCATCGAAGAAGAAGCCGAAGCGGCCGCCGGAGCGGACATCACGGCCGATGACATTGTCGACGCGGAGGCGGCCGGGCTTGGTCGCGGCCTGGACCAGGCAGAGGAAGCACAGCTGGGCGTCACGGATGAGGAACTGGAGCGCGTGCTGCGGGACCGGGCCGGGCTGGACAAGGAATGACGGGGCAGTCGGCGCGACACCCTTCGAACCACGGGGGTGTATCGAGCCAGTGCCAGCCCTCCATTGACGGACATTCCTGATCAGGCAAGTGCAATCCGGGTCCCGGCTGGGCATCATCGCGGGCAGCAAGCCCGGAGTCCTGCCATGCGCCACCTGATCGCCGCCCTCGCCCTGAGCTGTGCGTTCGCTGCTTCCGCCCAGGCCGCAACCCTGCTGGTGCTCAACAAGGAAGACTCGACGCTGTCGTTGATCGATCCGGCCACGGGCACAAGCCTGGCCACGATCCCCACCGGACCGAACCCGCATGAGGTGGAGGTGACGCCGGACGGGCGCACCGCGGTAGTCTCCAACTACGGCACACAACCGGGCGGCAACTCGCTCAGCGTCATCGACATCTCCAGCCGCAAGGAACGCGCGCATGTCGAGCTCGGTGAAATGCGCCGCCCGCACGGCCTTGCCACCAGCGGCCACCGTGTGTATTTCACCGCCGAGGACTCGCAGCAGGTTGGCAGGCTCGATACCGCCACCGGCCGCATCGACTGGCGTTTCCCGACCGGCCAGGGGCGCACCCACATGGTGGTGGCGAGCCGGGATGGGGGTACGCTGTTCACCGCCAACATGGGCTCGAATTCGGTGAGCATCATCGAGCGTGCCGGAGACAGCAATGCACGGCAGACCCTGGTGACGGTGGGCAGCGGCCCGGAGGGACTGGACCTCAGCCCCGATGGCCGGCAACTGTGGGTGGCGAACTCCCAGGGCGGCAACATCTCCGTCATCGACGTGGCCACCCGTGCGGTGGTGAAGACCGTCGACATCGGCACCCGCCGTTCCAATCGCCTGAAATTCACGCCCGATGGCGCGCTCGCGCTGGTATCGGACCTCACCGCGGGCGAACTGGTGGTGGTGGACGTGAAGTCCCAGGCGGTGAAGGCGCGGCTGCCCATCGGCCGCGGCGCCTCGGGCATCCTCGTGGTGCCGGATGGATCGCGCGCCTACGTGGCGTCGGCCAGCGACCGCAAGCTCGCGGTGGTGGACCTGAAGACGCTGGCGGTGGTCGGGCAGGTGGCCACGGGCGGCGGGCCGGACGGAATGGCCTGGGTGCCCTAGGCAGGTCAACGCCGGAGGCCGGCCGGCGTTACCGCAATAGTCCTCACCACCCGGCAAGGCAATGCGCACAGTGAAGACGCCGATCATGCTCGCCGCCGTGGTGGTGCTGTGGGGATGCAGTGAAGCTCCCCCGCCGCAGGCTCCTGCCGTCGCCGACATCACCGGCAAGCACCCTGGAAAACTCACCCAGCCAGCGGGACGGCACTGGTCGGTGTTGCTGTTCGTCGGCACCGACTGCCCCGTCTCCAATCAATACGCGCCGGAGATCCGTCGCATCTGCGCCGAATACGGGCCAGCCGGGGCACAGTGCACGCTGGTGTACAGCGACCGGCAGGCCACCGCCGCGCAGGTGCGCAAGCACCTTGGGGAGTTTGGCCTCCAGATACCTGCCGTGCTCGACGGCAGTCAGGCGCTGGCGATGCATGCCGGGGCCACTGTCACCCCGCAGGCGGCCGTCTATGCGCCCGGTGGCGTGCTGGCCTACAGCGGCCGCATCGACAACCTGTACGCCGGACTGGGCAGGCCCAGGCAGGCTGCCACTGAACGCGACCTGCGCAATGCGCTGGAAGACCTGGTGGCGGGCCGCACCGTGCGCACGCCGCGCACCCAGGCCATTGGCTGTTACATAGAATAGTCCTGCGGAGCGCTGCATGAAGAAGAAGCTGCCCTGGCTCTTTCCCGTACTGCTGGTGGCATCGGCGGCGCACACCGCAGCGCCTGCACCGGTGCCGAACTTCGCCGAGCACGTCGCCCCCATCGTGTATGGCAACTGCGCGCCCTGCCACCGGCCCGGCGAGGCCACGCCCTTCACGCTCACCAGCTACGAAGACGTGCGTCGACGCGGGCGGATGATTGCCGACGTGACGGCCAGCGCCTACATGCCGCCGTGGCATGCCGCCTCCGAGGTCGCCGGTTTCCGGCACGATCGCCGGCTGACCGACGCGCAGGTCCGGACGCTGTCCGACTGGGTGGCCGCCGGCATGCCAAGGGGCGATGCCTCCCGCGAGCCGCCGCTGCCGGAGTTCACGGCCGGCTGGCAGCTCGGCGAACCCGACCTTGTCGTGCGCATGGACCAGGCCATGCAGGTTCCGGAAGACGGTCCGGACATCTACCGCAACTTCGCCATCCCGCTGGGACTGGACGAAGGCAAGTGGGTGCGCGCCATCGAGTTCCGGCCCGCGGGCAAGAGCTCGCATCACGCGCTGTTCTTCTTCGACACCACCGGCAACGCGCTGCAGCTGGACCAGCAGGATCCGGCGCCGGGCTACAGCGGCATGAGCCTGGCAGGCCGGGCTGGCGGCAACCTGCGGGCACTGCTTTCCCGCGGTACCACGGGACAGGACGCCACCATGGGGCTGCTGGGTGGCTGGGCCGTGGGTGGACGTCCGGCCGAGCTGCCGCCCGGTGTGGCACGCTGGCTGCCGGCAGGTGCCGCGCTGGTGCTGCAGATGCATTTCCATCCCAGCGGCAAGCCGGAAGCCGAACAGGCCGTCATCGGCATCCACTTCGCCGAAGCCGCGCCGGCGCGGCCGCTGATCGAGCTGCAGCTGCCGCCCCTGTTCGGTGCGCTGGCGGGCATCGACCTGCCGGCAGGCGCATCACGCGTGGTGTTGAAGGATTCCTTCACGCTGCCCATCGACGTGGAGGTGCTCAGTGCCGGCGGCCACGCCCACTACCTGGCCACCGACATGAAGATGACGGTGACGCCCCCGGGCGGCACCGCACGCGACCTGCTGTCGATCGACCGCTGGGACTTCAGCTGGCAGGAGCGCTACTACTTTGACCAGCCGGTGCGACTGGCCGCCGGCACGCGCATCGACGTGGCCCTCGCCTACGACAACAGCACGGCGAACCCGGCCAACCCCTTCTCGCCGCCGCAGCGCGTGCGCTGGGGGCAGGAATCCACCGACGAGATGGGCAGCATCACGCTGGAGATGCTGCCGGTGCGTGTAACCGACCTCCCGCGCCATGACGCGGCCGTGCGGGAGCACATGACGCGCGCGGCGGCACAACGCATCGGCGCCGCCACGGGTCGGAGACAGACCGGACAATAAGTGGCGCCGGCGGGCCAGGCCGGCAGCACCCGGCCACTACTCGAACGGATACAGCTGGATCACTTCGAAACCGGCACCCAGGCCCAGGTCGGGCGCTTGAAGGTTGGCCAGGATGGTTTCGAACGTTGCCGCGTGGGAGGCCACCGGGCAGATTTTTTGCGGGCCGGCAATCGAATCCGCGCTGGAGCAGAGCACCGTGCTGCCTTCCTTGCCGCCGTAGAGCACCTGCCGGTAGCTGGCGTCGGAGCAGTTGCCGGCCTGGTCCAGCAGCATGACGTGATCGGGAAGACCGGCCGGCTGCCGGATCAGCATCACCCGGTTGCGGATGTCGGCGCACGAAGTGGTGGCCTGCGCCACTTCGATGGCATGGATGTAGTCGACGCAGCTGGCGCGTTGCCAGCCGCCGAGGTCCTCGACAGACCTGAATCCGGCCGCCCCGGCTGCCGCAAGCTGCGACGGCGGGATGTCGTGCAGGATGATTTCGCCCGTGCCCGCGCCGCATACCGCGGGATATGCCATGTCCGTGATGTGGCCGCAGCTGGAACGCTGCACCTCCACACCGGCCGAAGTGAGTTTCGCCGCACTCTGTGCCGGCGTGAGCGCCGCCAGGTCGCACTGGGCCAGGCGCGGGCCGGCCTCGTAGACCACTGCCCCGCCCTCGCCTCCCAGCGGCGGCGGCGCCAGGTCGCCATCGTCGCTGCAGCCCAGGAACGCGACACCGATGACGCCGAGCAGGATGAGTTGTGCACGCATGGTGGCACCTCTCCGGGGGGATGATCGGGGCAGTGTAGCCGGAGTGCAGGCCGGGTTCAGTTGACCGGGCAACTGTTTCGCCGCCACAAGCCAGTGCACGGGCGCCGCATCTGCACACGCCCTGAGCGGGGCTTCGTATACTGCCGGTACCGCAGAAGAACGATAACGAGGTACAGCAGTGGGGATTTCCGTAGACAGCGGGCGCGGGCGCGTCGCCCTGATGGTGGCGCATTGCGCCGGCATGGTGGACCTGGTGGCGCTGTCGGTGTGGGTCGGGGCGCTGATCGCCCACTATGGCTTCGACCCGCAGCGGGCGGGCGGGCTGCCCACGCTGTTCCTGGTGGGCGCGGTGCTGGCCAGCGTGACGCTGGCCCCGCGCATCCAGCGCGTGAACGGGCGCTGGGTGGCCACGGCGGGATTCGGCATCTCGGCGGTGGCCTTCTGGCTCGCGTCCGGCACCGCGGCCTATGCGCAGCTCGGCATGCTGCACCTGGTGGCCGGCCTCGCCGCCGGCGCCGCCCTGAGCGTCACCCATGGCACCATCGCACGCAGCGCCAATCCGCACCGGCTGTTCGCCATCGCCGGCATGTCGCTGGGCGTGTTCGCCGTGGCCTTCCTCGCCGGCACGCCGCAGCTGATTGCCGCCCAGGGCGGGCCGGTGCTGTTCAAGACCTTTGCGGTGGTGATGGCCGTGGGCGCGGTGGCCGCGCTGCTGGCCTTCCCCGTGGAGGGCGTGGCGTCAGCCGCCACGCCGCAGGCCAGGCCCGCGCCCCTGCCCCGCGTGGTGTGGTTCGGCATCCTCGGCATTTCCTGCATGACGCTGGTGCAGGCGATGGTCTTCGGTTTCCTGGAAGGCGTGGGCACGCATCGCGGCTTCGATCGCGGCGCAATCAACGGCGTGCTCATCGTGCTGGGACTGGTGAACCTGTTCCCCGCGCTGCTGGCGGCGCTGCTGCAGAGGCGCCTGTCCGCGCGCAATGTGCTGCTGGCCGGGCCGGTGGTCCAATGCGCGCTGGCGGCCACCATCATGGTTTCGCCGGCATTCGGTCCCTATGCCTTGGCGGCCGCGCTGCTGGCGGCGGTGCTGATCTTCACCCACACCTTTGCCTTCGGGCTGCTGGCGCAGCTGGATTCCAGCGGACGGACGCTCACCGGCACGCCGGCCATGCTGATGGTGGGTTCGGCAATCGGCCCCTTCCTGGGCGGCACGCTGGTGAATGCCTTCGGCTATGAAGCCCTGGCGGTGGCGGCGGCCGTGCTGGCAGCGGCGGCGGTGACCTGCTTCGCGCAGCTGCCGGGCCTGGCGCGCAACGCCGCCTGAGCCGCGCCGCGGGCCTCAGCGGATCGTGACTGCGCCAGTGGCATTGGCCGTGGCGCGCAGGTCCACCGCGGCGTCACCCGCATGGCGCTTGAAGGAATCGGCGGGATCCTCTGAATTCCAGGTCCACGCCTCCAGGTGGTACAGGGCAGTGGCCAGGTTGGCGGCATCGGTGCCGGCCGGCAGCGGCACGTCGACGAAGGTGCTGCCGAGCTGCTGCTGCAGCACCTCGTCCAGTGATGCCGCGGTGGCCACAGCGCCCTCGCGCGTGACCAGCAATACGCCACGGTCGTAGACGGCAGGATTTTCCACGGTGACGGTGGTGGAGAGATTCCCCGGCACCGCGGGTGAGGTGATGTCGAGCGGCGGCACGGTGAACAGTGCGGTGTCGGAGGCGGGGCTGGCGGGTCGCAGCGTGGTGGACGCGAAGGCGCCATGCCCGTAGTGGGATGAGAGCGCCGCGACGCCATAGCGTGCTGCCCCCTCCTCCGGCGTGCCGGAACGCAGCGTGAATCCATTGCCGTACGTGCCGTAGGAGATGCTGCTGGCCCGTGACAACCGCACCGGCTGCGCAAAACGCCCGGTAACCGGATCCACCGGAGCCACCGCGATGAGATGGGGATCATCCTCGCCAGGCAGGGTCTGGTAGAAACCCACGCGCGCGCCGCGCGGCGCCAGTGGCTGTTCGGCCTGCAGGTTGGCCTCGTAGGAGTCCGCGGGCTCCAAGGTGATGCCCAGCGAGACGTTCGTCGCATTGGACGGCACGCTCGCCGACACGGGGACGTCGCGAACCACCACGGTCCGGATGTCGGGACCGGAGATCACCAGGTCGAACCGGGTGGTGTCTTCGTCGTCATCGAGTGGCAGCGGATACAGCACGAAGGTGCCATTGAGGCCCACGGCACTGCTGCCCACCAGCACACGCCGGTCCAGCGCCTTGTCGTGTCGTTGCGCGGTGACCTGGATGTCGGGCCGGCCGGTGTCGGTGTCGATATCGAGCTGCGAGAGATTCAGCGTGCCGCGGATGGTGCCGGCATCATCCACCTCCCAGGCGCGCAGCACGGGATTCAGCACAAAACCTCGCCGGTTTCCATAGCGGAACCCGGTGAGGTCGCGTGCGGCGTCAAAGGCCACCTGCACGGTGTTGATGGTGGTGGTGCCGCCGGTGTCGACCACCACCTTCAGTGACAGGCCGGTGCCGATGCCCTGGTCGGCGTTGAGCACTTCCAGCCGGGTGGTGCGCTCCTCGCCATTGTCGTCGAACCAGCGCACCTCGTTGTTGTAGCGCGCGTCGAGTTCCTTCGCTGAGTCCTGCAGCTTGCCGTTGCTGGAGGCGAGCACCAGGCGCATCTGTCGCCACCGGCCGGAGGGCAGGATGAGGTCGCTGGCGATGCGGGTGAGGCCATTGGCGGCGACGTCCACCAGGTCGATGGTGCGTGGATCATCGAGGCGGAATTTCTCCCAGGTGTCATCGGCGGGCGCGGCGGTGGCGCTCTCGTTGAACCACACCTCCCGCACCGTGACCAGCACCCGGGAATAGTCCGCGGCCACGTTGCCCGTGGCATTGACGGTGACGGCCGCATCGCAGGCGGCCAGCAGCGCGGCCGCGGCCAGGGCAAGGATCCCTCTCATGTCCCAACTTTAGTTGAAGACTGGCCGGCCATGTCTGAACATTGGGACATGATCAACCGGGGGAAAGCCATGCGCCGGATGATTCCAGGCCTGCTGGCAGCGGGCCTCCTGATGGCGGCGCCCGCCGCCCCTGCCCAGCAGCAACTGCCCCAGGTGCTGCGCGACGGACCACCCTCCGACGTACCCGTGGCCGTGCAGTTGCTGCGCTGGCACATGCTCGACAACGAGGTCAGCGCACTCACCTTCCGCAGCATGCACACGCTGTTCACCACGCGCAGCGTGAGCCGCGCCGGGCCCGTGTGGCACCTGCCGCGCAACGAGCAGCCGCTGGACTTCACCTATTCGTGGCAGGGAACGACGCTCCCGGCCACGGA
Source organism: uncultured bacterium (assembly GCA_965652645.1). Taxonomy (GTDB): domain Bacteria; phylum Pseudomonadota; class Gammaproteobacteria; order Steroidobacterales; family Steroidobacteraceae; genus ZC4RG30. The sequence continues at coordinate 6,329 of CBFGXE010000043.1, read as the reverse complement.
CTTCCTCGAGCGGACGTATACCAACGCGCTGCTGGTGATGAAGGACGGGCGCATCATCAGCGAGATCTACCGCAACAACAGCGACGAGCACACACGGTTCATCGCCTGGTCGATGACCAAGTCCATCACCTCGGTACTGGTGGGCTGCGCGCTGGCCGAGGGCCGCATCGCCTCGCTCGACGCGCCGGTCACGCAATACCTGCCGGAGCTGGCCGGCGGCGGTTATGCCGGCGCCTCCATCCGCGACGTGCTGGAGATGCGCTCGGGCGTGGCCTATGACGAACGCTACGATTTCGACAACCCGGGCGTGGCGGCCAGCAACCACATTGCCGCGCTGGTGCGCAACACCGCCCGCTTCGCCGACGTGGCGCGCACCCTGCCCCGCCGCCATGCGCCGGGCGCGCAGTTCGCCTACAAGACCATCGACACGGCCGTGCTGGGCTGGCTGGTGGAGCGCGTGACCGGCGGAACCGTTGCTGCGTACACCGAGCGTTGCCTGTGGGAACCGCTGGGCACGGAGTCCGATGCCTTCTACATCATGGACGGCCCGCCGGGCACGGGGCGCGAGTTCAGCGGCGCCGGCTTCAACGCCACGCTGCGCGACTTCGCGCGCTTCGGGCAGATGATGCTCGATGGTGGCGTGGCCGATGGACGGCGCATCGTGTCCGCGGACTGGGTGCGGCAATCCACGGTGCCGCGCCATCCGGAAGACGCGCGCCGCGGTGGCTACGCGCTGCAGTGGTGGACGGTCGCCGGCAGCGATGCCTACATGGCCCTCGGCCTGCAGGGACAGTACATCTACATCGATCCGGCCACGCGCACGGTGGTGGTCAAGCTGAGCTACTTTCCGCCCGGGGACAACTCGGCGCTGGAAGCAGAGACCCAGGCTTTCATGTCTGCGGCGGCTGCCTGGCAGCCACGCACTGGCCGATAACCGGCTTGCGCGGGCGCAGAGGGAGATCACATGAAGACATTCGGCTTCGGCCAGAAGGCTGGCCAGATCGTGCAGACCGCCTACGTGGTGCCGGACATGCGCGCAGCCATCGACTGGTGGGTGGCCGACGGCAGGGCCGGCCCTTTCTTCCTGCTCGACAGCTTCACCGGTCCCGAGCAGCGCTACCGCGGTGGCCCCACGCAGGCGGACGTGGCCATCGCCATGGGTTTCGCCGGCCACATGATGATCGAGCTGGTGCAACCGAAGGACGATCGGCCCTCGGTGTACCGCGAGACCATCCAGAGGCAGGGGTACGGCTTCCATCACATCGGCATCGCCTTCGAGGACGTGGAGGCCGCGCGCGAGGCCTACCACAAGCGCGGCTACCATGAGGCCTTCTCCACGCCCGTGCCCAGCGGTGGCAATGTGTATTACATGGGCGACTATCCCGGCGCCCCGGGGTTCGTGGAACTGATCCCCGCCACCGACGGCATGGACGAGATGTTCACGAAATACTGGCGCGCCTCCGTGGACTGGGACGGCAAGGACCCCGTCAGGCCGTTTGGCTGAAGCACCCCCCGGCGCATTGGGGTATCTTTGCGCCGTGACTTCCTCCCCCGACGCGATCCCCGCCGCGGATCAGCGGCAACTGCTCTGCACGCATGCGATCTACGGACTGCAGGGCCTGTCGGTGGCTGCCGGCGTGGTCACCACGCTGCTGGGCCACCGCTCGCTGCTGTTCGCCCTGCCCGCGCTGGGCGGCGTGGCGCTGATCGTGGCGCAGCGCGTCCAGTTGCAGCACGAGGACAGGCTGGCCACACATTGGCGGTGGCAGTGGCACACGTTCTGGTGGGCACTGATCGCCATTGCCGCCGTCACGCTGGGCTTCGGCACTGCCCTCAGTTTCCTCACCAGCATTCCGCTGCTGCAGATCGGCTACCTGGCGGTGGCCGCGTGGGCCGCCTGGCGGCTGGCGCGGGGATGGCTGGCGCTGCGCGCGGGGCGGCCGTTGCATGGGGAGGCGGCGTGATGCGCCGTACTGCCCTTGCGATGGCACTGCTGGCATCGCTGGCCGGCTGCGGACAGCGCGGCGACCTGTATTTTCCCGAAGCCGAACGCGATGCCGTGGTCACGGTGCCGGCGGAGCTGCCCGGGGTCCTGCAATCCGTTGCGGATGAGGAGTCAGAAGAGGCCGCCACGCAGGCCGCTCCCGCGCAGCCCGGTGCCGCCGGCAATGCGCCGGCCAATGCCGGCCAGTAACCACGCCGACTTGCACCAATGTCCTCCGCCGCGCAACCCGCCCACATTTTCGTCGACGGCTCCTCGTACCTGTATCGCGCGTTCTACGCGCTGCCGCCGCTGACCAACTCGCGCGGCGAGCCCACCGGCGCGGTGCTGGGCGTGATCAACATGCTGCAGCGGTTCATCCGCGAGCAGGCCGACAGCCGCATCGTGGTGGTGTTCGATGCACCGGGCCGCACCTTCCGCGACGACCTCTACGCCGAATACAAGTCGAACCGTCCGCCCATGCCCGATGACCTGCGCAGCCAGGTCGAGCCGCTGCTGCAGGCGGTGCAGGCCCTTGGCCTGCCGCTGCTGCGCATCCCCGGCGTGGAAGCCGATGACGTGATCGGCACGCTGGCCACGCGCGCGGCCGCCGCCGGCGAGCAGGTGCTCATCTCCACCGGCGACAAGGACATGGCGCAGCTGGTGAACGAGCGCATCACGCTGGTGAACACCATGACCGGCACCGTGCTCGACCGCCAGGGCGTGAAGAACAAGTTCGACGTGTGGCCCGAGCAGATCATCGACTACCTCGCGCTGGTGGGCGACAGCTCGGACAACATCCCCGGCATCGAGAAGGTGGGACCGAAAACGGCCGCGAAGTGGCTGGGCGCCTACCAGAACCTCGACAACCTGGTCGCCCATGCGGGCGAGATCAGCGGCAAGGTGGGCGAGAACCTGCGCGCCGGGCTCGACACGCTGGCGCTCTCGCGCCAGCTGGCCACCATCCGCGTGGACTGCGACCTGCCGGCCGATGCTGCCGACCAGCCGCGCCGCCCGCCCGATCGGGTGAAGCTGCGCGAGTTGTATACGCGGCTGGAATTCAAGGCACTGCTGCGGACGCTGGATGCGGATGCACCCGGCGCCACCGCGGTGGCCGTGGCCGCCACCGATGGCAAGGTGGCCGTGGCCGTGAGCGTGGCGGATACGCAGGGCGAGGCCACCTCCACCGCCGCAGTGGCCGCAGCCAGTGCGGTGAATGCCGACCTGCCGCGCGAATACGAGACCATCCTCACCGAGGAGGCGCTGGAACGCTGGCTGGCGCTGCTCGACGCCGCGGAGCTCACCGCCTTCGACACCGAGACCACCAGCCTCAACTACAGCGCGGCGCGCATCGTTGGAATGTCCTTCAGCGTGCGTGCCGGCCACGCGGCCTACCTGCCGCTGGCGCATCGCTACGCGGGCGCGCCCCGGCAGCTGGATTTCGACCGCACGCTGGCACGCCTGAAGCCCTGGCTGGAGGATGAAAGCAAGGCCAAGGTGGGCCACCACCTGAAATACGACGCGCATGTGCTGCGCAACCACGGCATCCGCCTGGCCGGCTTCCGCCATGACTCGATGCTGGAGTCCTACGTGCTCAACAGCGTGGCCACGCGCCACGACATGGACTCGGTGGCGAAACACTACCTGGGCATCGACACCATCAAGTACGAGGACGTGGCCGGCAAGGGAGCGAAGCAGATCGGCTTCGACCAGGTGCCGGTGGAAAACGCCTCCGCCTACGCCGCGGAGGATGCGGACGTGACGCTGCGAATGCACGAGGCCCTGTGGCCCCGGCTCGCCGCCGAGCCGCGCCTGCGCGCACTCTATGAAGAGATCGAGCGGCCGCTGGCCGCCGTGCTGCTGGAGATGGAAGAGCGCGGCGTGCTGCTGGATGCCGCGCTGCTGCGCCGGCAGAGCAGCGAGATCGGCGCGCGCCTCAACGAACTGCAGCAGCAGATCCATGCCGTGGCCGGCGGCGAGTTCAATCCCGACTCCCCGCGCCAGCTGCAGCAGATCCTGTTCGAGAAGCTGCAGATCCCGGTGGTGCGCAAGACGCCCACCGGCCAGCCCTCCACTGCCGAGGACGTGCTGGAGGAGCTGGCGGAGGCATACGAGCTGCCGCGGCTGATCCTGGAATACCGCGGGCTGGCCAAGCTGAAGTCCACCTATACCGACAAGCTGCCGGAGGAGATCCACCCGGGCACCGGCCGCGTGCACACCTGCTATCACCAGGCTGTCGCGGCCACGGGCCGGCTCTCCTCCACCGAGCCCAACCTGCAGAACATCCCCATCCGGCGGGCCGAGGGCCGCCGCATCCGCCAGGCCTTCATCGCCCCGCCTGGCCACGTGCTGATGGCGGCGGACTACTCGCAGATCGAACTGCGCATCATGGCGCATCTCTCCGGCGACGCCACGCTGGTGCGCGCCTTCGCCGAGGACCGCGACGTGCACCAGGCCACCGCCGCCGAGGTGCTGGGCAAGCCCATCGACGAGGTCACCCCCGACGAGCGCCGCTCCGCCAAGGCAGTGAACTTCGGCCTGATCTACGGCATGTCGGCCTTTGGCCTTGCCAGGCAGCTGGGCATCGAGCGCGGCGCGGCCCAGAAATACGTGGACCTGTACTTCGAGCGCTACCCGGGGGTGAAGGAGTTCATGGACCGCACCCGCGCCCAGGCCCGGGAGCAGGGTTATGTTGAAACGGTGCGCGGCCGCCGGCTCTACCTCCCGGAGATCCGCTCCCGCAACCGCAACCTGCAGCAGTACGCCGAGCGCAGCGCCATCAACGCCCCCATGCAGGGCACCGCGGCCGACATCATCAAGGCCGCGATGCTCCGCGTGGAGCAGGAATGCACTTCGCGGCGCCTGCCCGCAAGGCTTATCATGCAGGTGCACGACGAGCTGGTGCTGGAAGTGGCCAGCGAGGCCGTCGATGCCACCACCGCCATGCTGCGCGAGCAGATGATGGCGGCGGAGTCCCTCAGGGTGCCCTTGAAGGTGGACATCGGCACCGGCGCCAACTGGGACCAGGCGCACTAGCACCAGAAGAATTTCAGGAGCAGGTTTTCCATGTCGATCGGCGACGGCTCTCCCGCGGCTGTGGCGGCACAGCCCGTGACCCCGGTGCGCAAGGCCGCACTCGTGTTCATCTTCGTCACCGTGCTGATCGACATCCTGGCCTTCGGGGTGATCATCCCGGTGCTGCCTGGCCTGGTGCGCGATTTCACCGGCGGGGACTTCGCGGCCGCGGCCAGGTGGGTGGGTACCTTCGGCACGCTGTTCGCCGCCATCCAGTTCATCTGCACGCCCATCCAGGGCACGCTGTCGGACCGCTTCGGCCGGCGGCCCGTGATCCTGATGTCCTGCCTCGGCCTGGGCACTGATTTCATGCTAATGGCGCTGGCGCAGTCGCTTCCCTGGCTGCTGATCGCACGTGTGTTCTCCGGCATGTTCTCGGCCAGCTACACCACCGCCAATGCCTACATCGCCGACGTCACGCCGCCGGAGAAGCGCGGCCAGGCCTACGGCATGCTGGGCGCGGCCTTCGGCGTGGGCTTCATCATCGGCCCCCTCATCGGCGGGTTGCTGGGCAGCTGGCACCTGCGCGCACCCTTCTGGTTCGCTGGCGGCCTGGCGCTGCTGAACTTCCTCTACGGCTGGTTCGTCCTGCCCGAGTCACTGCCGAAGGAGCGGCGCACGCAGCGCTTCGACTGGAAGCACGCCAATCCCGTCGGCTCGCTGGGCATGCTCACCCGCTTCCCGAACGTGCTGGGGCTGGCGGTGGTGGTGCTGATCGCCAACATGGCGCACTACGTCTATGCCAGCGTGCTGGTGCTGTTCACGGAATACCGCTTCGGCTGGGGCCCGACCCAGGTGGCCTGGATGCTGGCACTGGTCGGCGTATTCAGCGCCCTGGTGCAGGGATTGCTGGTCGGTCGCATTGTCCCGGCGCTGGGCGAGCGGCGCACGCTGCTGCTGGGCCTCACCTGCGGCGCGCTGGGATTCATGGTTTATGGTTTCGCGGGCACGGGACTGATGTTCCTGGCGGCGCTGCCGCTGAGCGCGCTGGGAGGACTGGCAGGCCCGGCCACCCAGGCACTGGTGTCGCGGCAGGTCTCACCCGACGCGCAGGGGCGGGTGCAGGGCGCGCTGACAAGCCTGGTGAGCCTCACCGGCATCTTCGCGCCGCTGATGTTCGCGGGTACTTTCAGCCTGTTCATCAGCGAGCGCGCGCCGCTGCACCTGCCGGGCGCGCCCTGGCTGCTGGCGGGCTGCTGGCTGTTCGCCGGACTGCTGGTGGGGCTGAAGTTCGCCCGCCTGGGCCCTGCCGCCGCGCCGCCGAAGCCCTGAC
>CBFGXE010000042.1:0-26528 GCA_965652645.1 uncultured bacterium | reverse complement strand
ACGACACGATCCAGGAACACGATCATGAAGCGAATCGCGCCCGCCACGGCCACGTTGATCATCGTCATCAGCTTGCGGCCCTGCTCCTTGATGTCGCCCTTGAACAGCGGGCGCAGCGAGGGATCGAGCTCGAAAAGCCGGCCATAAAAGAGCTCTGCGGCGGTCTCCTTGATGGGGACCACCTTGGCCCAGCTGCCCTGGACCAGTCCGATCTGTTCGGGTGTCATTGCGTTCTCCTTCTTATTTCATGGCGATGCGCAGCACGACGCCACCCATGACGTCACCCTGCTTGAAGTCGGTGCGCGGCGAGTCCTTGTGGCCGTTGTGGCAGCTCACGCAGGCCGGCGAGATGGCGATGTCCGGATACACCGCGGTGAAATACTTCCTGCCCGCGATGGTCTCCTCCTTGTAGTAGGGCTTCTTCGAGGAGACCACCGCCTTCAGCCCCGCGGTCTCGACCGGCGTGCGGGGCGCATTCTGCTTGTTCACGGGCCATTCCGACAACAGCGAATAGGTATACAGCTTCTGCTTCTCCGCCACCATCTCGGAGCCGAAGCGGAACATCTGGGCCGGCAGCGGCAGGGCCTTGTCATCCTTCCAGTGCTCGCTGGCCTCGATCACCTTCTCCTCGTTCTGCAGGCGGTTCACCACCATGCGCGTGTAGATGGTGCGGTCGGAATCCATCACCGCATGCAGGGCGTCGGCCAGCTCCTGGTAGCTCACGCCGTCGGCCGCCACGGCCGCAGTGGCCGCCAGTGCCCCGAAGGCCAGTGTCACGCATCTGTTCCGCTGTCTCATGTCAGTCTCCTTGTGGATAGTCACTGTGTGTCGCCTGCCTGCGCTGCGGCCTGCTGCCGCTCACGCCGGATCGCCTTGTCACGCTCTTGCGCCATGCGGATGCTCTGGATGTGTACGGCGGGCCCGCCGTCGAAGTTGCGCTTCACCAGCGCGGCATCGGCCAGCGCGTCGGTGGCAAATCCCAGCCCGTGGCAATTCATGCACACGGGTCGCAGCATCTTTTCGGAGGGACGCAGCGTTGCGTTCTGGTTGTGCTGCACGTGGTAGGCCACCAGGTCGAGGTCGACCAGCCGGTGCTGGATGACCGGCATGTGGCAGGTGGCGCAGCTCACCGCCTGGGTCGCCGGCCGGGCGCCCTGCCTCACCTGCTCCCAGAGGCGGCCGTGGGGCGAGCCGTCGAAGGCCAGGGAATGTTCATCGGCGTGGCAGCCGAGACAGGCGTCGCGCGCGGCGGCAATGCGGTCCACGCGGTGGGCCGAATGGCAGGTCGTGCAGCCCAGCTCCTTCTGCGCGGCTTCGCGGCGCATGGGCAGGCGCGCCATCTTCGGCTGCATGGGCGGCAGGCCAACCGCCAGCCGCATGCCGTGGCGTCCCTGCTCGAATCCGCCACGCTGCAGGCCGTGGCAACCGGTGCAGCTGGCATCGCCCGGCTTGTCCAGCCAGGTCTCCGGCTGCGCCGCGTCGGCGTGGCAGGCGCTGCAGTTCACCCCCTGCCGGGCATGCGCGGAATGCGCCCACTCCTCTCGTTGCACCGCCGCCTGCACCGGTGCATCCGCTGCCTCCGCATCCAGCGGCTGCAGCGGGAAGCGGTTGACGGGATAGTCCGGCAGCATCGCTGCCAGCTCGGCGAAGTTGGTGGCGCGGGAGCCGGTGCGGCCGAGCAGCGCAGGCTTGTCCCCTTGGCGCAGCAGGAAATCCTCGTAGGTGGCCTGGTTGTCGTGGTAGCGATGGCAGCCTGATGAGCTGCAGGTGTCGAAAGCCATGCCGGCGTGGCTGGGACGTTCCCTGGCGATGTCCTGGTGGCAGTGCGCACACACATCCGCCGGCTGCGTGAGACCCATGGCCAGCGTGATGCCGGGCCGATGTTCCGCGTGGCAGGTTTCGCATCGCGTGGCGTCGAGCTTCGCCAGCAGCGGCAGGTTGCGCGGATCGGTGAACTTGGACAGCGGATGTTTGTCGCCGGACTCCTTCAGCTCCACCGCGTGGCAGCTTTCGCAGGCCTCCTGGCGCAGTTCGGGCCCGCCGAACGGCTTCACGTGGCAGGCCTCGCAGGCCAGCTCGATCTGGTAATGGCCATGCGTGGTTTCGCCCGGCAGGAACCAGGAACGGACCTCGGCAAGCTTCGGGCTTTCAGCCGCGCGCGAGGTGAGGAACAGGCTCATGCCCAGCAACACCAGCAGGGCCGCAGATCCCAGGCCCCACCACAGCCACAGTTGCCGGTTGCTGCGGGCCATGGCGCTAGAAGAAGTAGGCCTTGACGATGTGCGCGACCAGCAACGCCGGCAGCGGCCAGGTGACGACGAGGTGGATCCAGGCCATGCGGCGGCGGGCCTGCACGGCCGCCACTCCCCTGTGTTCGCGCACCACTGCCAGCGCCGACAATGCGCCCAGCACCAGCGCGGCGAGGAAGGTGAGCGACAGCGCGAGGTTCAGGTTGGCGCCAATGCGCCCACCGGTATGTGCCAGCAGCGTGAAACCCGCGAGCACCGCAAGGCACGCGTGCGCGATGCGCCAGGCGGCGGCATCACCGCGCGGGGCGCGCCGGGCGCGCTTGCGCCAGGTAATGAGCAGCGACAGCAGCACGGTGGCCACCAGCGCGAAGCCACTCACCTGCTTGAAGGTCGCGTCGCGCCAGAGCGCCACCCCGGAGTCGGCTACAGAATCCGGATCCGGAAAGTTCCATCCCGGGATCGCACCCAGGGCGACCACCAGCGCCAATGCAGCCGCGCCAGCCAGCAGCGGCGCGCCGCGTACGGCGGGCACAGGCTTGCCGCCGGCAAGCAGGCGCAGCACCAGCGGGCGGCATGATCCGCAGGCCGTGGCTGCACGCGTGCAGGCACCCAGCGCTTCCAGCGACTGGCAGCCACCGGCGATGGCCTGCGACAGCGCGCCGCGCGTGACACCTGCACAGTTGCACACCACCGCATTTGCCGGCCATGCCGCGATGTCCTCGTCCTCACGGTCCGGCCACAGGCGTGCGCTGGCGGGAAACCGCAACAGGCGCAACGGATTGATGCGGCGCTGCTGCACCACCGCCTCCCGCAGCGCCTGGTATTCAGCCAGCGCGCCCACGCCGCAGGCCCCGATGAGTCGGCCGCGATGCGTGACCAGGCTGGTCACCTTGCCCCCGGGCAGTCGCGCGCCATGACGCCGGCTGTCCGGCGGAACGTCGTTCTCCGCCAGGCAGCCCACGCTGAACACGGGCAGGCCCGCCACCTTGAGGCAGGTTGCGGCGATGGAACCGGCATACCGGACGTCGGCGCCGGCGATCACGCCCGCAGCCACCGCCGCCTGTTCCAGGCCTGGACCGACCAGCCCATGCACCACGCCCCGGTGTTCGGCGCACTCGCCTATTGCATGGATGAACGGGTCGGAGGTGCGAAGCTGGTCATCGACGCGGATGCCCCGGCCCACGGTGATGCCGGCCTGCAGCGCCAACCCGATGTTGGAGCGGATGCCGGTGGCGAGGATGATGGTGTCGCAGCCAATGGTGAGGCCGGAACGCAGTTCCACGCCTTCCACCTCGCTGGTGCCGCACACGCGCTTCACCGCATCACCCAGCACCACCTTGATGCCCAGCGCCTCCACATGCCGGCGCAAGGCATCGCCGGCCAGGGCGTCGAGCTGGCGCGCCATGAGCTGCGGGTTGTGTTCGATCACGGCCACTTCGGTATGGAAGCGCCGCATCGCGCGCGCGGCCTCGAGCCCCAGCAGGCCGCCGCCGAGCACCACGGCGCGGCGACTGCGCAGGCGCCGCGCGCACAACAGCTGCGCATCACGCCAGTCGCGGAAGCGGAACACGCCGGGCATTGCAATGCCGGGGACGTCCGGCACATGTGGCGAGGAGCCGGTGGCCAGTACCAGCGTGCCGTATCCTTGCTCACCACCGCGCGAATCGCGCAGCAGCCGCCGCTCGCGGTCGATGGCGGTGATGCGCACGCCCAGGTGCCGCGTGAGCCGCGGCGTGGCGGGCAGGCGCATGCCCGCGAACAGGCGCTCCTCGGTGACGTCGCCCATCAGCAGCGAGGAAAGCTGCACGCGATCGTAGGGCTCGGCATCTTCCTCGCCGTAGAGCACGATGTCCCGGTCGGGGCAACGACGCAGCAGTTCCCCGGTGACCCGCACGCCCACGGGACCCGCGCCTGCCACCACGATGGGCGCGTCGTCGCGCCCGCCTGCTGCAAAGATCACCAATGCCGGCTCCCGAAAAAAAACGGCGCCCTGCCGCGCCACATGCGATGCGTGTGACGCACAGGACGCCGTTGTCCATGCAGGCCTTGCGGCCCGATGGATGAGCAAGCAATTCACATGCCATGCGCGTGGGGCGCGCTGCGTGCGATGTCGCGCGCTGCCTGTGGATGAAATGCGCACGCGTGGTGCGCGCCACTGCCCGCGTTCGGAACACTGTTGGCGATCGCGATGGTTGGGCACACCCCGCTGTGGGATCGCACCCGACCGATGCGGCCACCCTCCCGCCACCGGCGAGCGGATGAGAACGGTTCTCATCGACCCGCATTCACCCGCCGGATACGGGCCAGAGTGGCCCGGAACAGGGTGCTTGTGACGTTCCCATGACATTTCGTCGCGGGCCGCTGAATAGGCTGCGGGGATGGCTCTGGCCGACCTCATCGTGCTCAACCGCAAGGCGGGCGCGGGTCCCTCGACCCCGCTGCTGCCCGGCGGCCTCGTGCTCGGCACCTGCCTGCGCGAGGTGCGCATCGGCATGCTGCCGGCGCGCGAACATCCGGCCGTGGACGCGGCCGATGCCGCCGGCTACGAGCGCCATGCCGGCGCCGGGGCCTACCGTTTCCTGCTGCAGCTCGCCTGCGGACTGGAAAGCGAGATTGCCGGTGAAACGGAGATCCTCGGCCAGATCAAGCAGGCCTGGCGCGAGTACGAGGCCTCGCCCGAAGCGAAACCGCTGCGCCTCTGGATGCAGCGCCTGCTGCAGGACACGAAGGAGATCCGCAGTGAATACGTGACCAGCCTGGGCAGCGCCACCTATGGCTCGCTGGTGCGCCGCCTGCTCGGCGCCAGCCTGCCTGGGCCCACGCTGCTGCTTGGCGCGGGACAGCTGGCCGAAACCATCCTGCCCTTCCTCGACACGGGCGAAGTGATGGTGTGGAACCGCGGCCATGAGCGCGCCGCCGCCATGCTGGCGCGCCAGCGAGCGGGCAACGAGGGTCGCGTGCGGCTGCTTGAATCCACCACCACAGCGGAAGACGCCGCCTGGCGGCGCGCGCATGACGTGATCCTTTGCATCCCTGCCGATGCTCCCCGCGACGCGCAGCGCACGCGGCTGTGGCGGCAGCACGGCGCACCCGATGGCCACGTGCTGCACCTGGGCATCGACGGCGCGGCCGGCACGGAATGGGCAGGCTTGCCGGGGCTGTACACGCTGCGCGACCTCTTCAGCCTGCGCGACACCCATGCCCTGCAGCGCGAGGCCCTGCTCGCGCGCGCGCGCCGCGCCTGCCGCGACAAGGCGCAGCTTGCACGCCTGGATGATGCCGACGGCTCGCGCGCCGGCTCATCGAACCATGGCTGGGAAGATCTGGCCGTGTTCCAGGCGTTCAGCCACTAGAATCCGCTGCCATGACGATTGCAAGGAAGTTGCGCCTGGGCACACGCCGCTCCGCGCTGGCCTGGGTGCAGAGCAGCCAGGTGGCCGCGGCGTTGCAGGCTGCGCATCCCGGCCTCGTAGTGGAGCTGGTGGGCATCGACACCCGCGGCGACCGCGTGCTCGACAAGCCGCTGTCGGCGATGGACGGCAAGGAGTTCTTCACTGCCGAGCTGGACGAGGCGCTGCGTGGCGGGCACGTGGATTTCTCCGTGCACTCGCTGAAGGACTTGAGCCTGGAGCGCCCGCAGGATTTCGTGCTGGCCGCCGTGCCTGCGCGCGCGAACCCGCGGGACCTCGCCCTGTTCGCACCCGACGTGCGGGAGCGCCTGGCCGGGGGCGCTGGCCTGCGCATCGGCACCTCCTCGCCCCGCCGGGGCACGCTGCTGCCGCCGTTTTTCACCAGGGCGCTGCCGCATGGCGCACGCAATGCAATCGAACTGGTGACCCTGCGCGGCAACGTGGACACACGGTTGCGCCGGCTGCATGAGCCGCGCGGCTCCGGGCGCCACCTCGACGGCATCGTGCTGGCCGCGGCGGGACTCTCGCGCCTGTTCGCCGACACCAGCACCGAACGGCAGGGACGCAAGCTGCTCGAAGGCCTGCTGGACGGGCTGCACCTGATGCTGCTGCCGCTCACCGAGGTGCCGGGCGCACCGGGCCAGGGTGCACTGGCCGTGGAATGCCGTGCGGCGGACGAGGAAACCCGCCGCCTGCTCTCGGTGCTCGAGCACGCACAAACCCGCGCCGCGGTGACCGTGGAGCGCCAGCTGCTGGGCGAGCATGGCGGGGGGTGCCACCAGCGCTTCGGCGCCTCGTTGCAGTGGCTGCCCGGCATGGGCGGCCTGCTGCAGGTGGCCGGCCGCAATGCGCAGGACGCGGACATCGGCGAGCAGCGTTTCCTGCCCGATCCCCCACTGCCCGAATTGCCCGCCAGGATCCAGGCGTGGGACGGCAGCCATGCGGCATCGGCCCCGGCCACTTCATTGATCGACGCCACCGGACTCGCCGCGCAACTGCGCGGTCGCGCCGCGTTCGTCGCCCACCAGCGCGCACTGCCGGCCGGCGCCGCCGCCGCGCTGGCCGGACGTACGGTGTGGACCGCCGGCGCGAAGACCTGGTTCGCACTGGCCGCCGCGGGTGTATGGGTGCAGGGGTGCGCCGAGACCCTGGGTGCGGAAGACGCGGCCGGCCTCATCGCCGAACCGCTGCTGCGCCTGCCAGCACCTGCCGAATGGGACGTGCTCACGCATGCCGCCGCCACCGGTCCCTGGCAGCAGGGCCGCTGGGCGGGCGCCAACGTGATCGCCACCTACTGCCTGGCCGATGCCACGGAGGTCGACGCCGCAGGCCTCGCCACCGCCACCCACATCTACTGGAGCAGCACCGCCCAGTTCGAGCGCTGCCGGCACCTGGCTGGCCCCGCCGCCCACCACGCCAGCGGCGCCGGCAAGACGGCCGAGCATATCCGTCGCGCCGGCGTGCGAAACTTCCGGGCATTTCCCTCTCCCGAAGCGTGGCGCAGATGGACAGCAAAGGGGCATTGAGCGTCCGGCCGGCGCGGCAGTCACGCCGCGTGGCCATCCTGTCCGCGCTATGGCTCACCGTCATCCTGGTGCTGGGCTCGTGGTGGGCGATGCTGATGCTCCGGCAGTCCGGACAGATAGCGGAACTGAGCATGGCGGCGGGCATCGCCTCACAGGCCGAGGCCATGGCCGAACTGCACCGCTACGAACGCATGCTGCTGTGGGAGTCGGGCACCTTCCTGGTGCTGCTGCTTACGCTGTCGGGCATGCTGTTCCGCTACTACCGGCGCGACATGCAACGCGCCCGTGGCACCCAGGCCTTCTTCGCCGCACTGACGCACGAACTGCGCACGCCGCTGACCAGCGTGCGCCTGCAGACCGAGGCCATCGCCGCGGGTGAACCCACGCAGGAGCTGATCGACCGCCTGCTGGTGGACACGCACCGCCTGGAATCGCAGATCGACAAGACGCTGGAGCTGGCGCGCATCGAGGGCGGCGGGCAGCTGGCAGAGCAGGCCATCCGCCTCGACCAATGGCTGGAGCGCGTGCTGCGCGGCATCGTCGCCACCAGCGGCGAGGGCGTGCTGCTCGAAGTCTCCGTCGAAGGCGACCTGCCACCGGTGCACGGCGACACTTCCGCCCTGCAGCTGATCCTGCGCAACCTGGTGGAAAACGCACAGCGCCACGGCGATCGCGAGCCCATCCGCATCAACGTGCAGGCGCTGCGCGGCCGGCACGGCGTAGAGGTTCGGGTGCGCGACCACGGCGGCGGCCATGACGGCGATCCCTCGCGCCTGGGCCAGCTTTTCCAGCGCAGCGACAGCTCGCGTGGCACCGGCGTCGGCCTGTACCTGGTGCGCGTGCTGATGGAACGCATGGGCGGCAGCGTGGAGTTCGCCAACGCCGAGGGCGGTGGATTCATCGTCACGCTGGCCTTCCCCACGGACAGCTGAGCGTGGGACAGGCATGAGCGCCATCCCTCTGCTGCTGGTCGAGGATGACCCGAACGTGGCCGGCACGCTTTCCAGCCGCCTGGGCGGCGAAGGTTTCGCCGTGACGCATGCGGCCGGCGTGCGCGCCGCGCGCGAGGCAGTGAAGGCACAACGCTTCGCCGCGGCCGTGCTCGACGTGGGCCTGCCCGATGGCGATGGCTTCGAGGTGGCGCAGCACCTGCGCGAGGCAAGCCCCTCCACCGCCATGCTTTTCCTCACGGCCTATGGCACGCCGGAGGATCGCATCCGCGGCCTGGAGCTGGGCGCCGACGATTACATGACCAAGCCCTTCGTGTTCCGCGAACTGGTGCTGCGCATCCAGAACATGCTCAAGCGCGCGGGCGACATTGCCTCCCGCGACAAGGCGCTGTCCGGCCCGGTGCGCATCGGCATCGCCACCGTGGACTTCGACCGCTTCACCGCCGAGAGCGGCGGCGAGCTGCACCGCCTCACGCACAAGGAATGCGCCGTGCTGAAGCTGCTGCTGGAGCACGCCGGCCGGGCCGTGACTCGCGACGAGATCCTCGATCGCGCCTGGGCGCCCGACGAATTTCCGACCGCACGCACCGTGGACAATTTCATCCTGCGCCTGCGCAAACTGGTGGAGCGCGACCCGGCCAACCCGGCGACCATCCTCAGCATCCGCGGCGTTGGCTATCAACTGGGAACCGCAAGATGACCGAAACCCTGCTTACCGCCGCCCTCAACCGCCGCAATGCCGGCCGCCCGCCGGTGTGGATGATGCGCCAGGCCGGGCGCTACCACTCCCACTACCAGTCGCTGAAGCGCCACAATGATTTCCTGAGGCTGTGCAAGGACCCGCAGCTTGCCGCCGAGGTGGCGATGGGACCGGTGCACGACTTCAACTTCGACGCCGCCATCCTGTTCTCGGACCTGCTGTTCCCGCTGGAAGCGATGGGCATGGGGCTCACCTACGACCCGGGTCCGAAGCTGGCGTTCCACATCCGCACCCTGCTCGACGTGGAGAAGCTCACCGGCGGCGCGCATCGCGCCGAATTCATGCAGTTCCAGGCCGACGCGGTGAAGCTCACGCGCGCGCGCCTGCGGCGCGACAAGGGCCTGATCGGCTTCGTGGGCGGCCCTTTCACGCTGTATGTGTATGCGGCGGCCGGCTCGCACGAGAAGGCGCATGAGGCGCTGGCCGGCCTCGGCAACGGCGTGTACGACGCCTTCAACAGCAGGCTGCTCGACCTGCTGGCCGAGAACATGGCCATGCAGTCGCGCGCCGGCGCCGAGGTGGTGGCGCTGTTCGACACTGCCGCCGGCGAGATCGACGCGGCGACCTATGGCGCACGCGTGGTGCCGGTGCTTGCCGACCTGCTGGCGCGTTTCCGCCAGCGCGATCCGCAAACGCCGGTCATCTACTACTCCCGCGGCACCGGCCCCGCGCACTGGGACCTCCTTGCCGGCCTGCCCTTCCAGTGCCTGGGTGTCGACTGGCGGCACGACATCACGGAGGTGCTGAAGCAGTACGGCGAGCGCTGGGCAATCCAGGGCAATGTCGATCCGGAGTGGCTGCACCTGCCGTTGCCGGAACTGGAGAACCGCCTGCGGGAGTATTTCGGCGAGGTCCGCGCGCTGCCCGCTGCCCTGCGCCGCGGCTGGATCTCGGGCCTGGGCCACGGCATCCTGCAGCGCACGCCCGAGGCCAGCGTGCGCCGCTTCGTGTCACTGCAGCGCGAGATCTTCGGGTGATACGCATCGCGCCGGAAATGCTCGAGCGCCACGGGGCACCCGCCCCGCGCTACACGAGCTATCCGGCGGCCATGCACTGGGGCGCGGCGCCCAGGGCCGCGGACTGGCTGGCCGCCCTGCGGAACAGGTTGTCGCGCGAAGGCGCGCGCGCCGGATTGTACGTGCACGTTCCCTTCTGCGGCGCGCTGTGCACGTTCTGCGGCTGCAACATGCGCGTGGCGCGCAGCCATGCATTCGCCGAACCCTATGTAACCACCGTACTCAATGAGCTGGCCCTGTATCACGCTGGCCTGGGGCAGGTGCCCGCCGCGCTGGGAGGGCTGTACCTGGGGGGTGGCTCGCCTACCTGGCTGCCCGTGGGCACGCTGGACCGCCTGCTGGAAGGACTGCTTGCCGGCGCCTCCATCGAGGCCGACGCGGACTTCGCCATCGAGGCCGACCCCCGCAACACCACGCGCGAGATGCTGGGCGTGCTGCGCCGGCATGGTTTCCGCCGCATCCAGTTCGGCGTGCAGGACTTCGACATGCGCGTGCTGGAGATCGTCAATCGCGTGCAGGGCGAGGCCGAGGTGCGCCGGGTGATCACCGATGCGCGCGAGCTGGGCTTCTCCAGCGTGGGCGTGGACCTCATCCATGGCCTGCCGCTGCAGACCGTCGACAGCCTGCGCGGCACTTTCGACACCCTCATGCGGATGAAGCCGGACCGCGTGAGTTTCCTGCCCTACGCGCATGTGCCCTGGATCAGGTCCAGCCAGCGGCAGTACACCGAGGCCGACCTTCCGGACGCGGCGCTGCGCCGCGAGCTGTTCCTGCTCGGACGCGAGCGGCTGGGTGCGGCCGGCTACGTGGAGATCGGAATCGACGAATTCGCGCTGCCAACCGATCCGCTTGCGCAGGCGCTGGCCACCGGCCGGCTTTCCCGCAGCTTCATGGGCTTCTCCGCCGTGGAGACGCATGCGTTGATCGGACTGGGCGTGTCTGCCATCGGCGATGCGCACAGCGCCTATGCGCAGAATGACAAGAACCTGCAGCAATACGAGGCGCGCGTCGCGGCCGGCGAACTGCCGCTGCAGCGTGGCCACGTGCTCTCGGCGCAAGACCTGCGCGTCAGGCAGGTCATCTGGGAGCTGTTCGCCGGTTCGGCGGCACAGCTCACCGATGATGACCGCGCTTCCGCCTGGTGGCCTCATGCGCGGCAGGCGCTGGCCCGCCTGCAGCCGGACGGGCTGGTTGAAGTCACGGATACGTCGATCCATGTCCCGCCTGCGGGCCGCGCCTTCCTCCGCCAGGTGGCCGCTGCCATCGATCCTTCCGGCTCCTCCCCCCCCGCCACCGGCTGATGAACACATCACCACCGCGGCTGTTCCTCGCCTTCGTGCTCACCCTGCCGGTGGCGATGTTGTTTGCGGCGGTGCTGGCCCCCTGGGTGCAGGCCGCACTGGCACCCGTGGACATCTTCCCGCTGCATCGCGTGTTCTCGAGGCTGACCATGGTGGGCGTGATCCTGCTCACCGCATGGCTGCTGTGGCGGCTGCGGCTGTGCCGCGACGGCACTCTGGGATTCACCGGCCCTCCCGTGCGCTTCCTGCGCCAGGCGCTCCTCGGCCTTGTGGCCGGCATCACGCTGATGACCGTGGCCCTCGTGCCACTGTTCCTGCTGGACCTGCGTGAATGGAGTGCGCGCGCACCCGATACCCTGCAAGCCTGGACGCTGCTCGCGCTGAAGGGACTGGGCAGCGGCCTCGCCGTCGCACTGATCGAGGAAACCTTCTTCCGCGGCGCACTGCAGGGCGCGCTGCAGAGGCTGGGTGCGATGCACTGGGCGCTGTTCGCGGTACCCGTGTTCTACG
The DNA here is from genome assembly GCA_965652645.1 of uncultured bacterium. Taxonomy (GTDB): domain Bacteria; phylum Pseudomonadota; class Gammaproteobacteria; order Steroidobacterales; family Steroidobacteraceae; genus ZC4RG30. The sequence goes on along the minus strand of CBFGXE010000042.1, from coordinate 14,806 downwards.
CCGCCGTGCACTTCCTTGGCCGCGCGGCCAGCGTGCCCCCCGACCAGGTGAATGCCCTGGGCGGCTTCACCGCGGCGGCGGGATTCTTCTCGGGCTACGCCGATCCCCTGGGCATCGCGGATGCCTTCCTTGCGCTGTGGTGCGTGGGCCTGCTGCTGGCACTGGTGCGTCGGCGCTGGGGAAGCCTTGCGGGCTGCATCGGACTGCATGCCGGCTTCGTGGCCATCATCGCCCTGTTCCGCAAGGTTTCGGCACCGGGACCAGACAGCCCGTGGGATTTCCTGGTGGGCTCCTTCGACGGCCTGCTGGGCCTGTGGATCGCCCTGCTTGCCGCCGCCTGCTGCCTGCTGCCGGTGCTGCGCACCCGCGCGCCTGCTGCGCCCTGATCCGCGCTCACGGCTCGAAGAAATCCTCGCCCACCGGCTTGTGCGCGAGGATCTCCTCGCGGCTCAGCCCCTGCAGCTCATGCGGGAACACCAGCCAGGCATCGGTGGTGCGCACGCAGAAATCGGGCCTGAGCTGCGTGCGGTTGCGCGCCGGCTTCCAGAACACCGTGGCGATCCGCAGCTGGCGCGGCATGTTGAGCTTGCAGCGGCGCTGCAACTCGCCGATCAGCGCCTCGAGGCTGCGGCCGGAATCGAAGATGTCGTCGATCAGCAGCAGGTGGTCATCGGCGGTGAGGCGCGACACCAGGTAGTCGATGCCGTGCACGCGCACCGCCACCTGCTGGTCGATGCCGGTGTAGGAGGAAGTGCGCACGGCCAGGTGGTCGCAGTCCAAGCCGTGGTATTCCAGCACTTCCTGCACGGCGATGCCGATGGGCGCCCCGCCGCGCCACACGCCGACCAGGATGGTGGGCCTGAAACCGCTGCGCACGATCTGCATGCCCAGCGCCAGCGAATCGCGCAGCAGGGAATCGGCGGTGATGAATTCCTTGGCGACCGGCACGCGGATGCCGTCAGAAGGGCTTGAGCACCACCAGCCAGAGGATGCCGATGAGCAGCAGCAGCGGCAGCTCGTTGTACCAGCGCAGCGTCTTCGCGGCCGGCAGCGGCGCGTCGCGCAGCATGCGCTTCATCAGCACGCGCATGGAGATGTGGTAACCCACCAGCAGCACAACCAGCGTGACCTTGGCGTGCAGCCAGCCGGCGGCGCCGGCACGCAAAAGCCAGGCCACCCAGATGCCCGAGGCCAGCGCGAGCACGCCCATGGCGCTGGTGAAATGGTAGAGCTTGCGTGCCATGATCTTCAGGCGCCGCACGTCTTCGCCGGCCGCGCTGCCCTCGACGTAGTGCACGAAGATGCGCGGCAGGTAGAAGATGCCGGCCATCCACGAGATGATGAACAGGATGTGGATGGCCTTGGCGTGGAAATACAGCATGCGCGGATTGTAGCGGATAAGGTCGGCGGCAATGGCAATGAAGCTGGTCGGGATGCTGGATTCACCCTATGTGCGGCGCGTGGCAATCTGCCTCGACCTGCTGGGTGTGCCCTTCGTGCACGAGTCCGTGTCGGTGTTCAGCACCTTCGAGCGCTTTCGCGCCATCAACCCCGTGGTCAAGGCGCCGACGCTCATTTGCGAGGACGGCGGCGTGCTGATGGAGTCCGCGCTGATCCTGCAGTACATCGAATCCACCCGCACCGCGCCCTCGCCGCTGTGGAGCCCGGATGCCGCGACGCGGCTGCCGCTGTTCCGCCGCGTGAGCTACGCCACCGCAGCCTGCGACAAGGGCGTGCAGCTGGTGTACGAAAGCCAGCTGCGTCCGGCCTCCGCGCAGCATGAACCCTGGAAGCAGCGCGTGCGGGGCCAGATGAACGCCGCCTTCAGCGCGCTGGAGTTCCTCACGCCGGCACCCGGCTCCGCCCTCGATGAACGGGACCTGGACCATGCCGCCATCTGGTCGGCCGTGGTCTGGCAGCAGCTTCGCGCACTGGTTCCCGGTGAAGTACCCGCCGGCAGCCGTCCGCACCTGGAACGGCTGTCGGCGATGTGCGAGGCCCTGCCGGTGTTCCGGCGTCATCCGCCCGACGGTCCCGGCGTTCCCGGTCTATGACCTGCGCGGCCGAACGCCACGCGTGGGTTCGGCCTCCAGCGGATTCTCCGGCCAGTAATGCCGCGGATAGCGCCCGCGCATGTCCTTGCGCACCTCGGCATAACTGCCGCGCCAGAATCCGGCCAGGTCGCGCGTGATCTGCATGGGCCGCCGCGCCGGGGACAGCAGCTTCAGGGTCACCGGCACGCGCCCGCCGGCGATGCGGGGCGTGTCGGCAAGGCCGAAGACCTCCTGCATGCGCACCTCGATGCACGGGGCGTTGTCATCCTCGTAATCCACCGCGATGCGTGAGCCGGTGGGCACGGTCACGTGGGAGGGCGCGAACTCCTCCAGCTTCTGGCGCTGCGTATAGGTGAAGCGGGACAGGAGCGCATCGACGAGCTGCCCGGATGAAAGCTGGTCCAGGCGGCTGGTTCCCGCAAGGTATGGCGCCAGCCACTGCTCCAGATCCGCCAACAGTGCCTGTTCGTCGCAGGCCGGCAGGTCCAGGCCGGCACTGCGCTGTTCGCTGGCGAAACGCAGCCGGGCGCGCAGCCGCTGGCCGGCCTCTCCCCAGGACAGCACATCCAGCCCTGCCTGGCGCACCTGCCCGAGCAATGCATCCACAACCGCCTGCGGATCCACCTCGGCACGGCGTTCCTCCAGCACCAGTGCATCGAACCGCCGTACACGCCGCGCGCGGGGCGCCCCGGTGCGCGGGTCTGTGTCGGTCTCGACACCCTCCCTGATCTGCGCGCCCAGCGCAGCTTCCAGCTGCTCCTTCGCCAGCGGCGCCGCCAGGCGGATGATGGCCTGCGCGCCTTCGGCATCATCCAGGTCGAGCGCGACCAGGAAAGGCGCCCCCGCCAGCGTGGAAGCCCCCTCGAGCACCGCGCCGCGCCCGTTCGCCAGCAGGTAGCGTTGCCCGGCGGCGCCGCCCGATCCCGGACGCAGTTGCGCCACGCGATCCGGATAGGCCCATGCCAGCACCACGCCGGCCTCGCGGTCGTCGGCAGCTTCGGCGCGTCCGCCACCCAGGCGGCTCGCCAGCCCGCGCACGCGGGACAGCGCGCCCTGGTCCGCGCCACGCACCTCGCCGCGCAGCAGTTCCAGCCGCGTGCGCACATCCGGGTCCCGTGCCGTGCGCAACAGGTCGCGCTCGGACAGCAGCGCGGCGAGGTTGCCCGCCAGTGTTGCCAGCGACGTGCCGCGCGCCCGCACCAGCATGTGCGCCAGCCGCGGATGCAGGCCAGTTTCGAGCATCGCCGCGCCCACCTTGGTGATCGCGTGGCTGGCGTCGATGGCCTCGAGCCGGCGCAGCAGCTCGCGCGCCTGCGCCAGCGTGGCGGCGGGTGGTGCATCCATCCACGGCATCTGCTGCACTTCGCGCGCGCCCCAGCGCGCCAGCTCCAGCGCCAGCGGTGCCAGGTCCGAGGTGAGGATTTCCGGCGGCGTCTGCGGCGCAAGCGTGGCCTGCGCTCCCTCGCCCCACAGCCGCCAGGCAGTGCCGGGCGCCGTGCGTCCCGCGCGTCCCGCGCGCTGCACCGCCGAGGCCTGCGAGATGCGCACCGTCACCAGCCGCTCCATGCCCGTTCCGGGATCGAACAGCGAGCGGCGCGCGAGGCCGGTGTCGATCACCACCCGCACACCCTCGATGGTGAGGCTGGTCTCGGCGATGTTGGTGGCGAGGATGAGCTTGCGCACGCCGCGCGGCGCGGGCTCCAGCACCTCCTGCTGCGCCTCGATGCGCATCTCGCCGTAGAGCGCATGCACCGCCAGCCCTGGGATCCGCACCGACTCCACCTGCGCGCGCAGGCGATGGATCTCGGACGCGCCGGGCAGGAACATCAGCACATCGCCATCGGTGGCATCCAGCACCTGCCGCACCTGCGCGGCAAGGCGGTCGATGTCCCACGGCGCCAGCGTGCGCTGCTCCGGCAGTGGTGGCAGTCCCCTGCCCAGGTAGTGCATCTCCACCGGGAAGTTGCGGCCGCGCGCCTCGATGACCGGTGCATCGCCCAGTCTCTGCGCCACCGCGGCGCCGTCGATGGTGGCCGACATCACCAGCAGCTTCAGCGGCAGGTCGAGTGACTGCTGCGCCTCCCGGCACAGCACCAGTCCCAGGTCGGCGTGCAGGCTGCGCTCGTGGAACTCGTCGAAGATCACCGCCGCCACGCCCTCAAGCGCCGGATCGGACTGCAGCATGCGGGTGAGGATGCCCTCGGTCACCACTTCGAGCCGGGTGCGCGGCCCCACCTTCGTGTCGAGCCGCATGCGGTAGCCCACGGTCTCGCCCAGCCGCTCGCCCAGCGTGGCCGCCATGCGCGCGGCCACGGCGCGCGCCGCCAGCCGCCGTGGCTCCAGCAGCAGGATCTTGCGGCCGGCGGCCCAGGGCTCGTCGAGCAGCGCCAGCGGCACCACCGTGCTTTTGCCCGCGCCTGGCGGCGCGACCAGCACTGCATTGCGGCCGTCAACCAGCCGCGATCGCAGCTCGGGCAGGATTTCCCCTACGGGCAGTGTGGGCGCTTCCGACATGAACCCTGCATGATAATCTGCCGGGCAACGCCACCACGGGAGCAGGCAATGCGCTGGCGCGATCTTCGGCGAAGCCAGAACGTCAGGGACGTCCGGGGCCAGCGCTTTGGCGGCGGCGGCCTCAAGCTGGGCATTGGCGGACTGGTGGTTGTCGCGCTGGCCTACTTCGCCGGCGTCGACCCGCGACTGGTCATGGGCCTGATGGACACCGGCGGCGCCGGCGGCCCGGATCCCACGCAGATGCAGACCGCCCCGCCCGACGATGACGCCGGCGATTTCGCGGCCGCCATCCTGGGTTCCACCGAGGATGTCTGGGGCACGCTCTTCCGCGAATCCGGCTCCATCTATCCACCGCCCCAGCTCGTGCTGTTCACAGGGCAGGTGCCCACCGCCTGCGGCACCGGCAGCGCCGCCGTCGGTCCCTTCTACTGTCCGGCCAACCAGGCCCTGTACGTGGACCTGGATTTCTTCCACGAACTGGCCGGCAAGCTCGGCGGCCCGGCCGATGCGGCCCGTGACGACAGCTTCGCCAAGGCCTACGTGCTGGCGCACGAGGTGGGGCATCACGTGCAGACCGTCACCGGCACTTCCGACAAGGTGCGCAGCGCGCAGTCACGCGCCTCGCAGGAGGAGCAGAATGCGTTGCAGGTGCGCATGGAACTGCAGGCTGACTGCTACGCCGGCATCTGGGCGCATTACGCGCGCGAGCGCCTCACCGAGCAGGACATCGACGACGCCCTCACCGCCGCCGCCGCGGTGGGCGATGACATGATCCAGAAGAAGATGCAGGGTTACGTGGTGCCCGAGAGCTTCACGCACGGCTCGGCCGAGCAGCGCCGGCGCTGGTTCGCACGCGGCTTCGGTGGCGGGCAGGTGGAAGCCTGCGATACCTTCGCGGCGCGCACGCTCTAGGCCCGCGCGGCGCGCTGGAACGCAGGCTCCCCGGTCGCCTCAGCGCCTGTACCTGATCTCCCCGGTGCGCGGATCGCGGGAGTAGCGGCTGAAGAACTCCCAGGCGATTTTTCCATATTCCGGGTACAGGGCGTGCATCAGCCCCTTCGTGTATGACACTGCCACCATGGGTACCCCGACCGCGTTGTTGAGGTACCAGCGGGAGCTTTCGTACTCACCGTTGCGGCGCATCCGGTCCATGTAGTCGGCCCGGAATCCCACCAGCGGGAAACGCTCGAAATCGAACTGGATCTGCTGCATGCCGTTGTAGCCGAGGAACATATTGAGCTGCTGCTGGTAATTGGCGGCGATCCGGCCATTGGCCTGGTCGAAGGCGCCGGCCAGGTCGAACTCCGAGGTGGTGAACATCACCGGCAGGTCCACCTTCCCGAACTGCTTCACCTCTTCCGGCGTGCCGGTGTAGGGCGCGGCCGCCATCGGCACCGCCGCGGCGAACACCGAAGGCTTGCCATTGATGGCGCGCAACGTCGCCGCGCCACCCAGCGAATAGCCGGTGACGTACACCCGCGAGGGATCCAGCGCCGGCCAGCGGCGCAGCGTGTATTCCACCAGCGCGGGCAGCGAGGCGCTGGCCGTGGGCAGGTTGCTCTGGTGTTCGGGCGCCACGATGGCAAATCGCTCGCGGCCGGCCAGCGGCAGCAGGCCGATTTCCTCCACGAACTGCCGCGGGTCATCGCCGCCGCCGTGCAGCGCCAGCACCAGCGGCACCGAACCCTTGGCCGCAGTGCCATCAACCACTTCCTTCGGCAGGTAGTCGAACCAGGTCTGCAGGTATTCACCGTTGGGCGCGGCCAGCTTGCGGAAACGGTCATCCTTGCGCTCGAACACCTGGATGCCGTCGCGCGTGGCGGAGTCGAACACGGCATTGCGCTCGCTCAGCGACAGCGGCGCCTGGTCCATGCTGTAGCCCTGGTAAGGCGTGGAGGCACTGTGCAGGCCCGGGGGGCCCACCGGCACCCGCATCGCATGCGTGAACAGGTTGTAGTACGCGTCGGCGATGACTTCCGGAAGCGGGCGGCTGGCCTGGCGTGCCACCACCACGCGCCGCAGCGGCAGGTGCTGGTTGAAGAAGGTCTCCTTTTCGGGCGTCGAGGAGTAGGCATTCGTGCCGTTGGCCGCGCGGTACTTCGCCACCACCTGCTGCGGCGCATTGACCAGGTACACCGGAACCAGCCCCGCCACCTCGCGCACGTCCTGCATGGTGCCGTTCACCAGCAGCATGCCGGCGATGCGGCTCACATAGTCGAGCGTGCCGGCCACGTAGTTGTTCAGGTACGTGGCGCCGCCATCGATGCCGATCACGTAGGTGTAGCCGAAGCCGCCGAAATACTCCGCGTCGGAATAACGCGCGCCGCCCCGCCCGCCCTCGCCGGCCTTCTGCGCCAGCATGGCGGTCTGCAGCGCGTAGTAATGCTTCAGGTCACCCGCGCCGAAGGCCCTGCTGTCGGCCGGTGTCACCAGGATCACGCTGCCGATGGCTTCGTTGATGATGCGGACCAGGCCCAGCTCCTCCAGGTATTGCCGGGCTGCGGCCGCGTCGGCGAAGGCCCGGTCCACGAACACCAGGATGTTGCTGTTCAGGCGGGCTGCCGCCCGACCGCCATACAGGTTGGGGGAACGGTAGATCCAGGTCGTGCCGTCGGGATAACCGTCGAGCACCGGATGGGAGACGTACCGGCCCGAGTTGCCTTCCAGCCTGGCCACGGCCTGCGGCCCGCTGATGCGCGCCTGTGCCAGGGACTCGAAGGTGGCCTCGTTGCCCTGGCGGCCGGAATAGTCGAGTGCCATTGCGGCGCCCGGCAGTGCCAGCAGCAGGCAGGCGATGCGGGCAAGCAGGATTTTTGTTGTCATTGGATTCTCCCCCTGGAAAAAGGCCGGCCGTCAGGTTCCATTGGCGCGCCGCTCGAAGCGGCACTCCACGGCGAGGCCCGGTTCATTGTCGTGCAGGAATACCTCGCCGCGGTGCAGGCGTGCAATGGCTTTCACCAGGTTCAGCCCCAGGCCGCTGCCGGCAGGTTTCTCGCCGCTGATGCCCGGCCCGTTGTCGCTGACGGTGAGCGTCAGCCAGCGCGGGCTGCTGCTGACCTCCAGGCGCACCCTGCCCCCGGAAGGAACGTACTTGATGGCGTTTTCCAGCAGGTTGGCGATCAGTTGCGCCAGCAGCTGGCGCTTGCCGTAGATCACCGCCTCGCCCTGCGCATCGATCTGCAGGTCCAGGCCGCTGTCCTGCATGCCCGGCTGGTAGAGCTCGTGCATTTCGCGCGCCAGCTGCGCCAGGTCGATGCGCTCGGCGTCGGCCATGGGCCCGCTGCTCTCGGCGCGGGCGATTTCCAGCAGCGTGCCCAGGGTGCGCTGCACGCGGTCCAGTTCCTCCAGCGCCGGCTGTGCCATCTCGAGGCTGGCGGCCGGCACGTCGCTGCGGCGCAGGGCTTCCTCCATGCGCACCCGCAGGCGGTACAGCGGCGTGCGCAGGTCGTGGGCAATGCTGCCGTAGGTGGTGCGCAGCAGGGTGGCCTGCTGGTCCAGGCGCTCGAGCATGTCATTCACCGTGCGGCTGAGCTGGTCGAACTCGTCGCCCTTGCCCGTCAGGTCCAGCCGCCGCGACAGGTCGCTGTGCACGATGGCATCGCAGGTACTGGAGAAGTCGCGCACCCGGCGTGCCGCCAGGGCGGCATACCAGCGCGCCAGCGTGACGATGAGCAGCGTGATGGCCAGCACGCCCCAGACACTGGCCCAGCCAAAGCGGCGCAGCGCGCGCTCCATCTCGCTGATGTCGGTGCCCACCAGCAGCCAGTAGCCATCGGCGAGCGTCACCACCTGGGCGCGCACCGGGTGGCTGCCCAGCTCGCCATCGGCGGCGATGCGGAAGCTCACCGAGGAATCATGCCGGGGCTCCACGTCCAGCGGCCACGCGGTGAGATTGCCCTCCACGCGCGTCATGTTGCGGTCGACCAGCAGGTACACCGCGCCGGTGCGACCCCAGCTGTCGGAACGTTCGCGCAGCGCCCAGGCCACGTCGCCGATGCTGCCGTTCTTGGCGTAGACCTGCTCCAGCTTGACGAGCTCGGCATTCATCACGCGCTGCACCTCGCGGTCCAGCGCATTGCGCGTCAGCCACCACACCGTGCCCTGCAGCCCTATCACCAGCAGCAGCACGATCACGCCATAGGTGAGCGTCAGCCGGGCAGCGGCGGAACGCAGCCACGAACGGGCATTGCGTCCGGCAGGCTTGCGGGTCGGGGGGGGCCTGCCCGCCTCAGTTGCCATCGCGCAGCACGTATCCCGCGCCGCGCACCGTGTGGATGAGCGGGCGCGGGAAGTCGCGGTCCACCGCCGCGCGCAGCCGGCTCATGTGGACGTCGATGATGTTGGTCTGCGGGTCGAAGTGCAGGTCCCACACGCCTTCCAGCAGCATGCTGCGCGTGACCACCTGGCCCTGCCGCCGCATCAGGTATTCCAGCAGCTGGAATTCCTTGGCCGTGAGGTCGATGCGCTTGCCCGCCCGCGTCACCGAACGCGACAGCAGGTCGAGCTCGAGGTCAGCCACCTTCAGCCGGGTGACCACCGCCGTGCCCTGGCCACGCCTGAGCAGCGCCTCGATGCGCGCCAGCAGCTCCTCGAAGGCAAACGGCTTGGTGAGGTAGTCGTCGCCGCCGGCGCGCAGCCCCTCGATGCGGTCATCCACCGAACCCAGCGCGGAAAGCACCAGCACCGGCACGCTGCGCCCTTCGGCGCGCAGGGCCTGCACGATGCTCAGGCCATCCATGTGCGGCAGGTTGCGGTCGGCGATGATCAGCTCATGGTCACCGGCCAGCGCACGCGCGAGGCCCGCGCGGCCGTCCGCGGCAATTTCCACTTCATGGCCGCTCTCGCCCAGGCCCCGGGCGAGGTACTTGGCGGCTTCGGCATCATCTTCGATCAGCAGCAGGCGCATGCGGACTATCCTAAGGGCTGCACAGCCTTGCGGCCCTTTACGGGTTTTTCATAAATTCTACCCCCTTCCCCCCGCCGGGCCGGCACCCGCCCGGCCAGGAGTCCACCATGACTACCGCCCGCCTCACCCGCCTTTCCATGCTGCTGCTGGCGGCGCTGGCCGCCGCCTGTGGAAACCAGCAGCAGGCCACCCCGGAAGAGGCCGCGGACTTCGTGGCCCGGCTCAACAAGGACTTCCGGCGCATGGGGGACGAGGCCGCCGCCGCGGGCTGGGTGCAGGCCACCTACATCACCGCAGACACCCAGCTCCTCAATGCGCGGGCCACCGAGCGCTACCTGGAGCTGGTGAGCCGCGCGGTGAAGGAGTCGCGGCGCTTCGACGGCGTGGAGATGGACGAGGCCACCGCCCGCACCCTGCGGCTGCTGCGCCTGGGCGTTTCCGCGCCGGCGCCGGATGACCCGGAACGGCGTGCCGAGCTGGCCGCGCTGTCGGCGAAGCTCGAGGCCACCTATGGAGAGGGCAAGTACTGCGAGACCGTGGGCGGCAGGGAGCAATGCCGCAACATCGACGACGTCACGAAGGTCATGGCCGAAAGCCGCGACTTCGATGCGCTGCTGGCGGCCTGGAACGGCTGGCACACCATCAGCCGCCCCATGCGCCAGGACTACGTGCGTTTCGTGGAACTGGCCAACGAGGGCGCGACGGAAATGGGCTACGCAGACCTGGGCACCATGTGGCGCTCGGGCTACGACATGACACCTGACCAGTTCGTGCAGACGGTGGAGCACCTGTGGGGCCAGGTGAAGCCGCTGTACGACGAGCTGCACTGCTATGCACGCGACCAGCTGGCCGAAAAATACGGCGCCTCGAAGGTGCCGGCCGGCAAGCCCGTGCCCGCGCACCTGTTCGGCAACATCTGGGCGCAGCAGTGGAACAACATCTACGAGGACATCCTCAAGCCCTACCCGGCCATCCGGCGCGCGCCGCTGGACCAGGAGCTGGTGCGCAAGAAGTACGACGCAGTGAAGATGACGCAGCAGGCGGAGTCCTTCTACACCTCGCTGGGCATGCCGAAGCTGCCGGACACCTTCTGGGAGCGCTCCATGCTCACGCGCCCGCGCGACCGCGAGGTGGTCTGCCATGCCAGCGCCTGGCAGATGGACGGCGGGGAAGACGTGCGCATCAAGCAATGCATCATCCCCACCGAGGAGGAGCTCGGCACCATCTACCACGAGCTCGGGCATCTCTATTACGACCTGGCCTACAAGGACCAGCCCTACTTCTTCCAGGGCGGCGCGCATGACGGCTTCCACGAAGCCATCGGCGACACCGTGCTGCTGTCGGTGACACCGGGTTACCTGGCCAGCATCGGCCTGGGCAGCACGGTGAAACCCTCGCGCGAGGCCACCATCAACGAGCAGATGAAGATGGCGGCCGACAAGATCGCCTTCCTGCCCTTCGGCCTGCTGGTGGACCAGTGGCGCTGGAAGGTGTTCTCCGGCGAGGTGGCCCCGGCCGACTACAACAACGCCTGGTGGGAATTGCGCGAGCGCTACCAGGGCGTGGCGCCCCCCAACGCGCGCAGCGAGGAGGATTTCGATCCCGGCGCGAAGTTCCACATCCCGGGCAACACGCCCTACACGCGCTATTTCCTGGCGTTCATCCTGCAGTTCCAGTTCCACAAGGCGCTGTGCGAGGCGGCGGGCTTCCAGGGGCCGCTGCACGAGTGCTCGGTGGCGGGCAGCAGGGAGGCCGGGGAGAAGTTCTGGGCCATGCTGCAGGCCGGCGCGAGCCGGCCCTGGCCGGAGACGCTGGAGAAGCTCACCGGCACCCGCGAGATGGATGCCAGCGCCATCATCGACTACTTCCAGCCGCTGATGGGCTGGCTCACGGAAAGGAACGCCGGCAGGCAGTGCGGCTGGGACGGCTGAGGCCGCCTCAGCCCAGCCACCAGGTGCTGAACTCCTCGAAGCTGATGTAGCCGTCCTCGTTCACGTCGATGGCGAGGAAGTCCAGCTCGCACTCCTCGCGCGAAACGTCGCCGTCGATGTCCATCAGCAGCTGGTGGAATTCGGCCACGTCGATGCGGCCGTCGCCGTTGGGGTCGCAGCTCTCGAACTTCTGCTTCAGCTCCTCCAGCCTGGACCTGATCGACTCTTCCATGGAATCTCCCGTGGGGCGTGGACCTTCCCTGCCATGCGGGCCCGAGGGGCCCGGTCCGGATCATCGCATGGGCCCCGCCCGGTGCCGGCAGTAGTGCATCCGGGCCAGCCTCCAGACTGTATACATATACAGCCCCGGGCTAGAATGGAACCATGTCCCCTCCCCATCCCGCTGCCGCCATCCGCATCCACGGTGCGCGCCAGAACAACCTGCGCAACCTGTCGCTCGACCTTCCCCTCGGCGAGCTGACCGTCATCACCGGCGTGTCCGGCTCCGGCAAGTCCTCCCTCGCCTTCGACACGCTGTATGCCGAGGGCCAGCGGCGCTACGTGGAGACCTTCAGTCCCTACGCGCGCCAGTTCCTCGACCGCATGGACCGCCCGCAGGTGGACCGCATCGAGGGCATTCCGCCGGCCATCGCCATCGACCAGACCAATCCGGTGCGCACCTCGCGCTCCACGGTCGGCACGATGACCGAGATCAACGACCACCTGAAGCTGCTGTTCGCGCGCGCCGCGCGGCTGCATTGCCGCAGCTGCGGGCAGCCCGTGCGGCGCGACACGCCCGCCACCATCCTGGCCTCGCTGCAGGAGCGTGCCGCGGCGCTGGGCGACCCGCGCCTGCTGGTGTGCTTCGAGGTCACGCGGCCGGACAACCTGCCGGAGAAAGACCTGCGTGCATTGCTCGAGTCCCAGGGTTACGTGCGTTTCCTCGAGGAGCAAGGCAAGGCACCACACCACCGGCTCACCGTGATCCAGGACCGCCTGCGCGTGGGCAGCGCGGAAGCCGCGCGCGTGGGCGAGGCGCTTGAGGCAGCGCTGAAGGGCGGCCGCGGACACGTGGTGGTGCACGCGCTGGATGCCGATGGCGCAACCAGCGCCAGCTGGCGCTACTCGGCCGGCCTGCACTGCGCGGACTGCGACATCAGCTACCAGGATCCGCTGCCCAGCCACTTCTCCTTCAATTCGCCGCTGGGCGCCTGCGACACCTGCCGCGGTTTCGGCCGCGTGATCGGCGTGGACTACGACCTGGTGGTGCCGGACCAGAACAAGACCCTGTCCGGCGGCGCGGTGAAGCCCTGGCAGACGGCCACCGGCAGGGAATGCCAGGACGACATGGAGAAACACGCCCCTGCGGCCGGCATCCCGCTGGACGTGCCCTGGCACGACCTCACCGACGAGCAGCGCAACTGGGTGGTCAACGGTGATGGCCGCAAGGGCCGCAAGCACTGGTATGGCATCAAGGGCTATTTCGACTGGCTCGAAAGCAAGGCCTACAAGATGCACGTGCGCGTGCTGCTCTCGCGCTACCGCAGCTACACCGAATGCCCGGCCTGCAAGGGCGCGCGGCTGAAACCGGAGTCGCTGCTGTGGCGGCTGGGTCCCTACAACATGCAGGCGCTGTCGGCACTTCCGGTGGCTGTGTGCCGTGAATTCTTCGCCAGCCTCGAGCTTCCACCGCCGCTGCAGGATGCCGACACGCTCGTGCTGGAGGAAATCCGCGCCCGCCTGGGTTACCTGTGCGAGGTGGGCCTGGGCTATCTCACGCTCGACCGCCAGTCACGCACCCTGTCCGGCGGCGAGGTCCAGCGCATCAACCTGACCACCGCGCTGGGCACCTCGCTGGTGCACACGCTGTTCGTGCTGGATGAGCCTTCCATCGGCCTGCATCCGCGCGACATGGGCCGCGTGATCGGCGTGATGCAGAAGCTGCGCGATGCGGGCAATACGCTGGTGGTGGTGGAGCATGACCCGCAGATCATGTTCGAGGCCGACCGGCTGGTCGACATGGGCCCGGGCGCGGGCGAGCATGGCGGGCGCATCCTCTTCAACGGCCCGCCGGCCGGCGTGCTGCGCGAGAAGGAGTCCCTCACCGGCGACTACCTGGCCGGCCGGCGGCGCATCATGCCCGCCGATGAGGGCGTTGCGCCTTCCAGCGAGCCCATGGCGCATGCTGCCCGCACGCTGGTGCTTGAAGGCGCCTCGCTGCACAACGTGCGCGATGCGACGCTGCGCGTGCCACTGGGGCAGCTGGTCTGCGTCACCGGTGTCTCCGGATCCGGCAAGAGCACGCTGGTGACGGAACTGCTGTATCCGGCCCTGCAGCGCACCTTCGGCAAGCCCGCCGCGATGCAGGGCAGCTACGTGAAGTTGAGCGGCCACGGCCACCTGCAGGGCGTGACGCTGGTTGACCAGTCCCCCATCGGCCGCACCACCCGCTCGAACCCGGCCAGCTTCATCGGCGCCTTCGATCCCATCCGCAAGCTGTTCGCCAAACTGCCCGAGGCGGTGGCCCGCGGCTATACGCCCGGCACGTTCAGCTTCAACTCCGGCAATGGCCGTTGCCCGGACTGCGGAGGCAATGGCTTCGAGCACGTGGAGATGCAGCTGCTCGCCGACGTGTACCTGCGCTGCCCGGCCTGCAACGGCCGCCGTTACCGCGACGAGGTGCTGGAGCTCACCATCGAGGGCGCACAGGGCGGGCGCGCCGACATCGCCACGGTGCTCGACATGACCGTGACCGGGGCGCTGGCCTTCTTCGCGAACGAGGAGGAGGTGCTGGAACGGCTGCAACCGCTGGCCGACGTGGGGCTGTCATACCTGAAGCTCGGCCAGCCGGTGCCCACGCTGTCCGGCGGTGAGGCGCAGCGGCTGAAGCTGGCAGGCCACCTCGCCGATGTGGCCGGCACCACGAAACAGCTGCTGATCTTCGACGAGCCCACCACCGGCCTGCACTTCGAGGACATCGCCAGGCTGATGCGCGCCTTCCGCGCGCTCACGAAACGTGGCGCCTCGCTGCTGGTCATCGAACACAACCTCGATGTGATCGGCGCCGCGGACTGGCTGGTGGAAATGGGACCGGAAGGCGGCGACGGCGGTGGCCGCATCGTGGGGTCGGGCACGCCGGCGCAGTTCCGCGCCGGGCGCATCGGCCACACCGGCGAGGCGCTGGCCGGTTACAGGCTGTCGGCCGAGGCCGTGCGCGATGCGGCCCGCCAGCACCTGGCTCCGCCCGAGCCGCCGCAAACCATCGAGGTGCGCGGCGCGCGCGAGCACAACCTGAAAAACATCGATGCCAGCCTGCCGCATGGCGCGATGACCGTGGTCACGGGCGTGTCCGGCTCGGGCAAGTCCACGCTGGCCTTCGACATCATCTTCGGCGAGGGCCA
>CBFGXE010000041.1:0-27099 GCA_965652645.1 uncultured bacterium | reverse complement strand
CCGACTGCCTGAGATCAGATCTCACGCGCAAGAATGGCGTTGCTTGAGCGCATACCGATCTATAGGGAGCCGGGGCCATAGGGGGGAGTGAGCGCGGGCACACATACGCACCCCGCCTCGCAAAATTCTCCAGAAACGGCGGCCGATCTAGAAGCGCGGCGTCCGGCGCCTCGGGTTCCTTCCACTACTCCGAAGATACTGCTCCAGTTCCTTCATGAACGGTGCGAGCGTGGTTGTATTCGCCCAAAGGTAGCGCGTCGCTTGCCCCGGCTGAATGGTCGGCGCAGACGCACGGGGAGGAACTGGCGGCGGCTTCCTCGGTGGTGGGGCCGCAGGGCGCGCGGCAGGCCGCACGACGGGACGGCTCACCGTCACGACCGGAGGCACCGGCACGACCTCAGCAATTGCAGGACGCGACTTGCACTTATCGCACCGAATGGGCTTCAGCGTGTGTCGCACCGGAATCCATCGGCAGGGATCAGACAGCACGTCAAACGCCTCTAGCTCAATCATGGGCATCGAAAGGCCAGCAGCCTTCGCGTCTGCCGTCCTGTGTTTGTACATCACTTCGACGGCAAGCCGGGCGTCAGAACCGTGCAGACCGACTACATCGCACCTGTATCCGTCTGCGGAATACTCCTCTGCGGAGTCGGTGAACTTGTCCCGAGGGACTGCGTAGGGAACCGGGACGGTACAGCCGTGGCAGTTGAGGCGGATAGTAATGCCCTCGCCCTTCCTGGCGACGTGGTCCCTGATCGCATCTGCAATGAGGCGCTTTGCCGTCGCATGGAATATGGACTCTTGGCTGCAAGCACCAGTTGTCGGATGCGCAAAATGTTTGCGCCGCTTGCGGGCTACGCTGTCACGTAAAACAAGCACCGCAGCACAACCGGGGCAGGTGTACCGCACTCCGCGCACAGCCGCCGCCACGGGCACCAGAGGGCCACTCTCAGGGCGACCATAGGGCACCTTTAGTTCCGAGACGGTATTCATCTGCTTGGATGCGCGTCCGAATGCCAGTGACGCACTATTCTCGTAATCCTGTTCACTTCGCGCCAGCAACGCTGCGACTTCCCTTGCCGTGCATGGCGCTGCTCATCTCAGGAACCCCGCTGGGGAGACAGCCGCGAGGCACCGTTTGTTGTGGGCATCGCGTGTTGCGAAGGCGCACTTCAGAGAATCGGGCAGCTGCTCTTGGAAGCCTACGATTTGCTGATTCGGCAGCAGTTTAGACGGCAGTCAACAGACATAAAATCGACTTGCGCTTGATTTTCGAGCGCAATATCTTGTGCCTGCCGGTGGTGTCTCCCACGAGATGTCGCGGGTTCCTCCTACAGACGCGTGCGTCTGCGGGAGGAGTTAAAAAAGCCCACCTTGCGGTGGGCTTTCAGGTGCTCTCCGGTTCCCGGGCCTAGGAAACTCAAGAACCAGCGAGCGGCGGACGTCGATGCCCGTGGGCACACTGTCCGGTGGCGAGAGTGCAACGTCGGGCATCCCTTCGTCAATATCGCCTGCCGCCGGTGTGCCACACGCACGCCCTTGGGGCATTCGATCTCCGTTGAGTGTTGTGTCGTTTTTTTACAACTCAATGGTGATCTATGAAATTTGAAATTTATCGCAGTGGTACTGGCTGGCGGTGGCGTCTGGTCGCTTCCAATGGGCGGATCATCGCCACGGCGGGAGAGGCTTACGTGAACTTTGCCGACTGCCAGCGCAGCATCGAAATCACGCAGACCGCTGGACGTGAGGATTGGGACGTTTACGACGCGCCGAAAGGCCCGTACGCGAAGGCGTTCTATGTCTTCACCGACACGAGCGGGGAATACCGCTGGCGGCTGTATGCCGTCAACGGTCACATCGTGGCTGTGTCTTCCGAGGGCTACAACACCCGCGCCGGTGCACATGGTGCGATTGCTCTCGTGAAGGGTGCCGGCGCTGCTCCTATCTACCGGGAGGCTGCGTAACGAGTGATCGTCGGCGGGGCCGCGCGCGAGCCGGCCCTGCTGGTTCCGGTGCTTATCAGAGGCGCTCTCCCCCCTGCTACACCCGCAGCGGCGCCGCTTGCTACACCCCGGTGTATCAGGCTGCTACACCGAAAACGGACTCTGATACCCTTGAGCCTCAATCCACGGGCCTAAGGGCCTACGTGGGCCGGGTCAGTCGAATCCGGTAGGGAGCGCCACCCATTCCCCCCCGGCTTTCTCCCCCGGGTGTCGGCACCCGGAGCCATTTGGCTATCCGGCTGCACCTGTGCCTAACATGGCCCTCAACGGACAAGAAGAGGGAGTGCCGCCATGCATCTCATCAAATCGGTCCAGATCCATTGTCCTCGCTGTGGAGCGCGTTTCGCACCGCCGGAAGAGATCACCGATCTCGGCGCGCTCGAAGAGTTTGCCGCCTGGGGCGGCGTCGTTGATTGCGTGCAATGCCACCACTTCATCGAAGTGGGTCGCGGCAATCTTTCCTTCATCGACGCTGGAGGCTCCACCCGCTCGTTGCGGATGACGCCGTTCCGCGACAGCAGGAAAAATCCTACCGTGGAAGACTCTGCGCGGTAGCTGCTGTTGCACAGGCTCCGCGCCAAGCTGTGCGCCAACCCGAGAGGTATGGATGTCCTTGAAGGACACAGGAGCACAGACATGAAGAAAACCATCGCAATCACGGTCGCATCGATTGTTGTTGGAGGCGTTGCCACGCTGCCCGCCTACGCCGATGAAGCGCAGAAGGAAGGACAGACGGCCACCCAGCGCGCCGGCCAGGCGGTCGATGACGCCAGCCTGCTGGCGAAGATCAAGTCCACCATGCTGCGTTCGCCGGAGGTCGAGGGCCTCGACGTGAACGTGGACGTGAAGGACGGCGTGGTGACGCTGTCGGGTTCTGCCGATACGCAGACCGAGCGCGCCAACGCGGAGAAGATTGCAAAGAGCGCCGATGGCGTGAAGCGCGTGGACAACCGCATCACGGTGAAGCCGGACGAGGCCAACCGCCAGCCGGCCGTGCCGCCCACTTCGCCGCCAGCCATGCCCGGCACGCCGCCTGCCCTGCCGGGCACGCCGCCGCCCGTGGCCCCAGCCCCCCCGGCCAACTAGCTTCCTTCCAGGAGCAGTCTGGCTTTCCGGCCGCCATGTGCGGCCGGATTTTTTTCAGGACTTCGAAAGGCGCAGCGCCTGCGTCATCTCGGCCAGCACCGAGACCGCGATCTCCGCCGGCGTGCGCGCGCCGATGGCAAGGCCGGCCGGTCCGCGGATGCGCGCGCGGGCGGCCTCATCCACGCCTGCTTCCCCCAGGCGTTGCAACCGCTTTGCATGCGTGCGCGTGGAACCCAGCGCGCCCACGTAGAAGGCCGGCGTGGGCAGCACGGCCAGCAGCGCCGGATCATCGATCTTCGGATCATGCGTCAGCAGCACCACGGCCGTGCGGGCGTCGGGCCTGATCCTGGCGAATGCCTCCGCCGGCCACTGGTCCTCGAGCTGCACGCCGGGAAAACGCTCCGGCCGCAGGAAAGCCGAGCGCGGATCGATCACCGTCACGGCGTAGCCCATGGCACGCGCCATGGCGCACAGCGCCTCGCTGATGTGCACGGCGCCGACGATCACCAGCCGCAGGGGAGGATTGTGCGGGGCCAGCATCACCTCGTGCCCCGCCTCGCCGACCACCTGCACCCGGTCGCTGGCCAGCGCGGCACGCGCCGCCGCGGCCAGGTCGGGTTCGGTGAGCGCCAGCAGTTCGATGCCCGCCTCGTCGAGCAGGCGCTGCAGACCACCATCCAGCGGCGTGAGCAGCACCACCGGCCGCGCCTCGCGGCGCGCCGCCAGCAGCGCATGCGCCATGCCCTGCCGCATTACTCCAGCGCCTCCACCCACACGCGGATGCGCCCGCCGCAGGCCAGCCCCACGCTGAAGGCCAGCTCATCGCTCACGCCGAACTCCAGCAGCTTCGGCGTGCCGTCGCGCATCACGTCGGCGGCGGCTTCGATCACCGCAACTTCCACGCAGCCGCCAGAGACGGAGCCGGCGAACTGCCCGGCCTCGTTGCACACCAGCAGGCTGCCCGCCGGCCGCGGCGCCGAACCCCAGGTGGACACCACCGTGGCAATGCCCACGCGCAACCCGCTCTCGCGCCAGGCCAGTGCCTGGGCGAGCAACGCGGTTTCATCCATGGCGGGTCCGTCGGTCATGTGCAGGTGATTGTAGGATAATGATCGCTCCCACAGGTCTTTCGTCTCCGGGAGAGGGATCACCCCATGATCACGCTCGACGTCAACGGCCGGCAGCTCACCACGACGGCCGAGCCCGACACTCCCCTGCTCTGGGTGCTGCGCGATCACCTGAAACTCACCGGCACCAAGTTCGGCTGCGGCATGGCCCAGTGCGGTGCCTGCACGGTGCACGTGGACGGCGCGGCCACGCGCAGCTGCATGCTGCCGGTGTCGTCGCTGGAAGGAAAAAAGATCACCACCATCGAGCACGTGGCCAACGACGCCGTGGGCAAGGCCGTGCAGGATGCCTGGGTGGCCGAGGCCGTGCCCCAGTGCGGCTACTGCCAGTCCGGGCAGATCATGAGCGCCACGGCGCTGCTGCAGCGGACGCCCCATCCGACGGACGCCCAGATCGACTCCGCGATGAATGGCAACATCTGCCGCTGCGGCACCTACGTGCGCATCCGGGCCGCCATCCGCCGTGCCGCCACCGCACTGGCCTCGTGAGAAGGACCTCGCCATGAAACACCTCACCCGCAATGCCCCTTCGCAGGTGCGCATCCTCCATGCCGCCACGCTGCCGGGACTGAGCCGCCGCGACGTGCTCAGGGGCGCCGGACTCACGCTGGCACTGGTCGGCACCGCGCCGCTGTTTTCCGGCTGCTCCACCAATGGCAGCGATGCCGACGCCACGTTGGCGCCGAACCAGTTCCTGCGCATCGGCACCGACAGCCGCATCACCGTGGTCTCGCCCAACACCGAGGTGGGCCAGGGCGCCTACACGGGCCTGGCCACGCTGATCGCCGAGGAGCTGGATGCCGACTGGAGCGCCATCACCATCGAGGCCGCCCCGGCCGACGTGAAGCTGTACGGCAACCCCGCCTTCGGCGGCGTCATGCAGGGCACCGGCGGCAGCACCACCATCAGCGCGTTCTGGCAGCCCCTGCGCCAGGCCGGCGCCACGGCACGCGCCATGCTGGTCCAGGCGGCCGCGACGCGGTGGAGCGTGCCGGCCAGCGAGATCACCATCCGCAAGGGCATCGTGACCCACGCCGCCAGCGGCCGCAGCACCACCTTTGGCGAGCTGGCACCGGCCGCGGCAAGACTGCCCGTGCCGCAAGACGTGGAACTGAAGGATCCGCAAGCCTTCACGCTCATCGGCCGGGACACCCCGCGCGTGGATGCGCTGGAGAAGTCCAGCGGCACGGCCCTCTTCACCCAGGACGTGCAGCTGCCCGACATGCTGGTGGCGGTGGTGGCGCTGCCGCCGCGCTTCGGCGCCACCGTGAAACGCGTGGATGCCAGCGCCGCCAGGGCACTGCCCAACGTGGTCAACGTGGTGCAGTTCAAGGGCACGGCGCGCGAGGGCGTCGCCGTGCTGGCCACCGACACCTGGTCGGCGAAGAAGGGCCGCGACGCGCTGCAGATCGAGTGGGACGAGAGCAAGGCCTTCACGCAGGGCAGCAATGCCATCCTCGCCGACTACCGGGCCCTGGCCGAATCACCGGGGCAGGAAGTGCGCAAGGAAGGCAACGTGGAAGTCGCACTTGAGGCCGCCGAGGCGGCCGGCAAGCGCTTCGAGGCCACCTACTGGTTCCCCTTCCTCGCCCATGCCGCCATGGAGCCGATGGACTGCGTGGTGCGCATCCGGCCCGACGGCTGCGAGGTGTGGAACGGCGAGCAGTTCCACACCGGCGACCAGAACGTGATCGCCAACATGCTGGGCATCAGGCCCGAGCAGGTGAAGATCCACATGCTCTATTCCGGCGGCAGCTTCGGCCGCCGCGGCAATGCCTGGTCCGACTACCTGGCCGATGCCGTGGCCATTGCAAAGGCCGATGGCAGCGGACGGCCGGTGAAGATGGTGTGGATGCGCGAGGATGACCTGAAGGCCGGCTTCTATCGCCCCGCCTACCTGCACAAGCTCGCCGCCGCGGTGGACAGGAGCGGCAGGATCACCGCCTGGCAGCAGCGCATCGTCGGGCAATCCATCATGGAAGGCACCGGGCTGATGGGACCGGACGCGAAGTTCGACAACAGTTCGGTGGAAGGCGCGGTGAACCTGCCCTACGCCATCCCCCACCTGCTGGTGGACCTGCACACCACGAAGCTCGGCGTGCCCGTGCTGTGGTGGCGCGCGGTGGGTTCCACGCACACGGCCTATGCCGTGGAGGCCTTCCTCGACGAAATCGCCCGCGGCACCGGACAGGACCCGGTGGAACTGCGCCGCAGCCTGCTCGCACAGCATCCGCGCCACCTGGCGGCGCTGGACCTGGCGGCCGAAAAGGCCGGCTGGGGCAGCGAGCTGCCCAAGGGCACCGCGCGCGGCGTGGCCGTGCACGAATCCTTCAACAGCGTGGTGGCCGAGATCGTCGAAGTGAGCCAGCGCGGCAACGGCTTCAAGGTGGAGCGCGTGGTTTGCGCCGTGGACTGCGGCATCGCCGTAAATCCCAACATCGTCGCCATGCAGATGGAGTCCGGCATCATCTACGGCCTCAGCGCCGTGGCCACCGGCCTCATCACGCTGGAAGACGGCCGCGTGAAGCAGAGCAACTTCCACGACTACACGGTGCTGCGCGCCAGCGAGGCGCCGAAGATCGAGGTGCACATCGTGCCCTCCACCGCCGCGCCCACCGGCGTGGGCGAACCGGGCACGCCGCCCATCGGGCCGGCGGTGGCCAATGCCATCGCGCAGCTCACCGGCAAGACGGTGCAGCAGCTGCCGTTCAGCAGTTCGGGCGTGAAGCTGGCCTGACGCATGGCGGCAGCAGCGCAGGCAGGCCGGCCCCGGATCATCGTGATCGGCGGCGGCTTTGCCGGCCTGTGGGCGGTGCGCGCGCTGCGGCGCGCACCGGCCGACATCCTGCTCATCGACCAGCACAACCACCACACCTTCCAGCCGCTGCTGTACCAGGTGGCCACCGCGGGACTCGCCGCGCCCTCCATCGCTGCGCCACTGCGGCACATCCTGCGCCGCCAGCAGAATGTCTCGGTGCGCCTGGGCGAGGTCACGCGCATCGATCCGGCGTCGCGTCAGGTGTTCATCGGCGGAGAGCCGGTGGGCTACGACTCCCTGCTGCTGGCCACCGGCGTGTCCCACGCCTACTTTGGCCACGATGACTGGGCACCGCTGGCGCCGGGGCTGAAGACCCTGGACGACGCGCTGCGCATCCGTGCGCGCATTTTGAATGCCTTCGAGTGCGCGGAGGCGGCCAGCGATGCGGAGGAAGTGCGCGCGCGGCTCACCTTCGTGATCGTGGGCGGAGGACCCACGGGCGTGGAACTGGCCGGCACGCTGGCGGAGATTGCCCGCCACACGCTCACGGGCGAATTCCGGCACATCGATCCGGCCCGCGCGCGCGTGGTGCTGGTGGAGGCCGGTCCCCGTGTGTTGCCGGCCTTTCCCGAGGCGCTTTCCACCAGCGCCAGGCGGCAGCTGCAGAAGCTCGGCGTCACCGTACTCACCGGCCGTGCCATCACGCATGTGGATGCCACCGGCGTGAACATCGGCGAGGAGCGCCTGGCCACGCGCACCGTGCTGTGGGCGGCCGGCGTCACCGCCTCGCCGCTGGCGGGCAGCCTCGGCGTGCCGCTGGATCGCAGCGGGCGTGTGCCGGTGGCGGAGGATCTTTCAGTGCCCGGGCATCCGGAGATCTTCGTGGCCGGCGACCTGGCCGCGGTCACCGTGCCCGAAGGCCCAGTGCCCGGCATCGCGCCGGCCGCCAAGCAGATGGGCAACCATGTGGCGCGCACGCTCTGCGCGCGCCTGGCCGGCAGGTCTGCCCCACCCTTCCGCTACAAGCACCACGGCCTGCTGGCCACCATCGGCCGCATGGCCGCGGTGGTCGACCTGGGGCGGCTGAGGTTCTCGGGCCTGCTGGCCTGGTGGTTCTGGCTGGCGGCGCACATCTACTTCCTGATCGGCTTCCGCAACCGGCTGGTGGTGCTGATCGACTGGGCAGGCGCGTACTGGACCCACCAGCGCGGGGCACGCATCGTCATCGGCAAGGCGCAGGCAGACCGGACCAACTGATCCGGTCTGCCCAGGGCAGGAGGATCAGGTCGCCGGCCGCGGCACCAGCTTGCCGAATACCGGGGAGTCGCGGAAGCGCGAGAGCGAGCGTCTGCGCAAGGCAAAGGCGACCTGAAGGCAGCGCTCAGCTGCCGCGCCGCCGTTGCCGCTTGCCGCGCGCCACCTCCGTGGCCAGCGCATCCAGCTTCGGCTCCCAGTGGCTGCGGAACATCTCCAGCCACTGGTCGATTTCCCTGAGCGGGGCCACCTGCACCGCGTAGACGCGCCGCGTGCCCTCCGGGCGGACGCTGGCGAAGCCGTTGTCCCGGAGCACCTTCAGGTGCTGCGAGACCGCCGCCTGCGTGATGCCGAATTCCCTGCCGACCACCTCGACGATCTGCCCCGAGGCATGTTCGCCCTGCGCCAGCAGTTCCAGGATGCGCCGGCGGACGGGATCACCGAGGACGTCGAGCGCGTGCATCAGCCAGGCGGCTGGCCGGTGTAGAAGGCCGTGGTGTTGCGTGCGGCCGCGCGCGCCTGCCCGGGATCCTCACCGGCTGCGATCGCGGCGTCGCCCCACTTCCCGCTGCTGCCCGTCATGTAGGCCTTCGACTCCGGTGACGCCGAGAATGCCGCCTCGTCGAACTTCGCCGCCGGATCGGCCAGGTGCAGGGCCATGCCCATCAGGCCCAGTTCCCAGCCCACGCCCACGGCGCCGGGGCCGAACTGCTTCCAGAAATCACTCAGCGGCGCCGTGTGCGTCAGCGTGAAGCGCGTTCGGGTGGCAGATTCCCTTTCCAGGTGCACCTCCACCCAGCTCACCTGCCCCTGCATTTCCCAGGTCAGCCCCAGGTGTTGCGGCGGCACGCAGTCGGTGATGGTGCCGCCGGCATTGCCCTTGAGCTGGTAGCGACCGCCCAGCTTCAGGTCCCCTTCCACGGGAAGGAACCAGCGCGGCAGGCGCTCCGGGCTGGTCAGCGCGTGCCAGAGATCCGCCTGGTCCGTGTCATAGGTGCGGGTGAGGATCACGGCGCGCGCGGGCTTGCCGTCCCGCTCCAGCGAACGGACCGACCGCGTTACGGCGCCGAGGTGATGGGCAACATCCACTGTCATGGGCTTTCCCTTTCTATAAGTTGAACCTTATATTAGTTCCAACTTATAGAAAGGACAAGGGGCCCCCTGCTACGGAAGGATCTCCCGCACCAGGTCGATGGGCCGGCACAGCCGCGTTCCCCTGGCGGTAACCACGAACGGCCGGTTGATGAGCCTGGGGTTGGCCACCATCGCGTCGAGGAGCTGGTCGTCGCTCGTGCCCGGCGCGTCCAGGCCAAGTTCCTTGAAGAGTGCTTCTTTCTCCCTGACCGCCTGCTGAACGGTCAGGCCCGCATCGCGGATCAACTTCGCGAGCGCCTCGCGCGTGGGCGGCGTGCGCAGGTATTCGATGACCGCAGGCTCGATGCCGGCTTCGCGGATCAGCGCCAGCGTGTTCCGCGAGGTGCTGCAGGCAGGGTTGTGGTAGATCGTGGCCGTTTTCATGCACCGATCCTATATTGGATGGAAATGAATGCCAAAATGGACGCTGTGCCGCGGGCGCATCCCGCGGACAGGAGACGATGATGAAGAGACTGTTGACGACCATCCTGCTTGCCGCGGCGATTTCGGGCCCGGCATTCGCGCACACGAAACTGAAGGCTTCGATACCGGCTGACGGCAGCACCGTCGAGGCTGCGCCGGCCGAGTTCAGGCTGACCTTTTCCGAACCGGCGCGCCTGACCGCGCTCAGCGTGCAGAAGGATGGCGGTACGGAGCAGAAGGTCACCGCGCTGCCGACCGCGGCGAGCGCCGAAGCCAGGGTCGCTGCGCCGAAGCTGGAGAACGGGCGCTACACGCTCAACTATCGGCTGGTCGGTGCTGACGGACACGTGATCAATGGCAAGGTCAGCTTCACCGTGGGTGGCAAGGCCGCGCCTGGTGCCGCCCCGGCGCACGACCACTCCGCGCACTCGCATTGAGGCAACGGGATGATCGATGTTGTATCGGTCATCCTGCGCGCCCTTGGTTTCATCGCCATATTCCAGGCGGCGGGGATGGCGATTTTCCTTGCCCTGTTCCAGGGTGGGATTGCTGCGTCCACCACAACGGCGCTGCGCAGAACGGGACTTGCTGCTGCCATTGCGGCGCTGATCCTCGTTGCGGCTCACTTCGCGCTGGAGCCCGCAAGACTGGGTGGCGAACTGGCAGCCATCGCGGATGCCGGCCTGCGCGACATCGTCCTTGATTCTCCACTTGCAATGGCTTTCGCCTGGCGCGAGGTCGGACTGATCCTGCTTGTCCCCGGATTCATCCTGCCGGCGCACTTCGCTCGACTCGCCACCCTGCCCGGCGCAACGCTGGTCCTGTTTGCCTTTACACAAGTCGGACATACCACCACACACTCTCCGCAGTGGGTCCTCGGGACTCTTCTTTTCGTTCACATCGCAGCGGCGGCCTTCTGGTTCGGATCCCTGCTGCCATTGCGGCGCATCGCGCTGGAGGAGCCTCCCGCCGCCGCGGCCCGCAGCGTCGCGGCCTTTTCCCGCATGGCCATCAGGCTCGTGCCGCTGCTCGCGGCGGCCGGCGTTGCCCTGGCGGTGCTGCTTCTCGGGAGCTGGAGCAACCTGGCCACGCCCTATGGCCTGTTGATCCTGCTGAAGCTCGGGCTCTTTGCCGGCCTCATGCTGCTGGCAGCCGTCAACCGGTGGCATTACGGGCCGGCGCTCGCGTCCGGTGCGGCGTGGATCGTGGCACGCTTCCGCACCGTCGTGATGGCAGAATTTGTGCTGGTTTCAGCGGTCCTCGCTGCCACTGCGGCACTCACGGCACTCTTTTCTCCGGAACCCTGACGTCAGGCCCGGGCTGCGCGGCCGGATGCCGGTGCATTGAAGCGCAGCCGGTACGCGCGCGGGCTCAGCCCCACGGTCCTGCGAAACCTTTCGCGGAAGGTAACGGGCGATTCGAAGCCGGACCGAAGCGCGATTTCATCGATCGACCTGCGCGTGGTCTCAAGCAACTCCTGCGCCCGCTTCACCCGGGCGGTCAGCAGCCACTGCAAGGGCGTAGTGCCCGTCTGCTCCCGGAAACGCCTGGCAAAAGTGCGCGGGCTCATCCGCGCACGCCGCGCCAGGGCATTCACATCGATTTCCTTGTCCAGGTTGGCACTCATCCATTCCAGGAGCGGCGCGAGGCAATCGTTCGTGCGGGGCGCTTCATGCCGGATGAACTGTGCCTGGCCACCGTCCCGGTTCAGCGGGGCCACGGCCATGCGCGCGGTCTGCGCCGCCGCGGCCTGGCCGTAGTCCCGGCGCACCAGGTGCAGGCACATGTCGAGGCCAGCCGAAGCCCCGGCGGAAGTCACAATGCGGCCCTCATCCACGAACAGGACGTCGGGTTCGACAGTGATGGCCGGGAAACGCCGCGCCAGCTCGGGCGCCCCCCGCCAGTGTGTGGTGGCGCGCCGACCGTCCAGCAAACCGGCAGCCGCAAGCACGAATGCACCGGAGCAGATCGAAGTGATGCGCGCGCCACGGTCCCAGGCCGCCCTCAGTGCCGCGATGACCGGTGAAGGAACGGGTCGATCGATGTCCATGATACCGGGCACAACCACAGTGTGGGCATCAACGACGGCCTCGAGCCCGAATTGCGTGCGGATATCGTATGCGCCAGAGCGAACCACGCGCCTGGCGCCGCAAACCTGCACGCGATAGAGACGCGGCTGGCTTGCGAGTCCGAAGCCTCCAAACACGTCGCAGGGAATTCCCACGTCGAGGGGAATGAAACCATCCAGGACGACTATTGCAACCTTGTGCATGGATGGACCTCCCCGGTCACGACGTAGGGAAGTTGGCAGTTTATCATCGATCTTTGTCATTCCTGCCACTCACTGCGCGGCGGGCGGAATCCTACCGTGATGTCTCCTCACAACGGAGACCGCCATGACAGACAAGAAGTCCACCGGGCTTTCGCTCACGGGTTGCAAGCCGCTTTCCATCGGGATGGTGCTGTATCCGGGTTTCACGCTGCTCGACCTGGCCGGTCCGCAGACCGCATTCGGCCTCAATGGCACCACGCACCTGCTGTGGAAGACCATGGATGCCGTGCCCACCGACATGGGTGTATCGGTGAACCCGACCAGGACGTTTGCCGATGCCCCGGAAAACCTCGACGTGCTGTTCGTGCCCGGCGGTTTCGGCACCGTGGATGCCATGCAGGACCGGGAAATCATCGAATTCCTCGCGCATGCCGGCAAGACCGCCCGTTACATCACCTCGGTGTGCACGGGCTCGGCCATCCTCGGGATGGCGGGCCTGCTGGATGGATATCGCGCGGCCACACACTGGGGCTTCTACAAGCCCCTCGAAGCGCTGGGCGCGATTCCCGGCCACGAGCGGGTCTGCATCGACCGCAACCGGATCACCGGGGGTGGCGTCACGGCCGGAGTCGACTTCGGGCTCAGGGTGATTGCCGAAATCAACGGCGTGCGGGCCGCGGAGGTCACGCAGCTGGCGCTGGAGTATGACCCGCAACCTCCGTTCAACTCCGGCCATCCGCGAACCGCAAAGCCGGAAGTCGTCGCCAGCGTCGAGGCGATGATGGCCCACCTGATCCCGCCGGGCATTGCCCTGGCCACGGCATACAGGAAGGCCAGGCTGGCTTCCGTCGCCCTTGAAGTGGCCACGACCTGAGGCGCCGCCATGTCTGACCTGCAAACCATGCTGCAAGTGAACGGCGTTGACCTGAATGTGATCGATACCGGCAGCGGCTCGCCCGCGCTGGTATTCCTGCACTACTGGGGTGGCTCCAGCCGCACCTGGCTGCCGGTGATCCGCCAGCTCAGCGGTGAGCACCGCTGCGTGGCGATTGATTTTCGCGGCTGGGGCAGCTCAACCCGGAACGCCACGGACCACTCACTGGCCACGCTTGCGGCCGATGTGATCGCCGTCATCCGCAAGCTGGGCCTGGAGGATTTCCTGGTCGTCGGCCATTCGATGGGTGGCAAGGTCGCGCAACTGGTCGCGGCAGCACAGCCTGACGGATTGAAGGGGCTTGTCCTGTTCGCACCGGCACCACCGACTCCCATGAACGTGCCCGAGGAAGTTCGCAGGGGCTACGTCGGCCTGTATCAGTCCCGCCAGGCCATCACAGACTTCGTGCTCGGCGCACTGACTCCCCATGCCCTCAGCGATGCGGTGCGCGAGCAGGTGATCGAGGACACGCTTGGCGGCTCTGAAGCTGCCAGGGAGGAATGGCCCTTGCGGGGAATGACCACCGACATCAGCGTGGAAGCATCCCGCATCGCAGTCCCGGTGCACATCATCGCGGGCACCGATGACAGGGTCGAACCAGAGGCGTCGCTTCGCGCGGCCTTCGGAAAGGTGCTGCGCCAGGTCACCTTCTCGGTGGTCCCGGGCGTGGGACATATCGCACCACTGGAGGATCCTGCCAGCCTGGCCGGTGCAATCCGCGATGGAGCAGCCAGAACGCGATGGCGTCCCCACGGGGATTCGAACCCCGGTTACCGCCGTGAAAGGGCGATGTCCTAGGCCTCTAGACGATGGGGACGTGCTGGAGGGGGCGGCATTCTAATCGGAAGCCGCCCGCCTTCCTACCGTCAAAGTCAGATTCTTCAACGCCCCGCCGGGGCCGGGCCACCCGCAGGAGGCGCTCCCGGCGGACCGCCGGCCGGACCACCAGCACCCGGGGGCCCTCCGCGCCGGCCACCACCCGCGCTACCCTGGCCCGGCGGCGGCGGCGTGTACTCCAGCGGCTCGCGTCCCGTCCTTGCGAAGATCAGGTCGCGCAGGACCTGCATGGTTTCCTTCTTCGCCTCGGTCTCCGGCTCCAGGAACCCGCGCGCGCTGCGCCCGGCGGCATGGTCGATGGGACGCAGCCCGCTGCTGTCGGTCATCTCCAGGTCCGCGCCCGCGGCCGCCAGCACCTTGATCGTCTCGTTCCAGCCCTTGCCCGCCGCGCTGTGCAGCGGCGACAGGCGCGTGCGCGTGGCCTCGTTCACGTCGGCGCCAGCGGCGATCAGCAGCCGTACGCACTCGGCCGCTTCCGCATCGGTCTTGTAACGCCCGCGGGTGGGATTGGCGCCATGGCCATTGCCCGCGGCAACCATCAGCGGCGTGACGCCCGACTCGGTGGGGAACCTGAAGTCCGCCCCGTGTTCCAGCAACAGCTTCACGGCCGCCACGTCCCCACCCTTGGCCGCGCGCAGCAGCGGCGTGGCCCCGGTTGAAAGCACCTGGTCACCGCCGCGGTCGAAGATGTAGTTGCGGTACGGCGGCCTGAGCTTCAGCGGGATGTTGGGATTGGCGCCCTTGGCCAGCAGCGCCTCGGCCACCTGCAGCCCGGTGGTGAAGTCCTCGCTGGGCAGGTCCGGCCGGCCGCCCTTGGGCAGGGTGTTCATGTCGATGGCCACGTACAGCGGCGTCTGGCCATAGAGGTCCCAGCGGTCCACGTCCGCGCCGTTCTCGATCAGGAACAGCGCGAAGTCGAAGTGCAGGTTCATCAGCGCCACCAGCAGCGGCGTGCTCTGGTCCGGATCCGGCAGGTCGATGTCCGCGCCGGCCTTCAGCAGCTCGCGCGCGCATTCGATGCAGCCCTCGCGGGCGGCATAGAGCAGCGGCGTGAAGCCGCCGCGGTTCATGCCCTTGGGGCGCGGCTCGGAGGTGATGCGCCGTGCCCACTCGCGCGTGGCGCCGCGCGCATCCACCTTGGCGCCGTGCTTCACCAGCAGGCGGATCATTTCCGGATGGCCCCGCGCCGAGGCCCACATCAGCGCGGTCTGGTCAGCCCACTTCTCGCGCGCATTCACGTCGGCGCCGGCCTTCAGCAGCAACTTCGCCGCCTCGACGCGGCCCGAGCGCGCCACCACCATCAAGGCAGTCTGGCCTTCGGGATTGGCGGCCTCCACCTCGGCGCCAGCTTTCAGCAGCAGGCGGATCACCTCGGCATTGCCGCTGGCGGCCGCCTCGGCCAGGGGCTTTGAGCCGAATTCGTTCCCGGCATCGGGATCGGCCTTGGCCTTCAGCAGTGCCGTCACCAGGCGCACGTCGCCGTAGTGCGCGGCGTAATGCAGCGGCGTGGTGCCGTCCGGCTCGCGCGCCATGGCATCGGCGCCGGACTGCAGCGCATACAGCGCCGTCTCCGGGTCCTGCGCGCGCAGCGCCTCGAACAGCTGGCGGTTGGTCTCCTCCCGCGCGGATGCGAGGGCGATGGCCGGCGCCAGCAGCAGCGCCGCCAGCAACATGCGCAGTGCCTTCATCAGATCTCCGCGAACGTGCCCGTGCTGTCGCCCACCTGCTCCACCGGCACGCCGGCCCGGTGCAGCAGCGTGAGCAGCAGGTTGGCATGCGGGGTGTTCTGCGGGTACCTCAGGTGCTGCCCGCCCTTGATGCTGCCGCCCGCATGGCCGAACACCGCCGAGGGCAGCGGATCGTTGTTGTGCTTGTCGCTGTTGGACATGTTGCTGCCGAACAGCACGATGGAGTTGTGCAGCAGCGAATTCTCGCCGTCGGGCGTGGCCGCCAGCCGGTCGAGGAAGCCGGTGAACACCCTGGTGTGGAAGTTCTGCACCTTCACCAGCTTGTCGATCTTCTGCGCGTTCTCCTGGTGGTGGGAGAGCGGGTGGAAGGCATCCGGAATGTCGAGGTTCGGATAGGTGCGCATGCTCACCTCGCGCGCCATCATGAACGTGGACACCCGCGTGAGGTTGGCCTGCCAGGCCAGCGCGATCTGGTCGAACTGCAACTTCAGGTGTTCCTCGAACGAGGCCGGCACGCCGGCGGGCGCGTCCGGCAGCTCCACGCCACCCATGCCCTCGGTCTGGATCTTCTGGATGCGGCGCTCGATCTCGCGCACCGAGTCCAGGTAGTCGGCCAGCGCCGCCTTGTCGCGCGCGCCCAGCCGCGCCTCGAGCCGGCGCGCATCCTCGGTCACGGCATCCAGGATGCTGCTGTTCTCCACCGTGATGCGGGCGCGCTCATCCGCCGTATCTCCCTGGCCGAACAGCCGGTAGAAGATCTTGCGCGGGTTGAACTCCATGGGCAGCGGCTGGGTGGGCGAACGGAACGCCACCGTGTGGCCATAGCTGCAGCCATAGGCCGGGTCGCACACCGCCCCGCCCTCGGTAGACAGCTCCAGCGAGGGGAATGCCGTGTCGGCACTCAGCACCCTGGCGGCCATCTGGTCCACCGTGGTGCCGGCCTTCGGATCATGGCTCACGGCCGGCTTCACGCAGCCCAGCCAGGTGCCGGCGATGATGGCGTGCGGCGTGTTGCTCTCGCCGCCCTTGTTGCGCAGGCCGCTGACGATGGTCATCGACTGGCGATGCTTGGCCGCCGGCTCGAGGATGCGCGTCATCTCGAAACCGGTGCCGGTCTTCGCCGGCGACCAGTGCTGCATCACCGCCCCGTGGGGGAAATACACGAAGCCCATGCGGATGCGCGGCGCGGCCGCCGTCTGCGCCAGCGCGGTGGCGGCGGGCACCATGGCATCCAGCAGCGGCAGCGCCACCGACGCCCCGACACCCCGCAACACGGTGCGGCGATCCAGGTATTTCTTGGTGATGAACATGGCGGTCATCCTCTACTGGGAAACTGTGGCGGCAGTCCGCATCGCCGGCTGCTGCCCGTCGACGGGAACCTGCTGCATGCGGAACGGGGCGCTCTTCACGATGGCGGTGAGCAGCGCGGCGAAGTGGTAGTCGTCCTGCTTCGCCTGCGCCACGATGGCGCGGATGGTGGGCATGTCATGCCACTCCATCGGCCGGCCGGTGCCATAGGTCATCAGCTTGGTGACCAGCGTCTGCACGAACTGGTCGGGATTGCGCATCAGCGCCTTGCGCAGGTCCACCGGGCTGTTGACGGGCGTGCCGTCGGGCAGCACGCCGGAGGCGTCGATGCGCGTGCCGGCCAGCCGGTCCTTCTCGCGCCAGCGGCCCACGCCGTCGAAGTTCTCCAGCGCCAGGCCCAGCGGGTCGAGCACGCCGTGGCAGGAATGGCAGTTCTTCTGCGTGCTGTGCGCGGCCATCTGCTCGCGCATCGACAGCACCTTGTCGCCGGCCGCCGGCTCCTTCAGCGCCTCCACGCCCGGCGGCGGCGGCGTGGGCGGCGTGCCGGTGATGGTGTCGAGGATCCACGCGCCGCGCAGCACGGGCGCGGTGCGGTTGGGATAGGAGGACACCATCAGCACGCCCGCCTTGCCCAGCAGGCCGAAGCGGTTCGGGTCGGTGAGCTTCACGCGCCGGTAGTGCGAGCCCTTCACGTCGCGGATGCCGTAATGCACGCCCAGCCGCTCGTTGAGCCAGGTGTAGTCCCCCTGCATCAGGTCGAGCACGCTGCGGTCGTTGCGGAACACGTCGTCGACGAACAGGCGGATCTCCTCGCGCAGGTCCTCGCGCAGGTCGCCGGTGATGTCGCGCTGGGCGGCGGCGTAGGGGAACACGTTCGGGTCCGGCTCGATGTCCGCGAGCTTGCCCAGGCCCAGCCACTGGAAGGCGAAGTCCCGCGCCAGAGAAGCAGCCCTGGGATCGGCCAGCATGCGCCGCACCTGGCGCTCGAGCTCCGCATCCTGTGAAAGCCGGCCCTCCGCCGCCACGCGCAGCAGCTCGTCGTCCGGCAGGCTGCTCCACAGGAAGAACGACAGGCGCGAGGCCAGCGCCAGGTCGCTGATGGCGAACACATCCCCCGGCTTCGCGCCCGGCGGCGGCTCCTCCACGCGATAGAGGAAGTCGGGGCTGGCGAGAATGCGCGTGACCAGCCCCCGCACGCCCTGGTCGAAGCTGGTGTCCTTGCGGGTGGAGTGGAAGGCCTGCATCAGGTGCTCCACCTCGCCCTCGCGCAGGGGACGACGGAAAGCGCGGCGCGCAATGTTGGCGGCAATCTGCTCCGCGCAGCCCTGCTCCTCGGCCACCGACTTCGGATAACAGGTGAAGATGCGCTGCCGGCTGGGCGTATCGCTCACGCCAGCGGTGGTGAATGGCCCGCGGATCTCGAAGGAGTTCACCTTCAGCACCCGCTCCTCGCCGCCACCGGGGATCAGCGAGGCCAGGCGCGCATCCGACTCCGCATAACTGCGTGCCCGGAAGGTCACCACCACGCGATGCTGTCCCGCCCTGGCGTGGAAGCGGATGTTCTTCAGCCGCGCATTGATGGCATCCACCGGTGCATCGCCCTTCTGGTCGATGGCCTTCTGGTCGGTCTCGCCGCCCAGGCGCGTCTCGTAGATCTTCACGCCGTCGACCAGCGCCACCAGTGTGTTCTCGAACTCCATGCCCTCCACCCACAGCGCGCGCGCCATGTTGTTGATGTTGAGTTCGTACTCGCCATCGGCGGGGAAGATGTGGTCCACGGCAAAGCCGCCACGCGTGCCGAACGGCAGGCCATCCACGTGGTTGTGCTGCGGACCTGGCACCGGGTTGTTGTAGGGCGTGCCCACCGGACGCTGGTCCGGGTTGCCCACCGCCTGCAGCGCCACGCTGCGCGCGGCGGCCAGGTACTGGTCGAGGAAGGTGGGCGAGACCTGCAGCACCTTGGCCACGTTGTCGAAGCCGTCTGAGAGGTCATCCTGGGGCAGCAGCGAGGTGGGATCGAATTCCAGGTCGAACAGCTCGCGCACGGCGTTGGTGTATTCGCGGCGGTTCAGGCGGTGCAGCGGCACATGGCCCGGCTCCACGTGCTTCAGCGCGGCCTCGTCGATGCGCCCTTCCAGCCATTGCACGAAGGCGGCGGACTCGGCGGCGGCCGGACGCGGCTGCCCCGGCGGCGGCATCAGGCTGCCACGCATGCGGCGGATCACCTTCTCCCAGGTCTCGGCTTCCGCGGGCACGGAGGATGCGGAACGCTCCAGGATGTCGAGCGCGAGTTCGCCCGCCCAGTCGGTGGTGTTGTGGCAGTCGACGCAGTACTGGTCGAGCAGCGCCCAGGGTTCGTTGCCGCCATGTGGCGCGGCGGGGAGCGCGGCACTGCCCGCCAGCATGCCCGCGAGCGCTGTCCATACCCCTGCTGCCTTCACGGTCATGCCTCGCCCGCCCCGCTCTGATGCTGCGGATTCTAGGTTATCGCGCCCCGGAATGATGGGTTAGAGTCCGCGCCATGAGCATCACGCTGACGCGCCGGCGGTTTACAGCTTCGATATCCGCATCTGCCGCATTCGCCGCAGCAGGAATTTCCTGGCCTTCTGCCGCGGCGCACGCGGCCGGCCGCGATCTCGCCGCGGAGAAGCTCGCCGACCATGTGCTGTGGATCCGCGGTGCCGGCGCCAACCTGCTGGCGCTGCGCGACGCGCGCGGCCTGGTGTTCGTCGATGGCGGATTGAAGGCCCATGCCGATGCGGTGCTCAAGCTGGCCGGCGCGCGGCTCGGCGGCGCGCAACCGCATACGCTGCTCAACACGCACTGGCATGCCGAACACACCGGCCTGAACGAGAAGCTTGGCAAGGCCGGCGCCACCATCATCGCGCACGAGCAGACACGGCTGTGGCTATCCACCACGGTGCGCTACAAGCCGGATGATCCACCGATCCGCCCGCTGCCGAAGTCCGCGCAGCCGAACAAGACCACCTGGACCGGGGGCGAGCTCACCGTCGGCGACGAAACGCTGCGTTACGGCCTGCTTTCACAGGCGCACACCGATGGCGACCTGTACGTGAAGCTGGAAAAGGCCAATGTGCTGGTCACCGGCGGCGTGGTGGCCGGCAATGGCTGGCCGGTGCCGGACTGGGTAACCGGCGGTGCGATCACGGGACTGGCCAATGGCTACCGCACGCTGGTGGCGCAGTGTGACGATGCCACGCGCGTGGTCACGGCGCATGGCGAGCGGCTTTATACCAAGGCCGACCTGCAGGCCGAGCTGGAAATCATGACGAAGCTGTCCGGCGAGCTCAGCCGCATGATGCGCGCAGGTTTCGGTCCCAAGGACATGCTCGCCGCGGAGCCCGCGAAAGACCACGTGGCGCGGCTGGGCGATCCCACGCAGTTCCTGGTGGAATCGTTCAAGAGCCTCTGGCCCCGGCTCGCACCGGACGCCTGACCCCTTGAGCGGTGCCTATGCCGCGCCGCGCGTCTCGCACTCGGGGCACACGGCCACGATCTCGGCCATGTGTGCCTCGGCCCAGCGCGCCAGTCCGCACAGAGGCCCACCCAGCGACGCACCCAGCGGCGTGAGTCGGTATTCCACGCGCGGCGGAACCTCCGGATAGACCTTGCGCTCGACGAGCCCGCGCTCCTCGAACGCGCGCAGGGTCTTGGTCAGCTCTTTCTGCGTGACGCGCCCCACCGAACGCTGCAGTTGCCCGAAGCGGATCGGACCCTGGGCGCGCAGCAGCTGGTACAGCACCGGGAAGGCCCAGCGGCCGGAAAGCAGCTCGATGAGTTTTCCGATGGGGCATGGCCCTTCGCAGGTTTCCATACGGGAACTATCGCACTTTCCAGTACCTACTTGCAAGTTAGTATCCTTGATATCCATAGTATCTCTATGATACCAAGGAGAAGCCCATGAGCCAACTGTTTTCGCCTGCCCGACTCGGAACCCTGCAATTACCCAACCGCGCCGTGATGGCCCCCATGACCCGCACCCGGGCCTCCATGGACGGTATCCAGACCCCGCTGGCGGCCACCTACTACGCGCAGCGCGCTGAGGCGGGCCTGATCATTTCCGAAGCCATCGCGGTGAGCCCCCAGGGCCACGGCTATCCCGCCATCCCCGGGCTCTGGAACGACGCCCAACAGCAGAGCTGGGTGCCGGTGGTCGACGCCGTCCACAAGGCAGGCGGCCGCATCGCGCTGCAGCTCTTCCACACCGGGCGCTCGGGGCATTCCTCGGTGTTCGGCGAGATCGTCGCACCCAGCCCCATTCCCATCCGCACGGGGGAGTCGCGCGACCGGAACTTCCAGTCCGTGCCCTTCGAGACGCCACGCGAGCTGCAGACCGGGGAGATCCCGGGCATCGCGCAGGATTTCGCACGCGCCGCGCGCCGCGCCATCGACGCCGGTGCCGACGCGGTGGAGATCCACGGCGCCAACAGCTACCTGATCGACGAGTTCCTGCGCTCCGGCAGCAACCAGCGCACCGACGTCTACGGCCAGGATCGCACGCGCTTCGTCCGCGAGGTGGTGGAGGCGGTGGCCGACGAGATTGGCGCCGGACGCACCGGCGTGCGCCTCTCCCCCCTGCTGCCGTGGAACGACATGAGCGACGCCGATCCGCTGGATACCTTCCGTCGTGCGGCCAGGGCCATCCGCGGCGTGGCCTATCTGCACCTGGTGGAAGGCGGCGGCGCCGAGGCCATCACGCCTGCCCTGGCGCAGGCCTTCGGCGGCCCGGTGATCGTCAACGGCGGCTACGACCACGCGCGTGCGCAACAGGTGCTTGCGTCGGGTGTTGTGTCGGCGGTGGCCTTCGGCGTGCCGTACCTCGCCAACCCGGACCTGCTGGAGCGCTTCCGCCGCAATGCGCCGCTGAATACCCCCGACGCATCCACCTTTTATGGTGGCGACGAGCGCGGTTACACCGACTATCCGACGCTGGAGGCGGTAAAGGCGGCCTGAGGCATGTCGCAGGCGCCGCGTCGCAATGCGCACCGGGCGTAGGAGTTTTCCCGCAACACGGTGCGCCTGCCGGAGTGGCCCGCATCGCCGCCCGGCAGTAACCTTCAGCTGCGTGAGATGAATCTTAATTGATACATCAAACGTAAACTGAACCCGGTCAGACTGAAAAGTCGCCGGGTTCAGCTTTATTTGCGCGTCGCTCGAAGCGGCTCACCACCGCCAGCACGATCCAGGCCAGCACGCCGGCCAGCATGCCGGTGAGGATCTGCCCCAGGCCAATGGCCACGCTGGCCGCTGCGGTCATCCAGATGCCCGCCGCAGTGGTAAGGCCGTGGATCGCCTTGTCCTCCTGCACCTTCAGGATGGAACCGGCACCGATGAATCCGATGCCGGTGATCAGGCCCTGGATCACGCGCGACATGGCATCGTCGCGCATGCCGGTCTCCAGGCCCGCCACCACGAAGAGGCAGGTACCGAGGGCAACCAGCATGTGGGTGCGCAGCCCCGCGGCCTTGCCCGAGCGTTCCCGCTGGTAGCCGATCAGGGCACCCAGCGCCAGCGCCGCCAGCAGGCGGATCAGGAAACGCGTGAACGTTGACAGGTCAGGCAGTCCGCCCAACTCCCGCAGGATCAGGTCCACGGGGAACCGGTGCCGCGATCAGATCCGCAGTTCGCCATGCACTCCGCCGTCATCCACGTCAGCTCCCGCCGCGCTGAGCAGCATCCTGATGCCTGCCGCTATCTTGCCATCGGTCGTGGTCCAGTAGTGGCCCGTCTCCGGATGCAAGGCCAGCAGGGTCACGCGGGGGTCATCCTTGCCGTCGAACCAGGCCTCGGCCAGCCGGGTCCAGTACCTGTCGACCAGCGCGCGGTCGCGATGGATGGTGGCGCGTCCGGAAAGCTGTGCGTATTCGTACTTGCGGTTGTTCTGCACCAGCAGCGTCACCCGCGGGTCGCGCTCGATGTCGCGGTTCTTGTCGCTGTCGGAGGAACTCAGGAACCAGATGCTGCCGTCCGCCTCCACCGCCTGCACGGCCATGGGACGCACGTCGAAAGGAAAGCGGTCGTGCCGGGTGACCAGCAGGCAGATGTTGGCGTCGGTGAGGATCTCGCGCACGGTCTCGATCGCACGCCCACCCGAAAGCGGCTGGATGGCCTGATTCTCCCAGCGAGGCGGCCGGCGCATATCCGGCCGGATGCGGCAACGCATGTAGGAGACCACCCGCATTCCTTGCGATCCCCGGGCGTGGCAACTACAGTCGCCCGGCACCATCTCCAATCCACAGCATCAAGGGTGCCAAAGACAATGAAGAAACTGCATCGGGGCATCTGCCTGGCCGCGCTGGCCGGACTCGTCATCACCGTCACGGGCTGCTCACGCCAGGACTCGCCTCCCTGGGCCGACCGCAACCAGGCCGTGATCAAGGAGCACAACGTCACCGGACGCACCAGGGACCTGCCGAAGGTATCGGTGCCCCAGGCGCTGGCCGATGGCGAACCGGTGCTGGCCGCCAACCTGCCCACGGCGAACTTCGCCCCGGGCGTGGATGCGAAGCTGGCATGGGGACGCGGCGCGCTGCTGGAGCGCCTGACCATGGCGGCCGGCTCCGAATATCCGCAGCAGAAGCTGGATGAGGAGCTGATCATCGTCGTCACCAGGGGCTCGGCCACCGTCGAGGTCGACGGCAAGACGCTCGAGCTCACCAAGGACACCGCCCTGTTCCTCGAGCCCGGCAGCACGCGCACCATGAAGGCCGGCGCCGATGGCCTTGAATCCTTCGAGCTGTATTCGCCGGTGCGCCTGGACCACCTGGCGCTGGTCGGCCAGGACATCAGCGGCGCGAAGCGTGACTTCCCCGACCTGGGCGTCACGCCCTCGCATCCGGCCGGCGAGGTGATCAACGTCAGCGAGATCCAGCTGACGCCGCTGACCGACCCCTCCACCGACCTCGACCATCCGCGCAGCATCGCGCACGCGCGTCTGATCTGGGGTCGCAACGCACAGGTGAGCATGGTGCGCATGGACCCGGGCTCCACCTTCGTGCGCCACATCCATCCGGAGGACCAGCTCAGCTACACCGTGCGCGGCTCGCTGGTGCAGGGCGTGATGGACACCACCTACACCTCCGACGACCAGGGCAACCACGTGGTGAACCTGCCGGGCGGCATGGTGCACTCGGCCGAGCTCAGCGACACCGGCGCCGACCAGTTCGACGTGTTCTGGCCCGTGCGGCCCGACTACATCGAGCGTGCCCGCAAGCAGCAGGACCTGCTGGCGCAGGTGATCGAGCCTGGCGCGAAGCCGGTGAAGCTGGCCGAGGGTTTCACCTTTGCCGAGGGCCCGACCTGGCTCAACGGCAAGCTGTATTTCTCCGACATGTACTTCCGCGACCACAAGAATGGCGACTGGACGGGCAGTCCGCAGCGCAGCCGCCTGATCGTGATGGAGCCGGACGGCAAGTGGCGCGTGCTGGCCACTGGCATGCAGTCCAATGGCACCATCGCGGCCGCCAATGGCAACCTGATCGTCTGCGACATGTTCGGCCACCGCGTGGTGGAGGTGAACCCGGCCAACGGCCGTGTCGTGAAGGTGCTGTTCAACCGCGTCGACGGCAAGCCGCTGGACGGCCCCAATGACATGGTGATGGATGCGCGCGGCGGCCTCTATGTGACCGACCCGCAGTTCACGCCGGAAGAAAAGAAGACCCACGCCGGCCCGCAGCTCTATTACGTGGCGCCGGACGGCAAGGCCCGCATCGTGGTGCCCCCCGGCGAGTTCGCGTTCCCGAACGGCGTGGAACTCTCGCCCGACGGCAGGACGGTGTACGTGAACAACAGCTGGAACAGCCCCGGCCAGAACTTCGTGTGGGCCTACGACGTGGCCGAGGACGGTTCGCTGTCGAACAAGCGCCGCTTCGCGCAGATGCACCTGGAGCCGGATGTGCTCAGCGCGCCGGTGCCGGATGACCGCTACAACTCCAGCGGCGACGGCACCGCGGTCGACACCGACGGCCGCTACTACGTGGCCACCAAGTCGGGCGTGCAGATCTTCCAGCCCGACGGCACGTTCGTCGGCATCATCTGGGCGCCGCAATACCCGGTGAACGTCACCTTCGGCGGGCCGGACAACAACATCCTCTACATGGTGGGTGAGTCGTCGGCCTGGATGATCCCGACCAGGGTGAAGGGCTTCCGCCACCCGGCCGGGCTGTAATCCAGCCCGACCGGAAGGCCCGCAGTCAGGGCGCCGGGAAGTTCTTCTTCTCGAGCGTCCACTGCGGGTCCTTGCACAGCCCGCAGTCCTCGCCCATGAAGAGCGCGCGACCCTTCTCGTCGCCGCGCAGCTGCCAGTTCAGCCAGCCCACCGCCACCTGCGCCGCCGCGCCGCCATTGGGCTCGTGGTAGG
The DNA here is from genome assembly GCA_965652645.1 of uncultured bacterium. Classification (GTDB taxonomy): domain Bacteria; phylum Pseudomonadota; class Gammaproteobacteria; order Steroidobacterales; family Steroidobacteraceae; genus ZC4RG30. The sequence continues at coordinate 1,895 of CBFGXE010000041.1, read as the reverse complement.
TACCGCCATGCCCCACGGGGAGGTTGGCCATCGCCACGGGCACGTGGTCGATGAGCCTGAAGTCCTCCATGGCGTTTTCGTAGGCCACGTCGGTGGGTCCGCCGATGATGTACAGCACCGGCGTGTGGTACGCCTTCAGCGTGGACTTGGGCACCTTGAAGCCCGGCATGGAGGGGCGCTCCCCCTCGTACGTGCCGGTGTTCTGCATGATCAGCGTGGCGACGCGTGGATCACCCGCCACCAGCGCGGCCTGCAGGCCACCGCAGCTGAAGCCGGCAACGGCCACCTGCTCCGGATCAATGCGGCCGAAGTAAGGGCTGCCCTGCCGCGTGTTCTCGGCCAGCGCCCAGTCGATGGCGGCGGTGAGGTCCTCCGGCAATGTCTGCGGGAAAGGCAGCCGCTCGCCTGAAGGTGGCGGCGCGCCGGGGCCGCTCAGGATGCGGCCGGATGCGATCACCAGGTAGCCGTGTGAGGCGATCTCCAGCAGGTGGAAGCGTGTGCTGGCCGCATCGTTGGAACAGCCACCATTGCCCCACGCGACCACGCCCAGCTTCTGCGCGCCCATGGCCGCGGGATCGGCGGGGCGATAGACCACGTTGCGGGTCAACGCGGGAATCTGCTCCTTCATCGCCGGATACGGGCCCGTGCCCGGTGTATCCGGTGCGGTGGAAGAACCCGGCGGCTGCATGGCTCCGGCCAGCTGCGCGCCGCATACCGTAACCGCCAGCGCCATCGCGCCGGCACGAATGGCCTTCCGCATGCTCGTGCCCCTCCCGGATGACGCACCCAGTGTACTTCACCCACCGGCGGCCCCGGCTGGGTACTATTGCCCGCCGGTCCGGCGAGCGCCGGACCGGTTCCAGCACTGGATTCATTCAAGGAGCGGTTCATGAGAAATCAGTTGGGCAAGGCTGCACTGGCCCTGGCCTTCGGTGCGTTGTGCGCGACGGCGGGTCTTGCGCAGGCCCCCGGTCCCGGACGGGGTGGCCCCGGCGCCGGCGGTCCGCCGATGGGCGGCAACCCCGTGGTCCCGAATCCCGTCTACGCCGTGCTCGAGATGGAGATCGCCATCAACCGCCCTGCCGCTGAAGTGTGGAAGCGCGTGGGCAAGTACTGTGACATCGGCGAGTGGTTCCAGATGCCCTGCACCATCACCTCCGGCAAGGATGGCGAGGTCGGCGCGGTGCGTTCCATCGGCCGCGAAATCCTGGTGGGCAAGACCGAGCTGTCATACACCTACACGCAGCCCGTGCTCGAGGGCCAGGTCTACAACCTGTACCACGGCACGATGGAAGCGCGGCCCGTCACGGCCAACACCTCGAAGATCGTCTACACGCTGATCTGGGACACCTCGATGCTGCCGGATGATGCGGCCCGCGAGCGTGACAAGGCCCAGCGCAAGCAGATGTTCGACACCGCGCTGAACAACATGAAGATCCTCGCCGAGGGTGGCACGCTGCCGCCGCGCGGTGCCGGTCCTCGTGGTGGAGCCGGCGGTCCTCCGGGTGCGGGCGGTCCCCCGGGCGGCATGCGTGGTCCTGGTGGTCCGGGTGGCCCCGGCGCGCCGGGCGGCGCGCGGTAACCACGGCTCGCGCCCGGGAAGACGCCAACAAGAAAGCCCCCGGCTCGCGCCGGGGGCTTTTGCTTTCAGGCCAGGCAACAGATCAGCGGCTGGCCTGGATGCGGGTTCCGGCACCAGGACCGGAACGTCCCGCATCCCCGGTGGAGACTACCTTCACCCACAGTCCATCCTTGCCCTTGTACCAGGACGTGGTGTCGGCGTTGCGCAGCGCCTCCAGGCTCTTCTGCAGCGTGCCCGACCCCGCGGCCTTGAATCCCGGCAGCTCGAAGATCACCCACGAACCCGGATCCAGTTCGCGCAGGCTGATGGATAC
>CBFGXE010000040.1:0-27789 GCA_965652645.1 uncultured bacterium | reverse complement strand
CGAACCAGCCGAAGGCGAACAGCAGGCACAGCGTGCGCACCAGGATGTCGCCGTTCGCGGCCATGGCCTCGCGGATGCGCTGCCAGTCGGCCACGCGCGCCCACTGCAGGAAGGGCGCGGCGTCCGCGTGGCGCCCGCGCAGCACGCGCCAGGCCACCACCAGCGCCACCGCGCACGTGCTCCATTCGGCGATCGCAGTGCCGAAGCCGATGCCGCGCGCACCCATGCCGAGCACGCCGGCGAACCAAACGTCGAGGCCGGCGTTGAGGCCGTTGAGCAGCAGCTGCACGAACAGCAGTTCGCGGCTGCGCCCGAGCCCGATCAGCAGCCCGCTGACCGCGAACAGCGCCAACGCCGCGGGCGCGCCCCAGATGCGCGCATGGAAGTAGTCGGCGGCAACCGACTCCACCGCCGCACTGCCGTCCATCAGCCCGAAATACAGCCAGGTCACCGCCCACTGCAGCAGCCACAGCCCGAGGCCGAGGCCCGCGGCCAGCAGCAGCGCGCGGGCAAGCGTCGCCCGCACTTCCGCCTCGTCACCCGCGCCCCGGGCCTGGGCCACGAAGCCGGTGGTGCCCATGCGCAGGAAGCCGAAGCTCCAGTAGACGAAGTTGAACAGCAGCGCGCCCAGCGCCAGCGCGCCGAGCTCGGTGGCGCTGCCGTAGTGGCCGATGACCGCGGTGTCGACCAGGCCGAGCGCGGGCACCGCCGCGTTGGCCAGGATGATCGGCCAGGCCTGGCGCGCCACCTCGCGGCGGCCAAGCGGCGCCTGCATGCGTGCCAAGGCGCGCGGCTACAGGTTGCTGGCGTCCGGCGGCACATTGGCCGCCAGCGCGGGCGCGCCCTGCCCGGCGCCCGTGCCCGGCTGCATGGCGCAGTCCGCGCCCAGCGTGTACGAGGTCATCGAGAGCGAGCCATAGGCCGGCCCCTGCACCAGCACGTCCGCGCCCCGGCCTTCGGCGGCGGCGAGGCCGGCGAGGTACAGCAGCGGCAGGAAGTGCTCGGCGGTGGGCGCTGCGGCGGCGTAGTCGGCGTGCGACATCAGGCCGGCCGCATCGCCGGGGCGCTCGGCCAGCAGCTGCATCGCGTCGGCGTCGAAGCGCGCGTTCCAGTCGAAGGCCAGGTCCGGCCGCTTCCAGTCCATCGCGTGCAGGTTGTGGACCACGTTGCCGCTGCCGAGCACCAGCACGCCGCGCCGGCGCAGCGCGGCCAGCTTCTCGCCCAGGCGCAGGTGGAATTCCGGCGGCTTCTGCGCGTTGATCGACAGCTGCACCACCGGGATGTCGGCCTCGGGAAAGGCATGCACCAGCACCGACCACGTCCCGTGGTCCAGGCCCCAGCCGTCGATGTCGGGGCCGACGAAGTCCGGCCTGGCGACGTCGGCGACTTCCTCGGCGAGCTCGGGCAGCCCCGGCGCCGGGTAGTCGACCTCGAACAACGGGCGCGGGAAGCCGAAGAAGTCGTGGATGGTGCGCGGCCGCGGCATCGCGGTGACGGCGGTGGCGTTGACGTACCAGTGCGCGGAGACCGCCAGGATCGCGCGCGGACGCGGCACCGAGGCCCCGAACGTGCGCCAGGCCTCGGTGTAGCGGTTGCGCTCCAGCGCGTTCATCGGGCTGCCGTGCCCGAGGAAGGCGGCGGGCATCAGGGGCATGGGCGCCATGGCACTGCCTCTCGCTGCGGGGAACTCCAGTCTAGGTCACGGACCGCGGCCATGGCGCCGCTGGCTGCAGCCCCGGCTAGCGCTTGGCCTCCACGTCGGCCGCCTCGCGCTCGAGGAAGGTCTGGATGAGCGCCGGCTGGTGTTCGTACAGCCACTCGGCCATCGCTTCCTCCTGGCGGAGGATGGATTCGCAGACGTCCACCACCGTCTGCTGGCCCTCGCGCTTCGCGGCCACCAGCAGCGCGCGGTAGGTCGCGATCTCCATGTGCTCGAAGGCGTAGCTGATGCCCGCGCCCTTGGCGACTTCGTCGCTCATCATCGCGTTGCCCATCGCGTGCATGCCGGCCATGGCCTTGGCGAATGCGCCCTTCATGTCGGGCAGCGAGCCGCCGAGCCCGGTGATGCAGTCCGCCAGCTGCTCGGCCTGCCACTTCGTTTCCTGCACGTGGTGGGCGATGCGCTCCTTGAGCTCCGGGTAGTGTTCGATGCGGCCGGCCATGGCCTTCATCATGGTCTCGGCTTCCTGCTCCATGGTGTAGGCGTCTTCCAGCCAGCCCATCAGCCGCTTGCTTGCCTGCGCGTTCATGGCGCTCCTTTGTCCATGCGGGTGAGCAGGCAGTGGAGCAGAGCGCCCATTCCGCGAACGTGACCCGAGACGCTGCAGCCGTCGACGAGGGGTTAACGCCGGCATCAAGGTTTGCGCTGTCGAGCAGCCGCGTCTTCGCGTTCCATGCGCTCGCGCACTCCGCCTTCGACGTCGCGGCCGGATTCCATCGCGACGAACAGCGTGCCGTCGGTGGCCGGGGCGGGCGGCGCCTCCTGCATCTGCGACCGGTGCGCGATCGCGGCGGAGAGGCGCTCGGCCACGTCCGGCGTCAGCTTGTGCGAACCGTAGGAAGCCTTGGCCTTCCAGCCGACCGCGAGTTCTTCCTTCGGGTCGAGCGCCAGGCCGATGATCGCGTCCACCACCTCGTCGGGGCCGTCCATCGCGGCCATCCGCGGCGTGTGCCCGCTGAAGTTCGCGGCGTGCTCCCACCACGGCGTATCCACCGCCCAGGGCATGACGGTGGCGACCCTGATCCGCTCCTGCCCGTCCAGGCGCAGCTCGGCGTTGAGCGCGCGCCCCAGGCTGAGCACCCCGGCCTTGGACGCGGAATAACCGGCCTGGTAGGCCAGCGGCACTTCGCTGTCGATCGAGCCGACGTTGACCAGCGTGCCCTCGCCCTGCGCACGGAAGCGCTGCAGCGCGAACAGGCTGCCGTAGAGCACGCCCTTGAGGTTCACGTCGACCACGCGCGCGTGGTGGCCGGCGGGAATGTCCCAGAAGCGCCCGAGGGCGCCGATGCCCGCATTGTTGATCCAGACGTCGATGCGCCCGCTGGGCTGCAGCGCGGCCTCGGCCAGCGCCTCCATGTCCTTCACCTGGGTCACGTCGCCGATCACTGTGACGACATGGCCGCCGCCGGCGCGCGCCTGCGCTGCCACCTCGTCCAGCAGCTCGCCGCGCCGCGCCAGCAGGGCCAGGTTGGCGCCGCGCGTGCCGAGCCTGAGCGCCAGGCCGCGGCCCAGACCGCTCGATGCACCGGTGATGACGAAGGTCCTGCCGCGCAGGGATGCCTGGTCACGCTCGGCCATGGGAAGTCTCCTCGGTGGGCGGGCCAGCATCCGCCCGCACGCGTGGCGCAGCGGTGAATCGGCCACACGCAAGGCCTGAACGGGCGCTCAGCGGGCCCCGCGCACCCAGGGCGCCAGCACGCGCAGCGCGCGCGGCCGGCCCGCCAGCAGGAAGGCCACGCACGCGGCCGCCAGCGCCATCAGCATGGCCCAGACCAGAACCGCCATCGTGGCGTGGTCGCTGCCCAGGCAGCAGGCCAGCGCAAGGAGCAGCGCCACTGCACCCATCCGGCGCAGCACCTTCAGCGCGCCCGGCCGCGGCAGGTCGCCCCAGGCCTGCCGTGCGTGCACCGGCATCGCCAGCGCCAGCCAGCCCATGCCTGCAAGCGCGCACGCGGCCGCCGCGAGCAACCAGACCGAAGCACCGGCCTCATGCATGCCGCGGCGCTCCCGTCGAGGCCGTGGCCGCTTCGCGCACGGGCGCGCGATGGCCCAGCCGGTGCGCAACCACTCCGGCAACGCATGCCACCGCCAGCAGCGCCAGGTCCACGCCGGCCACCGGCCAGTAGCCGGCCGCCAGCGTGCGCAGCAGATGGTCCCCGGTGGTCACCCAGTTGAGCACCGCCGCCACGACGGCCAGCGCCGCGATCGCCCAGGCCTGTTCGCGCCAGGCGGGATTGGACAGCCCCTTCGCCACCGGCGCGCTGCGCCAGGCCGCGTGCAGCAGCGCCACCACCCAGGTGGCCCAGAACGCACGCTGCTCCCAGTCGCCGCGCGCGGGCAGGTCCGCGGGCAGCACGCGGTTGGCCACCAGGATGCCAAGCGTCGCCAGCACCATGCCGGTGACCGTGGCCACCGCCAGCGCATCGACCACGCGCGCGCCCTGCAGCCCGCGCGCGGCGTGCTGGCGCTTGCGCTTCTCGACGAAGAACACGAAGCCGGTGGCGATGCACGCCGCGCCCGCCAGCCCGCCGAACACGTACAGCCAGCGCAGCAGCCAGTGGCGGAAATGCTGGAGATGCAGACCGGTGAGGAATTCAGCCATGCGCCCGGCCGCGGTCGGCGCCGGGTCCTCGCGGATCAGCTCGCCGCTGGACGCCTGGTAGTGGATGCCGTCGCCCACCAGTGCGATGCGGTCGGTGCCGGCGCGGTACACGCTCACGTAGCCGTTGGCATCACCCGGGTGCATCAGCACCAGGAAGCCGACGTCGCCGGCCTTGCCCGCGGCCTCCCAGCGCGTGCGCGCATCGGCGACCATCGCATCGACGTCGGCCAGCGCCGCGGGCGCGCCGGCGCGTTCGTGGGGCAGTCCTGTCTGCTGTGCTTCCATCGCCGCCGCACGGTCGTGCAGGTCATGCAGCTGCGTGTGCCCCACCGGGAAGTAGTAGGTCGCCGCGAAGATCAGCAGGCCGGTGAGCGCGAAGAAGAAGTGGAACGGCAGCGCCACCACGCCGGTGAGGTTGTGCAGGTCGAGCACGCTGCGCAGCCGCGCCTTGCCGGGGCGGAAGGTGAAGAACTCGCGGAAGAACTTCCGGTGCATCACCACGCCGCTGACCAGCGCCGCCAGCATCACCAGCGCCGAGAAGCCGACGATCCAGATGCCGAGGTTCTTCCAGTCCAGCGTCAGCCCGTAGTGCATCGGGTAGAAGAAGCCGCTGCCGACCTTGAGCCGGTCGTCGGGCAGCACGTGGCCGTCGCGCGGGTCGACGGTGGCTTCGGCGTAGATCTGCTCGCCTTCGTGCTTCGCGTTGGGCAGCTCCCAGCCCGCGAACAGCGCCACCACCGGATCGCGGTGGGTGGTGTAGGCACTCCAGTAGGCGATGGTGTCGAAGCGCTCCGGCATCGGCCCGTCGACCCGGGAGCGCATCGCGTCCACCGCCTGCGGCGTCGGCTGCATGCGCTCGAAGGCCGGCCTCAGCACGGCGTCGAAGGACGGGATCGGCTGCGGCTCGAAGCGCGTGGCGGGAATCGCCCAGCGGTCGAACTCGCGGTCGAACACCGACAGCGCGCCGAAGAAGAACGCGGCCATCAGCACGAAGCCCAACACCAGGCCGAACCAGGTATGCAGCCAGGCCATTGCCTGGCGGAAGTTGGCGAACATCGGCTACCTCCTCTTCTCGATCAGACCAGCCCGGCCTGCACCAGCGATGCCAGGCCAGCCATCGCCGCGCCGCCGCCGAGCAGCACCGTCCACACCGGCCACAGCCGGCGCGCGGATACCGCCCACAGGAACACCGCGAGAAAGACCAGCACGCCCAGCAGGCTCGACAGGAACTCGGCGTCGTGGAATCCCATCCCGGCCGCGACCGCCAGGCTGGTGGTCGCGGCCACCAGCCCCCAGGCGAAGGCGTAGCCGCCCAGCACCGCGGCGGCGATGCGCGACACCACCGCCAGGCGCCGCGACGCAAGGCCCGCGGCGCGCGTCTTCGGCATACCGGAACCGGCGTGTACGGGCGCTGCGGCCCTGGCGGTCGTGCTGCCCATCAGAACCTCCAGTCGAGGCTGAGCGTGTAGTTGGCCGGCGCGCCGTAGTACCCGCTGTAGCGCAGCGTGTTGATGTACTTCTCGTCGCCGATGTTGTTGGCGTTGAGGCGCAGGGTGGCGTCGGGCGCGAAGTCCCAGGCCACGTACGCGTTCAGCACCGCATAGCTGTCCTGGCGCACGCGGAAGCCGCTGGCCTCGGTGTTGAAGATCCCGCTCTGCCAGCGCCCGCCGACGCCCCAGGACAGGGCTTCGTAGGCCGGCAGGCGGCCGCTCAGCAGCAGGTTGGCCGTGCGCCGCGGCACCCAGGGATAGGTGTCGTCGCCCTGGAGGCCGTCCAGCCGCAGCGCGGTGTAGCCGGCGACCAGCTCGAGATGCTCCGACAGCTGGCCCACCGCTTCGAGCTCCACGCCCTTCGAACGCACGTCCACCGGCGCATAGATCGCCATGCCGAACTCGTTGTACTGCCCGGTGGCGGTGGCGAGCCCTTCCTGGTCGGCCTTGAAGACGGCCGCGGTGGTGAGCAGCCGCCCGTCCAGCCAGTCGGCCTTGATGCCGGCCTCGTAGTTCACGCCCTGGCTGGCGTGGAGGTAGCGGTCGTTCTCGTCCACCTGGTCCTGCGGCTGGTAGAGGTCGGAATAGCTGACGTAGCCGAGCACGCTGGGGGTGAAGTCGAAGGTCAGGCCGGCGTAGGGGCTGGTGTGGCGCGTGGTCTGGTCGAAGGCCGCGCCGTAGGAATTGCCGCTGCGGCGGTAGCGCGCATGGTTGGCGCCGAGGATGGCCTTGAAGCGCTCCGTGAACGCGATGCGCGTGGCGGCGTAGGCGCGGGTGAGTTCCTGGTCGAGCTCGGCGTACAGCGCGCGTTCGCTCCAGGCCGGCTCCGGGATGGCGTCGGTCGGATACGGGAACGGCGGCAGCGGGCCCCATGCCGGAGACGCCGGATCGGCGCTGCGCTCCCAATTGTCGGTCTCGCTGCGCGCGCGGCTCAGGCCCACCATGGCCTCGTGCTCGCGCCCGAAAGCCTGGAACGTGCCGCTGAGCGTGGCCGTGCCCAGGTGCGCGGTGGCCTCGTCGTCGCCGCCCCAGGGGAAGCCCACGAGGCCCAGCCCGGTGTCCGGATCCAGCCCGCCGCCATAGGCGTAGAACATGCGCTCGTCGCCGGTGTTGCGGCGGTAGTTGTAGGAGAGCTTGAGCTCCCAGCTGTCGGCGATGTCGTGGGTGTATTCGGCGAAGGCCGTGTGCGCCTCGGTGTCCCAGTACGTCCAGTCCTGCGTGGTGCTGGCGCTGCGCGGCCATTCGCGCTGCGTGCCGTCGGTGTTGGTGAAGCCGAGCGCGCCCCACATGATCCCGACGGACTCCGCCTGCTGGTAGGAGTAGCCGAAGGCCAGCGTGCCGCGCTCGCCCACCTGGCCATCGACCACGCCGTAGAAGAAGTCGCGGCTGTTCTCGTTCGCACGCAGCCAGGAATCACCGTGCTCGTGCGCGGCCAACACGCGGCCGGCCCAGGTGCCGTTTCCGGTGAAGGGCGTGGAGTAGTCCACCTCGGCGCGCAGCGTGTTCCAGGAGCCGTACGACAGGCCCAGCCGGCCCTCGCGTTCGTTGGTCGGGCGCTTGCGCACGTAGTTGATGGTGCCCGCGGCGTTGCCCACGCCGGTCAGCAGGCCGTTGGCGCCGCGGATCACCTCCACCTTGTCGTAGCCGGCGGCGTCGATGGCGCCGGTGGCCACGCCCCAGCCGTTGGGCAGGCCTACGCCGTCGATCTGGGTGTTGAGGATGTCGAAGCCGCGCGAGCTGTAGCTGGTGCGGTTGGTCTCCCACTCGTCCACGCGCACGCCGGTGGCCAGGCGCAGCGCCTCGTTGACGCTGTCGGCGCCGAACCGGCGCATCTGCTCGGACGAAACCACGGTGATCGACTGCGGCGTCTCGCGGATCGACAGGTCGAGGTTGGTGGCGCCGTTGCTGACCCGGTTGGCGCGCTGGCCCACCACGCGGATGGCGTCCAGGTCGGTAGCGGCGCTGGCGGCGGTGCCCGTCGCGTCCTGCGCGGAGGCCAGGCCGGGTGCCGCGGCGAACATCAGCGGCAGGGCGAGGAGGATGGCAGAGCGGAGCGTGCTGGCGCGGAGCGCAGGATCGGCAAGGCGAACGCGGGCGGGCCGCGGGGAATTCGGGGAGATGGAGTGCATAGGGGTCGCTGGACGTGGGACGTAGGGATCAAGCCCTGTGTCCGCTGGCGACCCTCGGCTGGCGGGACAGATCGGGTTGGCAGTTCGCGGCGGCGGCAGCCGGGGCGAATTCGCACATCCTAATGCGAACGATTCCCATTGCGCAATTGGAGCGTCTCCGACCGCTGTTCCAGGGCGTCCAGCCAGTCCCCGAGCACCACCACGCCGGAGCGGTCGTGCACCCGCGGCAGCGCCTCGCGCGCCTGGCGAACCAGCACGCGGGCAGCGTCGTGGTCTCCACCGAGCAGGGCCGCTTCCGCATCCAGCCACAGGCGGTACGGGGACAGGTCCAGCATCCCGCCCTCGCAGTGCGGGCGCCAAGCGGCAAGCAAGGCGGCATCGCCGCCGCGCGCGGCGTAGCTCGCCAGCATCAGCGCCACGCCTTGGCGCTGCCCGTCCGGCGTTCCCGGCCAGAGTGCGGCGAGCGCCAGCGCGGCATCGCGCGCGGTGGCCATGTCGTCGCGGTCCAGGGCCATGCTCATGCGCAAGCTGTGCGCCCCGGCCTGCAGCGGCGCGGGTACCTCGTGCGCCTGCGCGAGCGGATCGGCGGGCCAGTCGCGCGGGCGCACGCCGGCCATGGCCGCGGCCACCACCAGCTGCTGCGCCTGCGTCACCCGCCAGACGCTGTCGCCACGCATCAGTTCCAGCAGGCCCCGGCCATCGCTGTTCCAGCCGCGGGAGCGGAACGGCAGCAGGTTGGCCACGCCCAGCAGGGTGCCAGCCACCGCACTCGCACCCAGCGCCGCGCCAGACACCATGCCCGGCGCCTCCAGCCGCGCCAGCGCGAAGGCCGCGAGCCCCGCCGCCAACAGGTTCGCCAGCGGCCCGGCGACCAGGACCACCGCCGCCGCGCCCCGCCCTTCCGGGCCCCTCGGCAGCATGGCCGCGAAACCGCCGACGCCGCTGATGCCACCGCCCCAGCGCAGCGTCCAGGCGCCGTCACCGCGTTCCAGCCGGAGCGGACCCACGCCGGCACCGACGAAGCGGCGCCCCACCAGCAGCCCGGCCAGCGCATGGCCCGCCTCGTGCAGCAGCAGCTGGACCCAGAGCGCGAGCGGCAGCGCCACGAACAGCGCTGCCATCGTCCGCCCGTCCAGGCCCCCGGTGACGCGGTCGGCCAGCATGATGCCGCCCACGCCAACTCCAACGCCAAGCAGGAACTGCAGGCCCAGCGTCAGCCAGGACGTGGATTCGGCGCGTGCGCCAGGCTGCGCCGGATACAGCGCCTGCGCGTCGCTCCCGCTGGTGTGCTCCATGTGTGTCCCCTGTTTTCCCCGGGAGGGATCGTAGCGCCATGGCCCAGGAGCGGCACTCCCCGAGGCAAGGGACAAATCGCGCCACGTGCCTATACTCGACGCAGATCACGGTCCGGAGGGGGTCCGGATGCCCGGGGAAATCCAGAAGCTGCAGGCCGCGCTGCGGCAGTTCGCCAGCGAGCGCGACTGGGACCAGTTCCATTCGCCGAAGAACCTGGCCGCATCGCTTTCGATCGAGGCGGCCGAAGTGCTGGAACACTTCCAGTGGCTCACCGAGGAACAGAGCCGGCAGCTCGACGACGCGCAGCGACAGGCCGTCGCCCAGGAGATCGCCGACGTGCTGCTCTACCTGCTGCAGCTGGCGGACAAGCTCGGCATCGATCCCCTGCAGGCCGCCCGCGAGAAGCTCGCGCTCAACGCCGAACGCTACCCCGCCGACAGGGCCAGGGGCACGAGCAGGAAGTACACCGAACTCTGAGCCCGACCAGCGACGGAGGGAGGCTGTCGTGATCGTCTACCAGGCAACCAAAGAGCGATTCCTGCACGACAACGACCACGCGCAGATCGAAGACGAGGTGCAGCGCGCCTTCGTCCGGAAGGTGGGCCGGTACGTATCGCAGGGCGAATTCAGGTCCTGGCGCCACTCGCTCGCCGCCATGGCGCGCGTGCTGCGCGATCGCGACATTCCCGATGACATCGGCGTGGGCATCGAGTTCGGCATCGCCCAGACCGCCAAGCGCATCGACTTCGTGATCTCCGGCGCCTCCGACGACGGCAGGCCGCACCTGGTCATCGTCGAGCTGAAGCAGTGGTCCAACTCCCGCATCAGCGAGAAGGACGGGATCATCATCGCCAACCGCGGTGGCAAGGCCGAGATCGAAGGCCCCCACCCCAGCTACCAGGCCTGGTCCTACGCCGCCCTGCTCAACGGCTTCAACGAGGCCGTGTACGAATCCGGCACCGAGCTCAGGCCCTGCGCCTACCTGCACAACTACCGGGATGACGGCGTGATCCGCCATCCGCACTACGCGCCTTACCTCGAGAAGGCGCCGGTCTTCCTCGACGGTGCAGGCGAGCTGGACAAGCTGCGCGCCTTCATCAGGCAGCACGTGCGCAAGGGCGACCGCGGCAAGCTGCTGTACGAGATCGCCGAAGGCCGCATCCGGCCCTCGAAGATGCTCGCCGACAGCCTCGCGAAGATGCTCAAGGGCAACCGCGAGTTCGTGCTGGTGGACGACCAGAAGGTGGTCTACGAGACCTGCCTCGCCAAGGCCGAACAGGCCAGCGCGGCGCGCAAGCAGGTCGTGATCGTGCGGGGCGGACCCGGTACCGGAAAGTCCGTGGTCGCCGTGAACCTGCTGGTCGAGCTGACCAGGCGTGGCCAATTGACGAAGTACGTATCCAAGAACGCCGCGCCCCGGGCGGTCTACGCGCAGAAGCTGGCGGGAACGCTGCGCCGCGTGGAGATCGGCAGCCTGTTCGGGGGCTCGGGCGCCTTCCACGAAGCCGAACCCGACACCTTCCACACCCTGGTGGTGGACGAAGCTCACCGCCTCAACGAGAAGAGCGGCCTGTACGGCAACCTCGGCCAGAACCAGGTCATGGAGCTGATCCGCAGCGCCCGCTGCACGGTGTTCTTCGCCGACGACGACCAGATCGTGACCCTGTCGGACATCGGTCGCATCGCCGAGCTCGAACGCTGGGCGAAGGAGATGGGCGCGGAGGTCACCCAGTTGGATCTGGCATCGCAGTTCCGCTGCGGCGGCTCGGACGGCTACATCGCCTGGCTGGACAACTTCCTCGGCATCCGCGAGAGCGCCAACACCGACTTCGATCGCGATGCGTTCGACTTCCGGATTGTTGATTCACCCGTGGAGCTGCATGAGCTGATCCGGGAGAAGAACAAGATCAACAACAAAGCGCGCGTAGTGGCCGGGTATTGCTGGGACTGGAAGAGCAGGAAGGATCCGGATGCCTGGGATATCGAGATCCCGGAGTTCGGTTATCGGGCGCGGTGGAACCTGGACAAGGACGGAAGCCTCTGGATCGTGGCGCCGGATTCCGTGGAGGAGGTGGGCTGCATCCATACCTGCCAGGGGCTGGAGCTGGACTATGTCGGCGTGATCATCGGGCCGGACCTGCAGTGGGTCGATGGAGTTCCGAGCGTCTTTCCAGACGGGCGATCAACCATGGATCGTACGGTTCGCGGGTACAAGAAAGCGCTGAAGGAAGACCCGGATGCCACGCGCGCACGGCTGGATCTCATCGTCCGCAATACCTACAAGACGCTGATGAGCCGGGGGATGAAGGGGTGCTACGTTCATATCGCAAACTAGGTCCGCGCTCGTCCACTTTCGACCCCAAGCGGTCGCTGCCCAGCGGCGACCGCTTGGCCGTCGTTCAACGCATGCGCAGGCGGAGTTTCTCCCAGAGGCGCCGGCGCGCTTGGTAGGCGCTTACCCCGAGGAGTAGGGCCGCCAACCAGATCGTGCCTTCGGTGGTCACCGCGGCCAATGTGGCGAGGACGAGCATCGCCCCGGTGTCTACCTTCAGCCCGATGCCTACCGCCAGTGCCACCCACGACAGCAGGCATGCGGTGCCGGCCAGCTTGATCCACATCCACTTGCGGCGTTGGGTCGCGTGCGAATCCGCGGGCGTGACTGGAACGGGGCCACTCATTTCGCACCTCCCCGGGTCGTCAGCTGGAATGCTTCGGGCAGCGGCGAGGTGGGCGTTTCCACCGTGCCCACGTTGGACACGATCCACCAGCGTTCACCGTCGTTGAGCAGTTGGAAGTGGTTCAGTCCGCGCATGAGCGGTTCCTTGTCGCTGGGGCGCAGGCGGATCTCGAAGCTGCTCATCACCGAGGCCAGCAGTCCGTGCTGCTCGACCTTGGTAACCAAGGGGATCTCATGGAAGCCCGTGGCGGCGTAAGCGCTCTCGGTCTGGGTGATCAGCTCTTCGCTGTCCATGCCCATGATGCCGCTTCCGATACTGGAATCCATGGCCACCGACAGGCGGGCGCCATCGAGGAACAAGGCGCGGTAGCGGTCCCAGTCGCGCTTTGCGCCGGCGTCGGCGGAGATCGTTTCATACAGAGCATGCACGATGGCCTCAGGGGATTCCCAGTCCTCGGGGCCGGCGTGGGCGGTGCTGGCCAGACCCAGGGCCAAGCCTGCTGCCAGCAGGGTGCGGGCGGCGATGTGTTGGAACGTGCGCTTCATGGTCATTCTCCCTTGAGTTGGTTCAGTGCGGCGGCGGTGAGCAACGTGCCGTTGAGTACGACGGCGTGGATGTCGCGTGTGTGCTGGATGTCTTCCAGCGGGTCAGCGTCGAGCACCAGCAAGTCGGCCTCGAAACCGGGAGCGACTCGCCCCAGGCGCTGGCCGGCGCCCAGCGCTTCGGCGGCATGGCGGGTGGCGGCCAAGAGCAGTCGTGCGTTCGGCACGCCGGCTTCGGCCAGCAGTTGCATTTCGCGATGCAGGCTGATGCCCGGGGCGATCCACGGGTTGCTCATGTCGGTGCCCAGGGTCATGCGCGCATCGGTGGCATACAGCCGCGCGGCCATCCGCTGCACCTTCGGCCACACGGCGCGCGCGCGCTCGAAGTCCTCGGGCTGCCAGCCGATGGCGAAGGTGAACCATTCGTTCCAATGCGCCAGCAGTTTCGGATGGGCATGGCGGCGTGCGTCGTCTCTGTATGCGTTGTCCTGGTCCTGCACGAAGGCGGCATGGAAGGCGACCAGCGTGGCGTCGAAGATTGGGCGATGCTCCTGATAGGCGGCGACCAGTTGGTCGGCGTGCGCCCCTTCGGGATCGAAGTGCTCCCACCACTCGAAGAACGAATACGTACTGCCACGGGCCGTGGCTTGCCACGCCGCGCGCTGCTTCGCAGTCAACAGGTCCGGGCTCAGCGGCATCAGGTGGACGATGCCGTCCAGTCCCATCGCCAGTGCGTCGGGCCACGCGATGCTTTCCAGGTGCGCGACGGCGGGACGACCATGCCGGTGCGCGGCGTCGATGCCGGCCTTCAGCAGTTCGGGCGAGAGGCCGGTATAGAGCTTGATCCAGTCGGCACCGGCCTCGACCTGTGCACCGACCACTCGCTCCATGTCCTCGGCGTTGCGCGCCGCGGTGGCTAGGCCGGGGAGGTCGGCGTTGTTGATGACCGGACCTGCGTTGAAGCTCTCGGGGCCGATCAGCTCGCCAGCGGCCAGGCGTGCCTCGTACCGCGCCGCTGCGTGCAGGTCGCCACCGGGATTGCGGATAGTGGTGACGCCGAATGCCACCAGCCGCCTAGCATTGTGTTCGGCGATCTCGTCATCGGGCAGCGCCTGCATCACGGCCCGGCCGCGTTCGCGCTTGATCTCCATGGGCCCCAGGGTGAGGTGGGCGTGCATGTCGATCAGGCCTGGCACCAGATAGCGGCCCTCCAGGTCGATCGCTCGGGCACCACGCAGGCAGGCGGGTTCGCCGGCCGCGGTGATGGTGGTGATGCCGGCGCCTTCCACGCGCACGCATCGGCGCGGGCTGACGCGGTTGTCTTCGGCCTCGACGATATGCACATTGTCGAGCGCCAAGGCGCCGTCGACGGATGGCGCGCCGGCCAGCACGAGGGCTGGTGCGTACAACGCGGCAGGGAGCAGCAGGCTTGCGAGGGTGGAAGGTCGCATCATGTGTGTCCTTTCGAGTGGGATCGCCTGATGAGTGGCGGGAAGCCGGGAATTTCTTACTAAAAAAAGAAAATTTGTTTCCATGTAAGAAATGCGCCCCCAGCGCCGACTGAGGTATTGCTGGCCATCCCACTGGTCGACGGCCGACCCACTCCAGACACGACTCCATGCATCCACTCTGGCCACAGGTAAAAGCCTTCCATCCTCAGCTTTGGCGTGCGGTGTGCGGCTATGAGCTCAACCCCGCCGTGCGCGAGGAGTTGCTGCAGGAGGTGCTACTCGCCATCTGGGAGAGCCTCCCGCGGCTGCGCGAAGCGGACCGGCTGTTGCCGTTCGTATTGCGCATCGCGCACAACCTGGGCGCCAGCCACGTGCGCGCGGAAACCCGGATGCCGTCGCCGGTGCCGTTTGACGATGCGCTGCACGACGTCGCGGACCCGGCCATGGCCGATGCCTGCGCCCGCACGCAGTGGCTGTTCGAGGCGCTGGCTAAGCTGCCACTCAAGTTGCGGCAGGTATTGATGCTGCAACTGGAAGGTTTCGATTACCAGGAGATCGGCAACATGCTGGGCATCAGTGCGGAAAACGTCGGCGTGCGCCTGCATCGCGCCCGCGAGCGCCTGAAATCCCTGTCAAAAGCAGAGGGCATTGCATGAAATTCGACGATCTTCTGAAGGATGCCTGGCAGGGCCAGACGCACTCCGCCATGCAGCAGGACCTGACCGGCCGCGTTCGCCGTCGCCAGCTGCGGCTGCGACTGCTGCGCACCCTTGAAGTGGCGCTGACGGTCGTGGCCTTCCTGGTGTTCGGCCAGGCGCTGCTGAGTGGCCAGGTTGATCCCGCGCACTGGCTTCTGATGCCGTTCTTCGTGGTGTTCCTGCCGATGGCGTGGGCCGTCGTGCTGCGCGCGCCACGCCGGCACGCAACGGATGCCACCGGTAGCGCGAGCACGTATGCACGGCTTCGACTCGCCCAGCTTCGCACCGGCCTGCGCGACTTGTGGCTGGCACGGATGACAGGATGGTTGCTGCTCGCCTATGCGCTGGTGGCCAATGCGGGCGTCTGGCTACTGGCCGGCGAAGCGTGGCGCGATGCCGGACTGGCCCTGCTGGCCATGGCCGTCGCATCGCTCGGGGCGACCCTCTGGCTGAGCCGCACGTTGCGCCAGCGCTGGCTGCGGGAATACCGCGCAGTTCAGCGGCTGATCGGTGGCTGACGCTGGTCGCGGCGGGTCGAGAGTGACGCGACGTGTAGCGTGTCTCGGGATGTTGCGAGCGAGTGCCTCTGGATAGCGCGGGCGACCGCTCCTAGCCGCTCCTCGACCTTCCCGGGCCGAGGATCGACCCCATACATCAGACATCCGTCTGCTCGGCTATCTCAAGAGCGTCGTCTACTTCAATCCCGAGGTACCGCACTGTGCTCTCCAGCTTCGTATGGCCTAGGAGAAGCTGGACAGCCCTGAGGTTCCGGGTTCGACGATAGATCAGCGACGCCTTCGTCCTGCGCATCGTGTGCGTCCCATAGGATCCTGTCTCCAACCCGGCATCCTCGACCCATCGATGGACGATCCTGGCGTACTGCCTCGTCGACAGGTGAGGTGAGGCAGCGATCCGACTGGTGAAGAGGAAGTCCGATGGGTTCAGGTCGGCCTTCTGGATCCAAGTCTGGACTGCTTCACGCGTCATTGCTGTGATCTCGAACTGGACGGGCCTTCCCGTCTTTTGCTGCATCACCATGGCCCGAGAAGCCATCTGGCCGCCATGGGACACGTCAGAAACCCGGAGTCTGACCAGATCGCAGGCACGGAGCTTGGAATCGATCGCCAAGTTGAACAGCGCCAGGTCACGGACCTTTTTGCGTAGCTGCAGCCGGACCCGGATCGCCCAGATGTCCTTGAGCTTGAGCGGTGCCTTCTGGCCGACCAGCTTTCCCTTGTTCCAGGGCTGGCAGGGCTGCGATCTGTGAAGGACTGACATGGCCATCTCCTATTGGTAGGGGATGGGATGGTTCTCTCACGGGTGCCAGACGGGCGTGATCGACCCGAAGCGGTCGTCTGTAGCGAGCAGGTAACTCCTGAAAAGTGCCCTCAAGGTCCTGTTTAACAGCCGCTCGCGTGGGGCCGCTCCCGATACCACGCTCCAAATTGTCCGTTGTGCGTGAAGCGACGCAACTCGAACTGTCCGGATTCGTGAATGACGTGACGCCAGCGGGAACAACGGTACTTTTGTGTCGTTAGCTGAGGATAGAGTTAGGAAACCCATCGCTCGGCAGCATCCAGATTCACCCAGCCGTCGATGGACAGTTCCTGGAAAGCTTCCCTCAACGCTCCGACAATGCCCGCCACGGGCCAATGGATCTCGCCGTCGGGGCCGATTCCATTGACGATCATGTCCAGGAACTGCGGTGATTGCATCAAGTCCGCAGTGGCCTTCCTTGCTTCGTCCATGTAGCCGGCGAACGTGACCAATTGTTCAAAGTGTCGGTCGATCTCTGTGTACGATTGGTTCAACGCGTCTTGCGCTTGAAGACAGCCATCTAAAGTCCAGAGGTCATGCTGGTCGACAAAATGGTGCACCAGTGAATTTCGTAGTGTCACCAGCTCGCGCAGTTCCGCCTTGAGTGCCTTGTGACGTTCGGCTGGCAGATTGAGCTGCATCCGGAAGCCGAAATGGATTGATTCGCTAGTTTGCTCGGGTGTGTCGTCGGGCAGTTCGAAACCTTCTTTCAGGATGTAGTCGCCCATCAGTCGACCAATCAAAGCACCTAATGTCTTGTCGCTAGTCTCGGCCTTCCGGGCGTCCAGGGCATGCGCGAGTGACTCGGAAGTCCCAGAAAACTGTTGTACTGCGATCATTGTCTTGAGTAACCGCTCGTATTGCTGCAAACGCAAGAGGCATCGGCCCAGAAGGCGTTGCACTTCGCGTTGCGGAACTGCGAAGTCTGATTGTTCGAGATCTGCCATAAGGAACGCAAATCCAAGTGCAAATGTTGGACAGTGAACAATAGCGCTTGAGAGAAAGGAGAGGGCTGATCAGGAGTTCTGCTAGGCAATTACCAACCCAAAGCGGCCTTCTTGAACTCAGAGGCGATTCTTAAAAATCCGCTCCAATCTTTGCAGAATTTTCGACAGTCGATCGACCGCCTCATCAGGCAAGCTCGAGGATCTCTCGGCGGCCAGAGACTCGGCGAGATACCAGCCGACTTGTTTCTTCGTGGGATCTTTTGGAAGTGAGAGCTCTTTCTTTATGAACTCGATGGTCTCATCTCCGAGAACCCGCTCAAGTGACATCCCTTTCATGTCCTCGGAGATGCCGCCGAGGGTAAGCAGTGTCGAGTCAGGCAAAAACCAAGTCTCGGAATACTTATCCTTAGCCTTCCTTCCCTCTTTGTCATCGTCAAGCAAGACCACAAAGTTCATTCCTTGGCCTAGCATCTGACTAATTATGGGCCCGGAGGCACCCGCACCGCTGCCCGGGACCAAGCTGAAGCTAATTTTAGATTTACGCACCATCTCGGCAATCCTGAGTGCGTAGTAATCTGTGATGCCCTCAACAATTACGTAGGGTCCTTTTCCAATAACGCCCGGAACCACGTACTCGAGCTTCTCTATCACAGGTTGAAAATAGCTTGAGCGAGTGGGGTAATCAGCGACGAACTTTCTATAAGGGGTTGCTGATACCTTGGTGGGCTTGGTGTCCAAGCCAAAACTGTCTTCCTTATCATAGTCAAGCGCAGCATTCTCAACGATATAGGCCGCACCCAGCCAGTTGGGACTAATCATATGATGACTGTGCGTTGAGTAAATAATCTTGTTCCCGCTAGAGGCTATTCGAGAAAAGCTGGTGAGTAGCTCAGCTTGAGCCTTTGCGTGGAGATTGGCCGCAGGTTCATCAAAGATGAAGATAGTCTTCCGTTGTTTTGCTTGCTTGAAGCCGGTGAATAGCAGAAATGAGAAGAACCATCGAAAGCCTAGCGATCGCTCGTTGATGGCGTATCTTGATTCGCCATCTGAAACATAGAAAGATGCATAAGGTAGCCCGCCCTTTTCAGTGTCGACGTTCCATTCGACAGTAATACTTTTAGCAGAGATTGCGCGCTGGAAGACCTTTTGCCAGCTTCCCAAAACTTCTTTAGTAATAGCATTCGAGAGCTTCTGGAATACCGAATCGATGGGGCTCTTGCTGGGGCTTCCGAAGAGCATGGAAAGCCAGAACGGACTGTCTTCCTTTTCTTTGAACTCCTCGATCCGCTTGCACACGTGTTTCTCTAGATCAAGCCCCTCTCCCAAGCTGTCCAGGATGTCCTGAAGCACAAAGCGATAGTGTCGGTTTATTGCAGTTTCATCATCATGTTCCCGCAGATAGATGCGCTCGGGCATATCTACGAGAAAGGTTGGAAAGTATGCGACCTGCTCGAGATGTGTTTCGATATACCGGTACACATTCGTCCACAGATCTGTTTCATTGGACCCATGCATAGGGCGCTGGTATGGCCTGAATGTTGCAGCTTTACCTTTCTTCACTCGAAGCGGAAAGCTCCAGCTGTTTGTTGACTTTGTCAGCGCGCTGTCTTCAAAGACAAAGGTTCGAACGACGTCAAAGGGGGCGTTTAGCAAGGCGGAATCGATTGTGTATTTCTGATTTTTTGCGATTTTTTCGATTTCTTGTACGTCTTCTTCATCAAGTAGAACGCTTGCAGAGACGCTAATTTTTCCAGTGAAGGCTGCCTTCTTATGTAGGGGTATCAAGCTCAGGGCTGAAGCCTGAGCATACTGCCCGTCGAATAAGCTTGCGATCGACTTGTCACCCGTGGCAAAGTGGGATATCGCTTCGAGAATGGTGCTTTTTCCGCTTTCATTGAGGCCGATGAGCGTAAGGACCGGACTTGTTGAACGGCCCTCAAGCTCGATGCGTACATCATCGGCACCTTTAAAGTTTTGAATCTTGAAGGACAGTATCTTTGCCATTTAGTTAGTACTCTCGCTATTTTTATTTCACATTTCCTGCCACTGCATCATCGTGCGGTTAGTGACGAGAGCACTAGACCATTTGTTAGATCGCCCCAGAAACTGCTCAAAGCGCAGTAGATATCCCCGGGAAAGGCAGGAGCTTGTTCTCACTGCTGAGTACCTTACTAGCTTTGGCGTCTGACGAGACAATAGTGCACGTGCTATCGCTCATACGGCGCAACTCCTGCTGCGTCTTGATGTCCGCCTGTGGCCGGCTCCGGCCGCCATTCCTGGCCTTTGTTGGCCTCCGGAACCGATATCGCCTCTGGCGCGCCAGTTCGTATCGGCATCGTCAGTCAATCTGCAGACGAGCCAACTGGCTCGGACTCATCCCGGAGGCACAATAAGGCGATGAGCCGTCTCACCGCATGGTCAAGCTCGCGCTCCGGGAATTCCGCCCCCATGCGGCTATGGAGTACCCGGAGCTGATTGCTCCATTCCCCACGCTCCATCATATCCATGGGAATGCCGGCCGCGGCTACGAAGCTGGATGGCGGTGGATCGAGTCCCAGCATGCTGGCCTGGTCCAACCTGACCTGCCGCAAGTTGGCGACGGTGGATCGCAACGCAATCTCCGAGAACGTCAGGCAACCAAAGTCCGGCCAGCGGCGAATGTCGCATTGGGCTGGATCTTGGTTCCACCAGTCGAAATCCTGCGTAGTGAGGAACGCCGCCACGTCCTCGCTATAGAACGGAACCGGGTCGCTCGTTTCCACTCCTAGCGCATACGCGTCGCAGGCTGGGCAAACCATCGCTATGGCGGAGCGAAGCCGGGCGTCCCACGGGGGAGAGCGGAGTGAGAGGCGTCCCAACATCCACCGAACCATCGCCACGTCGGCGATTACTTGCTGAAGCCCGCATCGATCGCATCGTGGTGTCGTCATCGAGCCGCATCCCTTGCATCGCAGTGGTGACCGGAGTCGCTTGGACCGGGTCCGGCCCGGGAATCCATGGTCTCGCCTGCAGGCGTATAGGGCTTCACAAGGATTCCCGCCGCGGCATACCGCGCAAGGATGTCATTCCTGTCCCATTCCGGCGGCATCGACTTGACCAGGCCCGCCGCCCTCAGTCGGGCGTCTTCCTCTGGCGTGACCAGCACCATCGTCGCGAAGCTCGCGAGCAGGTCGGCCACCTGTTCCGGCGAAGGATCCTGGAGCGACTCGAATTCCCTGAGGGCAATGCTGACCGGGATCGCGTGGTCGGCCACGAGGCTGGGGTTGCCCCCGCGGTTGAGCCGCTCAGCCGCGGCCAGGGACGCGTGCCTGCAGTTCCTGCGATTGACGTTCCCCCGGTAGCTCTCGGTCGATTTGTTGATCGCCTCGCGGAGGACGGCGCGGATCGCGAACTTGGTCGCGGCATTCACGGGCATGGTCTTCCTGATGTGAACAGCGACGGCGCAAAGATTCCTTATTCCTGTCCCCCGGTCGACTCTCATGGGCTCCCCTGTGGAAAAATCTATGTCAGGCGCTTCGTGAAAAGCATCCTGGCCATTCTGCGTCGGCCCCGACGTCCCCCCGATTTCAGTAGCGGTTGGTTTTGGAGTCCGAGGTTAGGGTATCCGAGGTGGTCAGGGTTTGGCATAGGCCTCCGGTGTGAGCCTGCCGAGTGCCCTCATGGGTTGCTCCTCCTTGTATCCGCGGCGCCAGGTTTCGATGAGCGTGCGGGCGTGCAGCAGGCTGGTGAACCAGTGTTCGTTGAAGCGCTCGTCGGGCAGGCGGCCGTTGAAGCTCCCGATGTAGGCGTTCTGGTTGGGCTTGCCCGGCTCGATCAGGTGCAGCGCAACGCCACAGGCGTGCGCCCACTCGAGCATGGCCTTGCCGTTGTCGGTGCGGATCACCTCCGCCAGGCCGCGCTGGATCGCAGGGCGCTCTAGGATGCGCACTACGTAGCGCGCTTGCTCGGCCAGCAGCTTCTTCAATCAGCCGTTGTCGGTCTCCAGCTCCTTCAGGCGCTTGGCGTCGGGCACGCTCATGCTCCCGAACTTGCTCCGCCACAGGTAGTACGACGCCTCGCTGAAACCGTACTTGCGGAACAGCTCCTTGACCGACAATCCGGCCTCGGGCTCACACAGGGAGCCGATGAATGGGGGGCGTCGCGCGATTAAACTTTCGAGAGATGCGGTTGCCAGATCCAAAGTCCGCTTTTGGCCGAAAGGAGTCCTCAGAAGCCTAGCCTGCAGCAGCGCCCCTCACCCCTCCCCGCCGAACCTTCGCAACCACCCACTCCTCCACATCATCCACCAGCGTATACGCCGCCGGCACCACCACCAGGCTCAGCACCGTCGACGTGATCAGCCCACCGATCACCGCCACCGCCATCGGCATGCGGAAGCTGGAATCCGCCGTCAGCCCCAGCGCGATCGGCATCATGCCCGCGCCCATCGCCATCGTGGTCATGATCACCGGCCGGGCACGCTTGTGGCAGGCGTCCATCAGCGCTTCGTGGCGCGTCATGCCCTGCTCTTCCGCCATCACGGCGTAGTCCACCAGCAGGATCGAGTTCTTTACCGCGATGCCGATCAGCAGGATCAGGCCGATCAGCACCGACAGCGAGATGTCCAGGCCGGTCAGCAGCAGCGCGCCGAACGCGCCGCCCGCCGCCAGCGGCACGGCCACCAGGATGGTGACCGGCTGGCTGGCGTGGTTGAACAGCAGCAGCAGCACGCCGTACACGCAGAAGATGCCGGCCACCATGGCCATGGCGAAGCCGCCGAACATCTCGGCGAAGATCTCGCTGTCGCCGGCGGCCTGGCGGTCCACGCCGAGGGGCAGGTTCTGCAGCGAGGGCAGCGCGTCGATCTGCTTCTCCACTTCGCCCATGGCCATGCCGTTGAGGTCCACGGTGATGGTGACGTTGCGGCGGCGGTCGAAGCGGTCGATCTGCGAGGGGCCGCTGGCGGTGGTGATTTCGGCCACCGACGACAGCGGCACGCTGCCGCCGGTGGCGGTGGGCACGCGCAGCTGGGCCAACAGCTGCGGGTCCGACAGCGCGCGCTCGTCCAGCTGCACGCGGATCGGCACCTGGCGCTCGGGCAGGTTGAGCTTGGCGAGGAACTGCTCGTAGTCGCCGCGGGTGGCGACGCGGGTGGCGGCGGCGATGTCGGCCGTCGAGACGCCGAGATCCGCGGCACGCGCGGGGTCCGGGCGCACGATCACTTCCGGGCGCACCAGCGAGGCCGATGAGCCCACGGTCCCGAGACCGGGCAGCTGGCGGATCTCGCGCTCCACGTCGCGCGCGGCCGCGGCCAGCTTCGCCGGGTCGTCGCCGGCCAGCACCAGCTGCAGGGCGCGACCGGGCTCGCCGCCCTGGAAGCTCAGGCGCACGCCGGGCAAATCGGCCAGGCGCTCGCGCACGACGCTCTCGAGTTCGTACTGGGTGAAGTCGCGGTCGTCCTTCCAGCGGATGGTGAGCGTGGCCTTGCGCAGCTCGGCGCTGGTGAGGTCGCCCGCCGGGCCGTTGGCACCGGAGTTGCTGCCGGCGGTCACGAACACGTGCTCGATCTCGGGGATGTCGGCAATGCGCCTGCGGGCGGTCTCAGCCACCTCTTCGGTGGTGGCGAGCGCGGTGCCCGGCGGCAGTTCGATCAGCACGTTGCTCTGGATGCCGTCGGTGGGCGGGATGAAGGTCACCTTCAGCAGCGGCAGCAGCGCCAGCGAGCCGATGAAGATGCCCAGTGCGATCACCAGCGTGCGGTTGCGGTGCACCAGCGCGCGGTCCACCCAGCGCAGGTACCACTGCATCAGCTTCGAGTCGCCCTTGTGCTCGGGGATGGGCTTGAGCATGTAGGCCGACATCATCGGCGTGATCAGGCGCGCGACCAGCAGCGAGAACAGCACGGCCGCGGCCGCGGTCCAGCCGAACTCGCGGAAGAACTTGCCGGGGATGCCGGGCATGAAGGCCACGGGAATGAACACCGCGGCCAGCGTGCAGGAGGTGGCGATCACCGCCAGGCCGATCTCGTCGGCGGCCTCGAGCGCGGCCTGTTTGGGCGTCTTGCCCATGCGCAGGTGGCGGTCGATGTTCTCGACCTCGACGATGGCGTCGTCCACCAGGATGCCCACCACCACGGCCAGCGCCAGCAGGGTGATCATGTTGAGACTGAAGCCGAGCCAGTACATCACCGCGAAGGTGGGGATGATCGACAGCGGCAGCGCCACGGCGCTGATGAAGGTGGCGCGGAAGTCGCGCAGGAACAGGAACACCACCAGCACCGCGAGCGCGGCGCCTTCGTAGAGCATGTGCATGGAGGATTCGAAGGAGTCCTCGGCCACCTGGGTGGTCGATGCCACCTCCACCACGCGCACGCGCGGCTGTTCGGCCTGCAGCGTGGCCACGGCCTCGCGCACCGCATTGCCGACGTCCACCTCGCTGGTATTGGTGGTGCGCTGCACGGCGAAGCCGATCACCGGGCGGCCGTCGAGCGTGGTGCGCTGGACCGGGGTGGCGTTGCCGTCGGTCACGGTGGCGAGCGTGGACAGCCGCACGCTGCGGCCGTCGGGCATGGAAATCGGGAAGCTTGCGAGGTCGGAGGCGTCGTCGACGGTGCCCAGCGTGCGCACGGCCTGCTCGCTGCCGCCCACGGTGGTGCGGCCGCCGGGCTGCTCCTGCTGGATGCGCGCGAGCTGCTGGCTGATCAGCGCGGGACTCACGCCGAAGCCCTGCACCGCTTCGGGCCGCAGGTCGACGCGGATCTCGCGGTCCACGCCGCCGATGCGCCGCACCGCGCCCACGCCGGGCACCGCGAACAGCCGCTTGGACACGGTGTCGTCGATGAACCAGCTGAGCTCCTCGTCGCTCCAGCCGTCGGCGGTCACGGCATAGGTCAGCATGTCGCCGCCGGTGACGTTGACCAGCGAGACGATCGGCGGCTCGACGTCGGCCGGCAGGTCGATGCGCACGCGGTCGATGGCATCGCGCACCTCGTCCTTGGCGATGGTGCCGTCCTTCTCGATCTCGAAGGTCAGGATGGTGGTCGAGACGCCTTCGTTGACGATGGAGGCCATGTTGCGCAGCGCCGGGATGCTGGCGGTGGCGTCCTCGACCTTGCGCGTGACCTGGGTTTCCAGCGTGCTTGGGCTGGCGCCGGGCAGCGTGACGGTCACGTTGACCACCGGCACGGTGAGGTCGGGGAACTGCGAGACGGCGAGCCGGTTGAAGGCCAGCAGGCCCGCGGCGGTCAGCAGGATGAAGACCAGGATCGCCGGCAGCGGGCGGTTGATCGACCAGGCGGAGAAATTCATCCGGCGCGCGCTCCCGCGGTGGCGCCGTCACCAGCACCGTCGCCATCGCTTCGGTCGGTGCCATCGGCGGGCGCGGCACCCACTTCGCCTTCGACGACCCGCACGAGGTCGCCGTCACCCAGGAAGCCGGCGCCGCGCGCGACCACGCGGTCGTCCTCGCCCAGGCCCTCGCGCACTTCGACCATGTCGCCGTGCATCACGCCGGTGACGATGCTGCGCTCGCGCACCCGGCCTTCTCCATCGACGGTGAAGACATAGGCGCGGCCGTCGCGTCGCACCACCGATTCACCGGGCACCAGCAGCGCGCGGGCGCGGCCCAGCGCCAGCCGGCCCTGGGCGAACATGCCGGCGCGCAGCGCGCCCGGCTCCGGCAGGTCCACGTACACGGTGCCGGTGCGGCTCTGCACGTCCAGCGCCGGGGACACGGTCCGCACGCTGCCTTCCAGCTGGCCGCCACCCGGTGCCTCCACGCGCACGGGCATACCCGCCTCCACGCGCATCAGGTCGCCCTCGGCTAGCTCCGCGCGCCACTCCAGGCGCCCGTCGCGGATCAGCCGCAGCAGCTCGGTGCCCGCGGCCACCACCTGCCCCGGCTGCACGCTGCGCGCGGACACCACGCCGTCCACGGGCGCGCGCACCACGCTGAAGTCGCGCTGCACGCGGGCGGCGTCGCGGCTGGCGATGGCAGTGTTGAGGCGCGCCTCGGCGTTGGCGCGCGCGGCCTCGGCCTCTTCCGCGTCCTGCAGCGCCACCATCTGCGAATCGGCCAGCTCGCGGATGCGTGCGGCCTTGCGGCGGGCGGTCTCGAGGTTGGTGCCGGCTTCGCGCACCTGCGCCTCCGACTGCGCCAGCTGCGAGGCCAGGGTGCGATCGTCCAGCCGCAGCAGCACGTCGCCGGCGGCTACCACGCTGCCCACTTCCACCTCCACCGCGGACACGCGCAGGCCGGACAGCTCCACGCCCACCGACACGTCCTCCCAGGCCGCCACCGCGCCGGAGGCCACCACCTCGCGCGCGACCTCGCGCGACTCGGGCGCGGCCAGGCTCACGGTCAGGCTCGGCACGGCCTCGGGCGGAGCGTCAGCACCGCAGGCGCCCAGGACAAGGGCGAAGGCCAGGGCGCTGCAGGCCGCCCGGAGGCGCAGGTGGTCGTGCATCGTCACGGATCCGTACGGGAAAGTCCGGCAAGGTATCAGCACACTGATAGGCAGTGGGTGATGACGGAGACACCGATGGCCGGTCGCAGGAGCCCCAGCCTGCAGGCGTTCAGGAAATCACGGGCCTACCGCACCGGCGTGCTGGCGCGACGGCTGCACCTCGGGCTGAGCGCCGTAGTAGACCGGCGGCTGCACGAGGACGGCCTGGATCTCACGCGGCCGCAGGCGCTGGCGCTGATGACGCTGGTCGAGCATCCGGGGCTGTCGAACGCCGAACTGGCGCGGCGCAACGCGGTGTCGCCCCAGACCATGCACCAGATCCTGTCACGGCTCGAGCGCGACGGCTTGGCGACCCGCAGCCCGCACCCGCGCCTGAAGCGCGTGCAGGCGCTGGCGGCCACGCCCGCGGCGGTGGAACTGGTCACGCGCGGCAGCACCGCGGCCCGCGTCGCCATCGAAGAGGCCCTGCGCGCGCTCACGCGTGCCGAACAGGACCAGCTCATCGCCCTGCTGGAGCGCTGCACCGCCCTGCTGCCCGCGGCCGGGCCGCCGCAGTTGGACCAGGCCTGACCGCCCGCAACGCCCCTCATCGGCCAGTGCAATGGCCCGCCACGGCAGTCAAGGATCGACAGCGTCGATGCCGGACTCACCCCGCTGATGGAGGCCGGCCATCCGCCCGGCGCAGCAGGTCCAGCTGCGTCAGGTACAGCCGCATGTCGAACTCCAGCTGGTGATAGTCCGGCTCCATGTGCACGCACAGCCGGTAGAAGGCCTTGTCGTGCTCGGCCTCCTTCATATGCGCCAGCTCGTGCACGGCGATCATCTTCAGGAACGGCGCGGGCGCGTCGCGGAACACGCTGGCGATGCGGATCTCGCGACTCGCCTTCAGCCTGCCGCCCTGCACGCGGGAAATGGTGGTGTGGGTGCCCAGCGCGTGCTTCACCACCTGCAGCCTGCCGTCGTAGACCACCTTGCCCAGCGGCGCGGACTTGCGCAGGTGGCGGTCCTTCAGGTCCTGCACGTAGCCGTACAGCTGGCTGTCGTTGCGCACCGCGTGGCCGCCGCTGTACTTCGCGGCGAGCAGCGCACCCAGCCGGTCCTGGTCGACCAGCGCCCGCACCTTGGCCTGCACCTCCTGCGGGTAGCCGCCGAGGTACTTCAGCGCGTCCATCAGAAAAAACCCCGCATCAGCGGGGCTTCTTCGTATGCGGAAAACCGCTCGCTCAAGCAAACGGATCCTGCAGCACCATCGTGTGCTCGCGGTCCGGGCCCGTGCTGACGATCGACAGCGGGCAGCCCGCCAGCTCCTCGAGCGCACGCAGGTAGGCGCGCGCCGCCGGCGGCAGCTGGTCCCATTCGGTGATGCCGTGGGTGTCCTCGCTCCAGCCCGGGAATTCCAGGTACACCGGCTCGCACTCGGCCCAGCCCTGGGCGTCGAGCGGGGCGTACTCGGTCTGCTTGCCGCGGTACTGGTAGCCGATGCACATCTTCAGCTTCTCGAAGCCGTCGAGCACGTCGAGCTTGGTGATGCACAGGCCGCTGATGCCGTTGATCGCCACCGCGCGCTTGAGCGCGACGATGTCGATCCAGCCGCAGCGGCGCGGGCGGCCGGTGGTGGCGCCGTATTCCTGGCCGCGGTCGCGCAGACGCTGGCCGTCGGCATCGTCGAGTTCGGTGGGGAACGGGCCGCCGCCCACGCGCGTGGCGTAGGCCTTGCAGATGCCCAGCACGTAGTCGATCGCGTCCGCGCCCACGCCGGTGCCGGCCATGGCGCCGCCGACGGTGGTGTTGGAGCTGGTGACGTAGGGATAGGTGCCGTGGTCGATGTCGAGCAGCGAGCCCTGCGCGCCCTCGAACAGCACCCGCTTCCCCTGCCGGCGCAGGTCGTGGAGGATCCCGGCGACGTCGGACTTCATCGGCTCGACGTACTCGCCGAAGGCCAGGGCCTCGTCATAGGTCTGCTGGAAATCCACCGCGTCCGCGCCCAGGTACTTCGTGAGCACGAAGTTGTGGTAGTCGAGGGCGGTGCGCAGCAGCTCTTCCAGCTGCGCCGGATAGTGCAGGTCGGCGACGCGGATGCCGCGGCGCGCCACCTTGTCCTCGTAGGCCGGGCCGATGCCGCGGCCGGTGGTGCCGATGGCCTTGCCGCCGGCGGCCTTCTCGCGCGCCTGGTCCAGGGCGATGTGGTACGGCATGATCAGCGGCGTGGCCGGGCTGATCTTCAGCCGCGAGCGCACTTCAACGCCGGCCTCTTCCAGCTCGGCGATCTCCTTCATCAGCGCCGCCGGGCTGAGCACCACGCCGTTGCCGATCAGGCACAGCGCGTCGTCGCGCAGGATGCCCGAGGGAATCAGGTGCAGCACCGTCTTCTTGCCGCCGATCACCAGCGTGTGGCCGGCGTTGTGCCCGCCCTGGAACCGCACCACGCCGCCGATGTCCTGCGTCAGCAGGTCGACGATCTTGCCCTTGCCCTCGT
>CBFGXE010000039.1:0-28409 GCA_965652645.1 uncultured bacterium | reverse complement strand
GATGCCGCCGGCGGTGAGCGGCGAGACCATTCCCGCCGCATCGCCGACCAGCAGGGCGCGTTGCGCGGCGATGGGGGACACCAAGCCGCCGCAGGGGATGAGTCCGGCGCGCACCGCGTCGGGCTGGCGGTCGCGCAGGTCGATCACCGGGGCAATCTTGTCGAGAAAGGCGGCCATGGCCTCGCCGGGGCGGAAGGGCGTGGTGCCCTCGCGCTGGGCGAGGCCGGCCTGCACGCCCTCGACCCCGGCCACTACCCAGCCGATGTAGCCGCGCGCCAGTTCGCCATCGATGAAGCAGTGCAGGCGGCCCGGTGTTGCCAGCGTGGCGCCGGTGTATTCGTGCTCGATGCCGGCGAGGAAGCGGGTGCTGCGGCCGAGGTCCAGCACCTGCGCCACGCGCGAGCGCGGGCCGTCGGCGCCGATGAGGAAGCGTGCGTGGCCGATGTCCTCCACCGCGAAGCCACCGGGCACGCGATGGGCGGTGGTGAAGGCGGTGTTGCAGCGGATGCGGGCGCCGGCGCGTTCGGCTTCGGCCGCCAGCCAGCGCATCAGGGCGGGGGTGTCCGTGGCGAGGAAGTAATAGCCGGGAGCGTCGAGGTCCACATGGCGCAGGTTCGGGGCGTAGAGGCGGATGCCGGGAACGCGGCGCACCAGGGAGGCGGGCAGGGCGTCGAGCAGGGGGATCTGGTCGATGGCGTCCTTCACCAGGATGCCGGTGGTATGCAGGCGGGCGCCCGGATCGGGTTTTTTCTCCAGCACGGTGACGTGCAGGCCGCGCCGTGCCAGGGAGTGGGCGGCGGCGAGGCCGGCGAAGCTGGCGCCGACGACGATGCAGTCGGTGGCGGATGCGGGCGCGGATTCAGGAGCGGTCGGCATGGGCCGGATTCTCCGGCGTGCCGGCTGCCGCAGTGTGTAGCGTTTGTGGAGATTGGGTGGGGAGCGGCGGCGGCCGCAGCAGCAGAACCGGTCAGGCGCTGACGGGTTCTGCCTTGCCCTTGGCGGATTTGGCCCTGGTCTTCGCCTTGGCCTTGGCTTTTGCCTTCTTCTTCGCGGCAGGCGCCTTGGCCTTGGCTGACTTGGCCTTCGGTGCCGCCTTTTCCTTTGTGGCGGCCTCGGCCGTGGTGGTGGCTGCCGCGGCCTTGCCCTTGGCCGGCGCGGCACGACGCCCGAAACGGCCGCGCGCCGGACGCGGCGGCGCCGCCGCCAGCAGCGCGCGGCATTCCTCCAGCGTCAGCGTCTTCGGGTCCCGGTCCTTGGGGATGCGCGCATTGCGCTGCTTGTCGGTGATGTACGGGCCGTAGCGGCCATTGAGCACCTGGATGTCATCCACGCCGAAATCGATGATGGTGCGGTTGGCATCGGCCAGCTTCTTGGCCTCGATGACCTCGATGGCGCGCTCGCGCGTCACCGTGTAGGGATCATCCGGCTCCTTGAGCGAGACGTACTTGCTGCCGTACTTGATGTAGGGGCCGAAGCGGCCGATGGCCACGGTCATCGATTCGCCCTCGGGCGTCTCGCCGAGCTTGCGCGGCAGCTGGAACAGTACCAGGGCGTCTTCCAGCGTGATGGTGTCCATCTTCTGGCCGGGGCGCAGGCCGGCGAACACGGGCTTCTCCACGTCGTCCTTGGTGCCGGCCTGCACGAAGGGACCGAAGCGGCCCATGCGCACGGACACCGGACGGCCGGTGACCGGGTGCACGCCCAGCTCGCGCGCCATGGCCACTTCCTCGCGGCTGACGCTCTTCTCGATCTGTTCCACCTGGTCGATGAAGGGTTTCCAGAACTTCTGCAGCGGCGTGACCCAGGGTTCCTCGCCGCGGGAGACGGCGTCGAGCTCGTCTTCCATGTCGGCGGTGAAGCCGTATTCCACGTACCGGGTGAAGTACTTGGTGAGGAAGCGGTTGACGATCTTGCCGATGTCGGTGGCGGTGAAGCGGCGCGAGTCGATCTCCACGTATTCGCGGTCGCGCAGCGTGGAGATGATGGAGGCATAGGTGGAGGGACGGCCGATGCCGTATTCCTCCAGCGCCTTCACCAGCGAGGCCTCGGAGAAGCGCGGCGGCGGCTCGGTGAAATGCTGTTCGCCGTGCAGGTTGACGAGCTTGACCAGGTCGCCTTCCTGCATGGGCGGCAGCACGTGGTCGTTGTCGTCCTCGGCGGGCGCGCCGCCCTCGTCGCGGCCTTCCTGGTACACGGCGATGAAGCCGGGCTTCACCAGCGTGGAGCCATTGGCGCGCAGCATGTGGCCGGAGCCGCGCTGGCCGGCGATGAGGTCCACGGCGACCGTGTCGAACACGGCAGGGGCCATCTGGCAGGCCACCGCGCGCTTCCAGATCAGCGCGTAGAGCTTCAGCTGGTCGGGATCGATCCTGCCTTCGAGCTGCTGCGGCGTGATCGAAGCAGACGTCGGGCGCACGGCTTCGTGCGCTTCCTGCGCGTTCTTCGACTTGGTCTTGTAGACGCGGATGTCTTCGGCCAGACCTTCCTTGCCGTAGAGCTTCTGGATGGTCTCGCGGATCTCGGCGACGGCCTCGGCGGCCAGCGACACCGAGTCGGTACGCATGTAGGTGATGAGGCCGACCGCGCCTTCGCCGAAATCCACGCCTTCATACAGCTGCTGCGCCAGGCGCATGGTGCGCTGGGCGGAGAAGCCCAGCTTGCGCGCGGCCTCCTGCTGCAGCGTGGAGGTGGTAAACGGCGGCGCCGGATTGCGCTTGCGCTGCTTGCGGTCGATGGTGTCGACGGTGAGCTGGCCGCCGGCGGCCTGGTTGAGCGCCGCCTCGACTTCGCGCGCGGTGGTCTCGTTGGTGAAGCTGAACTGCTCCACCTTCTTGCCCGCGTATTCGATGAGCTTCAGCGGGAAGGTGATCTCGCTGTGCTCGCCCTGGGCGTCGATGGTCCAGTATTCCTGCGGCACGAAGGCGTCGATGGCCTCGTCGCGCTCGCAGATCATGCGCAGCGCGGGGCTCTGCACGCGGCCGGCCGACAATCCCTGGCGCACCTTCTTCCACAGCAGCGGCGAGAGGTTGAAACCCACCAGGTAGTCGAGCGCGCGGCGGGCCTGCTGCGCATTCACCAGGTCCATCGAAAGGTCGCGCGGCTCCTGGATGGCGGCGCGGATGGAATTCTTCGTGATCTCGTAGAAGACCACGCGGTGCACCTTCTTGTCCTTGAGGTCGCCGCGCTCCTTCAGGATCTCGTGGAGATGCCAGGAGATGGCCTCGCCCTCGCGGTCAGGGTCGGTTGCCAGGTAGAGCGCGCTGGCCTTGCGCAGCGACTTCGAGATCGCCTCGACATGCTTCTCGTTGCGCTCGATCACCCGGTACTTCATCTCGAAGTTGTGCTCGGGATCGACCGCGCCTTCCTTCGGGATCAGGTCGCGCACGTGGCCATAGGAGGCCAGCACCTCGAAATCCTTGCCCAGGTATTTCTTGATGGTTTTCGCCTTGGCGGGCGATTCGACGATGACGAGGTTTTCAGCCATGGGGTGTGATGCTGGCGCGGCGGCCCTGCGAAGTCGCAGCAGGCCGCGCAACGCTCAATGTGTGGTGCTCGATTCGGCGTCAAAGACCAGCGTTTCCATGCGGGCACACGCGGTCTCCTGGCCGGGCTGGCTGGAGAGCACCATCAGGACGACCCACCGCACCTGCTCGGGGGTGAGGTCTTCCCCATCGAGCGCCAGCAGGCGGTCGATGACCAGCTCGCGCTGGGCGGGCTGGAGGATTTCGGCAGCTTCGAGCGTGAGCAGCATGCCGCGGCAGTCGGCCGACAGGCGCAGCAGCTCCTGCGTGGAATACAGGCGCAGGGATGGG
This sequence comes from uncultured bacterium, assembly GCA_965652645.1. Taxonomy (GTDB): domain Bacteria; phylum Pseudomonadota; class Gammaproteobacteria; order Steroidobacterales; family Steroidobacteraceae; genus ZC4RG30. The sequence goes on along the minus strand of CBFGXE010000039.1, from coordinate 24,597 downwards.
GTGGGCCGGGGCGCGGCCTCTTCGCCCGGCACGGGCGGCGGGATGTGCTGGCGCAGCCCCGCGAGGTCGGCCAGCCAGTCCAGCGCGCGCTCCACGTTGGCCTCGCCGAAGCCGGCGCTGGCCAGGTGGCGCGCCAAGGCTTCGCGTTCGGGCACCTCGGGCGCCTCATCGAACATGTAGCGGTCGAAGACGTAGAGAAGGATGTCTAGAACGGTGCCGTTCATTCTTTATTGGACGCGGTTGTACAGTGCCCCGGGCCTGGCCTCGACCCTGCCATCAAGCTCGAGGATCAACATCATGGAAGCCACGGAACCTGCCGCAAGGCCGGTCCTGTCCACCAGATCATCGATGCTGGCTGGCTCGAAGCCGAGCGCATCTAACAGCATTTCGTAATCCTTGTCCAACTGCCCGCCCCCTCGGGCGGCCTCGTTTGCCTTCGCAACTGTCTGATCGGGAAGGAGAATCTGCTCGGGGAAAAATCCGGCTTCGGCCAGCACGTCGGCCGCCCCGCGGACCAGCACGGCGCCGTTGCGGATCAGGTCGTTGCACCCGGCAGCCAGCGGATTCAGCGGCGAGCCCGGGACGGCGAAGACATCGCGCCCCTGTCCGGCGGCATGGTCGGCGGTGATCAGCGAGCCGCTCCCCGCGGCGGCCTCGACCACCACCACGCCGCGGGCGAGGCCGGAGATGATGCGGTTGCGGCGCGGGAAGTGGAAGGCGCGCGGCTGCGTGCCGGGCGGGAATTCCGACACCAGCGCGCCCCGGCGTGCGATGCGCGCGAACAGGGCCTGGTTCTGCCGGGGATAGCAGGTGTCGAGGCCGGTGCCGCACACGGCAATGGTGGTGCCGCCGGCCTCGAGCGCTGCCTCGTGTGCGGCGGCATCAATGCCGCGGGCCAGGCCGCTGGTGATGACGTAACCCGCGGTCACCAGGTCCGCGGCCAGGCTGGCGGCGATGCGCCGGCCCGCCGCGGTGGGCGCGCGGCTGCCGACGATGGCGATCTGCGGCCGGGCCAGCAGCGTGGCATCGCCCAGCACGAACAGCTCCGACGGCGCGCCGGAGATGGCGGCAAGCTGCAGGGGATAGTCGGCGTCGCCGCGCTGGATGCGTCGCGCGCCGGGGGGGGGGGGGGGGGGGGGGGCGGGAAGGGACTGGTCCATCCCCGCAGTATCAAAATGAAAAGGCCCGCACCGGGCGGGCCTTTCTGCCGCAGGCGCCGCGAAATGGCGCCGGCGAAACCTTGCGGGCGGTTACGGCGTGCGCACCACGTCGGCCACCGCCACGGGCATGGTGGTGTCGAGGATCAGGCCGTAGCTCATCTGGTCATAGGTCTTGAACACCAGCACCGAGCCGGCCCGCTCGCTGGGCAGGTGCAGCTGGCCGCCGCGGCACTGCGACAGGCCCGAGCGGCGGCAGGAGCCATCGCGCACCACGCCGCCATCCCTCTCGATGGACAGCACGTGGCCCACGTCCAGGCCGTGGCCCGCGCCGCGGTTCAGCGCCACCACCTGGTACTGGCCGATCAGCGACACGCCATCGACCACCGCCATGATCTGCCCGCGGATATCCGAGGACGGCGCATGCGGGATGATGTCGGAAGCCACCACCGAGGTGTCTTCGGCCAGCAGCACGTCGCCGGCCACCGTCTCGCGCGCGGAGTCGATCACCGTGGCCTTGCTGAGCTCGTCCACGCGGGTGATTTCCACCATGCCGGCGTGCACGCCCATGTAGCCGAGCACCTTGCCGTTCTCGGGGTCCTTCAGCTCGTCGCCAACGCGCATCACCGTGTAGCGGCCGAGGCCGTGGTCGCGCGCGCCCTTCACATAGAGGTCGCTGCCCACGCCGCCGATCAGGTGCTGGTCGCGCAGCGCGGCCACGCGCGGGGCAGCCTTGAGCTCGTCGCGGGTGATGATGCCGGGCCTGCCCAGGAAGGCGGCGATGGCTTCATAAGGAATGGTGGGGATGGGCGCGCCGTCCAGGGCGGAGCTGCGCACCAGCGGCTGCACGCGCAGGTCGCTGCTGGAGGCCAGCACGATCTGCGGGGTGCCGTCGGCGCCGTAGGCCAGGTTCAGCACGTCGCCGGGATAGATGAGGTGGGGGTTCTGCACCGAGGTGTTCACGTGCCAGATCTCCGGCCACAGCCAGGGATCCCGCAGGAAGCGGTTGGCGATGCCCCAGAGGGTGTCGCCACGCTGCACGGTGTAGGTCATGGGGGCGTCGGGCTTCAGCTCCACCCGGGGGGCGGGCTGGGCCACGGGGGCCGGGGTGGCGCCCTGGGCGGCCTCGCGGGCCAGGGCCGCCTCGATGGCGTTCAGCTGGACGGGCGGCGTGGTGGCCACCGGGGTGGAAGAGCGCGGTTGGGAAGCCGGGGCAGAGGCCTCGGGGGTGGTCTGGCAGCCTGCGACGAGACCCAGCACTGCAAGGCCGGACAGCAGGCCGCCGCGGGCGCCCACCGAACGCGTAAGTGCTTGATTAGAGACCATTTCTGCTCCTCTTCCCGCGTTATGTTACACCACTAGGGTGCAAAGCGCCCCTTAACGCCCACTGTTATAAACTCTTTGAACAATGTCGCGCCCGGTGCTCGCGCAGGTTTGCGAAGCGCATCACGTGCCCTTCTGGAATTCCCAGCCCCGGGCCGCACACAGGATCGACAGTAGCAGCATTTTCGAGCCCCGGAGAAGCACATGGCCCGCCTGACCATCCTTGAATACCCCGATCCGCGGCTGCGGACCGTGGCGGCGCCGGTGACGCAGTTCGACGCGGCGCTGAAACAGCGCATCGCCGACATGTTCGAGACCATGTATGCGGCGCCGGGCATCGGCCTGGCCGCCAGCCAGGTCGACTGGCACCACCAGCTCATCGTCATCGACGTGAGCGAGGAGCACAACGACCGGCGCGTGTTCATCAATCCCCAGATCCTTGCGAAGGAAGGCAAGGCCACCGGCCAGGAAGGCTGCCTGTCGGTGCCCGGCATCTATGACGACGTGGTGCGCGCCGAGCGCGTGCGCGTGCGTTACCAGGATGCCGACGGCGTCACGCACGAGGAAGACCTGGACGGGTTGCTGGGCGTGTGCCTGCAGCACGAGATGGACCACCTCAACGGCAAGCTGTTCGTCGACTACCTGTCGGAACTGAAGCGGCAGCGCATCCGCAAGAAGCTGGAGAAGGAACGGCGCGAGCGCGGCACCGGCGCCGGGGATTCCTCGGCCCGGCAGGCGCGCCTGTAGCCGCAGGTCTTCATGAAACTGCGCGTGGCGTTCGCGGGCACGCCTGCCTTTGCCGTGCCGGCGCTGCGTGCCCTGCGCGAGGCGCACGAAGTGGTGGGCGTGCTCACGCAGCCGGATCGTCCGGCCGGCCGGGGGCGTGCGCTCGCGGCCAGCGCGGTGAAGCAGGCGGCGCTGGAGATGGGCCTGCCCGTGTCGCAGCCGCTGAAGCTGCGCGGCGCGGATTCACAGCTGGAAGAGACGCTCACGCTGCTGCGCGAGTGGTGGCAGCCGGACGTGATGGTGGTGGTGGCCTACGGGCTGATCCTGCCGCGCGTGCTGCTGGAGCTGCCGCGCCTCGGGTGCCTGAACATCCACGCCTCGCTGCTGCCGCGCTGGCGCGGCGCGGCGCCCATCCAGCGTGCGATCCTCGCCGGGGATGCCGAGACCGGGATTTCCATCATGCAGATGGATGAGGGACTGGATACCGGCGCGGTGTTGTGCGAGGCGCGCATGGGCATCGGCGCGGAGACGACGTCGGCTTCGCTGCACGATGAGCTGGCCGGGCTGGGCGCGCAGCAGGTCCTGGTGGCGCTCGAAGGCGTCGCGCAAGGGAAACTGGTGGCGCGAGCGCAGCCGGTGCAGGGCGTGACATATGCAGAAAAGCTCAGCAAGGCCGAGGCGCGCATTGACTGGAGTGCAAGTGCAGTGGAAATCGACCGGCGGGTGCGCGCCTTCAATCCCTGGCCGGTGGCCGAGACCCGCCTGGGTGATGAACCGGTGAAACTGTGGCGCAGCCGCGTGGATGGCAAGCGCGCGGCGCCCCCGGGCGTGTTGCCCGGCACGGTGCTGGGGCTGGCGGGCGATGCGCTGGAAGTGGCCTGTGGCGCGGGCGTGTTGCAGGCGCTGGAGCTGCAGCGTGCCGGACGACGTGCCCTGGGGGCGCGTGATTTCGCCAATGCGCTCGGCGCCGGACCGGATGTGGTGTTCCAGTGAGCGGTGCACGCCTGCCCGACCATCGTGAGGGTGTTGCCGCGCAGGGCGTGGCGCCCGGCGCCACGGCGCTGGCGCTGGCGGCGCAGGCACTGGATGCCGTGGTGCGCGATGGCGGCTGCACGGCCGAGGCCGCATTGCAGTCGCTCGACGTCCCGGCCGCCGAGCGTGGCGCGGTGCGCGCCATCCACACCGGCACGCTGCGCTGGTTCCTGCGCCTGGCGCCGGTGGTCGAGGCATTGCTGCAACCCGGGCAGCGCATGCCGCCGCTGGTGCGCGCGGTGCTGGTCACGGCGCTGCACCAGATCGAATATTCGCGCGCGCCGGCCGCCAGCGTAGTGAACATCGCGGTGGATGCGGTGCGCGTGGTGGGGCGCGGCAATGCCGCCGGCTTCGTGAATGCGCTGCTGCGGCGTTACCTGCGCGAGCGCGAGACGCTGCTGGCGCGCTTCGACCGCAGCGAACCGGCATCGCTGGCGCATCCGCGCTGGCTGCTGAAAGCGCTGCGCGCGGCCTGGCCGCTGGAGGTGGCGCAGATCGTGGCTGCCAACAACGAGGCGCCGCCGATGACGCTGCGCGTGAACCTGGCGCGCACCACGCGCGAGGAATGCCTCGCTGCGCTGGCGGCACAGGGGCTGGCGGCAGAGGCGGGCATGGGCGATGCCGCCATCGTGCTGGCCGATGCGGCAGACGTGAAGCAGCTGCCCGGTTTTGCCGAAGGCCTGCTGAGCGTGCAGGACGCCGGCGCACAGCACGCCGCGGTGCTCCTCGACGCGCAGCCGGGCGAGCGGGTGCTCGATGCCTGCGCGGCGCCGGGTGGCAAGACCGGCCACATCCTCGAACGCTGCGCCGGGCAGCTCGATCTCACCGCCGCGGACAATGATCCCGACCGCCTGGCGCGTGTGCAGGAGAACCTGGACCGCCTGGACTACAAGGCGCGCCTGGTGGCCGCGGACCTCTGCGCCGATCATTGGTGGGATGGCCAATCCTTCGACCGCATCCTGCTCGATGCGCCCTGTTCGGGCACGGGCGTGATCCGGCGTCATCCGGACATCAAGCTGCTGCGCCGGGCCGACGACATCCACCGGTATGCCGCCACGCAGATGCTGTTGCTGGAGCGTTGTGCCGCCATGCTGCGCGACGGCGGCCGCCTCGTATATGCCACCTGCTCCGTGCTGCCGGCGGAAAACCACGAACTGGTGGATCGTTTCCTCGCCCGCCACCGCGGGTTCACGCGCGTGGCGCCCGACGTGGCGCTCTCGCCCGTGCCGCGCGCGGCGGGTGCCGCGAGGGTCACCGACGGCTTCTACTATGCCTGCCTCGCGAAGGGTACGGCATGAAGTTGCAGGGCGTCCTGGTCGCGCTGATGCTGCTGCCGCTGCACGCGGCCGCCTCGGTGCAGGGCGCCGACCGGCCGATGGTGGACGCGGCCTGGGTGAACGTCACCGACGAGGCCGTGGAAGTGAATGCGCGCGTGGCTTATCCGGAGGATGAGCGCGTGGCCACGGTGCTTTCCGGCGGCGCCACCGTGCACCTGGACCTCAAGGTGGAGGTGTTCCGGGAGAGCCGCTACTGGTTCGACGCCACCGTGGTGGAGGCCACTCTCCGCCGCACGCTGTCCTGGAATCCGCTCACGCAGCGCTTCGAGCTGAAGGACGACGCCGGACTGCGCAGCTTCCATACCCTGCAGGAGGCACTGGATGCCGCCGGCGTCGTGGATGCCTGGGTGGTGCAACTGGAGAAGCCGCTGGACGCCGGGGCCACCTACCGCGTGCGTGTGCGCGCCACGTCCCGGCGTGGCAGGCTGGTTTCCTCGTTCAAGGCGCTGTTTCCCTGGACTGATGACGGCGTCCGCCACAGCGAGTGGAGTACATGGACACTGCCCCGCTGAAGCGCTGGCGCGGCTACTTCTTCATGGGCCTGGGCACCGTGCTGGTGCTCGGCCTGCTGTTCGTGTTCTCGCGCTCGGTGGAGAACTCGCGCAAGTACGGCGGCTGGGCCGGGGAAATCCAGTGGATCAGCATCGTCGGCCTGGTGATCATCGCGGCGCTGCTGCTGCGGCGGCTGTATGTGCTGGTGCGCGACTACCGCTCGCACGTGCCCGGCTCGCGCCTTGCCGCGCGCACCGCCATCATCTTCGGTACGCTCACCGTGGTGCCGCTGCTGGTGGTGTACCTGTTTGCACTGTCCTTCCTCAGCCGCGGCATCGAGAGCTGGTTCACCAAGGGCCTGGGCCGCGGCCTGCGCGCCGCCGTCAATGAATCCGCCCTGGTCCTGGAGCAGCGCAAGCAGGACCAGATGCGCCATACCGTGGGAGTGGCCAGCCTGCTGGCCGGCTATTCCCCCGACAACCTCGCGCTCTCCATCGATGCCGAACGTGTGGCCGCGGGCGCCACCGAGCTGCTGGTGGTGACGCCGCGCGGCCAGGTGCTTGCCGCGAGCAGCACGGAGCGCACCGGCGGGCCGGACGCGAATTTCATCTCGGTGGTGCTGGCGCAGATGAGGGATGCGCCGGCGTGGTCGGACCTGGTTGCCGACGGTTCGGACGGCTTCGTGATCAACACCGCGGCGGTGCTGCCGCCAGGCCGGGAGGAGGGCCCGCGCGTCCTGCTGGCGCGCTACCAGCTGGAATCGGCGCTGTCGGACATCGCCAATGCCGTGCTGGAGGCGAATGCCGTCTACGCCAACACCACCGAAGAACAGAGCGACCTGATGCACAACTTCATCCTGACGCTCACGCTGGTGCTGCTGCTGGCCATGCTGTCGGCGATCTACCTGGGCATCCGTGCCGCGCGCCACCTCACCAAGCCCGTGCACGACCTCATCGAGGGCACGCGCGCGGTGGGCAAGGGCGATTTCGGCACGCGCCTCACGCTGCCCTCGCGCGACGAGATGGGCTTCCTCGTGCAGTCCTTCAACGAGATGACGCGCCGCCTGCGCCGCGCCAGCGACGAGACCGCGCGCAGCCGCGCGCTGGTGGAGGCGGAACGCGAGCGGCTGGCGGTGATCCTGGCCGGCCTGTCCACCGGCGTGATGGTGATCGACACCGGCCGGCGCATCGTGCTGGCCAATGCCGCGGCCGATGCCATCCTCGGCACGCCCATCGAGCGCCGCCTGGGCATCGAGCTTGAGGCACTCGATGATGATTCACCGCGCCTCGCGGCATTCGCTTCTGCGGTGACCGAGAAGCTGGATTCCGGCGGCGCCGACTGGCAGGAGGAGTTCCTCCTGCCGCAGGAGCGTGTGCTGCGCTGTGCCTGCGCGCCGCTGGTGCAGCCCTCCGGCGGCGAGTCCGGCCACGTGCTGGTGTTCGACGACATCACCCACATGCAGAAGGCACAGCGCGATGCCGCCTGGGGCGAAGTGGCGCGCCGGCTGGCGCACGAGATCAAGAATCCGCTCACGCCCATCCAGCTCGCGGCCGAGCGGCTGCGGCGGCGCCTCGCGGGCAAGCTCGACACCGAAGACGCCGTGCTGCTGGAGCGGGCCACGCACACCATCGTGCAGCAGGTGGAATCCCTGAAGGGCATGGTCAATGCCTTCAGTGAATACGCGCGTGCGCCGGAGCTGAAATTCCTCCCCCTGGACATCAACGAGCTGGTGGCCGAGGCCGCCGAGCTCTACCGCGCCCACGAGACCCGCGCCACCATCGAGGTGCGGGCTGACAACTCCCTGCCCATGGTCCGGGCGGACCGGGGGCGCTTGCGGCAGGTGCTCAACAACCTCATAACCAATTCCCTTGAGGCTCTTGAGGGCGTGGAAGGGGGCCGCATTGTCGTGTCCACGGAACACAACGCTGGACCCGGAGGCGGTTCTGCCGTCATCATGGTGGCTGACAACGGCAATGGTTTTGACGAAGAAATGCTCGCACGGGTGTTCGAGCCCTACGTGACGGGCAAGCCCAAGGGGACCGGTCTTGGACTCGCGATCGTGAAGAAAATCGCCGAGGAACACGGCGGGGGCATCGAGGCGGGCAACCGGCCCGCGGGCGGCGCGTTCGTCCGCGTCATACTACCGCTGGAGGTCCGCAGTGAAGCGGGCCAGCCGGCACGAGGCATTGCATGAGCACCGGCAAGATCCTGGTCGTCGACGACGAAGCTGACATCCGCGTCCTGCTGAAGGAAATCCTCTCCGACGAGGGCTACGACGTGGACGTCGCGGCCGATGCCGGGCAGGCCCGCGCCTCGCGCGCGCGCACCGCACCCGACCTGGTGCTGCTCGACATCTGGATGCCCGACACCGACGGCATCACGCTGCTGCGCGAGTGGTCATCTTCCACTGCCGAGGACTGCCCGGTGGTGATGATGTCCGGCCACGGCACGGTGGAAACCGCGGTCGAGGCCACGCGCCTGGGCGCCTTTGATTTCGTGGAAAAGCCGCTGTCGCTGGCCAAGCTGCTGCGCACGGTGGAGCGCGCGCTGGATGCCGGCAAGCGCCGTCGCATCGCCGGCCGCCCGCAGCTGGCGCCGTTGCTGGCTACCTTCGGCAAGAGCCGCGTCGCGCAGCAGCTGCGCGAGGAACTCACCCGCGTCGCCGCGCTCAACGCCTCGCTGCTCCTGCTGGGCGAGCCGGGCAGCGGTCGCGAGGCGCTGGCGCGCTTCACGCATGAATCCGGCCCGCGCGCCTCGCGCGGCTTCGTGAGCCTGGTGGCCAGCGCCGTGCCCGAGGATGCGGCCGAACGATTCCTGTTCGGTTCCGTGGGACCGGGCGGGGAAGTCACGCCGGGCCTGCTCGACCAGGCGCTCGGTGGAACGCTCTACGTGCAGGAAGTGGAAGACCTCGCCCCGCGCGTGCAGCGCCTGCTGCTGGGCGTGATCGAGACCGGCCGCTTCCATCGCACCGGCACCGATGCCGGCCAGGGCGTTCCCTTCAACGCGCGCCTCATCGCCACCGCGCAGCCCGGCATCGAGGGCCGCGCCGGTGGCGAGCATGGCCTGCGCCGCGACCTGCTGGCGCATCTTTCCGGCGTGCTGGTGCGCGTGCCGCCGCTGCGTGAATACGCCGAGGACGTGCCCGACCTGCTGCGTTTCTACGTGGAGCGCATCGCCGATTCGGAGAAGCTGCCGCTGCGCCGCTTCTCGGTGGCCGCGCAGAACCGCCTGCGCAACTACCCCTGGCCCGGCAACCTGCGCGAGCTGCGCAGCCTGGTGCGCCGCATGCTGGCGCGGGGCGGTGCCGAGGAAATCGCGCTCGACGAGATCGAGAGCGAGCTGGCTGCGCACGCGCCGCCCAACGAACCGCTGGTGAAGCAGGACCTGCTGGCCCTGCCGCTGCGCGAGGCGCGCGAGCAGTTCGAGCGCGCCTACCTGCAGCAGCAGCTGCTGCTGTGCAATGGCAAGGTGGGACAGCTGGCCAAGCGCGTGGGCATGGAGCGCACGCACCTCTATCGCAAGCTCAGGTCACTGGGCGTGGAGTTCCGGCCGTCGGGCGACGAGTAGCCGGCCGCGTCCGTCCGCCGCCATGAAAAAGGGCCGCGCCACCTTCGGGTGACGCGGCCTTGTTGTTTCCGGCGCGGGCGATCAGATCGACTTCTGCAGTGCCTCGATGCGCTCTTCCAGCGGCGGGTGGCTCATGAACAGCCGCTTGAAGCCGCCGGCCTTGCCGCCGCTGATGCCGAAGGCCCGCATGGCCTCGGGCAGTTCATGGGCTCCCTGCTGGTTGCGTCGCAGGGCTTCCAGCGCACCGATCATGTTGCCGGTGCCGGCCAGCTTGGCGCCGCCCCGGTCCGCGCGGAACTCGCGGTGCCGCGAGAACCACATCACGATCATGCTGGCGAGCACGCCCAGCACCAGCTGCGCCACGATCACGCTGATGAAGTAGCCGGGACCGTTGCCGTTCTCGCTGCGGAACACGGCTTTGTCGACCGCGCGGCCGATGATGCGCGACAGGAAGATCACGAAGGTGTTCACCACGCCCTGGATCAGCGTGAGCGTGACCATGTCGCCGTTGGCCACGTGCGCCACCTCGTGGCCCAGCACGGCCTCCACTTCCTCGCGCCGCATCTTCTGCAGCAGGCCGGTGCTCACCGCGACCAGCGCGGCATTGCGCCGCGCGCCGGTGGCGAAGGCGTTGGGATCGGGCGAATTGAAGATGCCCACCTCGGGCATGGCGATGCCCGCCGCTTCGGCCTGGGCACGCACCGTGTTCACCAGCCACTGTTCGGTGGCGTTGGAGGGCTGGGTGATCACATGCACGCCCATGGAGCGCTTGGCCATCCACTTGGACATGGCCAGCGAGATGAAGGCGCCGCCGAAGCCGAACACGGCCGCGAAGGCCAGCAGGCCCGCGTAGTTGCCGCCCGCGTCGTAGAGGTACGCATCCAGCCCCAGCAGGCGCACGACGAGGGACAGCACCAGCAGGATGGCGATGTTGGTGGCGAGGAACAACACTATGCGTTTCATGGGCTTGAGCGGTCTCCGGGCAGGAAATTGTCCGATATCCCTATATTAGCGCCCGCGGGGCCTTTTCAAGGGTAGAAAAGGTCATGGAATTCAGGATCTTGCGCCTTCCGGTGGCGAGGCCGGAAGAAGCCTCAGCCACAGGTACCCCAGTACGCCCGAAGCCAGCGTGCCAAGCAGGATTCCCATGCGCTCCAGGCCCGCGTGCACCGGCACCCCGGTGACGAAGGCGAGCTGGGCGATGAACAGGCTCATGGTGAAGCCGATGCCGCACAACAGGCCCATGCCGCCGATCTGCATCCAGCTGACGCTGCGCGGTGTTTCGCAGAGTCCCAGCCGTACCGCCAGCCAGGTGGACAGCACGATGCCCACCGGCTTGCCCAGCAGCAGGCCCAGCGCGATGCCCACCGGAACCGGATGCAGCAGGTCGGCGACGGTGACGCCGGCCAGCGGGATGGCGGCATTGGCCAGCGCGAACAGCGGCAGCACGCCGAAAGCCACCCAGGGATGCAGCAGGTGCTCCAGCCACAGCAGCGGCGAGCGTTGCGGGTTGACCTGGCCGTCGTCCTCGCGCAGCGGGATGCACATGGCCAGCATCACGCCGGCCAGCGTGGCATGCACGCCGGACTTCAGCACCGCCAGCCACAGGAACAGGCCAAGGATGAGGTAAGGCGTGAGGCGGCGCACGCCCGCGAGGTTCAGCCCCACCAGGCCAGCCATCAGCACCGCGGCCGAGCCCAGCGCCAGCAGCGACAGGTGGTCGGTGTAGAAGAGGGCGATGATCACGATGGCGCCCAGGTCATCGAAGATGGCGATGCTCAGCAGGAAGGCCTTCAACCCCGTGGGCACGCGGCTGCCCAGCAGCGACAGCACGCCCAGCGCGAAGGCGATGTCGGTGGCGGTGGGAATGGCCCAGCCGCGCATGGCCAGCGCGTGGTCGTGGTTGAACAGGGTGTAGGCCAGCGCGGGCGCGGCCATGCCGCCCAGCGCGGCCACCGCCGGCAGGCTGGCGGTGCGCCAGCTCGAAAGGTGGCCCACCACCATCTCGCGCTTCAGCTCCAGTCCCACCAGCAGGAAGAACACCACCATCAGCGCATCGTTGATCCAGTGCTGCAGCGATTTCTCCAGCGCGAACTTGCCGGCGCCGACGTGCAGGTGGTGTTCCAGCAGGGCAATCCAGCCGTCTCCGGCGGCCGAGTTGGCGATCAGCATCGCGGCCACGGTGGCGGCCATCAGGAACAGTCCACCGGCGGATTCCAGGCGCAGGAATTCCACCAGGGGACGCGTGAGTGCGGCGAGGTAGGAACGGGGCATCCGTGTAGTATCCGCAGTGTGATGGACATTGACCACAGCGAAAGCGGGGAACCACTCCGCTTCGCGGAGCGCACGCTTGGTGAATACCGGGCGCGCTGGCTGGCCACCGTCGATGAAGCCTATGCAGAGATGGCCGAGCGCATGGACGCGGCGGAATCCTGCATCCGCCTGGAAACCTACATCCTGCGCGAGGAGGGGCCGGCCACGGTGCTGCGCGAGGCCATGCTGCGTGCCCGCCGGCGCGGCGTCGAGGTAAGGATGCTGCTGGATGCCTTCGGTTCGGAGGGCGTGAGCGCGGAGTTCCTCGCGCCGCTGCGCGAGGCCGGTGTTGCGATCGCCATCTTCAACCCCCGCCGTTTCCTGCGCCGCACGCTGCGCAACCACCGCAAGCTGCTGGCCTGCGATGGCCAGCACGCCATCGTGGGCGGCTTCAATATCGCGCCGGAATACGCCGGCGATGGCATCAACCGCGGCTGGCTGGATTGCGGCGTCTACGTGGGCGGGCCCATCGTCGAGGCGCTGGAGAAGAACTTCGATGCCATGTTCGACCTGGCGCCCTTCACGCCGCGCGCCTTTACCCGCTATCGGCGCAAGATGCGCCATGGCTGGCGCCTGCGCGTGACACAGGACGGGCCGGTGGAGGCGGTGCACTCCGGCCTCGGCCTGCCGCGCGGCGTGCTGGGCTACCTGCTGCGGCGGGACCTGGCCGGCGCCTGCAATGTGTCCATCGCCTCGGCCTACTTCCTGCCGTCCGCACTGCTCAGGAAGCTGCTGTACAAGGTGGCCAACGGCGCCGGCCGCGTGCGCGTGCTGCTGGCCGGCAAGACCGACGTGCCCCTCTCGCGCCTGGCGGCCGAACGCCTGTACATCAAGCTGCTGGGCCGGCGCGTGCGCGTGTTCGAATACCAGCCGCAGATCATGCACGCCAAGGTGGTGGTGATGGACTCCATCGTCTGGGCGGGCAGCGGCAACCTCGACCGGCGCAGCCTGTCGATCAACTACGAGCTGCTGCTGCGCTTCGACTGGCCGGAGCTGGCGGATGATGCGCGCGCCTGGTTCCTGCATGCGTTGCGGCAGTCGCGCATGGTGCGGCTGAACCGCTGGCGCCGCACCCGGCCCTGGTGGCGCCGGCTGGGGTCGGAATTCGCCTGGCTGCTGCTCGCGCGCATCGATCCGCTGGTCGCGCGGCGTGGCTCGCGTGGCCTGTCCTGAGGCAGTCGACAGGCACCATTGCGCGTGGCGACAATCCCGTCGCGGCCCACTGCAGGAGAACGTGAATGAGCTGGCTGGAATACGACGAACCGGAACGCGCCACGGGCTGCGACGGCATCGAGACGCGCATCGTGCCGCGCGCGCGCGACCTCGGCGGCTTCGAGGTGCGCCGGGTGCTGCCCTCCGCCAGCCGCATGATGGTGGGGCCGTTCATCTTCTGGGACCAGATGGGACTGGCGCGCTTCACCCCCGGCAGCGGCATCGACGTGCGGCCGCATCCGCACATCGGCCTGGCCACCGTCACCTACCTGTTCCGCGGCGAGATCATGCACCGGGATTCCCTCGGCACCGTGATCCCCATCCGCCCCGGCGAGATGAACCTGATGAGCGCGGGCCGGGGCATCGTGCATTCCGAACGCACGCCGCCGGAATCCCGGGCCAGCGGCCATGATCTCTTCGGCATCCAGGCCTGGGTGGCGCTGCCGCGCACGCATGAAGAATCGGACCCCTCGTTCCGGCATTTCGGCGCCGCGGAGCTGCCCATGCTCAGCGATGGCGGGATGAACGTGCGGCTCATCGTGGGCGAGATGGCCGGCAGGCGCTCGCCGGTGGAGCTGCCGATGGCCACGCTGTATGCGGACGTGGAGCTGTCGGCCGGCGCGTCGCTGCCGCTGGACGCGCTGTATCCGGAGCGTGCGATCTACACCGTCGAGGGCGAGATCGAGATGGCCGGCGAGCGCATCGGTCCCGGCCAGATGCTGGTGCTGCGCGAGGGTGTGCCGGTGGTGATCCGCGCCGTCACCGAGGCGCGGCTGATGCTGCTGGGCGGGGAGAGCGCGGATGCGCCGCGCCACATCTGGTGGAACTTCGTGTCTTCCAGTGTCGAGCGCATGGAACAGGCCAGGACCGACTGGAAGGCCGGGCGGTTCGCCGCGGTGCCGGAAGAGACGGAGTTCATCCCGCTGCCGGAGAGGTAGCCCGGGCGATTCGCGGCCCTGGCCAGGGTGTAGGAAATGTCCGCGCCCCGCGCCGGCCCTGTCCGACGCCAAACCGCGATGGGTTGCGTCATGGTGCGTTCCCGATTCCACCTGCCGGGAGCCCGCCATGCCGCACGAATCGCACGAAAGCATCCTCCAGGCCTGCAACGACTGCGCCACCGCCTGCGAGCACTGTGCTTCCGCCTGCCTGCAGGAGCAGGACGTCGCGAGCATGGTGCGCTGCATTTCGCTGGACCTGGACTGCGCCACCCTGTGCCGCACCGCCGTCGAGCTGCTGGGCCGCGGCAGCGAACTTTCCGGACGGTTCTGCGAGCTGTGCGCCGAGGCCTGCGAACTGTGCGCCGCCGAATGCGAACAGCATCCCGCGGACCACTGCCAGGCCTGCGCCGAAGCCTGCCGGCGCTGCGCGGCGGAGTGCCGCGGATTCGCGAAACCAGGCGCGGATGGCCAGCGGCGGAGTGCCCCGAGGATGCCGGCCCACTGAGGCTGCGGCTACTCCTGCACTTCCCACGTCCGGAACGTGATCTGCGCCGAGCGCAGCACCTCGCGCACCTCGTTCACCTTCTTCAGGTCGCGCATCGGCCCGATGATCACGCGGTGCCACTCGCTGTCGTCGATGGTCACGTGCTGGATGGTGGCCTCGATGCCCAGCTTGCCCAGCCGGTCGCGCTCGCGCTCGGCGCCGGCGCGATTGCGCGAGGCGCTGGCCTGGATCACATAGGCGCCGGGCCGGGTGATGGGCGCCAGCGGCTGCAGGCGCCCGGCGCGCGGCGTGTCGGCCGCCACCACGACTTCCTGCGTGGGCGCCATCTCGTAGAAGTTCAGCTGCGTCACCGGATCCACGTCATCCGGCGGCACTTCGGGCGCCGGCGCCTCGACCACATTGGCCACCGGCTCCTCGGGTTCCCTGTCCAGCTCGCGCTGTGCCTGCACCCACACCAGCACCGCCACCGCCAGGCCGATGCCCAGCCCGACGGCAAACTGCTTGTACTGACCCATGTCGAAACTGTCGCCCCTTGCACCATGCTTGTAGTCACGGGCAGGCATACGAGTGCGCGTCATGGCCCTTACATGCTCTCCGGTGCAGAGACCCCCAGCAGCGAAAGCCCGTTGCGCACCACCTGCTGCGCGGCCAGGGCCAGCGCGATGCGCGCGTTGCGCAGCCGCGCGTCCTCGACGATGAACTGCTCGGCGTTGTACCACGTGTGAAACGCCTGGGCCAGTTCACGCAGGTAATGTACCAGCGAGTGCGGTGACCGCATCTCGCCGGCCAGCTGGATCACTTCCGGATACCTGGCCAGCAGGGTGAGCACGGCGCCCTCGTGCGGCGAGTCCAGCGTCTCGAGACTGGCCAGGCCGACGGCCGCGTCATACGCCATGCCCTTCGAGGCCAGCTGCCGCTGCACGCTGGCCACGCGGGCGTGGGCGTACTGGATGTAATAGACGGGATTCTCGTTGGTGCGCGACTTGGCCAGTTCCAGATCGAAGTCCAGGTGCTGGTCGTGGCTGCGCATCACATAGAAGAAGCGGCAGGCGTCGTTGCCCACTTCCTGGCGCAGCTGCCGCAGCGTGATGAACTCGCCGGCACGCGTCGACATGGGCACCTTCTCGCCCTTCCTGAACAGCGACACGAACTGCACCAGCAGCACTTCGAGCGACCCGGGTGGCTCGCCCATGGCCTCAAGGCCCGCGCGCACGCGCGCGGTGTAGCCATGGTGGTCCGATCCCAGGATGTCCAGCAGCAGGTCGAAACCGCGCTCGCGCTTGTCCAGGTGATAAGCGATGTCGGAGGCGAAGTAGGTCTTCACCCCGTTCTCGCGCACCACCACGCGGTCCTTCTCGTCGCCGAAGGTGGTGGCGCGGAACCACAGCGCGCCATCCTTCTCATAGATGTGGCCCTGTGCGCGCAGCTTGTCCAGCGCGCGGTCGATGGCGCCGTTGACGGCCAGCGAGCGCTCCGAGTACCAGCGGTCGTAGGTGACGCCGAACCCGGTGAGGTCGTTCTCCATGTCGGCCAGGATGGCCTTCAGGCCCAGCTCCGCCACCTCGGCGAAGCCGTCGTCGCCGATGAGCGAGCGGGCGCGCGCGATCAGCGCGTCGATGAAGGTTTCCTTGTCGCCGCCCTCCGGTTCATCCGGCGGCAGGTTGCCGAACAGCTCGCCCTCCGGGCGCAGCAGCCGCTCGCCGGCCTCCTGCAGCAGGTCGGCGGCGATCTCGCGGATGTATCCGCCCTTGTAGCCATTGGCGGGGAAGGTGAACTTCTCGCCCAGGGCCTCCAGGTAACGCAGCCAGATGCTGACGGCGAGAATGTCCACCTGCCGGCCGGCATCGTTGATGTAGTACTCGCGGTGCACGGCATAGCCGTTGGCATCGAGCAGGTTGGCCACGCTGGCGCCGAAGGCGCCATGGCGTCCATGGCCCACGTGCAGGGGGCCCGTGGGATTGGAGGAGACGAACTCCACCAGCACCTTGCGCCCGCCGCCGCTGTTGTTGCGGCCATAGGCCTCGCGCGCATCGTGGATGCGCCGGACCACGTCCGCCTGCGCCGACTTCGCGAGGAAAAAATTGATGAAGCCCGCACCGGCGATCTCCACGCGCTCGATGCCCGCGTGCTCCGGCAGCGCGGCCACGATGGCCTGCGCCAGCTCGCGCGGCGGCTTGCTTGCGCCCCTGGCCAGGCGCATGGCGAGGTTGGAAGCGAAATCGCCGTTCGCCGCATCGCGCGTGCGCTCCACCCCCAGGTTGTCCAGCGGCGTGTCGGCAGGCAGCAGTTGCCCGGTGAGGCTGCCCACCGCGGTGCGCAGCAGTTGTTCGATTTCTCGCTTCATGGGGGCCGGAAAGTCTACCGATCGCGGTAGGGCTTGCCCACTGGGTAGTATTGGCGCGACGCCTGAACGGGACATGCATGGCCTTCCGCCTCAACTCCAGCCTTGCCCAGAGAACGTTGCTGCTGCTGATCATTGCAGTCCTCGGCAGCCTTGCGGTGCTCGCCGCCGGCTTTGCCATGCAGCGCCAGGAGGACCGGGCCGACTTCGCCGACTCGCAGGCGCGCAGCATCGCCGGGCAGGTGCATTCCATCCGCCTGGTGCTGGAATCCGTCCCCGAGGCCTACCGCCGCAATGTCTCCCGGGGCCTGCGTTCCAGCGGCACCATGTATGCCTTCCCGGCCGACGAGGCCTTCCCGCCGGGCAGCTCAGCCGCGTCCGACAGCCGGCGCCATTTTTTCAGCGACCTGTTCGGCGGCCTGGAGGCCAGGCCGGCGGAAGTGTCCGAGGCCATCGGGCGTTACACCCGGCCGCCGGCGCTGGTGCATTACTCCCCGCTGGATGCCGCCCCTGGCTACTGGGTGAGCCAGGAGATCGACGGGGAGACCTGGTGGATCGTGGTGCTGGCCGGCGGCCTGCCGCCCGCCACGCGCCAGGTGCCCTGGGCGGCCGTGGCCGCGGTGCTCGTGGTGCTGTTCGCGCTCGCCGTGGTCTATGCGGCCACCATCAGCCGGCCGCTGCGCAAGCTCGCCGCCGCCACCCAGCGCATCGGCGACAGCTGGCCGGAACCGTTGAAGGTGGACGGGCCGGCCGAAATGCGCGAACTGGCCCTGAGCTTCAACGACATGCTGGTGCGCCTGCGCCAGATCGAGAACGAGCGGCGCGTGCTGCTGGGCGGCCTGCCGCATGACCTGCGCGCGCCGCTGACCCGGCTGCGCCTGCGCCTGGCCACGCTCACCGAGCTGGGCGAGCACCCCGGCGTGGCCGAGGACATTGCCTCCATCGACCACATCGTGCGCCAGTTCACCGACTTCGTGCGCGGCGTGCAGCCGGATGAACCGCGGCAGCCGCTGGGTGAACTGGTGGAGGCCACCGTCAATGCCTATCGCGAGGTGGGCAGGGACGTGCAGCTGGAGGGCGCTGCGCCGGGCATGCCCGTGCCCCGTTTCGCAGTGCGCCGGTTGCTGGAAAACCTGATCGAAAATGCGGTGCAGCACGGTGCGGAGCCCGTCACCGTGCGCCTGGCCGTGGCCGATAGCGGCCTCGTCGAATTGACCGTGACGGACCGGGGTGCTGGAATTCCCAGCGAGAACATCGACCTCGCGCTGGAGCCGTTTTCCAAGCTGGATCCGGCGCGCGGGCGGGGTGGATGCGGACTGGGCCTGGCCATCGTGCGGCAGCTGGTGCGACAGCTCGGTGGCAGCATCCGCCTGGAGCGCGGGCCGGGTTCCTTTTCCATGGTGGCGGGTATTCGCGTAGAGTGAAAATGCAATGGCAAGGCGTACGATGAACCGCCGCTTCACTGTGCACTGCGCGGCCACGCTGGCAATGCTGGCGGGCTGCGGCGCGCTCGCTGCCGCCGAAGGACCCGCGCGCGACCTGCGCCAGCCCCTCCCGATCAATTCCACCGGGCAGATCAAGGCTTCCAGCCCCATCACGGTTTCCGGCCAGAAAAGCGCCCCGGTGACCAGCACGCCGGGCATCGCCGGCAGGCAGGACGTGAAGTCCCTGCTCAAGTCCGCCACGCCGGTGGACCATCGCGGCACGCGCTACCTGGTGAGCGAGGGCAAGTGGTATGAGCAGCGCGGCGATGACGTCGTGGCCTCGCGTCCCCCGGCCGGCATGCTGGTGAAAGACCTCCCCGAGGGCTACACCGTGCGCTGGGTGGCCGGCGTGCCCTACTTCCATGCGGACGGCGTGTATTACGTCTGGCGCGAACGCCAGCGGCGCTATGAGGTGCTGCAGGCGCCTCCGCAGGGTGAGCCCGCGCCGGCCGCCGAGTGACGTGATCCGCCCGCGCCAGCGCGCCCCCCTGCCACGGCTTGTAACAAGTTGCTTACAAGCTCGCTGTGCCGGGAGAGGCGGATTTTTCGCATCCCGGGGCAGAATCGGCCCCCTATGACCAGCGCCGCGATTTCAGAACGTCCGGCTGGCGGACACGTTTGCATCGTGGACGACGATCGCGAGGTGCGCCAGCTGCTGTCCACCTACCTGACGCGCAATGGCCTGCGGGTCGGTGCATTCGAGGATGGCGCGTCATTGCGGCGCTTCCTCTCGCGCGGCAGCGCCAACCTCGACCTGGTGATCCTCGACGTGATGCTGCCGGTGGAAGACGGTTTCGAGATCTGCCGCTGGCTGAAGCGCGAGACCGACCTGCCGGTGCTGATGCTCAGCGCGCGCGGCGATGAAGTGGACCGCGTGATCGGGCTGGAGCTCGGTGCCGACGACTATGTTTGCAAGCCCTTCAGTCCGCGGGAACTGCTGGCGCGCATCCGCCGCCTGCTGCGGCTGGCGCCCTCGCGCGGCAGCCGCCAGCCCTCGGCGGCACCCTCGCGCATCCATTTCCACGGCTGGGTGCTCAACACCCTGGACCGGGTGCTGGTGGCCGGGGACGGTCGCGTGGAGCGCCTGTCCAACGGCGAGTTCCAGCTCCTCAATGCCTTCGTGAGCTGGCCCAACCGCGTGCTCTCGCGCAGCACGCTGGCGAAGCTGATGAACGGCCGCGAGCTGGAGCCCCATGACCGCAGCATCGACGTGCTGGTCGGGCGGCTGCGCCAGCTGCTGGGCGACAGCGCGCGCGATCCGCGCATCATCCGCACCGTCTATGGCCGCGGATACCTGCTGAGCGGCGCCGTCGCCCGCGAGTGAGGACGGCCCGGAAGGCGGGGCTGCCTTCCGGGACCGCCGCGGCTCAACGATCCCGCCGCAGGGTGCCAGCCACCGGTGCAGGGCCGCCTCCGGCCAGCAGGAAGGTGTAGATGCCGCCGGACTGCAGCGACACGGACTCACGCGTGAGCAGTGCCTCCAGCGTCTGGGCATTGGTGACATCAAGCCGGTATCCCGTGCCGGCATTGATCTCCGCATACTCCGAAGGCGATCCCACGTCGATGTATTCGGCCACGGGCAGGTAATCCACCGACAGGCTGAGCGGCGCGGCCAGCCCCGACATGCCATTGAGCAGGCGCAGCCTGGGACGCCCGCCGCTTGCCACGTGGTTGTCATCGGGCACCAGCGTCATCTGCACGGCGCCGCCGTCGTCCCAGGCCAGCAGCGTGTAGTCACGGCCCGGCAGCAGGCTCACCGGGCCGGAGGCGACGGCGACGTCATCCACGTAGACGGTGGCCGTGGTCTGCGCGGCGGGCAGGATCACGTAGGAGGGCGCGATGTGGCTGCGCGCCGCCTGGCGACGGATGATCTCGGTGCCGCCCACCTCCAGCGTGACGGCCGCACCCATGGAGAGGCCGGCGGCCCCGCGCACGCGCACCACGCCGCTGCCGTAGGCGACCGGCTCCGCGCGCTGCGGCATCACCACCGCACCCGTGAGGATGCCGCCCGGCGTGTCGGTGACCACCAGCGTCACCACCGCGGTGCTTTCCAGTTCCACCGCAGGGACATCCAGCCGGAGATCCTTCTTGTCGCCCGTGCCGGTGACCCGGAGGCGGTAGCTGCCGCTGGGAACCAGGATGCCGTTGGGGAAGTTGCCGGGAGCCACTTCCCGAACCACCGGCGCCACATCGTCCAGCTCGTCGCCGGCGCCGGTGAGGTAGATGTCCAGAGTGTTCGACGAGGTGGTGTTGAGCACCCTGAGCCGGGTGTATCCGTCCTTGGCCGCCTCCTCGTCGTCACTGATGGGCTGCAGTGCAAAGCGGTTGGTGTTGCCCCAGGCCACGTAGGTGGCGTGGGTATCCTCGACGAAGGTCGCCTGTTGCGACAGCAGGGTGCCCGAGGCGCCGGTCTTGCGGAAGTTCAGGGTGTAGGAGGCGGCTGTCATCGGCGTGTAGGCGCTGGCGGTGCCATTCGCAATGCCGGTGAGGCGCTGCACGTCCGCCGGCGTGGTGCCGTCATTGGTGTAGAGGTCCAGCGACTCGTAGCCGACGCTGACATTGAGCACGCGCAGCCGGGCGCTCTCCGTGTTGGCGTAGAACACCGGCTGGCCCGCGCGCGGCAGCACCGCCGCGTTCAGCAGCACGTTGCCTTCGGTGGCGGTCAGCACCACCGACACCACGCTGCCCTCCTGCAGGGTGATCTGCGGCACGTTGAGGCGGACGTCGGTCTTGCTGCCGGCCCCGGTCACGCGCATCCGGTAGGTGCCGGCCTTCACGGCCGTCGGGCTGTTCATGCCGGCGGTGATGCCGCTCATGTCCGGCGACACATCCTCGAGCAGTTCGTCCGCGTCGGTGAAATAGACGTCGAGGCTGCCGCTGGCGGTGGTGTTGCCGACCTGCACCTGGGCATATCCCTCATCCGGGTCGCCCGCGTCCTCGTTGACGGCCAGCACGGCGAACTGGTTGGTGTCGCCGACGGCAACGAAGGTGATGTGCATGTCCTCCGCCAGCGACAGCAGGCGGGTAAAGAGGTTGGCCGTCTTGCCCGCGCGGCGGAACTTGAGCGTGTAGGTGTCCGCCCGCAGGGTCCTGTAGTCGCTGATCGTGCCGAGGGCCACCGCCTCGAACTGCGCCGTGTCCTCGGCGCTGTCGCCGTCGTTGCTGTACAGGTCGATGGACGGATAGCCGGTGCTGAGGTTCAGCACCCGCACCCGCGCGTCGGAGGAGCCGTCGGCATTGTCGATGCATCCTGCCAGGCCGAGGCAGGCGAGCAGCGGCGCGATGCCGCAAAGAAGGCGTCGTGGAAGATGTGCCATGGGTATCCCGTTGGGTGGTGGTCAGAAGGCGCTGCCGATGGAAAACTGGAACCGCTCCCGCTGGTCGCCGAACAGGCGGGAGGTATCGCGCTGCCAGGTGAGCGGCACCGCATAGCTGAAGCGGAACAGGCCCATGGGCGCGAGCCATTGCAGCGACACGCCGGCGGAGCTGCGCATGCGCCTGAGGTCGAAGCTGGTGTCCGAGAGCTTGCCATTCTTGTCCCAGAACTGCGTGCCGCCGAGGTAGAAGGCCTGGCCGTAGTCGAAGAACAGGCTCACCCGCGCGCTGGTCTGCCACTTGCGGGGCAGGGGAATGATGGCCTCGGCGCTGCCGTACAGGGCGGCGTCGCCACCGAATGGATTGCCCAGCGAGTCGCGCGGCCCCAGCGTGCTCTCGCGGAAGCCGCGCACGGAATCCGGTCCGCCGACGAACCAGTGCCGGCTCGGCGGCAGCGCGCTGGTGTTGCCGAAGGGCCGGCCGTAGCCGGCCGTGGTGGTGGCGCGCAGCGGAATCTCCCGCAGCAGGGGCAGCGGCAGGCGGAAGTACTGCTCCATGGCGAAGCTGGCGGTGAGGAACTCCAGCCCGCTGCCCGGCATGGTCGCGGTGAGCGAGAAGGACTGCGTCGACCCGGAGGTGGGAAACAGCGTGCGGTTGCGGCTGTCGCGGCGCCAGGAGGCGGTGTGCTCGAGGATGGTGGAGATGTTGCCGCGCAGGAGCAGGCCGCCGCTCTCGCGCAGGTAGCGGTAGCCGCCGTTGTTGCGGGTCCAGTTCCACACCTGGTAGGAGCTGTTCTCGGTAGTGACATACTCCGCGCGCTGCAGCGAGGCGCCCAGCCAGAACATCTGGGTCTCCGACAGCGGCCAGCCATACTCCAGGCCGGCCACCCAGGTCCGGGTCGAGAAATCCGAATAGGTGGAAGTCAGCTGCGTGCGGCGCGAATAGGAGGCGCTGGCGTTGCGCGCCACCCCGTTGATGGTGGCATAGGGGTTGAAGTGCGAGACCGCGTATACCTGCGCGTAGTTGCCCGCGCTCACGTCCAGGGACACGCGCCTGCCCGAGCCCAGGAAGTTGGCGTCGGCGAGGCTGCCCTGCAGGCTCAGCGATGAGGACTCCGAATATCCCAGGCCGCCGGAGATCGACGCACTGGGCCCTTCCTTCACCTTGAACTCCACGTCGACCAGGTCGTCGGTGCCTTCCACGCGCCTGGTCTCGAACTCCACCTCCTCGATGAAGGGCAGGCGGGCAATGCGCTGCTTCGACCTCTCGAGTGCGGCGTTGGAAACCCAGGAACCCTCCAGCTGGCGCATCTCGCGGCGGAACACCACGTCCAGCGTGCGCGACGTGCCGATGAAGTCGATGCGCCGCACGTAGACGCGCTGGCCGGGGTTGACGAGGAAGGTCATCGTGACCTCCTTCTTCTCCTCGTCGAAGCGCGGCACCGGGTCCACTTCGGCGAAGGCATAACCGTCGAGGCCGAGGCGGTTCTCGATGAGCTGCTGGGTGGCGGAGATCCGTTCCTGGGAGAAGATCTGGCCCTTGCGGACCAGCAGCAGCCGCCTGACTTCCTCCACCGGGACGATGGTGTTGCCGGCGACCCGCACGTCGGCGATGCGGTAGATGTCACCCTCGTCGATGCTGATGGTGACGAACATGTCGTCCATCTCCGGGGCGATGCTCACCTGCGCGGACTCGATCTGGAAATTCGCGAATCCGCGGTCCAGGTACCAGGAACGCAGGCGTTCGAGGTCTCCCTGCAGCGATTCGCGCGAATAGCGGTCGTTCTTGCGGTACCAGGAATCCCAGCGCGGTGTCTTCAGCGCAAAGATCTCCAGCAGGTCCTCGTCGCTGTAGCGGTCGTTGCCGAGGATGCTGATCTGGCGGATGCGGGCGCGTTCGCCCTCCTTGATCTGGATGCCGACCTGCACGAGGTTGCCGGGCAGCTCCTGCACCTGCGTTTCCACCTGCACGGCGTACTTGCCCTGGCTGAAGTACTGGTCGATCAGTTCGGTGCGCACGCCCTCCAGCATCGAACGGTCGAAGACCTTGCCGGCCGCCAGCCCGATGCTCCTGAGCGAGGTCTCCAGGTCCTCGGTCTTGATGTCCTTGTTGCCCTCGATGGCGATCTCCTGGATGGAGGGCCGCTCGCGCACCACAACCACCAGCGTGGCGCCGTCGCGCCGGAGTTCCACAGTGTGGAAGAACCCCGTGCCATGCAGGGCGCGCAGCGCCTCGCGCACGCGGTAGGCATCCAGTTCGTCGCCGATGTTGACCGGCAGGTAGTTGAAGACCGTGCCTTCGGAGATGCGCTGCAGGCCGATGACCTGGATGTCACCCACGGTGAAACGCGCCCCGGCCAGCGCGTCGGCGGCCGCGTGGGCGACCACCGGCAGCAGCAGGACAAGGCGGGCGAACTTCCTGTACCACATCAGGCTCTCGCGTGAGGTTCCGGTTGATCGGCGCACGGCGCCGGGATCGCCGGCGATGTTGTTGCGCGCGGCGCATGGGGTCGATGAGTTGTAAGCGCGCTGCGACAACCCTTGCAGTTGTTTACAACCTGTTGCCACCGGATCGGCAGACAATCGCCGGCCGGGCCGGGACCAAACATCCGCCAAACACCATGGTCCCTATACCGGCCGCAGGTTTCCTGGATGAAAGGGATGAAGATGCGACCGGCATACGCTTCTGCTGTCCTGCTCCTGCTGCTGGGTGGCCTGGCGGCGCCCGCTGCCGAATACACGCCGCCGGGGCTTGCCCCGCCGGATGCGGCGGAAGAAGAATCGTTGCGCTACATCGTGAAGCTGCGCGATGCCGGGCCGATGATCCAGGCGGCCGGCAGCGATGGCACGACGGCC
>CBFGXE010000038.1:0-28865 GCA_965652645.1 uncultured bacterium | reverse complement strand
ATGCAGCGGCCTGCAAAGCCGTGTACGCCGGTTCGATTCCGACCCTAGCCTCCATGCTGCAGTGACCCGGCACGCAGGTCGGGCGTAACATCGCCTCATGGCCGCCAGTTCCACCCGACGCCGCCTGCCACGCATGGCCCTGATGCTGGCCGTGTTGCTGGGCATCGTCGCCCAGTCGCTGGTGGCGGCCATCAGTGAAACGCACGCCGTCGCGGGGCAACCCGCGCAGGACGGCCACGGCCACGCGGCCCATCACCTCTCCCATGACGAGGAGGTGCCGGCGGGGCTGGGCAAGCACGCGGACGCCGAGGGTTCAATGCACGTGCTGCTGCACCACAGCCCCTGTTTCCATGGTGCCTGGATGGCGGGAAGCTGTTCCGCCCAACTGGCATTCGCGCCGCTCCTTGTCCTGATGGCGGCGGAACCCGCCGGCCGCATCCCGGCCTTCACGCCCAGCACGCCCTTCCGGCCTCCGATCGCGGCCTGACGTTTCCCGCCAGCGAGGCCGGCACGACGTCATTTCCGCCGACACGGAGAATTTCCCATGCAGATGCGTCCCGCGGCACTGGCCGCGCTGGTCGCGACGCTGTCCATGGCATGCGCCACGGCAGCGGCCGAACGACTGACCCTCGACGACGCGTTCGAACGCGTCGCGTCCTCCCATCCCCGGTTGCGCCTGCTTGAATCACAGCAGCGCCTCCTTGCTGCCGAACGCGATCGTGCCGGCCACTCGCAGCCGCTGGTGCTGGGCATGCAGCTTGAAAATGTTGCCGGCAGCGGCGCGCTGCGCAGCCTCGATGCCGCCGAATTGACGGTGACGCTGTCGTCCGTGCTGGAGCGGGGCGGCAAGCTGGATGCACGGCGTGTGGTGGCGCAGTCGCGCATCGATGCGCTGGCCATGGAACGAGAGGCGGGCCGGCTGGACCTGCTGGCCGAGGTGGCACGACGCTACCTGGCATTGAACGTGACCGGCCTGCAGCGGGACATCGCGCGTCGCGAACTGGCACAGCGGCGGCGAATGGTGGAAGCCGCCCGCGCGCGTTTCGTGGCGGGGGCCTCGCCGGAAGCCATCGCGCTGTCCGCCGAAGCCGAGCAGGCGCGCAGCGAAATCGCGCTGGACCGGCTGGACCTGCTGTGGCGGCTGGCTCGACAGCAGCTGGCTGCCCTGTGGGGCGAGCGCGACCCGGCTTTCGACATCGAGCCGGCAGATCCCCTGCGACTGCCCGAGCCGGTCGGCGAAAACGAACTGGCGGCCCTGCTGGAGGGCAACCCGGCGCTGCTGCGTTTCGCGGATGAGCAGCGCCTGCGCGAGGCGCGGCTGCGGCTGGCGCGTGCCGATTCGGCGCCGGACCTGGAGTGGCAGGTGGGTATCCGGCGCCTGGAAGCGGGCAACGACGTTGCGCTGGTGGCAGGCCTGTCGCTGCCGCTGGGCGCGCGATCACGCGCCGAACCGCAGGTGCGCGCTGCCGGCGAGGAGCTGGCGCGACTGGCGCTGGAGCGCGAGGCCGAAGGCATGGCGCTTTATTCCACGTTGCTGGAAGCGCTGGGGCGCTATCGCCTGGCACAGCAGGAAGTGCGCCGCCTCGGCAGCGAGGTGTTGCCGGTGCTGCTGCGCGCCGAGGCCGCGGCCGAAAGGGCGTATCGCGCCGGTGCCATCAGCCACCTGGAATGGACCCAGGTGCAAACCGCGATCACGGCCACCGAACGCCAGCAGCTGGACGTCGCCGCCGATGCGCAACTCGCCCTGATCGAGATCCAGCGCCTGACCGGCCAGCCCTCCCTGGCCCGGCCTTCGATGCAAGGAAACCTGCCATGAAAAATCCATTCCCTGTTGCAATCATGCTGGCCGCGATGCTGCTGGCTGCCTGCGGTCGCGAAGGCCACGATCACGCCGATGCCGATCATGCACACGCGGAGGATGAAAACGAGGAGACCCCGCGCGGGCCGCATGGTGGCCGCCTGCTGGAGCAGGAGGGGGTGGCGGTGGAACTGGCGATCGCGGAGGAGGGCATGCCACCGAGGTTCCAGGCCTGGCTGAGCCGCAGTGCGGCGCCGCTGCCGCCGACGGCTGGCACGGTGGAGGTGCGCCTGACCCGCCTGGGTGGCGTGCAGGAAATCCACCAGCTGCTGCCGCGCGAGGATGGCAGCCTGCGTGCCGACACCATCGTGGGCGAGCCACATTCCTTCGACGTGGAGGTGCTGGCGCGCATCGGGGCGGACGCGCTGCGCTGGGCCTACGAAAGCCACGAAGGCCGCACGAGCATCCATGCCGCCATGGCGGAGGAGTCGGGAATCGAGGTTGCCCCGGCCGGTCCCGGCGTGATTGCCGATGAGCACGAGGTGCAGGGGCTGCTCACGCCCATCGAAGGGAGGGTGGCCAGCGTCACCGCGCGCTTCCCGGGACCCGTGCTGGCCCTGCATGCCGAGGTGGGAGATGCCGTACGCGCCGGGCAGGTGCTGGCCTCGGTGGAGAGCAACCTCAGTCTCTCTGCCTATGACATCACCGCGCCCATCTCCGGCACCGTGCTGGCGCGCAATGCCAGCGTCGGCGCGCTGGCCAGCGAGTCCACGCCGCTGTATGAGATCGCCGACCTCTCTTCGCTGTGGGTGGACCTGCACATCTTCGGTGCCGACGCGCAGCACATCCGCGCTGGCGTGCCGGTGGAGGTGACGCGCCTGGCCGACGGCGCCAGCCTTTCCACGCGCCTGGAGCGCGTGTTGCCCGGCACCGCCACGGCCAGCCAGAGCACCATCGCACGCGCCACCATCCAGAACCGCGATGCCATGTGGCGACCCGGTTCGGCGGTGCGGGCCCGCATCACGGTGGACCGTGAACCGGTGGAGCTGGCCGTGCCCCTGGGTGCACTGCAGACCTTCCGCGACTGGGACGTGGTGTTCATCCGCGTGGGCGAGACCTACGAAGTGCGTCCCGTGGAACTGGGCAAACGCGATGCGCGGCAGGTGCAGGTGCTATCCGGCCTCGCCCCGGGCGACCTGGTGGTGGTGGAGCAGAGTTACCTGGTGAAGGCCGACATCGAGAAGTCCGGCGCCTCGCACGAGCACTGAAGGAGCCATCCCGATGCTCGAGAACTTCATCCGCTTCGCCATCAGGCACCGCTGGCTGATGCTGGTGCTGACGCTGGCCATGGGTGCCGCCGGCGCGTGGAGCTTCACCCACCTGCCCATCGATGCCACGCCGGACATCACCAATGTGCAGGTGCAGGTGAATACCGGGGCGCCGGGCTTCTCGCCGCTGGAGGCCGAGCAGCGCGTCACCTTCCCGCTGGAAACCGCCCTGGCCGGACTGCCAGGCCTGGACCATACGCGATCGATCTCCCGTTACGGCCTGTCGCAGGTGACGGCGGTGTTCCAGGATGGCACCGACCTGTACTTCGCGCGCCAGCAGGTGGCGGAGCGGTTGCAGCAGGTGCGCTCGCAGCTGCCGCCGGAACTGGATCCGCAGCTCGGGCCCATCACCACCGGCATGGGCGAGATCCTGATGTACACCGTCGAGGCGGAGCCCGGGGCGCTTCGCCCCGATGGTGCCCCCTGGACCAGCACGGACCTCAGGACGCTGCAGGACTGGGTGGTGCGTCCGCAGTTGCGCGGCACGCCCGGCGTGACCGAGGTGAACACCATCGGCGGTTTTGCGCGCCAGATCCACGTCACGCCGGACCCGGCGCGGCTGGTGGCACTGGGCTTCACGCTGCACGACGTGGTGGAGGCCATCGCCAGCAACAACCAGAACCTGGGCGCGGGCTACATCGAGCGCAATGGCCAGCAGTACCTGGTGCGCACTCCCGGGCAGCTGGCGGACCTGGAGGCCATCCGCGGCATCGTGCTGGACCGGCGCGAGGGCGTGCCCATCCGCGTGGGTGACGTGGCCACGGTGGGCGAGGGACCGGAACTGCGCAGTGGCGCGGCCACCCAGGATGGCGCCGAGGTGGTGCTGGGCACCGTGTTCATGCTGATCGGCGCCAACAGCCGCGAGGTGGCCCAGGCCGCCGGCCAGCGGCTGGCGGAGGCAGCGAAGAGCCTGCCGGCGGGCATCTCGCTGCACACCGTCTATGACCGCACCGTGCTGGTGGACCGCACCATCAACACGGTGGCAAAGAACCTCATCGAGGGCGCGCTGCTGGTGATCGTGGTGCTGTTCCTGCTGCTCGGCAACCTGCGCGCGGCGCTGATCACGGCCGCGGTGATCCCGCTGTCGATGCTGTTCACGATGACCGGCATGGTGCGCGGTGGCGTCTCGGGGAACCTGATGAGCCTGGGGGCACTGGATTTCGGACTCATCGTGGACGGGGCGGTGATCATCATCGAGAACTGCCTGCGCCGCTTCTCCGAAGCGCAGCAGCGGCTCGGGCGCGTGCCCGATGATGCGGAGCGCCACGCGCTGGCCGCCTCGGCCACGGTGGAGGTGATCCGGCCGAGCCTGTTCGGCCTCGGCATCATCACCGCCGTCTATCTGCCCATCTTTGCGCTCACGGGGGTGGAGGGAAAGCTGTTCCATCCCATGGCCATCACCGTCGTGCTGGCCCTGAGCGGGGCCATGCTGCTGTCGCTGACCTTCGTGCCCGCGGCCGTGGCGCTGTTCCTGCGCGGCAAGGTGCAGCAGAAGGAAACGCGGCTGATGAAGCAGGCCCGGCGCGCCTATGCCCCGGCGCTGTCCTGGGCGCTCGGCCGCCGCGGCCGGGTGGTTGGCACGGCGCTGGTGCTGGTGGCAGGCTGCGGGTGGCTGGCCACGCGCCTGGGCACCGAGTTCATCCCGGGGCTCGACGAGGGCGACATCGCATTGCACGCCATGCGCATTCCGGGCACCAGCCTGGCGCAGGCGGTGCGCATGCAATCGACACTGGAACGGCGCATCAGGCAGTTCCCGGAGGTGGAGCGGGTGTTCGGCAAGCTGGGCACGGCCGAAGTGGCCACCGACCCCATGCCACCCTCGGTGGCCGACACCTTCGTGATGCTCAGGCCGCGCGCGCAGTGGCCTGATCCCCGCAAACCCAAGGCGCAGCTCGTCGCCGAGATCGAGGCCGCGGTGGCCGGGGTGCCGGGCAACAACTACGAGTTCACGCAGCCCATCCAGATGCGCATGAACGAGCTGATCTCCGGTGTGCGCGCCGACGTGGCCGTCAAGCTGTATGGCGATGACCTGGATACGCTGGCACTGGTGGGTCGCCGCATCGAGACCGTGGCGAGGGGAGTGGAAGGCGCGGCCGACGTGCGCCTGGAGCAGTCTGCCGGCCTGCCGCTGCTGTCCATCGTCCCGGACCGGCAGGGACTGGCGCGCTACGGACTGAATCCGGGCGACGTGCAGCACACCGTGGCCGCCGCGGTAGGCGGCGAAGTGGCCGGCCAGCTCTTCGAAGGGGATCGCCGCTTCGACATCGTGGTGCGCCTGCCCGAGCATCTGCGTCAGGATCCCGCGGCGCTGGCCGACCTGCCGGTGCCGCTGCGCATGGACAGCCGCAATGCCGATGAATCCAGCCGCGCGGCGTCCTGGCTGTCGGGCGCGCCCACCACGGTGCCGTTGCGTGAGGTGGCGCGCATCGAACACACCACCGGCCCCAACCAGGTGAATCGGGAGAACGGCAAGCGGCGCGTCGTGGTGACTGCCAACGTGCGCGGCCGCGACCTCGGCGGTTTCGTTTCAGAACTGCAACGGGAGATTGCCGCCGGGGTGGAGATTCCCGAAGGCTACTGGATCGACTACGGCGGCACTTTCGGGCAGCTGATCTCTGCCGGCAAGCGCCTGGGTGTGGTGGTGCCCGCGACGCTGGCATTGATCTTCGCGCTGCTGTTCTGGGCCTTCGGTTCGGCGCGGGATGCGCTCATCGTCTACACCGGCGTGCCGCTGGCGCTCACCGGTGGCGTGGTGGCGCTGGCGCTGCGGGGCATTCCGCTCTCCATCTCTGCCGGCGTGGGTTTCATCGCGCTGTCCGGCGTGGCCGTGCTCAACGGGCTGGTGATGATCACCTTCATCCGTCGCCTGCGTGCGCAGGGGCTGCCGCTGGAAGAGGCCATCCGGGAAGGCGCGGTGGGGCGCCTGCGCCCGGTGCTGATGACGGCGCTGGTGGCCTCGCTGGGCTTCCTGCCCATGGCGCTGAACGTCGGGGCGGGGTCGGAAGTGCAACGGCCGCTGGCAACGGTGGTGATCGGCGGCATCCTGTCCTCCACGCTGCTGACGTTGCTGGTGCTGCCCGCGCTGTATCGCATGCTGCACGGGGCCGTGCGGGCGGGGGAGCCGCAGGCCGCGGCGGTGCCCACTTGAGCGGCGCGCATCACCACGCTCATCACGCTGCCGCAGGTGAAGGCAGCGGCGTACATGAGAAGCGCCTGATCCAGGCGCTGGTGCTCACCGCCAGCTTCCTGGTGGTGGAGGTCGCCGGCGGCCTGCTCACGCACAGCCTGGCGTTGCTGTCGGATGCCGCGCATATGGCTACCGACGTGGCCGCGCTGGCTGTGTCGCTGGCGGCACTGCGCCTGGCGCGACGGCCGCCGGACCCGCGGCGCAGCTACGGCTACGCGCGGCTGGAATCCTTCGGCGCCATGGTCAACGGGGCCATGCTCATCATCGTCGCAGGCTATGTGCTCTGGGAGGCGGCCGGAAGGATCAGGAACCCGGCGCCCGTAGCCGCGCAAGGCATGCTGCTGGTGGCCACCCTGGGTCTCGCCGTCAATCTCGTCTCGATGCGGCTGCTCCATGCCGGCAGCCAGGCCAACCTCAACCTGCGTGGTGCATACCTTGAGGTGTGGAGTGATGCGCTGGGCTCGGCCGCCGCCATCATCGGCGCACTGCTGATCCACTTCACGGGCTGGACCTGGATCGATGCGGTGGTCGCCGTGCTGATCGGCCTGTGGATCCTGCCGCGCACCTGGGCGCTGCTGCGCGATGCCGGCCACATCCTCCTGGAAGCCGCGCCGGCTGGACTCGACCTGGCCGAGGTGCGCGAAGCCCTGGCGGACAGCCCGGGCGTGCGCGACGTGCACGACCTGCATGTCTGGGCCCTGGGTTCCGCGGAAGTGCTGCTGACAGCGCATGTGGTAATCGACCCGGAAGCCGACATCGACGAGGAGAGGCAGCGCCTGGGGCAGCTCCTTGCGCGGCGCTTCCACATCCACCACGCCACGCTGCAGATGGAGCACCGCCATTGCAGCCGGGATGACCTGCATCCTTGATGACCGGCGCCGGCCGGCGTGCCCCCCATGGCGATGTTATGATCGCCACCGCTCCGGCAGGCGGAACGGGCCGGGGCCCCGCACCGGAAGATTGCCTGCAAGCGGACGTGGCGAAACTGGTAGACGCAGCAGACTTAAAATCTGCTTTCCGCAAGGAAGTGTGGGTTCGATTCCCGCC
Organism: uncultured bacterium; assembly: GCA_965652645.1. Classification (GTDB taxonomy): domain Bacteria; phylum Pseudomonadota; class Gammaproteobacteria; order Steroidobacterales; family Steroidobacteraceae; genus ZC4RG30. Next base: position 21,505 of record CBFGXE010000038.1, on the reverse strand, counting down.
GTCCGCACCACGCCGGTCCGGGCAGCCGGCACAGCCTGCGAGCCTTGCCCTGGGCACAGCGAAGAACTGACAACTTGCTCGAAGTATCTCAACTGCACCTCTGGCGTGGCGACCGGCACTTGCTGCGCGGCCTGCAATTCCAGGTGGCCGCCGGACAACTGCTGCAGCTGCTGTGGCCCAACGGCACGGGCAAGACCACGTTGCTGCGCTGCCTGGCGGGTTTCCTGCACCCGGAGCAGGGCGTGGTGCGTTGGCAGGGCGCCGACGTGGAAAAGGATCGCGATGCCTTCCACTGGGAACTGGCCTACCTGGGCCACGAGAGCGCACTGAAGGGAGACCTCACCGCGCTGGAGAACCTGCGCTACTCCTGTGCACTGCGCCTGCCGCGGGGCGACGATCAATTGCATGCCGCACTCGGGCAGGCGGGCCTTGGCGCCATCGACCCCGCGTTGCCGGTGCGCAGCATGTCCGCGGGCCAGAAGCGCCGCGTCGCGCTGGCCCGGCTGTCCCTGTGGGGCGCGAAACTGTGGCTGCTGGATGAGCCGGCGACCAACCTCGATGCGGCAGGACAGGCGGTGTTCGAGAAGCTGCTGGGCGCGCACCTGGCCGCCGGCGGATGCGCCATCGTGGCCACCCATCGCGCCATCGAACTGGCCGGCATCAACAATCGCCTCTGGCGCGCACCGCAGGAGGCATTGCAGTGAACGCCCGCGCCTCCGCGCTGGCCGCCGCACTGGCCGTGCTCCGGCGTGACCTGCTGCTGGCGGCGCGGCGCCCGGGCGAGTGGCTGCAGCCACTGGGATTCTTCGTGCTGGTGGCCATGCTGTTCCCGCTGGCCATGGACCCGGAACCTTCGCGCCTGCGGATGGTCGCGCCGGCCGCGCTGTGGGTGTCACTGCTGCTGGCCTCCCTGCTGGCGCTGGACGTGCTCTTCCGCGAGGACGCGCGGGATGGAACTTTGGAGCAGTACGCGCTGTCTGGACAGTCGTTCACCGCATTGCTGCTGGCCAAGACCGCCACGCACTGGCTGCTGACCGGACTGCCCATGGTGCTGGTGGGTCCGCTGGCAGCCCTGAGCCTGGCGGCGCCCGTGCCGGCCCTGCCGGGCATTGTGCTGGCACTGTTTCTGGGTAGCCTCAGCCTGAGCCTGATCGGCGCCATTGGTGCCGGCCTCACGCTGGGCACGCGGCGGGGTGGTGCACTGCTTTCGCTGCTGGTGCTGCCGCTGGTGGCGCCGGTGCTGATCTTCGGCGCGCGGGCCACTGCCTGGGCGATCGCCGGAGAGCAGGCGGCAGGCGCGCTGTACCTGCTGGGAGCAATGGGTGTGCTGGCCCTCACGCTGGCGCCGCTGGCGGCCGCGGCGGCCGTGCGTATCAGCATGGAGTAAAATCAAGGGCTATGAGCTGGACATGGTTCCATCGTTTCGGATCGCCGCCTTACTTCTACCGCATCGCGGGCAGTTGGGCGCCGTGGTTCCTGGGCATCGCGACGATCCTGTTGCTGGTCGGCCTCTATGGCGGGCTGGTCACGGCGCCGGTCGATTATTACCAGAGCGAGGTCTACCGCATCATCTACGTGCACGTGCCCTCGTCCGACCTCGCGCTGATGACTTACCCGTCGATGGCAATCGCCGCCGCTGTCGGCCTCATCTGGCGCATCAAGGTCGCACATGCCGTGGCTGCCGCCTGCGCGCCGGCCGGCGCCAGCTTCACGGTGGTGTCGCTGGTCACCGGCATGATCTGGGGCGAGCCCACCTGGGGCACCTGGTGGACCTGGGATCCGCGCCTGGTGTCGCAGCTGTTCGTGCTGTTCTTCTTCCTCGGCTACATCGCGCTGCGCGGCGCCATCGAGGACCGCGACCGGGCCGACCGTGCCAGTGCCGTGCTGGCCCTGGTGGGCGTGGTCAACGTGCCCATCGTGCACTACTCCGTGGAGTGGTGGAACTCGCTGCATCAGGCGCCCACGTTGATGCGCGCCGATGGTCCCTCGATGCCCGGTTCCATGCTGTGGCCGCTGCTGGTGATGATCGCGGCCTTCACGTTCTATTTCATCGCGCTGTTGCTGATGCGCGCCCGGGCCGAGGTGCTGCGCCGGGAACGCGGCGGCGCCTGGCTACGCGAGGAACTCTCGCGCGGGGAGGCAGCATGAGCGAATTCCTCGACATGAAGGGCTACGGCATCTTCATCTGGCCCGCCTATGCAATCGCCATCGGCGCGCTGTGGCTGAACGTCTGGATCGCGCGGCGCCAGCTGCGCGCGGCCCGTGCTGAGGCCCGTCGCCGCCTTGCCATGCAGGAGGACTCCCCATGACCCCGGTGCAGAAACGGCGCCTCTTCATGGTGGTCGGCATCGTGGCCGGCGTGGGCATCGCCGCAGGGCTGGCGCTGTTCTCGGGCAAGTTCGCCATCGGCTATACGCCCCCGACTGAAGTTGCGGCCGGGGCCCGCCAGCCCGGCCAGCGTTTCCAGCTCGGCGGCATGGTGAAGCCCGGCAGCCTGCAGCGCACGCCGGGTTCGCTGGAGGTGCGCTTTGTCGTCACCGACTACGCGGCCGATGTGCCGGTGGTCTACGACCGCGTGCTGCCGGACCTCTTCAAGGAGAACTCCGGCGTAGTGGCCAATGGCCGCCTCAACGAGGAAGGTGTGTTCGTCGCCGACGAGGTCCTCGCCAAGCACGACGAGAACTACATGCCCCCGGCCGTGCAGGAGTCCCTGCGCCGCGGCGAATCACGGCTGGACCAGCCGGCACCACCGCAGTAGCGGAGCAATGACATGATCCCAGAGATTGGTCAGTACGCGCTGGTCCTGGCGCTGCTGGTGGCGCTGGCACAGACCTTCTTCGGCCTGGTCGGGCCCTGGCGCGGGCAGCAACGCTGGATGCAGGCGGTGTATCCGGCCGTGGCCGGGCAGTTCGTGCTGCTGGCGGTGGCCTTCATCTGCCTCACGTGGGCCTTCCTGCACAACGACTTCACGGTGCGCCTGGTGGCCGCCAACTCCAACTCGGCATTGCCGGTGTATTTCCGCATCGCCGCCGTGTGGGGCAACCACGAGGGCAGCCTGCTGTTCTGGGTGTTCGTGCTGTCGATCTGGACGCTGGCGGTGGCGGCCTTCTCCACCAGCCTGCCGCGGGACTTCGTGGCACGCGTGCTGGGCGTGCTCGGCCTGATCAGCAGCGGCTTCCTGCTGTTCTCGCTGGCCACTTCCAATCCGTTCACGCGCCTGCAGCCGGGCCTGCCCGATGGCGTGGACCTGAATCCCGTGCTGCAGGACTTCGCCCTCACCATCCACCCGCCCATGCTCTACGTGGGTTACGTGGGATTCTCGGTGGCCTTTGCCTTCGCCTGCGCGGCGATGATCCAGGGCAAGCTCGACCAGGTGTGGGCGCGCTGGACGCGGCCCTGGACCACCGTGGCGTGGATGTTCCTCACGCTGGGCATCGCCATGGGCAGCTGGTGGGCGTATTACGAGCTGGGGTGGGGCGGCTGGTGGGCCTGGGATCCGGTGGAGAACGCCATCCTGATGCCCTGGCTGCTGGGCACGGCCCTGATCCACTCGCTGTCGGTCACCGACAAGCGCGGCCTGTTCAAGAGCTGGACGCTGCTGCTGGCCATCATGGCCTTCTCGTTCTGCCTGCTGGCCACCTTCCTGGTGCGCTCGGGCGTGCTCACCTCGGTGCACAGCTTCGCCGCCGATCCGGCGCGCGGCATCTTCATCCTGGCGTTCCTGGTGCTCACCATCGGCGGCTCGCTGGCGCTGTATGTGTGGCGGGCGCCGATGCTGCGTTCCTCCGCCGGTTTCGACCTGACCTCGCGCGAGAGCTTCCTGCTGTTCAACAACATCCTGCTGGTGGTGGCCACCGCGGTGGTGTTCGGGGGAACGCTGGCGCCGATGATCGCCGACGCGCTGGGACGGGGCACGCTGTCGGTGGGGCCGCCGTATTTCAACCCGATGTTCCTGCTGCCCATGCTGCCGCTGCTGGCGCTGGTGCCGCTGGGTACCTTCGCGCGCTGGAAGCGGGGGCAGCTGGGCGAATCGCGCAACCGGCTATGGGGCGCGCTGGCCCTTTCGGTGGTGCTGGGCCTGGCGATGATGCTGGGCCTCTATGGCGATCGCTCGCTGCTGGGCCCCATCGGCGTGGTGCTCGGGCTGTGGGTTGCGATCACCGCGCTCTTCGACCCCGTGGATCGCCTGCGCCGCGGCCTGTCGCTGCCGCCGGCCGTGTTCGGCATGGCGCTGGCCCACCTGGGGCTGGGCGTGATCACGGTGGGCATCACGACCATGGAAAGCAGCATGTACGAGCGGGATGTTGCCCTGCGCGCGGGCGAATCGGCCGAGCTGGGTGACTACGTGTTCCGCTTTGAGGGCGTGACGGAGATCGACGGTCCCAACTACGTCGCCACGCGGGGCACCGTCACCGTGCTGCGCGACGGGCGCGAGGAGTCGGTGCTGCATCCGGAGAAGCGGGGCTATTTCGTCACCGGGCAGGCGCTGGCCGAGTCGGCGCTGGGCGTGAGCCTGCGCCGCGACCTGCTTGCCACGCTGGGGGAGGATGCCGGGGGCGGCGCATGGACGCTCAGGCTGCAGGTGCGGCCCCTGATGCAGCTGCTGTGGCTGGGCGCGGCGCTGATGGCAGCGGGCGGCTTCATCGCCACGCTCGACAAACGCTACCGCCGGCGGCGCGAGAGCCTGGCGGCGGAGCCGGCGACCGTGCCGGTCACCCCGCAGGCAGACCCGGCATGAACCGCTTTGCCATTCCGCTGGTGGTGTTCGCGGGGCTGGTGGTGCTGTTCGCCATCGCGCTGGACCGCGCGCCGGAGAAAACCGTGGTGCCCTCGGCACTGATCGGCAAGCCGGCACCGCAGTTCGTGCTGCCGGACCTGCTGAAGCCCGGTGCGAACGTGGACAGCGCCGCGTTCAAGGGCCGCTGGCTGCTTATCAACGTCTGGGGCACCTGGTGCCGCGAGTGCACCGTGGAACATCCGGTGCTGCTGGACATCGCCCGCGAGGGCAAGGTCACGCTGCTGGGCCTCAACTACAAGGACGAGGACGAGCTGGCGCGCGAGTGGCTGGCCCAGCTGGGCAATCCCTTTGCCGCCGTGGGCGTGGACAAGCAGGGCGACACCGCCATCGATTTCGGCGTCTATGGCGCGCCAGAGACCTTCCTGGTGAATCCGGAAGGGCTGGTGGTGGACAAGGTGGTCGGCGTCATCACGCCCGGGAGGTGGCGGGAGACCATGCTGCCGCTGATCGAGGCCGGCTCATGAAGCGCCTGCTGCCCATCGTGCTGCTGCTGGCGGCCGGCGTCGCCTCTGCCATCGATCCCGAGCGCCTCGAGGATCCGGTGCAGCAGGAGCGCTACAACGCGCTCATCCACGAACTGCGCTGCCTGAAGTGCCAGGGCGAGACCGTGGCCGACACGCCGGCCATGTTCGCCGTGGACATCCGCCGCCAGGTGCGCACCCTGGTCAGCGAAGGCCGCAGCGACGAGGAGGTGAAGCAATACCTGGTCGACCGCTACGGCGAGATGATCTTGCTGAAGCCACGTTCTCCCTGGCTGTGGATCGCGCCGGTGATCTTCCTGCTGGGCGGCGCGTTCATTGCCTGGCGCATCCTCGGCCAGCGCCGCGAGCTGCTGGCCAGCGATGATTCGGATCCGGAGCAAGAGGGCAGGCAGGAATGAGCGGTTTCATCTTCATTGCCGGCCTGCTCACGCTGGCCACGCTGGTCGCGGTGCTGTATCCGCTGCTGCGCCGGCGCGAGGGATCCCCGGAGGCCTGGCGCAGTGCCGGCGTCATCGGACTGCTGTTCCTGGCCGGCGCTGCAGGCCTCTATCCGGTGTGGAGCAATTTCCGCTGGCATGAACCCGAGCCCGGGCTGGATTCGCCCGAAGCCATGGTGGGTCGCCTGGCGCGCCGGCTCGAGCGCGAACCGGAGGACCTGCAGGGCTGGCTGATGTTGGGCAACTCCTACACCGTGCTGGCCGAGACGCCGGGCCGCGAGAACTACTATGAACTCGCCGCACGTGCCTACCAGCGTGCCGACACCGTGGCCGGGGGCAAGAGCCATGAAGCCCTGGTCGGCCTCGCCGAGGCGCTGGTGCTTTCCGGACGCAGCGATCTGTCCGGGCGCGCCGGCCGGCTGTTCGAGCAGGCGCTGGAATTGCCCGGCGCGCCAGTGAAGGCCTTGTTCTACAGCGCGCTGGCCGCGCGCGAACGCAATGAGCTGCCGCTGGCGAAGGAGCGCTTCGAGCGCATGCTGCTCGTCAACCCACCGCCCGAGGTGGCGCAGATCATCAAGGAACAGATCCAGGAGATCGACGTGATGACGGCCATGGCGGCCAGCGCGCCGGGGCAGGACGCCGCCTCCGGCGAGGCCGTGTCCATTCCGCTGCGGATCACCCTGGCTTCGTCGGTGGCCGACAAGGCCGTGGCGGACGCGCCCCTTTTCGTGGTGGCACGCGTGCCGGGCCAGCGCCAGCCGCTGGCGGTGAAGCGCCTGGAGGCGAAGTTCCCGCAGGAAGTGGACCTGCTCAGCACCGACGCGATGACGGGAGGCCACGGTTTCAGCGCCGGCCAGGAACTCGAGGTGGAGGCGCGCATCGCCAACGATGGCGGGGCGCTTCCGCATAGCGGAGACCCATTCGGTGCCATCCGCATCAAGGCCGGCGAGGCGCGGCGCACCGCCATCGAGATCAACCAGCTGCGGCCCTGATCGTGACCGGGAAGCCTTCCCGCCGGTCGGGAATCGGCTATCCTCCGCCGCAACTCGTCCACCAGAGCCTGCATTTTTCCGGGGGATACATGCGACGTCTGATTTCCGTTCTAGCCGGCACGGCTTTCGTGCTGGGCGTGGTGGCCTGCGTGGGCACCGGTGTTGGCAGCAGCAGCAGTGCGGGCGGCACGGCCGGTCCGGATCCCGCGGCAGCGATGTCCGACCAGTGGGCTGCGCATGGTGGCGCCCACCACGAACAGCGCCACAGCCCGCTCAAGCAGATCAACGACGGCAATGTGGACCAGCTGGGGCTGGCCTGGCATGCCGACGTGGGCGAGCAGGGCGGCTACCAGACCACGCCGCTGGTGGTGGACGGCAAGCTCGTCTTCACCACGCCCTGGAGCAAGGCCTACGCCTTCGACGCGCGCACCGGCCAGCAGCTGTGGAAGTACGACCCGCAGGTGCGCCGCGAGATCGCGGCCACCAGCCTGTGCTGCAACATCGCCAACCGCGGTGCCGCGTACTACAACGGCAAGGTGATCTGGGCGACGCTCGACGGCCGCCTGGTGGCCGTGGAACTGGATAGCGGCAAGAAGGTGTGGGAGGCGCAGACCACTGATCCGGAAAAGCCGCTTTCGATCACCGGCGCGCCGCGCATCGGCAATGGCATGGTGTTCATCGGCCAGGCCGGCGCCGAATACCACCAGCGCGGATACCTCTCCGCCTGGGATGCCGAGACCGGCAAGAAACTGTGGCACTGGTGGGCGATTCCCGGCAATCCGGCCGACGGCTTCGAGCAGCCGGAGCTGGAGTGGGCCGCGAAGACCTGGAAGGGGGAGTGGTGGAAGTTCGGCGGCGGCGGCACGCCCTGGGACGGCATCGTCTACGACCCTGAGACTGATCTTGTGATCTTCGGCACCGGCAACGGCGCGCCGTGGCCGGCCGAGGTGCGTTCGCCGGGCGGCGGCGACAACCTGTTCACCGCTTCCATCGTTGCCCTGCATGCGAAGACCGGCAAATACGCCTGGCACTACCAGACCGTGCCGATGGACAACTTCGACTTCGACAACGCCTCGCCGCTGACCGTCGCGGACCTGGTCATCAACGGGCAGAAGAAGCACGTGGTGATGCAGGCGCCGAAGAACGGCGTCATGTACGTGATCGAGGCCGCCACCGGCAAGGTGATCTCGGCCGACCTGTTCGTGCCGGGCGCCAACTGGCTCACCGGCTTCGACGTGCAGGACAACTGGAAGCCCATCCTGAACCCGAACGCCAACATGGGCGCCACGGGCAAGGGCTGGTGGGTGGTGCCGTTCCAGACACATGTATGGGCCCCGCAGGCCTTCAACCCGGACCACGGCCTGATCTACATCCCGACCCGTTATGCCACCTACGGCATGGTGGCCGAGGCAGGGGCGAAGATGGGCAACCAGCTGCTGTCGATCAACACTTCGAAACAGCCGGACTACGCTCGTCCCGACCTGGGTGGCGAGCCCGGTGCCTACCTGCAGGCCTGGGACCCGGTGAAACGCAAGTCGGTGTGGAAGTCCACCGATGCCTCCAGTGGCAACGGCGTGCTGAGCACCTCCGGCAACCTGGTCTTCCAGGCCAGGAACAATGACCTGCAGGCCTTCCGCGCCGATACGGGCGAGAAGCTCTGGAGCGCCAACGTGGGTGCCAGCATCCTCGGCGGCACCATCACCTACGCGCTCGATGGCGTGCAGTACGTGGCCGGCGTGGGTGGCTTCCCGCGCAACATGGGTGGCCGCCTGGTGGTGTACAAGCTGGGCGGCGATGCCACGTTGGCGCCTGCTCCCGCGGCTCCGCCGCCGGCGACGCTCAATCCGCCCGCGAACTTCGGCACGGAGGCCCAGCTCGCGCGCGGCGAGGAGAAATACAAGCAGAACTGCACCATCTGCCACGAGGACGGCCGGCAGATGGGCGGCTTCCCCGACCTGCGCACTTCGCCTTTCATCAATGGCGAGGCCGCCTTCAAGGCCGTGGTGATCGATGGCGCGCTCACCGAGAAGGGCATGCTTTCGTTCCGCCAGGCGCTGAGCCTGGAGGATGCCGAGGCCATCCGCGCACACGTGGTGCGGCTGGCCAACATCCAGAAGGAACAGCAGGGGGCGCGTGGTGCCGGTGGCGCCCGCTTCGGCGGCCCCGGTGGTCCGCCGCGTGGTGGCGGACCCGGCGCCTCGCAGCTTCCGCCGCAGCCGCCAGGTGGCATGGGCGCATTCGCCACCGGCCAGTCCGTCGGAACGGCCGGCGGGCAGGACGCGGGCGGCCAGCTGCACCAGTAGCCCGGGAAGCGGTGGCGATCCGCAGTTTCTTTCCGACGCGGATTTACGCCGCCGCGCTGCCCGCCACGCGGGCAGCCGCGCTCAATGCGCGGCTGCTGCGTGAGTGCCTGCAGCTGGCCGAGGACGACACGGCAGGCCGGCGCTGGTCGAAGCGCAACTATCCTGGTGGCTTCACTTCCTATGCCTCGGCAAGCCACATGCATGTGGTGTCACCGACGTTCGCGCGGCTGCAGAAATCCCTCGACACACACGTGCGCCGTTTTGTCGCCGAGCTGGAGTTCGACCTGGGGGGCAGGGCGCTGGCCATGACCGACTGCTGGGTGAACGTGATGCCGCCCGGCGTCACGCACAGCCTGCACCTGCATCCGCTGTCCGTGATCAGCGGCACCTACTACGTGCGCGTGCCCCGCGGCGCGCCGGGGCTGAAGTTCGAGGACCCGCGCCTGGACCGCTTCATGGGCGCACCCCCGCGCAAGGTGGATGCCGCCGAACGCAACCGTTCCTGGGTGGTGATGCCGGCTTCACCCGGCCAGCTGCTGCTGTTCGAGAGCTGGCTGCGCCATGAGGTGGCTCCCAATGCCAGTGCCGGTACGCGCGTGAGCGTGAGTTTCAACTACGGCTGGCAGTGAGCGGGAAGGGGATGCCGCGACTGCCCCGCACCGCCCGTGCGTCCCGCCTTGCGATCAGGGTGAATCCGCCAGATTGAAATTGACCTTCTGGACCAGGCCGCCGGCAGCAGGCTTTCCGTCCACCACTGCCGGATTGACCTCCGTGTCCAGGACAAACCTGGCCGCTGCACCGTCCAGGTCCGCGGAGGCGGAGGTCTCCAGCACAACGGCCCTGGTGACGCAGCCGGTGGTATCGTATTCCAGTCGCACGCGCACCGAGCCGCTGATCCCGAGGTCACGTGCGCGGGGAGGATAATAATCGCCGAGGGCCCCCCTGCGGCGCACCGAGGGTCTCGGCCCGCCGGTCATGTTGGCAGGTGCCGGCGGGCAGGCTGTTGTGCGTTCGAAGCTCTCCGGGGCAATACTTCCCGCCGAGATGAGTCTGGTGAGCGATTCCGCCAGCTCCTGCCGGACGGCGTTGTATTCATCGATCTTGAGCATGCGCTGTTCCAGCAACTGGAAATGTTCCTCTATGGAGGGCGCTCCCCGGCGATCACATTCATCAACCAGCATTGACCGCGACGGCCGCTGCGCACGGGTGCGCTCATCGGCCTGGTCCAGGCTGGCCAGCACCGCGGAACGCAGCTCCTGCGGCAGGCGCGCCACCTGCCCATCAAGTTCGCTGCGGAGGGCTGGCAAGGTGGCCAGGCCATCCCAGTAATGGCTCAGGGCCATCAAGCGACAGTATTCGGCGCCGATTGCCAGTGCCAGCGGCTGCAATACATCAACTGGCAGCTCATCTTCCGGGCCATCCACCGCGGCTGCGGCGGCCGCGCGCAGGCCTTCCAGCTCCTTTCGCGCGGCTTCCGTGAGCAGGAATTCGTCCAGGTCCTCTTGCAGGGTTCGCCCCGCCGGATCCGGTCCCGGAGCGTCGAGCATGCCGGGAAGTTCCCAGGCGGCGGCAGAAAGAAACGCCATGCGGCTGTCGAATTGTCCAAGCGTGGTGAAATCCCCGAATCCCAGGGACGAGGCTCCGGGAGGGATGGGGCTGGCGGCAAACGCCGCGCAGGAAACGATCGAGCCCAGCAGGATGAGGCGCGTGCGCATGACTATCTGCCCTCCGAACGGAAGTGAAGCCCCGACTTCAGCATCTCGAGCCTTTCGGCCACCTGGCGGGGCACGAGCGATTTTTCCTTCAGCGAGACGATGAGCTCATACTGGATGCTGCCCTCGGGATCACCCAGGACGCCGGTGACCCAGAACCGGGAACGATCCTGCTCGGCCTTCGGGCGACCATCGAAATCACCCGTTCGCGCGCTCATCTGGCGCCAGCGCCGCTGGGAATCCTGGCCCGCGTCATTTCCGGGGCGCACCTGGGCCAGCACGCCGAACCAGGAATCCTCGTCATCCGGCGCCAGCTGCACGAAAAATCCGGCCGGGCGGGCAACCAGCCGCTTGTCGCGCGCGTCGTAGCCCGTGAATACCGAGAGAGTGCTTCCGGGCCTCAGTGCCAGCAGGGAGCCATCGACGTCCACGTCGAGGCCGGGCAGTGACAGGACCGTGGCCTTGTCCTGCCCGAACTGCACGCCGCGCAGGAAGGACGGCACCAGTTCCTTGTGCGCCAGGAAATGTTCCCACTGGCCCACGCTGCCATCGTAGATCGCGTGCACGTAGTCGGCCATGAGCCGCAGGCCTGACACCGTGGTGAACCGTCCCGCAGTGGAACTGAGCTGCAACAGGCCGACGTAGCCGTCCGGCGTGGGCAGGGTGAGCGTCACCAGGTCGAGGTCGGCAAAGCCCAGCGCCCATTCGCGCTGCTGCCAGATGCGCCCGAAACGATCGGTGTGCAACTGCTCGCGCGCGGGTTTGCCGAGCGATGTGACACGCACTGCCTGCGTGCCCACCATCCGCGGCAGCCCGATGCCCTTCAGGAGGCGGTCCATGAACGCCTTGCCGTTCCGATGCACCTCGGGATCCGAGACTTCATTGTCCTGGAAAAACTGGTAGGTCACGGCGCCGCCGAACCGCCCCGTGCGCAGGGTGGCCCCATCAAGCACCGTGTCTTCGACGCCGGTGGGCTCGGTGAGGCCCCAGCTGTCGTCGGCCTGCTGCGCGATGAACGCCAGGTACTTCCCGCGATCGAGCTCGGCCAGCAGCCTGCCGCTCCTGGCGGCAGGCGGAAGATCGCCAGCGTGGAGTTCCAGCAGCTTCTTCTCATTGGCCCGGTACTGGCGGTCGCCGGCATCCTGCAGCTGGCGGCTGAAATCCGCCCACGAGGCGGGCAGCCGGAACTCGTCCTTGAATTCGGCCACCATCTGCTGCCGCAGCACGGGCAACCCGAACGAACTGCGCACGTCGATGGTGGCGGCACGCTCGCTGCCATCCAGCACCAGCGAGATGGGCAGCGCGTAGTTGAGGTTCTCGCCGGCGGAGCGGGCGGTGACCACGCCGACCACGTGTCCTTCTTCGTCGAGCAGCGGGCCGCCGCTGTTGCCGGGGGAAGCGGCCGCGGAGAAGCGCAGCCATTTCCATCGGCCGTCCTGCTCCTCCGGGGTCATCGAGGTGAGCAGGCCATCCCTGACCACCACGCCTTCGCCGAGCGCGTTGCCGACCGCGAATACACGCGCACCCACCGCGACCTGCCTTTCAGCCGGCAGCGCCGTCGCGGCTGGCGCACCCTTCGCCCGGAAGACGATGTAATCCTCATGCAAGGAAAACCTGACCACCCGATCGACCGGATAGGTCTTTCCGTCCGCATCCCGAAGGTGCGGCTGCCCCAGCGGGCTGCCCAGTGACGCCGTCAGCACATGCGCATTGGAGACGAACAGGTCCGGCGCGATGGCAAAGGCCGTGCCGATGGACCAGAACCGGTCATTGCGTTCCGCGAAAGGCAGCAGTTCCAGCGGCAGGGGCTTCTCGTAGCTGACATGCGCCGGTTCGTTCTTCGGCAGCACCACCTCGAAGGTGCTGCGGCTGGCGATCGCGGTCAGCTCGGCAACCGAAGCTGCCGGCACGATTCCGGTCTGGAGGAAGATGAAGGCAGCCGCCAGGAGGCGCGCAACCCTGCGCAGGCCAACGGACATGATTGAACTCCCTGTACCCTGCAGGCCGTCTGCGGCGGCCATCCAGCAGGGATTGTTGTCCGGTCCCCGCGGTTGGTGCAATCTGCCTGTTCCAGCCAGGTGTCGGGCAATTCCGGAGATTGAGACATGTCGCGCAAGAAAGAAGATCGCCACTCCCAGGACCGGCGCCAGTTCCTGGAAGGTTCCATGCTGGCGGCAGGCATTGCGGCCCTGGCGCCGCTCGCCGCGCAGGCCGCGGCACCCGCTGGTGCACCGCCCGCGGCGCCCCGGGGCGGCGGCCAGCCGGGCAGGGATTCCATTCTTGGCACGCGCCTGCCGGCCGGGCAGCGCCAGCAGCCCAGGCTCACCGACCTGAAGGGCAGGACCATCTACATCACCGGCGGCAACACGGGCATCGGGCTCGGCATCGGTCGTGCCGCGGCCAATGCCGGCATGAACGTGGTGATGGGCTACATCCAGGAAGACCAGGTGGAGCCGGCGCTGAGCCTGTATTCACCGGCACAGCGAAGCCGCGTCATCGCGATCCGCCATGACGTCACCGATCGCGCCGGCTGGACGAAAACGCTCGCCGAGATCAACGCGAAATTCGGCAACCTGCACCTGCTGGTCAACAACGCGGGCATCAAGACCTTGCGCCAGGCCAGCCAGGTGGATGCCGGCGGCTGGGATTCCGCGGTTGCGGTGAACTTCACCGGCATCTACAACGGCTGCGCCACCGTCATTCCCCACATGCTCAAGCACGGGGAGGGCGCCCACATCGTCGCCACGGCATCGATGGGTGGCATCCTGCCCGGCTCGAACGCCGGTGTGTATACCGCCACCAAATTCGCCGCCTTCGGCCTGATGGAGGCACTGCGCATCGAGCTGATGGGCACGAACATCGGCACGTCGGTGTATGCGCCGGGCGGCGTGAGCACCGACCACGATCCGGATGACCCGGCCCGCGTGGCCATGATGGATCCCGTGGAGGCCGGTGAGCGCGTGCTCCACGGGGTGAAGCACAACGACCTGTTCATCTTCACGCATCCGGAATTCCGCGATGGCATGAAGGAGCGTTTCGATGCCATCCTGGCATCGGTCCCCGAGGAGCAGTTCCCGGTGGCCCGGGCGCAGGCCGAAACGGTGGTGCTCACTTCACCGCCCTACAAGCCCGAGATCGAGCATCGCCGCAGGAAGCGTGCCAGCTATCGCAGCTGAGCGGCGGGTCTGTTGATGTCAGAAAACACAAGCGAAGCGCGCGCCAGGATCATGGACTGGCGGCGGATGGAGCGCGCCCGCCAGATCGAGGCGCGGATGCGGGTGCCGGTGTCCGAACGGCAGGAGGCCTCGACGGCCATTGCCACACGGCTCGAGGCGTATTGTCGCGACAGGAACCTGCTGGAAGCGCGGCCCGTCGTCAGCGGCTACTGGCCGCTGCGGGGCGAGCCGGACCTGCGTCCCTGGCTCGGCAAGCTGCATGACCAGGGGCTCACCGTGGTGTTGCCGGTGGTGGTGGAGAAGGGCGCGCCGCTGCGTTTCCGCCGCTGGTATCCGGGCTGCGCGATGGAGAAGGGGTTCTGGAACATCCCTGTGCCGGCGGCACTGGAGGAGTTCACGCCGCAGGTGCTGCTGGCCCCGGTGGTGGGCTGGGATCCCCGGCATTGCTACCGCCTGGGATATGGAGGCGGTTATTTCGACCGCACGCTGGCCGCGCTGGATGCACAGGGCGCCAGCTACCACACCATCGGCATCGGTTATGCCGCTGCACGGCTTGCCTCCTTCGAGGCGCTGCCACATGACATCCGGCTGGATGTCATCCTCACCGAAAATGCGCTGATCGAATAAGCTGGCGCGGCCGCAATCGCTCGCCGGCGCGGGCGGTCCTATACTTCGGCCCTTCACTGGGAATGACTCCTGGAGAGCCTCATGAATCATCGCGCCCGCCTGATGCTCACCCTGCTGGGCACCGGCCTGCTGGCTTCCATGCCCACGCTGGCCGCAGCTCCTTCAGCTTCGCAGCAACTGGCTGCCGCCGTGGCCGACAAGGGCCGGCCCGACGCCGACCGCGCGCGCGATGCCGACCGCAAGCCGGCCGAAGTGATCGCCCTCACCGGCATCCATGCCGGCTCGAAGGTGGCAGAGATCCTGCCGGGTGGCGGTTATTTCACGCGCATCTTCAGCAAGGTCGTCGGCCCGCAGGGCACGGTCTATGCGTGGGTGCCGATGCCGGCACCGAATGCGCCCCCGGGCGGGCGCGACATGTCGGCGCCGATGCGCGCCCTGGCGGCCGAAGCCGGCTATTCGAACATCAAGGTGGCCGCCTTCGATCCCGGCACGCCGCTGCCGGAGAAGGTGGACCTGGTGTGGACCTCGCTGAACTACCACGACATGCGCAACCGGCCGAACGCGGACCTCACGCCAACCAACAAGATGGTGTTCGATGCGCTGAAGCCCGGCGGGCTCTACATGGTGATCGACCATGCGGCCAATCCGGGCGCGACGAACGCGGGCAGCCTGCATCGCGTGGATGCGGAGCTGGTCAAGCAGGACATGCTGGGCGTGGGCTTCAGGCTGGTGCAGGAGAGCAACCTGCTGCGCCATCCGGCCGATGACCGCACGAAGCCCGCCCACGAGATCGACCGGGGCAAGACCGACCAGTTCGTGCTGCTGTTCCAGAAGCCCTGAACGCGGCCTGACCGGCATCCGCATGTCCGCAGGGCCTGCCTTGCCGGCGCGCGCTTGAACAGCGTCCTGGTGCTGGCCTGTGCGCAGGCGCTGACGGCCACCGGCCTGACCGTGCTCATCCTGCTCGGCAGCATCGTGGCCGCCGGGCTGGCGCCGCGTGAGTCCCTGGCCACGGTGCCCATCTCCGTGGCGGTGGTGGCCGTGGCGCTCACCACGGCGCCCGCCGCACTGCTGATGCGGCACATCGGCCGCAAGGCCGGTTTCATCCTGGGCGCATCCATTGGTGCAGGTGCGGCGCTGTTCACGGCGCTGGCCATCGCGCGCGGCAACTTCGTCATGCTGTGCGCCGGCGCGGCGATGTTCGGCGCCAGCACGGCCTTCACCCAGCAATACCGCTTTGCCGCCGCGGAGTCGGTGGCCCCGGCACTGGTGAGCCGGGCCGTGTCGTGGATCCTGCTCGGCAGCCTTGCCGCCGCGCTCGTGGGCCCGCCGCTGGCGCTGCTGGGCAGGCACTGGATCGCGGCCGCTGACTATGCGGGTTCGTTCGTGGCCGTCGCGGGGCTGTACCTGCTGGGCATCGGGGTGCTCTCGCGGTTGCAACTGCCGGTGCCGGTGGCCGTGTCCGCCGGGGGCAGGGCGCGCAATGCCGCGGAGCTGCTTGCGGAGCCCATGTTCCGCGTGGCGGTGCTGGCGGGCGTGGTGGCCTTCGGCGTGATGAGCTTCGTGATGACGGCCGCGCCCCTCAGCATGCACGTGCACCACAACCACAGCGTGGAGGCCACCACCTGGGTGATCCAGAGCCATGTGGTGGCCATGTTCCTGCCCTCGCTGTTCACCGGCCGGCTGGTGGCGCGTTTCGGCGAGCGCGCGATGATGCAGATTGGCGCCATGCTGCTGGCCGGCTGCGTGGGCATGAGCATCGCCGGACAGCAGGTGGTGCACTACTGGCTGGCACTGGTGCTGCTGGGCCTGGGCTGGAACCTGCTGTTCGTGTCGGGCACCACGCTGCTGGCCAGGGGATATGGCGGCGTTGATCGGCACCGTGCGCAGGCAATCAACGAATTCATCGTGTTCGGCGTGCAGTCCTGCGTGTCGTTGCTGGCCGGCGTGGCCGTCTCGCGGCTGGGCTGGCAGGTGCTGAACCTGGCAACGCTGCCGCTGCTGGCGCTGATGCTGCTGGCCAGCTGGCGCCTGCGCAGATGACGCTTGCGCTGTTCGGCGGCCTTCTCCTCTCCGCATTTGTTTCCGCCACATTGATTCCCGGGCAATCCGAGGCCGTGCTCGCCGGACTGCTGGTGGCGGGGCATCCGCCCGTGTGGCTGGTCGTGGTGGCCAGCGTGGGCAACATCCTGGGCTCGGTGTGCAACTGGGGGATCGGCCGGGGCGTCGAACGCTTCCGCCACCGCAGATGGTTTCCTGCAAGTCCGGGAATGCTCGAAAGGGCGCAGGGCTGGTATGCGCGGTATGGCAGGTGGACCCTGCTGCTGAGCTGGGCGCCGGTGATCGGGGATCCGCTCACGCTGGTGGCCGGCATGATGCGCGAGCGATTGGCGGTGTTCTTGCTGCTGGTGGGGATCGCGAAAGCGGGACGCTACGGGGTGGTGGCGTATCTCACGCTCAAGGCGACTGGATGAACATGCCGGGCCGCGAACAGGGCCGCACCATGCCTCGAAACAGGCTTATAACTCTTTCGCAAGTATTTGTTTTAATTGGCTCCCCGGGTTGGAATCGAACCAACGACCAACGGATTAACAGTCCGATGCTCTACCGCTGAGCTACCGGGGAACGCTCAAGGCCGGACGGCCCCTCTCTCAAAGAGGGCGCGATTCTTCAAGAACGCGTCGCGCCCGTCAAGCCGGAAGCGCACCAGACCTCGTGCAGTTCTCAGGACCTGCGGCTGGCAGCGGCGCGGAGCGCCTTGCCGATGCGTTCCAGCGCCCGCGCCAGGTCTTCCCGGCTGACGGCAAACGACAGCCTGAGGTGTCCGGGTGCGCCGAAGCCCGAGCCGGGCACGCCGGCCACCAGCGCTTCATTGAGCAGGAAGTCGCAGAAGCCCACGTCATCCTCGAAACCCAGCTCGCGCATGGCGGCACTCACGTCCACGAATGCATAGAACGTGCCTTCCCCCGGGCGGCAGCGGAAGCCAGGCAGTGCATTCAGGCCCGCCACGAAGAAATCATGCCGCTCGCGGAACGAGGCATTCATGCGGCGCAATTCCTCCTCCGGTCCATTCAGCGCGGCGATGGCGGCCTGCTGGCTGATGCTCGCGGCATTGGTGGTGGACTGCCCCTGGATGGTGGCCATGGCGGCCACCACCTCGGCCGGCCCGCCGCAGTAGCCGATGCGCCAGCCCGTCATGGCATAACCCTTG
Source organism: uncultured bacterium (assembly GCA_965652645.1). Taxonomy (GTDB): domain Bacteria; phylum Pseudomonadota; class Gammaproteobacteria; order Steroidobacterales; family Steroidobacteraceae; genus ZC4RG30. The sequence goes on along the minus strand of CBFGXE010000038.1, from coordinate 3,767 downwards.
GAGCAGCCATTGATGGTCACCGTGCGTGGGTAGAGCGCTGGCACCACCTGCGCCAGGCTGCCGAAGGGCTCTTCGGCCCAGTAGATCTTCTCGTAGATGTCGTCGGTGCCGATGAGCACCCGGGGGTGCCTTAGAAGCACCTCGCCCAGCGCCGCCAGCTCCGCGCGCGTGTAGGCCGCGCCGGTGGGATTGCTGGGGGAGTTCAGCAGTACCAGTCGCGTCTTCGGCGTGATGGCCTGCTCCAGCTGCCGCGGGGTGATCTTGAATCCCGCGTCCGCGCCCGCATACGGGGTGACAGGCACACCGTCGGCCAGCTGCACCATGTCCGGGTAGCTCACCCAGTACGGGGCCGGGATGACCACTTCGTCCCCCGGATCCACCACCGCCATGCACAGGTTGAACAGCGTCTGCTTGGCGCCGGTGGACACCAGGACCTGGTTGCGCTGGTAGGTGAGGCCGTTGTCGCGCAGGAACTTGGCGATGATGGCGTCCTTGAGTTCCGGCGCGCCATCGGCGTTCGTGTAGCGGGTGTGGCCCCGCCGGATGGCCTCGATGCCCGCCGCGCGGATGTGCTCCGGCGTGTCGCAGTCCGGCTCGCCCACCGACAGGCTGATCACGTCCTTGCCCTCGCGGCGCAGCTGCGCGGCGCGCGCGGTCATGGCCAGGGTGGGGGAGGGCTTCACGCGCTGTACGCGGCGCGACACGGGGATGCGGCTCATGCGGGCGGTCTGCGTCGGCTCGGAGGCGATAAACGGGATTGCTCGGACAGGTATAGTACGGAGTCCACCCCATGAGCGACGCGGGATTTCAACTGGCGGCCCAGTACGAGCCGGCCGGCGACCAGCCGGAGGCCATCGCGCGCCTGGTGGAAGGGCTGGAGAGCGGCCTGGCGTCCCAGACGCTGCTGGGCGTCACCGGTTCGGGCAAGACCTTCACCATCGCCAATGTCATCCAGAAGGTGCAGCGCCCCACGCTGGTGATCGCGCACAACAAGACGCTGGCGGCGCAGCTCTACGGGGAGTTCAGGGAGTTCTTCCCGCACAACGCGGTGGAGTATTTCGTCTCCTACTACGACTACTACCAGCCGGAGGCCTACGTGCCGTCGTCCGACACGTACATCGAGAAGGACTCCTCGGTGAACGAGCACATCGAGCAGATGCGCCTGTCGGCCACCAAGGCGCTGCTCGAACGCCGCGACAGCATCATCGTGGCCACCGTGTCGTCGATCTACGGCCTGGGCGACCCGGCCGCCTACCTGCAGATGGTGCTGCACCTGAAGCGCGGCGACCGGATGGACCAGCGCGCGCTGCTGCGCCGCCTGGCCGAGATGCAGTACACGCGCAACGACATCGACTTCACGCAGGGCTGCTACCGCGTGCGCGGCGACGTGATCGACATCTTCCCGGCCGAGTCCGAGCGCGATGCCATCCGCGTGGAGCTGTTCGACGAGGAGATCGAGCAGCTCAGCCGTTTTGATCCGCTGACCGGCGAGTCGCGGGGCAGGATCCCGCGCTACACCGTCTACCCGGGCACGCACTACGTGACGCCGCGCGACCGGCTGGTCACGGCACTGGACCAGATCAGGGATGACCTGCGCATCCGCCTGCAGGAGCTCTACGAGGCCAACAAGCTGGTGGAGGCGCAGCGCCTGCAGCAGCGCACCACCTTCGACCTGGAGATGATCCAGGAGATCGGCTACTGCCAGGGCATCGAGAACTACTCGCGCTATCTTTCCGGCCGCCAGCCCGGCGAGCCGCCACCCTGCCTCTATGACTACCTGCCGCCGGATGCGCTGCTGGTGGTGGATGAAAGCCACCAGACCATTCCGCAGCTGGGCGCCATGTACAAGGGCGATCGCTCGCGCAAGGAGACGCTGGTGGAGTTCGGCTTCCGCCTGCCATCGGCGCTGGACAACCGGCCGCTGAAGTTCGAGGAATGGGAAGCGGCCGCGCCGCAGATGATTTTCGTCTCCGCCACGCCGGGCAAGTACGAGGCGGCGAAATCCGGGCAGGTGGTGGAGCAGGTGGTGCGGCCGACGGGCCTGGTCGACCCGGTGGTGGAGATCCGCGCGGTGCGCACGCAGGTGGACGACGTGCTCTCCGAGATCAATGCCTGCAAGGAACGCGGGGAGCGCGCGCTGGTGACCACGCTCACCAAGCGCATGGCCGAGGACCTCACCGAATACCTCGAGGAGCACGGCGTGCGCGTGCGTTACCTGCACGCCGACGTGGAAACCGTGGAGCGCATGGAGATCATCCGCGACCTGCGGCTGGGCAAGTTCGACGCCATCGTGGGCATCAACCTGCTGCGCGAGGGCCTGGACATGCCCGAGGTGTCGCTGGTGGCCATCCTCGACGCGGACAAGGAGGGTTTCCTGCGCTCCGAAGGGTCGCTGATCCAGACCATCGGCCGGGCGGCGCGCAACCTCAACGGCCGCGCCATCCTCTATGCCGACAACATGACCGGCTCGATGCAGCGCGCGCTGGCCGAGACCACGCGCCGCCGCGAGAAGCAGCTGGCCTTCAATGCCGAGCACAACATCACGCCGCGTGGCGTGGTCAAGCCCATCACGGATGTGATGGAGGGCGCGCGGCAGGATCCGCAACCACCACCGTCAGCGCGGGGTGCGGGGAAGGGCGGCAAGGGCAAGGCCCGCACCGGCGTGGGGCCGGGAGTGGGTCCGGCTGCCACGCCCGAGCAGATCGGGCGGGAAATCCGGCGCCTCGAGGCCGAGATGCTGCGCCATGCGCGCGAACTGGAATTCGAGGAGGCCGCTGCCTGCCGGGACGCGCTGGAAGCCCTGCGGGCGCGGCTGCTGGAACTGGCCTGAACCCGTCCGGCACGGGCGAGGGCGCCCGCCGGTTCAGTGCGTCATCGCGTAGATGACGTAATTGATCCCGAAGCGATAGGACTGCGCGGTCATCGGCTGCGGATATTCCACCCAGTTGGCGTGCTCCCAGCCATCACCCACGTCCTGGTTGTAGTTGATGCCCACCATCAGCCGGCCGCGGTCGTCGTAGATGCCGTACCACTCCGGCGGTGGCAGCGGCTGCACCTCGCCGCCGCCGCGCAGGTGCCGCAGGCCCGGCACCTGCACCGCCTCGTCGATGTCGAACACCACGTGCAGCACGGCATCGCCGTCCTGCAGCTTCACCATCTCGAATTCCGGGAAGACACGCGCCATGGTCTCCCGGAACACGTACATCTCGTCCTCGTTCCAGAAGTCATCGCACATCAGGAAACCGCCGCGCAGCAGGTATTCGCGCAGCTGGTCGACCTCCTCGTTGCTGAGGTCCCAGAAGCCGGTCTGGGTGGCATACAGCCAGGGAAACTCGAACAGGCGCTCGTCCGTCAGGCGGATGACCACCGAATCGCCGGCATTCACGCGCGTCATGCGGCCGAGGTTCGGGACGAAGTGCTCCTCGGCCTCCGGCCAGTCCTGCTGCCACCAGCCACGGCCGAACCGGCCCGCGCCGGGGTAGTCGACGTACATCATGCGGGCGAAGTGGAATTCCGCGGCCGCGGATGGCCAGGCGTCAGGCCGGGACTCGCTGGCGGCCACGAGCAGGGTGGCGAGAAGCAGGCCAGCGGGGAGGATCCGGCGCATGGCGGGCAAGCTTAGCGGCACTGCCGCTTGCAGGGTAGAATGGTCGCGGGTATCTTCCCGCCCCCTCGGGGTTTCGAGCTGTAGTCGCGTAGCTCAGTGGTAGAGCACTTCCTTGACATGGAAGTGGTCGGTGGTTCGATCCCACTCGCGACTACCAACC